>NHDV01000011.1 GCA_002167525.1 Flavobacteriaceae bacterium TMED68
ACCCCTCGACTTGCATGTGTTAAGCCTGCCGCTAGCGTTCATCCTGAGCCAGGATCAAACTCTTCGTTGTAGTTTTTTAATTTTATTAACGAACTCACAACGTAATTGACTTTGGTCTCAAAATGGTTCTAATTCGCTTGTATCTTAATTGATACGCGCTGTCATTTTTGTATTATCTTTCAATGAACTTTGTGCTTAAAATGTTATAACCTTTAAGCGGGTGCAAATATAAATTGCTTTTTTAAAGTTCACATACTTTTTTTAGTTTTTTTTTAAATTATTTTAAGATTTAAATTACTTACAAAAAAAAAGACTAATTTTTCGAATGTTTATTGGGGATTAAGAAGGTTTTTTATCTCTGGGTTTTGGCTTATTTTTTTTCCAATAAATATACAACGCATCCAAGTCATAGTCTAAAGCTGTATCCTGTCGTTCTAGACGCTCGTTTGAAAAGGCTCTTTGTAATATATCTTCTATCAAATAATCCTCATAAATCTCCTTAGGGTTATAAGTCTCTTTAAGAGATAGCTTGAATAATGATGCAGTAGTCTGATAAATTAAAGCACGCCAGCCATTTCTAAGTTCTTTTACTAGTTCGTGAGTGGTATTTCCAGTTTGACGATGAATAAGTTTAATTAAAATTTTTCCTTGGGATCGTGAAAGTTTCTTTAGTTCGAGTTCAAATTCATTGTAAATAAAATCCTCAATTAGTCTTAAATATTTTCGCTTTTTTCTTTTTGATTTAATTTTATTTAATCTATCTGTCAAAATATTTAAACGATCAGCTGCCAATTTAGCATATTGGTATACCCTAAAGGTTCGCTGTCTTAATAAAATATAACGCTTAGCTTCGTCATAGCTAGAGAAATTTAAAGGCTGAAATACAATCACCTCTTTCAATTCTATTTCTGATCGCATTACAGAGTCTCCCTCAATTACAAAATAATCTTCAACTGTAATAGGATCTAGATGGGGTAATTGAGCCTGGACAAAGTTTATAAATGTCAAAAAAAGAGTTACACGAGCTAAAGTCATTTATAACAAATTTATAAATAAAACCAAGCAATATAATTTTCAATTACTTACTAATTATTATTTTAGCAACTTGTTTTTAAAAAATTTACAGATGAAAATACTCGGTAAAAAATCGTTGGCTTTTTTAGAAAAATATCTAAATAACCCTTCTCCAACAGGATATGAGTGGGAGGGTCAAAAAATATGGATGGAATATTTAAAACCCTATGTTGATAATTTTATTACTGATACTTATGGAACTGCTGTGGGTGTAATAAATCCAGATGCTTCACACAAAGTGGTTATTGAAGGTCACTCAGACGAAATCTCTTGGTATGTAAATTACATTACTGATAAAGGGTTAATCTACGTTATACGAAATGGAGGAAGCGATCATCAAATTGCGCCGTCCAAATGGGTTAACATTCATACTAAGAAAGGAATTATAAAAGGGGTCTTTGGTTGGCCTGCAATTCACACTCGAAAAAACGGTAAAGAGGAATCTCCTAAATTAGAAAATATTTTTATTGATATTGGCGCCAAGGACAAGGCTGAGGTTGAGAAAATGGGTGTACATATTGGCTGGGTTATTACATATCCAGACACATTTCAAATTATTAATAAAAATAAGTTTATTTGTCGTGCTATCGACAATAGAGCAGGTGGTTTTATAATTGCTGAAGTTGGGCGATTACTATATGAGAATAAGATTGATTTACCTTTCGGTTTGTACATTACTAATTCTGTACAGGAGGAAGTAGGATTGAGAGGGGCTGAAATGATAACAAATACTATCAAACCAGATGTTGCGATTGTTACCGATGTATGTCATGATACAACAACTCCAATGATAAACCAAAAGCAGCAAGGAGATACAGAGATGGGCAAAGGTCCAGTTATTTCCTACGCTCCTGCTGTTCAAAACAAACTAAGGGAGAAAATTATTAAGACAGCCGAGACTAATAAAATTCCTTTCCAAAGATTGGCTTCCTCTCGCTTTACTGGAACTGATACGGATGCTTTTGCCTACAGCAACGGCGGAGTTGCCTCAGCATTAATTTCTTTACCCTTGCGCTATATGCACACTACTGTTGAAATGGTTCATAGAGAGGATCTTGAAAATGTAATCCGTTTGATATATGAAACATTATTAAAAATTGATCTTAAAAAAGGTTTTAGCTATTTTGATTAACTAAATTACTCAAGCTAGACCTGGCATTCCGACTTACGAATAGTTTTAAATGTTTACTCTTATAAATTATTGAAATTAAGTTTATTAGGTTATCTTATTACTTCTTAAAATTGCCTTATTAATCCTCTTAACCACTGCAGGTCCCTCATAAACAAAACCAGTATATAGTTGAATTAAGTCTGCCCCAGCATTTAGTTTTTCAATTGCATCGTTAGGCTTATGTATCCCACCTACTCCAATTATAGGAAAAGCCTTATTACTTTTTTCAACAAGGAAGCGAATCACATCAGTACTTTTATCTGTAAGAGGTTTACCGCTTAAACCTCCACTCTCAATTTGATTTGATGACTGTAGACCCTTTCGGCTTAGGGTAGTATTAGTTGCAATAACTCCAGCAATATTAGTTTTTTTAATGATATCTATAATATCCAGCAATTGATCCTCGTTGAGATCGGGTGCAATTTTTAAAAGAATGGGTTTGGGTTTATCTTTAGACTTGTTCAAGTCTTGAAGGGTATTGAGTAATTCAGTTAAGGGCTCTTTTTCCTGTAAAGCTCTTAGATTTGGTGTATTAGGAGAACTAACATTAACCACAAAATAATCTACAAAGGGGTAAAGGGTATTGAAGCAAAAGCGATAATCATCTACCGCTTTTTTATTTGTCGTTGCCTTATTTTTTCCAATATTCCCACCAATAATAATATTTTTATTTTTATTCAATCTAGGGATAGCAGCTTCCACCCCCTCATTATTAAAACCCATCCGATTGATTAAACCCTGATCTTGAGGCAACCTAAATAAGCGTTTTTTTGAATTCCCAGACTGAGGTTTTGGAGTAAGAGTTCCTATCTCAATGAAACCAAATCCAAAATTGGATAGCTCTTTAAACAATTTAGCATCTTTGTCAAAACCGGCAGCNAGNCCAATGGGATTTTTAAACTTAATTCCNAATAATTCCCTNTCNAGCNTGGGATGATTGACTTNATATAATAANCGAATGAATTGNGANATNCCAGGTATTTTATTTACCCATTTGATTAATGAAAAAGTNAAATAATGGATCCATTCAGGATCTCCAAGAAAAAGTATGGGTTTGATTAAATATCGATACATAAAAACAAAGTAAAAAAAATCCCGCTTAGGCGGGATAATATTATTTTTTTACAGGATTTAATTTTTGACTCATTTCTAGCGAAAGTGCTGATCGTTCAATTTTTAACTTACCCGCCATAGTCTCAATGATGCAAGTATTATCATTATCATTTAGATCTAATACTTTAGCATGAAGACCACTTTTGGTGATTACACGATCTCCTTTAGATAAATCTCTCATAAAATTTTTTTCTTTCTTTTGCCTTCTTTGTTGAGGAAGTATGATAAAAAAGAAAAAAACAACAAGCATTAGGAGTAAAAAGGGCATTTGCCCTGAAAATCCATCCATTTTTATTAATTTGGGTTTTGTTGTTGACGCGCTTTAGCTAAGTCGTCTCTTTGTTTTTGTTTTACTGGATCAGCAGTAACCATTGCTTTTATTCTAAGTGTTTCTCTACCACTTTGGGTGTTAGCAGATATAGTAACAGTTTTTTGTTGCATGTTAGGTTTATTATTCGAATCAAAACTTACTAAAATTTGACCGGTTTCTCCAGGTTTAATAGGAGTATTTTTTGGATACTTAGGAACTGTACAACCGCAACTCCCTCTTGCATCAACAATTAAAAGATTTACTTTGCCTGTGTTTGTAAAGTTAAATGTTGTTTGAACAGTCTCACCTTCCTTAATGGTCCCAAAGTCATGCGAAACCTTGTCAAAAGTCATTGCTGCAGTAATTGAAGAAGTATCAGATGCCTCATCAGCTTTTTGGGTGTCTACTTTTTTTGAAGCACTTTCATTACAACCAGAAAAGCCAAAAACAAAAACACCTATAATTAAGTAAATTAAATTTTTCATTATTTAAAATATTTTGTGCAATTCAAAATTATAAAAAAAGTTATAATAAACCTCTACCAGTTTTATTTAAACGCCCATTTTTATTAAAATCTTTAATCATTTTATCTAATATCCCATTAATGAAAATATTACTCTTTGGAGTTGAATAATCTTTTGAAATTTCAATATACTCGTTCATAGTTACTTTTGTAGGAATTGTAGGGAAATATAATAATTCAGCTGTAGCCATCTTAATCAAGATAGCATCAATAAAAGCAATCCTATCACTATCCCAATTTGGAGTCCTTCCCTCAAGCTCTGATTTAAGCTCATCATTTTTAACCACAACTTTTTCTAAAAGCGCAACTGCAAACTGCGGGTCTTCTTCACTAGAACTCATCTTTGGAAAATGCAAGCTGTTAATGTCATTTGGATCAATTTTATTCAGTATCTTTAATATAAATGTATTAACAACTGGAAAATCATCAATCCACGTGAGTTCATGATCTTCCATGTACTCGTAAAAAACTTCTGATACCGCAATTATTTCTTTGAAAAAGAAAATTAATATTTCTCTGTCTTGATTTATGGTTGGATTCTCTAACTTAGAATATGTAATGAATGATTCACTTTCCATAAGATCTTTAAATGCAGTTTTCACATATTCAAAGTCTAACTCCCAATATTTAATTTTTCTCTCTTTAATAGTGTTACCTAGAACTCTGTGACCACTAATAAAGCTTAGAATTTTATTGCTAACCAAATACCTAGATTTATTATCTAAAGGACCATTACGTAACTCTTTTTGAAGAAGAATATGTTGCTGTGCATACTCATGAATTGACTTTAAAAAAGAAAGAATTGTAATGTAAAGAGAAAAAGTATTTAAAAAACTTTCTTTAAAAAAACTAACGTGTTTATTAAGGTCGTTTTCTTCGTTTTGGAAAAAAGAATAAAGCGACTGCATAACTTTAATTCGCAAATGTCTTCGGGTTAGCATTAAATATTCGAAATCATAAAGTAAAAATACTGCTTTAGATTGGATTCCAGCAAACATAAATACATTTTGAATTTGAATCCTGATGCATTTGATTAACTTTGGATTTTTTATTGAGAAAGGCATCAGAGACCATGAGAGAACTGCGTTACCTTAACAAGTACCTCAAAAAGTACCATCTAAAATTACTTATTGGATTATTCATAACTGTAATCTCACGTATATTCTCATTATTTGCTCCGCGACTGATAGGAAACTCTCTAACAGCAGTTGAAAAATACATAATCGAAAACAAGGAAACATTTGAGTCTCTAAAGGAGCTTCTGCTCAATAATATTCTTATTATCATTGCAGCTACATTACTCTCAGGTTTTTTTACCTTTTTGATGAGACAGACAATTATAAATGTTTCGAGATATATAGAATTTGATCTCAAAAACGAAATATTTAATAATTATCAGAAGCTCTCTTTACGCTTTTATAAAAATAATAGAACAGGTGATATGATGAGTAGAATAAGTGAAGACGTAGGCAAGGTAAGAATGTATGTTGGTCCAGCGATAATGTACAGTATTAATACCATTACATTATTTATATGTGTTATTACTATTATGATTAGTATAGCTCCAAAATTATCTTTTTACACACTAATTCCACTTCCGTTATTATCAATTACAATTTATAAATTAAGTAAGGTAATTAATTCAAGGAGCACCATAGTTCAAGAAATGCTTGCAAAGTTATCTTCATTTACTCAGGAAAGTTTTAGTGGTATTTCAGTAATTAAATCATATACTCTGGAAAATTTGATGAATAAAGATTTTGAGAGTTTAGCGTCTAAAACCAAGTTGATTAATATGAATTTAGTAAAAGTTCAAGCTTGGTTTTTTCCATTAATGATTCTATTAATAGGATTGAGTAATTTGATTGTAATATTTGTTGGTGGNAAACAATATATTAACGATGAAATAGAAATAGGTGTTTTAGCTGAATTTATTGTATATATAAATATGTTAACGTGGCCAGTTGCTGTTGTAGGTTGGGTGACATCTATAGTTCAGCAAGCCGAAGCATCACAAAAGAGAATTAATCAATTTTTAAATGAAAGAATTGAAATAAAAAATGGAAAAGGGATTGAGAAATTAATTAATGGAGAGATAATATTTGAAAATGTATCAATTTTTTATCCCGAAACCAAAATTAAAGCCTTGGATAAAATTAGTTTTAAAATTAAAGCAGGTGAAAAATTAGGAGTAATTGGTAAGGTTGGTTCTGGAAAGTCAACTTTACTTAATTTGGTTAATCGACTTTATGATGTTAATGATGGTAAAGTTATGATAGACGGAAATAATGTTAAGGATTTTAAGCTTAATGNATTACGAGGCTTAATAGGAAATATTCCGCAAAATTCTTTTTTATTCTCTGAATCAATTTTAGATAATATTAGTTTTGGAAAAATTGATGCAACTGTTAAGGAGATAAAAGGGGCTTGTAAAGTTGCGGAAATACATGAAAGTATAATTGGATTCAAAAATGGCTATGAGACACTTCTTGGAGAAAGAGGCCTAACACTTTCAGGTGGACAAATTCAACGTGTTTCCATTGCTCGAGCCTTAATCAAAAACCCACAAATACTTTTATTTGATGATTGCTTGTCTTCGGTAGATACGGATACAGAAGAAAAAATATTAAAAAATCTTAAAAGAACTTGTCAAAATAAAACAACTATTATGGTTAGTAATAGAATTTCTTCAATTAAAGATGCCGATAAAATAATTGTTTTAGAAGATGGCAAAATAATCGAAGTAGGAGATCACGAAACTTTAATAAAAAATAAAAATTATTATTCTGAACTTTTCAAAAGACAACAGTACGAAAAAGAGTTTTAATTTGTTTTGTTCTGTATTTTTTTAGATTTTTGTTGAAAAAGACCAATAATATTTAAACAAAATTTCCATGTATAATAATGAAAGAGATCAGGAAGAAATTTTCTCAAAAGTCCTCAGAGCTGGAAGAAGAACTTATTTTTTTGACGTTAGGGAAACAAAAGCAAGTGACTATTATCTAACAATTACAGAAAGTAAGAAATTCACAAATGATGATGGTACTTTTTACTACAAAAAGCACAAAATATACCTTTACAAAGAGGATTTTTCAGAATTTAAAGATATTTTAGGAGAGATACTGGGATTCATTGTTAAAGAAAGAGGTGAAGAGGTTATTAGTGAAATACATCAAAAGGATTATGACAAAAAAAAGGATTTCAACGTAGCTAACAGTTCCAATAATGACTTTTCCAATTTGAATTTTGAGGATATATAATCTTAATCCCCAATTTTAAAAACTTTCTTTTGTGAATTTTGAAATTTATTAGTTTTTAATAATATAATTAAAATAGTTTTTTAATGGCCAAAACCAATTCTTTCATGCTTCCATTAGGGACTGAAGCACCAAATTTTATTCTTCCTAATACCGTTAGTGGAGAGGAGATTTCATTAATTGACATTAAAGGTACCAAAGGGACAATAATTATTTTTATGTGTAATCATTGCCCATATGTACTTCATCTCCTAGATAAAATTATTGAAATTTCCAATGAAATCCGAGAGTTAGGAATCAATACGGTTGCCATATCCAGTAATGATATTGAAAACTATCCTGAAGACCATCCAACACTAATGAAAAAGTTAGCTGAGGATAGAGATTTCAATTTCCCATATTTGTATGATGAAACTCAATCNATAGCCATGTCTTATGAAGCAGCATGCACTCCAGATTTTTATCTTTTTGACTCGGGCTTAAAGTTAGTCTACAGAGGTAAGTTCGACGATGCACGACCTAATAATGAAGAACCGATAAGTGGAAAAGACCTACTAAAAGCAGCAAAAAATCTAATAATGGAAATCCCCCAAAATAGTGATCAAACTCCGAGTTTAGGATGCAATATTAAATGGAAAAGAGGTAATGAGCCCAATGGATTTTTTAGCTAAAATCTACCAACTCAACTTCAAAAACTAATATAGCATCTGGAGGAATCACTCCCCCAGCACCACTAGACCCGTATGCAAGATCACTTGGTATAACTANCCTTGCTGATGCCCCTTTATTAAGTAGGGCAATTCCTTCATCCCATCCACTAATTACCTGTCCTTTTCCTAATACAAAATTTATAGGCTCATTTCGCTGATAAGAGGAGTCAAATTCAGAACCATCTATTAACATTCCCCGGTAATGAACATAGACATTACTTCCAGGTGATGGACTTTTTCCTTTACCGGTTCTATTAATTTTGTAATAAAGTCCCGATTCTGTTTTATTCATATCAACGACAATATTCTCAAGCGATTTGCTACCTTTTTCTTTATCATCTTTAATTCGGTCTTCTTTCTCATTCACAAAAGCATTAAAATGAGCTACAGCATCCCATTGTTCAGCCTCATCGCCAATTCGTTCAATAGTTATTTTTTCGATAATATCATTTTGTAAAATATTATTAATGACTTCTTGACCTTCCACAACATAACCAAAAACGGCATGTTTTCCATCTAGCCAAGGGGTTTCTATATGAGTAATAAAAAACTGACTTCCATTAGTTCCAGGACCGGCATTGGCCATAGATAGGGTTCCCGGTCGATCATGCTTTAATTTGGGATGAAACTCATCATCAAAATTATATCCAGGCCCACCAACTCCAGTGCCTTGGGGACATCCTCCTTGAACCATAAAATCTGGAATAACACGATGAAACTTTAACCCATCGTAATAAGGTGTTCCAGAATCATAAACATCATTTTTTATTGCACCTTCTACTAGACCAACAAAGTTACCTACCGTTCCAGGAGTTTGCTCATTAGTTAATTTGATCTTAATAGTACCTTTATTAGTTCTAAATATTGCATATAATCCGTTATTCATTTTGTGTGATTTAAAATGAATGTGAAGATAATAATAGTTAATTAATGAAAGCGAATTTACTTCAATTACCTACCTCACTGATAAATTTTAAACGGAAAAGCCTCAAATCGTCTTCCTCGTAATTTTCTTCAAATTCTTCAATGGCGATAGAAATATCGTCAAACTCAGTATTCATAAAGTATTCCATCAATTCATCAATTTGATCATCGTCAAAAATTTCTCCAATCCAATAATTAATATCAAGTTTTGTCCCTGAGAAAACAATTGTTTCCATTTCATTTATTAAAATAGACATATCCATCCCTTTTGCTGCAGCAATGTCATCTAAAGCTAGCTTCCGATCAATACTTTGAATTAAATATAATTTTAAGGCTGAATTTACTCCAGTACTTTTTATGATTAAATCATCTGGTCGGATTATGTTATTTTCCTCAACATAATTATTGATTAAATCAACAAATTTTTTCCCATATCGTTTTGCCTTACCCTCTCCAACTCCATTAATTTTTGCCATTTCCTTAATATTGATTGGGTACTTTAATGACATGTCATCTAGAGAGTAATCCTGGAAAACAGCATAAGGCGGTACATCTGATTCATCAGCAACGACCTTTCTCAAAGCTTTTAAAAAGTTCATTAATACTTTGTCAGAGGCTCCCTGAGGCTTGCTTATAAAAGAATTTGAGGTTACATCTTCATAGTTATGATCTTCTGTCATCATAAACGAGATGCTATTTTCTTGAAATTCTAAAGCCTTACCAGTCAATTTTATAACACCATAAGTTTCGATTTCCTTTTCAAAAAATCCAGATACAAGTGCCTGACGAAGTAAAGCCATCCAAAATTTAGTAGACTTATCCTTACCTAAGCCAAAAAAAGATTTCTCGTGAGTTTTGTGTGATAAAATAAGTGCGTTTTTTTCACCGACTAAAGTTTTAACAATTTCTTTTGATTTATATTTTTCTTTTGTTTCNAATACAACTTTAATTAAACTTTTAAGCTGATCACCAGCATCTTTTTTGGGCTTAGGGAAACGCATATTATCATCCATTTTAGCTTCATTCTCATTCTTGGCAGAATATTTCTCGCCAAAATAATGTAAAATAAATTTTCTTCTTGAAATTGAAGTTTCTGCGTAAGCTACCATATCATTTAAAAGAGCAAAACCAACNTCNTGTTCAGCAANAGGTTTACCCGACATAAATTTCTCTAACTTCTCAATATCTTTGTATGAATAAAAAGCTAAGCAATACCCCTCTCCTCCATCTCTCCCAGCTCGACCGGTTTCTTGATAATAGCTTTCAATACTCTTTGGTATATCATGATGAATAACAAACCTCACATCTGGCTTATCAATTCCCATTCCAAAAGCAATAGTGGCAACAATAACATTGCAGTCCTCATTCAGAAACATATCTTGATTTCTAGCCCTTGTTTTTGAATCTAAGCCAGCATGATATGGTAATGCATTTATACCATTAACTTTTAACGCCTCGGTCAACTCTTCTACTCTTTTTCTAGCAAGACAATAAACAATCCCTGATTTCCCAATATTACTTTTAATAAATTTTATAATATCAAAATCAACTTGTGAAGTCTTTGTTCGAACTTCATAATAAAGATTAGGACGATTAAAAGAACTTTTAAAGACTTTAGCGTCAGTTATTTTTAAATTTTTAATTATATCATCTTGAACTTTTGGTGTTGCTGTTGCTGTTAATGCTATTATTGGTATTTTCTGATCAATTTGATTTATAATTAATCTTAAATTACGGTATTCAGGCCTAAAATCATGACCCCACTCTGAAATACAATGTGCCTCATCAATTGCTAAAAATGAAATTCTAATTTTTTTGAAAAATTCAATTGTATCTTTTTTTGCTAAAGATTCTGGAGCCACATACAATAATTTTGTTGTTCCGGAAACCAGATCAGCCTTAACTCTTTGAGTATCTGTTTTGTTTAAAGAGGAATTCAAAACATGAGCTATTCCATCGTTTGTAGATATACCCCTTATCGCGTCAACCTGGTTTTTCATTAGAGCAATAAGTGGTGAAATAACCAAAGCTGTTCCTTCCGAAATCATAGCTGGCAACTGATAACATAAAGATTTGCCTCCGCCTGTAGGCATAATCACAAAAGTGTTTTTGTTTGAAAGCAGGTTTTCAATTATAGGCTCCTGAAGGTCTTTAAACGAAGAAAATCCAAAAAAAAATTTGAGAGATGATTTTAAATCAGTGGGGTTCTCCAATAGGGAATATTTAAATTCAAAAAAAAACTAAATTTGCATAATACAATATAAGTTTTTTAAAAAATAAAAACTAATCAAAGAAATTTAAATTGAGTGAACACTCTCGTATTATTAAAATTGCTCGAAAAATAATCAAACTCGAGGCCGAATCCTTAATATCATTAGAAAAATCAATTGGAAAAGAGTTCTGTGAAGTCGTAGACTCAATCTTCAATTCAAGTGGAAGAGTCGTTATTTGTGGTATTGGTAAAAGTGGATTAATCGGGAAAAAGATTTCTGCCACATTAAATTCAACTGGCACCTCAGCAATTTTTATTCATGCAGGAGAAGCTTCACACGGGGATATAGGTGCCGTAAAACCAAAAGATATCGTTTTGGCAATCTCTAAAAGTGGAAATACGAGAGAAATTAGAGACTTGATCCCATTTTTGAAAAATAATGGAAATTTCTTAATAGGTATGACTTCAAACCGATCCTCAACGCTTGCCAAAAAATCGGACCTAATTCTTTTTACACCTTTTAACGAAGAAGCTTGCCCCAATAAACTATCACCAACGTCAAGTTCAATGACACAATTGGCCATTGGCGATGCACTAGCTATGACTCTGATGGAATTGAATAATTTCAAAACAAAAGATTTTGCATTACTTCATCCGTCTGGAAGCCTAGGTAAAAAACTTAATCTTAAGATCCGAGATTTGTTAAGGTATGATTTTAGGCCTCAAGTTTCACCTAAAACAAAAATGAAAGACGTTATTTTAGAGATATCAAGAAAAAGNTTAGGAGCTACTGTAGTAATTGAAGGTAATATAATAGTTGGAATGATTACCGATGGAGATATTAGAAGAATGTTAGAAAAACATGACAATATAAGTGGGCTTAACGCAGATCAATTTATGACTAAAAATCCTACTTGTGTTCGTGATAATTTAATGGCAATTGATGCGCTTTACTTTATGCAAAATAAAAAAATAAACCATTTAATTATAATTGACGACAAAGATTCTTATGTTGGGATAACTCACATTCTAGATTTTATTAACGAAGGATTGAATTAATGAAAAATCCAAATGAAATGTCTTTCCTGGACCATCTTGAGGACTTGAGATGGCATTTAATTCGTTCCTGCCTCTCTATTTTAATATTAGCATCCCTAGCTTTCTTGGCTAAAGACTTTATTTTTGACATAATCATTTTTGGTCCAAAAAAAATCGATTTTCCAACTTATCGCTGGTTTTGTAACCTATCTGAATCCTTTGGTCAAGGAGATAGTTTTTGTATAACAGAAATGCCTTTCAGGATTCAAAGTCGAACTGTTGCCGGTCAATTTTCGGCCCATTTATGGACATCTATTTTGGCAGGTTTCATTTTGGCTTTTCCCTATGTTATCTTCGAGTTTTGGAAGTTTGTAAGCCCTGGTCTTCATGATGCTGAGAGAAAAAATGCAAGAGGGTTCATTTCAATTGCTTCTTTATTATTTTTTGTTGGTGTATTATTTGGTTACTATATTGTAACACCTTTATCAATTAATTTTTTAGGTAATTACACTGTAAGTAGTGAGGTCTTTAACGACTTTGATTTATCTAGCTATATTGGACTACTTAGAGCTTCAGTTTTAGCAAGTGGTCTTATTTTTGAATTACCTATTATAATTTATTTCTTAACTAAGGTGGGAATTGTTACTCCAAGATTTTTAAGTAAAAATCGGAAATTTGCACTAATAATAGTATTGAGTTTATCAGCTATCATTACACCACCAGATATTGTCAGTCAGATAATTGTCAGTATCCCGTTACTTATATTATATGAAGTAAGTATATTTATATCGAAATTCACTTTCAGACGTTTGGAAAAACAAATGCAAAATCTATAATAATTTAAATGATTTTAAGAGCAGAAAATATAGAGAAGTCATACAAAGGTAGAAAAGTAGTAAAAAGTATTTCAATTTCAGTTAAACAAGGAGAAATTGTTGGTTTACTTGGTCCAAACGGAGCAGGTAAAACAACTTCTTTTTACATGATTGTAGGTCTAATTAAACCCCAAGGGGGAACAATACACATTGATAAGCAAGACATAACCACTTTTCCAATGTATATGCGTGCACAAAATGGAATTGGATACCTTGCTCAAGAAGCTTCAGTTTTCAGGAAACTAAGTGTAGAACAAAACATCTTAAGTGTTCTCCAGCTTACAAAATTATCCAAAAAAGAACAAAAATTAAAAGTTGAGGCATTAGTTGAAGAATTCGGACTCACCCATATTAGAAAAAGTCGTGGGGATTTGCTATCCGGTGGAGAGAGAAGAAGAACAGAAATTGCCCGTGCTCTGGCAACTGATCCCAAGTTTGTATTGTTAGATGAGCCCTTTGCTGGAGTTGATCCCGTGGCTGTTGAAGACATTCAGAGAATTATTGCACACCTTAAGAAAAAAAATATAGGAATACTTATCACAGACCATAATGTTCAAGAAACCCTTGCAATTACTGACAAAACT
>NHDV01000012.1 GCA_002167525.1 Flavobacteriaceae bacterium TMED68
GATATTCAATCCAATGGTGGCATTCTAACAATAGAAGATTTAAAAAATTACAGCGCACTTGATTCAAAAGTATTAAAGGGATTTTTCGATGGGAATGATATTTTCTCTTTAAATCTCCCCTCATTTGGAGCAATAACTATTCAAATCTTGCAGATTATAGATAACCTAAACCTTCCTGTTTCTGAGAATGAATGGGCCCTACATTTTGAAAAGGCTACCTCACTCGCATACAGCTATAGAGATTTTCAAGATAACTTAGATTCACTTTCAAAAATTTTAAGTTATGATGAAGCAAAAATTTGGGCAAAAAAAATTGAAAATAAGCAAATTGGAATAGTTAAAAATACAGACAAGAAGACACCTTTCTCATGGATTGCAGACGGTCATACAACTCATCTTACTACAGCAGACAAAATGGGTAATGTGGTTAGTCTAACACAAACCGTTGGACCTACAATGGGGTCAAAAGTAGCCACTAAAGGTCTTGGATTTTTGTATGCAGTAAGCCTGGGTGGATATTTAGGAGAATATAAACCAGGTGATCGTTCCAACTCACATATTTCGCCAACATTATTTATGAAAAATGGAAAAGTTCAACTTGCACTTGGTGCAGCAGGAGGAAGCAGAATTCCTACAGCAATCACACAAGTGGCGCACAGATATTTGTCTCAAAAAAAAGACTTAAATACATCGCTAATGCTTCCAAGAGTTTATCCATACGAAGATTCGCTTTGGATAGAGGATCATGANGAGGTAAAGTCTTTAAATGCGGACCTAGACCAAAATGAATATTATGTCAAACTAGTCGATGAGAAAGCTAGATTTGGAAGGGTACATGCCATTTCCTATGATTCTATATCAAATTCATGGTTTGGTTCTGCTGACCCCGACTGGGAGGGAACAGTAGAGTATCACACCGATAAATAAATCTTATCTATGAGTCTAAAGCATCCCTACAGTAATCAACACACTTTCTAATTTCATTAATTATAGTAGAATTTTCTGGCGTCTTGTACTCATATTCNATAGTAGCTGGGAATGAATATTTTTGATCTCTCATTAATTGTAATGCTTCAACTATTGGAGTGTCTCCCATCCCAAAAGGCATATTATCTTGCCCATTATTAAGACTCTTGCGGTCTTTGGTATGCATACTATATATTTTTTTATTCATATTAGATAAAAATTCCAATCCATCTGTGTTTCCAGCAGCTATATAGTGACCCAAGTCTGGATTCATAACATTACTATCTGATTGTTTAAGTGCGGTGTCCCACCATTTTGCATGCTGCTGAGTATGACCGTGGTAAGCAACTTTAATATTATTTTTCTTAGCTAATTTTCCAAGTCTTAGCGAGTGTTCTGGGTCCTCAGGTAATTCAAGAGTAACATGACTTGCTCCGAGAACTTTTCCTGCTTTCATCGCATAGTTTATATCAGCATCTGTATTTTTTTTACCTAGTAAATAGTCAGGTTTAAATGCATAAATTTCAACACCAGCGTCGTTAAACATTTTTCGAAGCTTTAAAAAATTATTTGGATTTCTNTTTTTCCCCCAATTTGCAGCCTCTTTTTCGTAAGATTTCTGTTGTTTTTTCAAGTCAGCTAATTGTTTCTTTTCATCTCGAGAAATTTCTTTTTTTCTATCTAATCTCATAAGTCTATAAAAAGTTCTCCTATCAATTTTATATTCTGGCCTACCCAAATAGTTTTCAGCTACACCACCCATCAACTCAACTGCATTTATGCCGCAGTCCAAAATGTACTGGAGTGTAGCTTCTGCACTTTGATCTTCCATTTCTCTAAAGGAATAAGTAATCANACCTAATTGTACTCCATTAATTTTTGAATTTGGTTTCAATAAGTTTGGTATATAAGCTGGTGTTCCAAATAACTTGTTTGTCCCTAAGCTAAGTCCTAAAGCAGCTATTCCTGTATTTTTAAAAAATTTACGTCTGTTTAAATTCGATTTTTTTGATTTCATTAGTTATCTATTGTTATTTATTCATTAATCTAAAATTAGATAAATTAAATTTAAAGAACAATATGTGTTTAAAGTCCGTTATTTAAATGATGCCAAAAAAAGTTTTCTTTATATTTAATTATGATCACGCTTTCAAAAAATTTTTATTAAGATTATTTAATGTATTATATAGGATATGACATAGGAAGCTCATCAGTAAAAGTTGCTTTAGTAGATGAAAAAACAAACAAANCAATCGCTGTAGTTTCTGAACCTGAAAATGAAATGGTAATCAAAGCAGGTAAATTTAATTGGGCCGAGCAANATCCTAATCTTTGGTGGNATTGTCTTTGNANGGCCACAAAANNTNTCTTANNTGAAAATAAAATTTCGTCAAAGGATATTCTTGCNATTGGTATTTCATATCAAATGCATGGATTGGTTTTAGTAGACAANANNGGTGAACTTTTAAGAGATTCAATTATATGGTGCGANAGTAGAGCNGTNGAAATTGGNANTTTGGCAGCAAAGGAAATAGGTGAAANTAAATACGGNACACAATTATTAAANTCACCTGGGAATTTNACNGCNTCAAAACTNAAATGGGTAAAAGACAATGAAGAAAAATTATANAACAAAGTGTCAAACTTTATGTTGCCTGGAGATTTNATAGCNTATAAGCTGACTGGTGAAATTAATACNACNACNAANGGTTTNTCAGAAGNNATNTTATGGGATTNTAANGAAAAAAAANNAGCAAATTGGCTACTTGAATATTTTGATTTGGATACTANTTTAACCCCNCCTTTAGTTAGTAACTTTCAAAACCAAGGATCTGTAACCAATGNAGCAGCAAAAGCTACTGGTTTNCCNATTGGAATTCCGNTAAGATATCGTGCTGGAGATCAACCAAACAATGCACTTTCTTTAAATGTTTTAAATCCAGGNGAAGTNGCTGCNACTGGTGGNACATCTGGTGTTATTTTTGCTGTTAGTGATAAAATTGATTCTAAAGAATTTTCAAGNNTNAATCATTTTGCCCATGTAAATTATACACCAGAAGAGCCAAGAATCGGAACCCTTTTATGCATTAATGGAGCNGGNATTTTTTACAGTTGGTTAAAAAAATTGACCAAAATTGATGATTTTACTACNATGAACAACTTGGCAAGTAAAATTGANATTGGAAGTNATGGACTTGTCAATTTACCTTTTGGAAATGGAGCTGAGCGCATGCTAAATAATCAAAATTTAGGAGCTCATCTAAGTGATCTAAACTTAAATTTGCATAATGAGTCCCATCTTTGTAGAGCAACTATAGAGGGCATAGCCTTTGCTTTTGTTTATGGAATGGAAATAATGAATAAAGATGGTCTAAATGCAGAGTTAATTAGAGCTGGAAATGATAATATTTTTCAATCCGAAGTTTTTACTTCTACTTTTTCTTCATTAATAGGTAAGCCAGTTGAAATATATAATACTACAGGAGCAGTTGGAGCTGCGAGGGCGTCAAGACTTGATATAAATACTATGGATGAGTTAAGCACCTCCTTAAGAAACAATGACAAAATAAAAACTATAGAACCCCAAATCAAAAATGAAGAGTATAAAATAGCTTATGATAAATGGAAAAAAATCTTACACAACAAATTAAATATAAATCAATGATAATCACAGGCGATAAAGAATATTATAAGGGAGTTGGCAAAATTAATTATGAGGGAAAAGAATCTGATAATCCTTTTGCTTACAAATACTATAATCCAGATCAATTAGTAATGGGCAAAACAATGCGAGAGCATTTTAAGTTTGCTATTGCTTATTGGCATAGCTTCTGTGGACAGGGAGCAGATCCATTTGGCCCTGGAACTCAAAAATTTCCATGGGATCAATCAAATGATCCATTGCAAAGAGCACGTGATAAAGCAGATGCAGCATTTGAATTAATTACAAAGTTAGGTTTTGATTATTTCTGCTTCCATGATGTAGATTTAGTAGATGAAGCAGATAATTTGATAGAAACTGAAAAGCGTTTACATAAAATCGCTGATTATATTTCTCAAAAGAAAAAGGATTCAGGTGTAAAGGTCCTCTGGGGGACTGCAAACTGCTTTTCAAATCCAATTTATATGAACGGAGCAGCAACGAATCCAGATTTTGAAGTTGTAGCTCGTGCAGGTGCTCAAATTAAAATGGCATTAGATTTAACTATGACACTTAGTGGAGAAAATTATGTTTTTTGGGGTGGAAGGGAAGGATACATGTCATTATTAAATACAGACATTAACAGAGAGTTAGATCATATGGCTAAAATGTTGTTAATGGCAAGAGATTATGCTCGTGGTCAGGGATTCAAGGGGACTTTTTTTATAGAGCCCAAACCGATGGAACCCATGAAACATCAGTACGATTTTGATGCAGCAACAGCCATTGGTTTTTTAAGAGCGTATGGACTAGAGAAAGATTTCAAGTTAAATATTGAGGTAAACCACGCAACATTGGCTCAGCACTCATTTGAACATGAATTAGCTGTAGCGGCAAATTCTGGGATGCTGGGTAGTATTGATGCTAATAGAGGAGACAATCAAAATGGATGGGATACTGATCAATTTCCAGTGAATATTTATGAGGTTACTGAAGCAATGCTCGTTTTTTTACAATCTGGAGGATTGCAAGGAGGAGGAATAAATTTTGATGCAAAAATTAGAAGAAATTCTACAGATTTAGATGACATTTTTCATGCACACATTGGTGGAGCTGACACTTTTGCTAGGGGAATCCTAACTGCAGAGAAAATACTTACTCAATCAGAATTTCCTAGGCTTAGAAAAGAACGTTATAATTCTTTTGACAGTGGTAATGGGAAACAATTTGAGAGTGGAAAATTGACTTTAGAGAATTTATATCAAATAGCATCCAACTCAAAATCCCCAAAAAAATTAAGTGGAAAGCAGGAACTTTTTGAAAATATAATTAATCAATTTATATAGTATTTGATGTTGCGCCTCCTAATATTAACTTCAATTTTATTTCTTGGGTGTAATCAAGATAAAGTTGAAAGTAACATGATCAAAAAAGAAGGAATGGTATTGATTCCCTCAGGCAGTTTTTTAATGGGTAGTGAAGACAAATTCTCAAGAAAAGACGAATCTCCAAAGCACCTTGTTTATGTTGATTCATTTTGGATTGATCAAAATGAGGTCACTAATAGTCAATTTGCCCGATTCGTTGAAGCAACAGGCTACTTAACAACAGCCGAGATTCCGCCTAAGTGGGAAGATATTAAAAAGGAGCTCCCACCAAATACCCCAAGACCAGATGATTCTCTTTTTAAAGCAGCGTCATTAATATTTGTTTCTTCACAAGGCCCTGTAAATTTAAATTCACACAATCAATGGTGGAAATGGCAACCAGGTGCAAATTGGAAACATCCTATNGGTCCAGACAGTAACATAGAAGGGAAAAGTGACCATCCTGTTGTTCATATATCCTGGTATGATGCAATTGCTTATGCTAACTGGGTAGGGAAAAGATTACCAACCGAGGCTGAATGGGAATGGGCTGCTCGAGGAGGTAGGAAAAATTCAATTTACCCATGGGGTAATGAAGATTTAAATTCTGGCTTATCAAAGTTAAATTCATGGGAGGGAAGTTTCCCCTATTTTAATGAGCAAAGAGATAATTTCTTTTATACTGCTCCAGTTGGATCATTTGAACCAAATTCTTTTGAGCTTTACGACATGGCAGGGAATGTATGGGAATGGTGTTCTGATTGGTATGATTTTAATTATTATTCGAAAATAAAAGATCAGAAGTTATCAAATCCAAAAGGGCCTGAGAAACCTTATGATCCTTACCAACCCTATCTTAAACAAAAGGTTATGCGAGGAGGATCTTTTTTGTGCAATGACGCATATTGTTCTGGATATAGGGTTTCAGCTAGAATGAAATCATCACCAGATACAGGACTCCAACATACTGGATTTAGATTGGTTAAAGATTTTAATTAAACTAAATGAAATATTAAAAAAATGACACTGTGTCATTTTTTTAACTACATTAGATTAAAATTGTTTTTAGATTGAATATTCTTGTTTGCATCAGTTGTGTTCCAGATACAACTTCTAAAATTAATTTCAAAGAAGGTAATTCTTCCTTTGATTCTCAAGGTGTTCAATTTGTAATAAATCCAAATGATGAATTCGGTTTGACCCGTGCTATATGGCTTCAGCAAAAATTAGGAGCAAAAGTTACAGTCGTAACAGTTGGTGATGAAAGCTGCGATCCTATTTTAAGAAAAGGTCTTGCTATTGGAGCTGATCAAGCTATTCGAATTAATGTTGAGCCAAGGGATGGTTTTCAAGTAGCATCAGTTTTGTCAACTATTTGCAAGGATAAAAACTATGATCTTATTATTACTGGAAGAGAATCAATTGATTACAATGGAGGTATGGTAGGTGGTATGCTTGCTACACTTTGTGAAATGCCCTACTTAGCAAATTGCATTCATTTAGAAATAGACGGAAACAAGGTTAATTTACAGAGGGAAATAGACGGCGGTAAAGAAAGTTTAAAAGCTTCCTTACCACTTGTAATTGGTGCTCAAAAAGGATTGGTTGAAGAGAAAGATCTTATAATCCCAAATATGCGTGGAATAATGCAAGCGCGTCAAAAATCACTAGAAGTAATATCTCCAAATGAAATTAAACCATCAACTGAAATTCTAACTTTTAAAAAACCAGATNAAAAAGGTCCGGTTAAACTAGTTGATTCAGATAATATTGATGAATTAATAAAATTACTGGAAAATGAAGCTAAAGTTTTATAAAATAAAAAAATGAAAACACTCGCATTCATTGAATCACAAGACGGAGATATTAAAAAAACAGGTNTAGAGATAGCTTCCTACGCAAGAGCTATATCTGATGCAAAAGGTTTTGAATTAGTTGGTGTAGGATTCAATATTAATAATACCAAAATACTTGAGTCTTANGGANTTGATAAATTTTATAATATAGAAACAAAAGAAGATACTTTTTTTAATGTAGAAAGTTATAGTGATAGTATTTCTCAACTAATAGAAAAGGAAAAAGCAAGTATAATTATAGTAAGCTCATCTGCTGATGGAAGATATTTAGGACCAATTTTATCTGTCAAAATTAATTCAGCCTATATCTCAAATGTAGTTGGATTACCAGTAAAATATGACCCTATTCAAGTTAAATGTTCTTGTTTTACAAATAAGGCATATAATGAGAATAAAAGTTTAAAAGACAGCGTAATTTTATCGCTTTCATCCAATTCTTTTGGATTAAAAGAACAAAATAAAATTTGTGAACATTTAAAAGGTACATATATATCTTCAACTAAAAGTTTAAAAGTAACTGAGGTAGATAGATTAAAAGGTGAAGTCACTATTGCAGATGCAGATATCGTTGTTTCGGGGGGACGAGGATTAAAGGGACCAGAAAATTGGAATCTTATCGAAGACTTGGCTGAGGTGTTAGGTGCAGCTACTGCTTGTTCTAAACCTGTCTCTGATATGGGGTGGAGACCTCATAGTGAACACGTAGGCCAAACTGGTAAGCCGGTTGCTTCGAACTTATATATAGCTGTTGGGGTTTCAGGGGCAATACAGCACTTAGCTGGTATTAATTCTTCAAAAGTGAAGGTTGTAATTAATAATGACCCGGAAGCACCTTTTTTTAAAGCAGCAGATTATGGTATAGTTGGGGATGCATTTGAGATTGTTCCGAAATTGACGGAAAAACTTAAAGCTCGAAAGATTTAAATTTTAATTTTTGTTTACATCTTTACCTTAATTAAATCTAAGACTTTCAAGGAATTCATTATTTTTATATAAATATTCGGATAATGACATATAGAATAATTATTCTTTTATCTATCGCATTTGTAAGTTGTAAACAAATTCCTAAAGAAAGTAATAAGGAAACTTCAAATAAATCAGTATCTACATGGCAAGTGCTCTCAAAAAAAGATAGCTTTGAGGGATGGCACATTTATCAGAATGAAGGGGGTGAAAAGAGTGGTTGGACTGTTGATAATGGTGTTTTTACTTTCAATGAAAAAAATGCTATGGGCGAAGGAAATAAAAGTTTGCTAACAGATGAAATCTTTGAAAGTTTTGAAATTGAGTTTGAGTGGATGGTTTCTCCTGGTTCTAATAGCGGTTTTATCTGGGGAGTAAGTGAAGACAAAATGTACGAACATCCACATGAAACAGGTCCGGAAATTCAAATTATCGATTTAGATTATTACGGTGATGATCCTGATCATCAAAAACATACTGTAGGAGCACTTTATGATATGATCCCACCAAGTACTAAACCATCAAAAAAAGCAGGTGAGTGGAACAAGTATCATATAATAGTAGATCATAATAACAATAAAGGGACTGTAGGTCTTAATGGAATAATTGTAAACAGTTTTGCATTAACTGGCCCAGAATGGGAATCAATGGTCGAAAACAGCAAATTTAGAGATATGTCAGGGTTTGGGAAATACAAAAATGGACATATTACCCTACAAGATCATCCAGGTATAATTTCATATAAAAATATTAAAATAAAAAGATTGTAGTCTGAAAACAAAGAACCCAAATATAGGTCAACTCTATTCTTTCATTTCAATTTTTTTATCTAAAATCTAAATGAAGTTTATTATGAAAAATTTAGATTAATTACATAATTCACATCTTCCTTGAATCAATAATTGCGANACACTAACTTTTTGANTAGTCACTTTTGGTAATTTCATCTCNACGTTAANNCGATCTATTTTACCACAACTAAGACATTGAAAATGTGGGCGAAATTTATTTAANATNGATTCAGAATTGCTATTACAACACCCATCACATTTTGCATACCACTTTAGTCCATTTTTCCCAAAAAATGAATGTAATATAGAGTCGTCTTCTAACTTATTGAGGATACGATAAATAGTTGTTTTGTTCATTTTGTCTCCTAAACGACTCACAAGATCTACAACTGAGATAGCGCTTATNTCATTATCAAACTCATTTAATAAGGTATTGAGTGATGAAGTTTTTCTATGTATACCCATATAACAAATTTATTTATTTTTTTTCCTCAAAAAAAAAAAAAAGTATTTATTTTTGCAACTGAGTTGCATTAATTTAATCCTTTTAAAAAATATAATATGAAATTTTTTACAAAATTTAGTAAAGCAAAAATTCTTTTTTTAGCCTTTATTTTTACTATATCCTGTAGTAAAGATGATCCAGACGCTGTAAATGAGCAAGAGTTTATTTCAAATGTTATACTCACTATTGAATCTGCAGACGGAACATCACAAACAGTTGACTGGGATTTGAGTGAAATGAATTCTCAGACAATCAATTTAAAGGTAAATACTGATCATAATGTTGGAATAAGATTTATAAATAGTAGTGATCCAAATGATATTGAAGATATAACACTCGAGGTAATTGCGGAAGCTGACGAACATCAAGTATTTTATGAGTTTGCAGATGTTTCTGTAAATGTAACTTCAGCTTCTAATGATACTAAAGACGGAGGCAGAGGTGTACTTCTTAATAGTGTTTGGAATGCGAGTTCCATTGGTACTGGTTTGGTGAGAGTATATTTAATACACGAACCTACAAATTTTAATGCTACAACAAGAGATGGCCTTGGAGGAAATAATGACGTGGCTATTGACATTCCAGTATCAATAGTTGAGTAATTGAAATACAATTCAATTCTTCTATACTATATTCTGAATTGTTTATTCATTTGGAATTTTATTTATAGCCAGGAATGTAATTTATTTTTAAAAGGTATAGTCACTGACTTTCACGATGACTCTTTTTTAATTGGTGCCCTTGTAAAAATTGAGGGCACCAATTTTTTTTCACAAACGAATCTAAATGGAGAATTCAAAATACAGGGCATATGTGCTGGTAGATATATTTTAAATTTTAGCCATCCGAATTGTAAATCGAAAACCAAAAAAATAAATCTTAAAGAAAACAAAACATTTGATTTAAAATTAGAACACCATATAAATGAATTAGAAGAAATTATAGTATCTGACTCTAGGCTTTCTCGAACTAGAAAATCAGTTCAGGAAGTTTTAGTTGATATAAGTGAAATTAATTCATACGGGAGTAATACTTTGATTGATGCATTAAATTATATACCCGGAGCATCAATTTTAAAAACTGGAAATTCTATTGGTAAGCCAGTTATTCACGGTATGTATGGAAGTAGAGTTGGTGTCGTGACCGATGGATTTAGGCAGTATGATCAACAGTGGGGTCCTGACCATGCACCAAATGTTGATTTCGATTCTTTTGAAACAATTCAACTTATAAAAGGGGCTGCTGCTTTAAAATACGGTGGAGACACATCTGCAGGTTCAATTATTTTAAGTTCCAAAAGAAAAGTTTTAAGAGATACACTTTTCGGAACTTCATTTATAAATTTAGAATCTAACGGTTGGGGAGGAAAATTTGGATCTAGACTTGAAAAAAATTATTCAAACGGATTTTATATAAATGGAAATTTTACAGGTAAAAGATATGGAGACTTTAATACTCCAAATTATATCCTTTCAAATACTGGATTTAAAGAAGCAGATTTTTCAATAAAACTTGGAAAGGATTTAGTTTCAAAAGGATGGAATTTAAAATATTCAAATTATAATTTAGAGCCAGGAATTCTAAAGGCATCACATATTGGTAATGTCCAAGACTTATTTTTTGCACTCAATTCCAGCGAACCATCAATAATTGAAGATTTTACTTATAATATAGGCACCCCTAATCAAAGAGCCAGTCATCAAAGGTTAACCTTTAAATATTTTAGGTCATTGAAAAATGATGTCAAACTGGATTTTGGATATAGCTATCAAAATAACAAACGAAAAGAATTTGATATAAGAAGAGGTGGTAGAACAAATATACCTGTAGTTGATTTACTTCTTAAAACTCATAGTTTAATGTTAGGTTTTTCGAATATAAAAATGGAAAATTGGGACTTTGAATTTGGATATAACGGATTAATTCAAGACAACTTTTCTACTCCAGATACTGGTGTAAAAAGACTAATTCCTGATTATATTAAGCTAGAGAATGGCATCTATATTCTAGGAAGCTATCAGGAATCCAACTCTTTTTTGTGGGAGTGGGGATTAAGACTAGATCATGTAGTTTATGACGCTAAAAAATATTACTATAAATCAGTTTGGGAAGAAAGAAATTACGATGTTTTGTTTAATGAATTTGAAACAGGAACCGATTTTGCAAATCAAATTCTAGTAAACCCAAAATTTAATTATTTAAATGTTTCCGCGCAAACTGGTATTTCAACAAAAATATCGGATAATTCTGAATTTAATATTTCTTACATCTTGTCCCAAAGAGCGCCAAATCCTTCTGAATTATTTAGTGATGGATTACATCATGCCATGGCGGCGATTGAATATGGGAATTTAAGTATAAATCCCGAGACAAGTCACAAATTTCTTTTAAGCTTATCCAAAACTAAACCAAATTATAATTGGTCACTTGAGCCTTTTATTTCAAAAATTTTCAACTACATTTTTATAGAACCAACAGGATTAAAACAAACTATCAGAGGCGCTTTTCCAGTATGGACATACAAGAGTACAGACGCTTTTTTGACAGGTATTGACCTTAATTATTCTCAATCAATAATAGAAAATCTTAGATTTGATATAGGAGCTTCATATGTATATGCCCAGGACATTTTAAATTCTGAGCCTCTAATTTTAATTCCCCCTTTAAATTCTTTTCAAAAATTAAAATTTTCACCAACAAATAGTAAATGGACTTTTGAGATATCCAATCACATAAGTGCAAAACAAAATAGATTTCCAGACTCTAATTTCATTTTTGATTATATAGAGGACGGAACAATTGTTTCAAAAACAGTTGATATTAGTGAGTCTCCTTCTGGATTTCATCGACTTGATGCTATTTTCTCATTACAAATAAGGAATCAAAAAAATCTTACAACTAATTTAAGATTGATAGCCCAAAATATTTTAAATAGCGATTATCGAGACTATCTTAACAGAATGCGTTACTATTCATCAGAGTTGGGAAGAAATCTCCAAATCCAACTTAATTTTAATTATTAATCGCTAGCGCAATTTTATCTTAAAATATTTATAATAACTTTAAGTGTTGTAAAATTTTCAGTGTGAATGATTAACAATAAAGTCATACAATTATTATTGTTCTCTATAATAAGTACATTATTTGTTGTTGCACAAGATGAAACTTTAATAGAAGGAAATTATAATGATCCATCATTAGTTACTCAAACTGCATTTGTTCAAGAGCTTTTATATGTTGCAGGTTATGTGCCTGAAAAAATTGAGGTTTATCAAAGCCTTCCAAATTATTCGCATGTCTTTCGAATAAAATTAGATTCTGTTACTGGCGGATTTGTATTTGTTCGTTGGGATAAACAAAAAAAGCAGCATTATGTTGCAAATAAAATGATTGATCCTGGAGTTTATTATAACCTAAAGTCAGCTCAAGAAATTATTCGCAAACAAACCCAAAATGCTAGTTTTAGTGTTGAGGACGGAGCTCTACAAGCTAGTGATCAGCAGAAAATAGGTGATGAGGATTTAGATGAACTTCGTCAACAGTTCGACAAAAGAGAAAAAGAAAAACAAGATGCAATTAATGCAGTTGAACAAAAAAATAAGCAAAAAGCGCAAAGAAAATTTGAGAGAAAATCAGCAAAAAAAAATTGACTGATTACCCTAAATCTACTGTAAGAATATTACCATCTAAACTTGTATCAAAACACTTTAACGACCCACTACACGATGCACTAAATGAGTTTCCATGGCGAGCGCATGTAAAATTACTCCCATCAAATGACCAACGATTCCTAGTTCCTTGATGTGGACAAGCATTATCAAACACTCTAATCTCACTGTCACTGATTCTTACCAATAAAATGTTTTCCGAAGTGAAGTTTAACCAACCACCAACTTCTTTTAAAGAGGAAAATCTGTTATCATCTAAATTAATTTCAAGTTCGCTACTTGAGCTGGCTTGAGACGATGAATTATCTGTTGGTGTCGAAGTAGTTGGAGCTGCTACTGTTGAATCTTCTTCGGTAGAACAGGCCTCAATTATTGGAATTCCTAGTGTTGCTAAAACTATTGGTTTACATGCGGTTTTAAGAAAGTTTCGTCTATTTTTCATAACATTTTTTGTTTAAAGATAATTAAAAAAATATAAACAAAATATATTTTTAAACTCTTTTAATTGTATTTTTATAGCATGAGAATGGTATTAACATTAATACTTTTTATAAGTATTAAAACTGTTTATGCTCAAAACTTAGGAACATTAAATGGCCGCATTGTTGATGGAAAAACCCAACAACCATTAGAGGGAGCAACAATAATTCTTGAGGGCACAAACATTGGATCAATTACAGATTCCAATGGCTACTTTATTTTAAACCAAATCCCTTTTCAATCATATAATGTAGAAGCTAGCTTTTTAGGATATCAAACCACTAAACAATTTAATGTAATTGTAAAATCAGCAGGAAATATTCCTTTAATATTTGAGTTAAATGAATTATCCGAAGATCTTGAAGAAGTTATAGTTTCAAGTAACCCTTTTAAAACAAGCAGTGAAACTCCCTTATCAACTCAAACATTTTCAGTTGTTGAAATTGAAACTTACCCTGGTGGAAACAATGATATTACTAAAGTGGTACAAAGCATGCCAGGTATTTCTCCCTCAATAGGAGGTTTTAGGAATGACATAATTATAAGAGGGGGAGCACCTAATGAAACGGTTTATTATTTAGATGGTATTGAAATACCAAACATTAATCATTTTAGTACGCAGGGAAGTGCAGGTGGACCTGTTGGAATGATAAATGTTTCATTTATTAGGGAAGTAACTCTTTCAAGCTCTGCCTTTGGTGCGGAATTTGACAATCCACTCTCAGGTGTTTTATCATTTCAACAACGAGAGGGTGACCCAAANAGATTTGGNGGTAATTTTAGATTTGGGGCTAGTGAAGCAGGACTAACTTTGGAAGGTCCCCTATTTAGAAANAATAAAACTGAACCTTCAAAAACTACCTTTTTATTTTCAGCGAGAAGAAGTTATTTACAATTTCTTTTTGAACTAATTGGATTGCCAATACGACCGGATTACTGGGATTACCAATGGAAAGTAAAACACGAGTTAGACCGTTATAATACTCTAACTTTTATAGGTTTGGGCTCAATAGATAATTTTTCTGTCAAGCAGCCAGATCAGTTTGATGCAGAACAACAAGCAACACTTGAGCAGGTGCCTGTTATTGAACAAAGAACTACTACAGTTGGATTGTCATGGAAGAATAACTTTAAAAATGGGAATGGATTTACATCAACTGCCCTTAGTTCGAACAGGCTAGGAAATGTTTTTTCAAGATACCTTGACAATGTAAATAAAACTGGAATTATTTTTCAAAACGATTCTTATGAGTGGGAAACAAAGTTACGTTTTAGCTTAACACAATTTGTAAATGATTGGAAATGGTCTGCAGGATTTAATGTTCAAAATTCGAGTTATAAAAATGGAACAAGTTTTTTAAGAGAAAATATATTTTATGAAACAGATCTAAATTTTTTTAAATATGGTTTATTTCTAAAAGCAGGAAATAATTTTTTTAATCAAAGACTAAATATTTCTTTAGGTATAAGAACTGATGCTGATACCTTCTCAACGGGATCAAATTTAATAGACAATTTTTCTCCAAGACTTTCATTTTCATATTCCCTTTCCCAGGATCAAAAATGGAAATTTAATGCGTCCATTGGCAGGTATTTTAAAATTCCTACCTACACTATGTTGGGTTTTCAGAACAACTTATCAGTTTTTGTTAATAAATCAGCTCAATACACTAAAAGCGAACACTATGTGGCTGGTTTAGAATATAATCTAACATCAGTTTCAAGATTAACCTTAGAGGGATTCTTGAAAAATTATTCGCAGTTTCCTGTTTCTTTAATTGATGGTGTATCACTTGCAAATAAAGGGGGAGGATTTGAGGTTTTAGGCAATGAAGCTATTCTATCTCTAGGAGAAGGTAAAACATCCGGTTTGGAATTTTTATTTCAACAAAAGTTAGCCAAAAACTTTTATGGTATTTTGGCTTATACCTACTTCTCTAGTGAATTTTCTGGTTTAGATGGAATCTTGAGACCTTCCGTATGGGATAGTCGTCATCTTATTTCATTTTCGGGAGGTTACAAACTAAGGAAAAATTGGGAGATAAGTGCTCGCTGGAGGTATGCTGGAAAAAATCCTTATGTTCCGGTTGATATTAATGCTAGTACCATTTCATATCCGGAAATTATTTTAGATTACGATACATTAGGAGAATTTAGACTAGATGCATTCAATCTTGCAGATATTCGAATAGATAAAAAATGGAATTTTAAGAATCTTTCCTTTAACCTATATTTCGAGGTACAAAATTTTTTAGCTCAACCAAATCCTACACCTCCAGAATACGGACTAAACAGAAATTTGGATGGCACTATTATAATACCTAAAAATTTAGTTCCTGTATCTAATCAAGAAGGAAATAGTTCACCACTACCTACCTTTGGATTTGTTTTATTCTTTTAGAAAATATTCACAATTCTAGTAAACCATCTGGTATTTCAACAGATATATTTTTTTTCACACGGTCAATATTTATAATAAAATCATCGTGAATTGGAATTAAGGATGNAGATCCATCATTTTTTCTTATTTCAAATAGAGCNTGTAGACCTTGATCATGAATTCTTTCAATTGCNCCTAAATTTTCATTTTTATGCATAATTGAAAAACCTATAACTTCATGGTAATAAAATTTTTTCCCTTTTAATTTTGGAAGAAAAGTTAATGGGAGGTAAACATCTTTTTTTATCAATTTATCTGCTTCCATTTCGTTCAATATATTGTCGAATTGAATCCTAATTAACTCTGATTTNTGCAGTTGGATATTATTTATCATAAAAGGCACCAATCCAGAATCAAGTTCGATGAAAATTGATTTTAATTTGGTATACTGTTTTGGNTTGTCACTATCTGTTTTGATCAATAACTCTCCTTTGAAACTATATTTACCTATAATCTTNCCAATGTAAAAGCATTCCTCCTTTTTCATCGGAAAAGTATTTTAGTCTAGTCAGTATTTTTGGAGTTATTNTCACCTTTAGCTGTTTCATTGTCTTTATCNGACNCNTCTTCAGCAGCAGGAGCCTCATCAGTGGTAGGAGTTTCTTCAACAGCAGGAGTCTCATCAGCAGCAGGAGTTTCTTCAACAGCAGGAGTCTCATCAGCAGCAGGAGCCTCTTCAACAGCAGGAGTCTCATCAGCAGCAGGAGCCTCTTCAGCAGCAGGAGCCTCATCAGCAGTAGGAGTCTCATCAGCAGCAGGAGCCTCTTCAGCAGCAGGAGCCTCATCAGCAGTAGGAGTCTCATCAGCAGCAGGAGCCTCTTCAACAGCAGGAGTTTCTTCAACAGCAGGAGTCTCATCAGCAGCAGGAGTCTCATTTGCAGCAGGAGCCTGTTCAGCGGCAGGAGCCTCTTCAACAGCAGGATTCTCTTCAGCAGCAGGAGCCTCTTCAGTTGAAGATTCTTCTTGGGTTGCTGCTGCCTCTTTTGCAGCGGCATTCTCTAGTCTTTTCTCACTTGCTTGTTTTTCTGCAGCCAGTCTTTTTAACTTATCTTCTTCACTTACTTTTAATAAATTATCTTTTTTGGCCTGAATTTTTGCTTCTTTTTCTTTGAGCCAATCAGCAAGTTTTTTGTCAGCCATTTCTTGGGTAAGAGCGCCTTTTCTTACTCCTCCATTCAGGTGATGTTTTAACATTGCTCCCTTATATGATAAAAGCGTTCTTGCAGTATCTGTAGGCTGAGCTCCTTTTTCCAACCATTCAACGGCACGATCTATGTCAATTATTACAGTAGCAGGATTTGTATTAGGATTGTAGGTGCCAATTTTTTCTAGGTAGCGACCGTCTCTTTTTGCTCGTGAATCGGCTGCAACAAGCCAATAAAATGGTTTTCCTTTTTTACCGTGTCTCTGAAGTCTTAATTTTAGTGGCATAACATATTAATTTGCAAGGATACTCGATCCTTAAATATTAATTCGGATGGCAAATATAGTTGAAAATTGTTATAAAAATCCTAGAGTTTATTATTTTCTTTTTTGTGTTCACAAATTACCTCTATTCTGAGTTAGTGGCATGGCATATAAATCCTTGTTGTGATAATAAAAAAAGTGTAATTTTGGCCACTAATTTAAGCTTCATGAATATAAGCAAAACTAAAATCGATGATCTCAATGCAGTTATCAAAATAGAAATTGAGGGCAAAGATTATGAATCAAAAGTTGATTCCATTTTAAATAATTACCGAAAAAAAGCGAACATACCAGGATTTCGAAAAGGAAATGTACCACTGGGTATCATAAAGAAACAATACCAAAAGGCTGTAATAGCAGATGAAGTTAATAAGCTAGTAAGCGAAAATTTAGAAAAATACATTAAAAAAGAAAAAATTGAATTACTTGGAAGTCCTATGCCTAAGAGTAACAATGATCTATTTGATTGGAGAGCTGAAAAAATGACATTCGAATTTGAGTTAGGTCTATCACCAAAATTTGATATCAATCTAAATGTTTTAAAAAAAGTAACTCATTATCAAATTGAACCAGATAAAAAAATGATAGAAGAGCAATTGGATTATTTAAAGAACCAATATGGGAAATTAGTAACGCGTGAAAAGGTTCAAAACAAATACGAAATTATTGCAGAACTCAAAAATGAGAATATAGGTATAAACAAAATTGGTAATTTTAAACTTGAAGAAGTAAAATCTAAAAAAGCTATTAATGAACTTAAAGCTGCTAGTGTCGGAAAAAGTTTTCAAATAAAAATCAAGGGTCTTTTTAAGGAAAGCAATACAATTAAACGCTTTACTAATTTTGATGACAATAAGTTGGAGGAAATTTCTGCAAATGAAATTACGATCGAAATTAAAGAAATAAATGAAAGAGTTCCTGCTTTATTAAATCAAGAACTTTTCGATAAATTGTATGAGAAAGGTTCAGTTAAGACTGAAAAAGATTTGAAGAGAAAAATTAAAATAGGTTTAGAAAACCGATTAAAACCACAATCAAATCAAAAACTGATTAATGATATATCTGAAACCATAGTTGAAAAGACCAAATTTAAACTTCCAGAAGACTTCCTAAAAAATTGGATTCAAAATTCAGGTAAAGAACCCCTAACAGAAAAAGATGCAATAGAAGAATTTGAAAAGTCAGAAAAAGGAATCCGTTATCAACTTATTGAGGGTAAAATTATAAAAGAAAACAATCTTAATTACACTTTTGAGGAACTTCAAAATTTTGCAAAGAATATTGTGGAAAGTCAAATGAAACAATACGGACAAAGTATTGACAAAAAACAAGTTGACGCATTGGTTTCTAAAGTTTTAACAAATCAAGAGGAAACAAAAAGGATTTCTCAGCAATTGATAGGTGAAAAGATGCTAAAATTTTATTTAGAGAAAGCACCNTTAAAAAAGAAAAAAGTCGGTTTTGATGTCTTTATAAAAGAAGCTTACGGTAAAGCTTGATAATTTCATTAATTTTGATGAAAATTTAGAAAATGGACTACGGTAAAGAATTTAAAAAATATGCAACAAAGCAACATGGTNTAAATGCAATGTATTATGATAAAATTGTAAGTAGTATGACNCCTTACATTATTGAAGAAAGACAACTAAATGTNGCTCAGATGGATGTTTTTTCTCGTCTAATGATGGATAGAATTATGTTTTTGGGTACCGCTATAGATGATCAGGTTGCAAATATAATACAGGCACAACTATTATTCCTGCAGAGTACAGATTCTTCTCGTGATATCCAGATGTATATCAATTCGCCAGGTGGTGGAGTCTATGCTGGCCTNGGTATTTATGATACAATGCAATTTGTAACTCCAGATGTTGCTACGATTTGTACAGGTATTGCTGCCTCAATGGGAGCAGTTTTACTTTGTGCTGGTCAAAAAGGAAAACGCTCTGCACTTCCCCATGCNAGGGTAATGATACACCAGCCTCTAGGCGGTGCTCAAGGACAAGCGTCAGATATCGAGATCACAGCCAGAGAAATATTAAAACTTAAAGACGAGTTATATCAAATAATTTCTAAACATTCTGGGCAAAGTAAAGAGAAAGTAACTGAAAACAGTGATCGTGATTATTGGATGAAAGCAGAGGAGGCTAAAAATTATGGTATGGTCGATGAAGTACTTAAAAATGCACCAGAATAAATTTTAATCCATGAGCAAGTCTGAATTAAATTGTTCGTTTTGTGGTAAACCTAAATCTGATACCGAATTACTTATTGCTGGTCTAGATGCNCACATTTGTAATAGTTGCATTATTCAAGCTCATGGAATACTAGTTGAAGAGTCTTCTGAACAGGAATCAAATTCACTAAATATTGAATTAAAACCACCTAAGGAAATAAAAGCTTTTTTGGATGAATATGTTGTGGGACAAGAAGTTTCAAAGCGCGTTTTGGCTGTGGCTGTTTACAATCACTATAAACGTTTGCTTCAAGTAGATTTGAAAGAAGATGATATTGAAATACAAAAAAGTAATGTTTTGATTGTTGGCCCTACAGGTACGGGAAAAACCCTTTTAGCACAAACTATTTCAAAATTTTTAAATGTACCATTAGCAATTGTAGACGCAACAGTTTTAACCGAAGCTGGTTATGTAGGCGAAGATGTGGAAAGTATTTTAACTCGACTACTTCAAGCTGCTGATTATGATCTTGATCGCGCTCAAAGGGGAATTGTTTTTATTGATGAAATTGATAAAATTGCTCGTAAAAGTGACAATCCTTCTATAACAAGAGATGTCTCCGGCGAGGGAGTGCAGCAGGCTCTGTTAAAATTATTGGAAGGAACGATTGTAAATGTACCTCCAAAAGGTGGACGCAAGCACCCAGATCAAAAATTTATTGAATTAGATACATCGAANATCTTGTTTATCGCTGGTGGAGCATTCGACGGGATAGAGACCCATATAAATAANCGNTTAAATATTAAGGCTATAGGCTATAAAAATACCTTTGAAAAAGTACANTTNAACAAAGATGAAATATTAAGACATATTACACCTGGAGATATTAGGTCCTTTGGNCTAATACCAGAGATCATAGGAAGATTACCAGTATTAACTTACATGAGCCCATTAGATAATGTTGCATTAAGACTAATTTTAACATCTCCAAAAAATGCACTTATAAAGCAATATGTTAAATTATTCAAAATGGATAAAATAAATTTACAATTCACTCCAGGGGCATTAGATTATATAGTTGAAAAGGCTCTTCAATTTAAGCTTGGAGCGAGAGGTTTACGATCTTTGTGTGAGGCAATACTAAATGATGCAATGTACGAGCTTCCAAATACTAATATCAAAGAACTAAAGGTTACTAAGCTTTATGTTGATCAAAAGCTATCAAATGCTGAGTTTTCAGATCTTAAAATAGTTTCTTAATAATTCATTTTTAACAATTCATCCAAAATTTCCCTAGAATTAGAAAGTCTAGGTACTTTATGCTGACCACCAAGCTTTCCTTTTTGAGATAGCCACTTATAAAATAGACCTTTTCGCGCCTTATGAAGCCTTAATGGTTTTAACGTCATGTTATTATATCTTTTAGCCTCATAATCTGAGTTTTCATTTTGAAGTGCTTTATCAAAAAGTCTACAAAAAAGTGAGAGATCCTCAGGCTCTCTATCAAATTCTATAATCCATTCATGTGCACCTTGCTTATTTTTTTCCATAAAAATAGGTCCCGCTGTGTAATTGAAAACGTTGCTTTTTGTTTGAGAACAGACTTTTTCAAGTGCTTTTTCAGCATTATCAATAATAAGTTCTTCTCCGAACACATTTATAAAATGTTTTGTGCGTCCTGTTACTTGTATTCGATATGGGGACAAGCTTGTAAAACGAATTGTATCTCCAATTTTATATCTCCAAAGACCTGCATTTGTGGTTATAACNATTGCATAATTAGTATTTAATTTAACTTCAGATAAAGGAATTATTTTACTGGAATCCTCATTATATCCATTAAAAGGAATAAATTCATAAAAAATTCCATAATCTAACATAAGAAGTAGTTCGTCTGAATCGTTTTTATCTTGAATTCCAAAAAATCCTTCAGAGGCATTATAAATTTCATAATATCGGAAATTATTTTTCGGAATTAATTTATGATACAACTTCTTATATGGTTTAAAACTAACTCCACCATGAAAGTATACTTCTGCATTAGGCCAAACTTGAGAGATATTACTTTTTCCAGTTTCTTTTAAAACATTCTGAAGTAGGACTAACATCCATGATGGCACACCTGTCAAGCTAGTTACTTTTTCAGGAATTGATTCACTAACTATTGCTTTCATCTTTGTCTCCCACTCAGGCATTAGAGAGGTCTTGTTACTGGGTGTACTACTTAATTCTGCCCAAAATGGCAGATTCTGAATTATTATAGATGAGAGATCACCAAAGTAACTGTTATTATTGTTGTATAATTCATTGCTTCCACCTAGTCTTAAAGATTTACCTGTAAGAAGTTGTGAGTTTTCATTATTATTGAAATATATACATAACATATCTTTGCCGGCTTTGTAATGACAATCTTCAAGAGCTTCATTGCTTACAGGTATAAACTTGCTTCTTGAATTGGTCGTTCCACTAGATTTTGCAAACCATTTAATTTGAGTAGGCCAAAAAATATTCTGTTTTCCCTTTCTGCACCTTTCAACATCAGCTTCGATATCCTCATAAGTATTAATAGGGATATTTTTTTTAAATACATCGTAACTATTTATCTCACTAAAGCTATATTTTTTTCCAATTTCCGTGTTTTGGGCATTTTGTAACAAATTAAATAATAATTCATTTTGAACCTCATTTGGATATTTTGTAAATAGTTCCATTTGGTGAATTCTCTTTTTGAGAATCCATGACGCAATTGAATTAAATAAGGGTATAGGCATTAAATAATCACTATATTAACGTTGTAAATTTAAATAAATCTTATTGAGTAGATGCTTCAGGGGACATTAAAAAAAATGATTACCGAATATAAAAATCCGATTAATTATTTCTTAAATATGGACAAAGGATTTGTTCATTTAAATCAGCATATTGGTAAGAAATTGAGTATTTCTCATATTGGTTCTGAATGCTTATTATGTTCACAAGAAGTTGAAATATTTAGACAGGGTTTTTGTAAATCTTGTTTTTATGAAAATCCTGCTGCAGGGGATTGGGTTATGCGTCCTGAACTTAGTAAAGCTCACTTAAATCAACCAGATAGAGATTTGGAGTACGAAAAAAAAATCCAATTACAACCCCATATTATTTATCTTGCATTGAGTAGTCATCTAAAAGTTGGTGTAACAAGAAAAACTCAGATACCAACACGTTGGATAGATCAGGGAGCACACGAAGCTATGCCTATAATTGAAGTTCCCAACAGATACCTTGCTGGTATTGGAGAGGTTGCTTTAAAAAAATACTTTTCTGACAAAACAAATTGGAGAAAAATGTTGCAAAATGAAATTACTCCTGTTAAATGGGAAGAAGCTTTTAAAAAATCGATTGAATGCTTGCCCAAAGAATTAGAGCCTTATAAAGGAACCATGCAGAGTTTAGAAAAGATTTTTTTCCCAGTACAATGTTACCCCACTAAAGTTAATAGTTTGAACCTATTGAAGAGCTCTGTTTATGAGGGAAAGTTAATAGGTGTAAAGGCTCAATATATGCTTTTTGAAGATCAAACCGTTTTTAATNTTCGGTCGAATGAAGGTCAAAGAGTTAAACTTAGTTTTTTTCCTTAGACTGCTTTTTTAGAATTAATGGTCATCTCAAACAACACTTTTTTTTCTTTTTTTGTNAGGTCTCTATACCTACCGACTTTTGTATTAAGCTTTATATTCATAATTCTAATCCGCCTTAACTTAATTACTTTATAGCCAAAATATTCACACATTCTTCTTATCTGTCGATTTAAACCTTGAGTTAAAATTATTCTGAACTGATTTTTATGTATTTGTTCTACTTCACATTTTTTTGTTATTGTATCCAAAATAGGAACACCATTTGTCATATTATTAATAAACTCTGAGTTTACCGGCCTATTCACTGTAACAATATATTCTTTTTCGTGATTATTACGAGCCCTTAAAATTTTGTTTACTATATCACCATCATTAGTTAGCAAAATTAATCCCTCACTCATTTTATCTAACCTACCAATTGGATAAATCCGAGTTGGGTAATTTATGTAATCAATAATATTNTTTTTTTCAACCTTGGTGTCNGTTGTACAAACAATACCTACTGGCTTATTAAATGCTATATAAACTGACTTTTCCTCATTATTTTCAACCAACAAACCATCAACTTCAACCTGGTCGCCGGCCTTCACTTTTTGGCCTAAAACAACAGCACTTCCATTAATTTTAATTCTACCCTCATTTATCAATTTATCAGCAACTCTTCTAGAACAATGACCGATTTCACTGAGGTATTTATTTAATCTAATCTCATCTTGTTTCTTTTTCATAATTATATTTCAAGTTCATCTGTAGGTTTCAGTCCGAAAGTTTTTCTAAAAATTCCTACAAACAAATAAAGTAATGGAGTGTCTAATGCAGCAACTATAATTTTAAATAAGAACCCCGAGAGAACAAGTGCCCAAAATAGTTTCCATTGTAAAACACCAAAAATACTTAAAAGACCAACTACTAAGAAAGTATCGATAAATTGAGAACTAAAGGTTGAAAAATTATTTCTTAACCAAAGCATTTTTCCATTTGTGAGCTTTTTCCAAAAATGGTAAATACGAATATCAACAAATTGGGCAATTAAATAGGCTATCATTGACGCCAAAACCGCTATGGGTGAAAAGGCAAAAACTTGATTGAAAGTATCATCATCAATTGGTGAATTTTCAATTGCTGGCACTGCATTTGCCATTAATAATATTCCCATTGAGAAAAAAGAAGCAAAAATTCCAATAATAACGACTTGGTTTGCTCTTTTCTTACCATAAATTTCTGAAATTAGATCAGTAATTAGAAAAGTAATTGGATAGGGGAGTATCCCAACAGAAAGCTCAAAAAGTTTATTTCCTAAGATATTTAAGTTTATAGGATACCAATAGAAGAATTTTTGGAAAATCAAATTAGATACAACCAAAGAGGTTATAAAAAGACCTGAAAGTAAAAAGTAAATTACCTTAGCTAGTTCTTCTTTTTTTTTGTTCATCTAATGAATAATAATTTCAAAAGGTAAAAGAGTTTGAATGTATTGTGGATCAATCTTAGTTTCCAATTTTCTCAAATTAAGTAATAACTGTTTTATAGATACNTTTTCTAAAAAATCATTATTNTCANTTTTTATTGAGAGTCCTAAAAGCATATTCTCTAGACTTTCTTCAAACTTTGGGTATTCTATGACATTGAATTTTTTNAAATCTACTNTTTTTGCAGCGAAATTTATGGCATTTTCCAAGTCTCCTATTTCATCAACTAGTCCTAGGTCAAGGGCTCTTTTCCCACTCCATACTTTACCTTGAGCAAGTTCTTCAACGATATTGGGATCCAGAGAGCGTCCATTTATTACTCTCTCTTTGAAGATATTATAGGTTTTTTCAATCCCATTTTTTAGTTGTTTTTTGAATGCTTTTGTTATGGGTTGATATGTACTGTATCCAAGTGCATTAGAATGGGTTTGAACTGACTGAGCACTGATACCAACTTTATCTAACAAACCTTTCGCATTTGGTAATGTAGCAAAAACCCCTATTGAACCAGTAACACTCATGGGATCCACAAAAATATGATCTGCAGCAGTTGCTATATAATATCCACCGGATGCTGCAGTATCCCCAATAGATACAATTACAGGCTTTTGCTCTTTTAATTTCACGGTAGACCTCCAAATTAATTCTGATACTAAAGCACTTCCTCCTGGAGAATCAATTCTTATTACAACTGCTTTAATCCAATCATCTTGAGCTAATTCTTCTAAAGTTTCAACAAAAACTTCTTGGGCAATTATAGACTCAGTTCCTTGACCATATAAAATAGGACCTTTAGCAAAAACAACAGCAATTCTATCTTTAACATNATAATTATAGTNGCTTNTGCTAGAATTTACCTCGTTAATTTTTAATTTATTGATGTCNTCTTTTTCCTCNAGCCCAAGACGGACTTTTATTTTCTGTTTGAAAACATCTTCGTAAATGACATCATCAACAAGCTTNGATTTTAATGCTTGTTCAGGCATTGAAATNTTATCTGTTTCTATGAGTTTATNGAGCTCATCCTCAGAAAGATTTCTAGATAGAGAAATATCNTCACTTAAAATTGACCATATATCNTTAAGAAGGGTGGTTATTTGATATTCGTTTTCTGAACTCATTTCGTTTTGAATGAATGGTTCTACAGCACTCTTATATTTACCATGACGGACTACCTCCATTTTAAAACCATATTTATCTTGAAAATCTTTGAAATACAATACTTCAGAAGCAAGTCCTTTAAGTTCAAGTGAGCCCACGGGGTTTATGAAAGTTGAATCAGCTATAGAAGAAAGAAAGTAGCCTTTTTGAGTAAAAAAATCTCCATAAGCATAAATAAATTTCCCTTTTTCTTTAAAAGCCTTTAAGGATTTTCTTATACTGTTGGTTTGAGACCACCCGGTTGTTGTATAATCAGAACGAAGACTTATGCCTTTTATTTTAGAATCGTTACCAGCAATTTTAATTGCTGAAATTATATCATGTAATCCAATTACTTTTTCACTTAATCCTAAAACATTTTGAATCGGATTATTTCTAGGAGCACGTTCTACAATAGGGATTCTCATATCCAATTCCAATATACTATTAGGGCTGATTGTTTTTATTGCCGTTGAAGTATTAACTAGGCTTGCAAAACCTGAAACCATAATCAAAACTGAAGCTAACAATAAACCAAAAGCTGTGAGTGAACCCAAAACTGATGCAAAAAAAGTTTTTAAAAAATTCATTTTATGATTATTGGTGGTGCAAATATAGGGTTTTGTAGCTTTGTAAGTATTAGAGTTTATTAATGTTAGAACCTATCATCATTTCATTAGGTAGTAACATCGGAAATAGGATCGGTTTTATTTACAAAGCATTAGCTTTGATTGAGGACCACCCTATAACGATAAGAGAATTATCAAATGTCTACGAAACACCTTCTTGGGGATTTGAAAGCACCCACTTTTATAACGCATGCGCTATTTTAAAAACCTCCTTAAAACCAAATGCATTATTAAAAATACTTTTAGATGTGGAGGACAAATTGGGTAGAAAAAGGAATTCAGAAAGAGGATACCAGGATAGAATTATAGATTTAGATTTACTTTTTTATAAGAATGAAATTATCTATTCAAAAGACTTAAAAATTCCTCACCCTAAATTACATTTAAGAAACTTTATTTTAAAACCGTTATTAGATATAGCCCCAAAATTCAAGCATCCTGTTTTACGAAAAACAATTACTGAATTAAATTATCATCAATTAGATAAAATAAAAATTGTTCAAGCAAACATTGATTTAAGTCTGCCACCAATTTTCAAATCATTCCCCTTTATATCAATTGAGGGAAACATTGGGGTAGGAAAGACGACTCTAGCTAAAATGATATCAAAAAAATATAATATTAAATTTTATTCAGAAGATTATAATTCAAATCCACATTTAGAAAATTTTTACAAAGATCCAAGTATGCACGCTTTAAGCACAGAAACATTTTTTTTAAATAATCGTTTTGAAAATGATAAAATTTTTTGGNAACAAAATAATGATAAAGTTGTTGCAGATTTTTGCTTTTTTAAATGTCTTGTTTTTGCNAAACAAAATCTTAAAAACAATGATTATGAAANTTTTAAAAAAGATTTTGACAATAANATGGATAANATTAAAATTCCTAGTTTGGTAGTTCTTNTCACTAAAAACTTTAAAGAGTTAGAGCAGCAAATAAAAAAAAGAGACAGGTCTTTTGAAAAGGAAATAAAGCTTTCTTATCTTAAGAAATTAGAAAAAGGATATCACTTAATTATAAAAAATTTCGAGTTTCCAATTTTAGAATATTCGTTAGATAATATAGATTTTAATAAAAATCAATTTGAGTTTGAAAAAATTTTACGAGCAATTTTTAGNGCCTCATTTTGACATAAAAATCCCAAACAATAATCCCTGCAGCTACACTTATATTAAGAGAATGTTTTGTCCCAAATTGAGGGATTTCAATAGCTTTATTGCAATAATCAACAACTAGTTGATCAACCCCCTTTACTTCGTTACCCAAGACAAAGCAATATGACTTTTTAGGTATTGGTCTGAAATTTTCTAGGAGGGTTGCATTTTCAGTCTGTTCAACTGCCCAAACAGATTTGCCTTCNCTGTTTAGTTTTTTTACAGCTTGNATTGTAGAGCTATAGTATTCCCACGATACGCTATCCGTAGCACCCAAAGCAGTTTTATGGATGTCTTTATGTGGGGGGCAAGCTGTAATACCGCAGAGTATAATCTTCTCAATTAGAAATGCATCAGATATACGAAATATTGATCCAATATTGTTTAAACTTCTGACATTGTCTAAGATTAAAATTAATGGTATTTTTTCTGAGGTTTTAAAATCTTGTATTGATTTTCGAACTAATTCTTCATTTTTTAGTTTACGCATAAATGGTATTATTAACAAAAATACACAGTCTAAGTTTTATGTTCTTATTTTAAGCCTACGTTTTTGGAAAAAATTATAAATTTCAAGTATAAATTTTTAACAAAATTTTCGTGGCAAAGGAAGTAAAAGAAACTCCACTAATGAAACAGTTTAACAGGATAAAATCAAAGTATCCTGATGCACTATTATTGTTTCGTGTGGGAGATTTTTATGAGACTTTCGGTGACGACGCAATAAAGGCATCTAAAATACTTGGTATTATTTTAACTAAGCGAGGTGCAGGGAGTTCTAGTGAAACTGAGCTTGCTGGATTTCCACATCATTCAATAAATAGTTATTTACCAAAACTCGTCAAAGAAGGTTGTCGTGTGGCAATATGTGATCAACTTGAAAATCCTAAACTAACAAAAAAAATTGTTAAAAGAGGAGTTACTGAATTAGTTACTCCGGGGGTATTGATTAATGAAGATGTTTTGGATCAAAAGAAAAATAACTATCTAGCTGCAGTTTATTTTAATAAAAAATTTGGTATATCATTTTTAGATATTTCAACGGGAGATTTTTTGGTTACCGATGGAGATAAAAATGAAATTGAGCAATTACTTCAGAATTATAATCCAAGTGAAGTATTAGTTCCAAAGCCTATGAAAAAATTTTTTAATGAGCAATTCGGTTTACAACATCCATGTTTTTACATGGAAGATTGGGCCTTTGAGATAAGTACTGCGAGTCAAAAGTTAACATCACATTTTCAAACAAGTTCCCTTGAAGGGTTTGGTATTGAAAAGGATAACGAAGGAATAAGTGCTGCTGGTGCTGTAATGCATTATCTGTCAGAAACTCAGAATGATAAATTACAACACATTAATCGAATCACTCCAATTAATAAAGGTAATTATGTTCATTTAGATAAATTTACCCAACAAAACTTAGAACTTTTTGCTCCCAATCATCTTGAAGGAGCTTCCTTAATAGATGTCATAGACAATACTCAAACAGCAATGGGAGCTCGATTGTTGAGAAAGTGGATTACATTTCCATTAAAAGAATTGAACCTGATTAAGCTAAGGCAAAATATTGTGGAAGAGTTTTTAGATAACAACAATGATTTAGAATATGTTCGCACCTCGCTTAAACAAATAATTGATATTGAAAGAGTAATTTCTAAGATAGCTACTGAAAAGATTTCCCCACGGGCATTAAATCAACTATCAAATTCGCTAGAAATAGTTAAAAAACTAAAAATTAAAATAAAAGAAGGAAAAACAAAAATTCTGAAAAAAAGGTTTCAAAATTTACCTAGTTTGGATAATTTGATAGCTTCACTTAAATCAAGAATTCATCCCGATGCACCAGTTTTAGTATCGAAGGGTAATGTAATTGCAGANGGTTATTCTGAACAATTAGACTCCTTAAGAAGTTTGAAAAATAAGTCTCAATCTCATTTAAACGAGATGCTTGAAAGGGAAACAGATCGTACTCAAATTCCATCTCTCAAAATAGCGTTCAACAATATTTTTGGATATTATTTTGAAGTTAGAAATACCCATAAGGACAAGGTGCCAAATGAATGGGTCAGAAAACAAACTTTGGTTAATGCTGAGCGATATATTACAGAAGAACTTAAAAGTTTTGAATCAGAAATTTTGAATGCTGGTGAGCGTATTTTATTGTTGGAACAAAATCTTTTTTTAGACTTATTAAGGCTTTTACAAAACGAATTAGAAACTATCAAAGAAAATGCGTCAGCAATAGCATTTTGTGATGTTCTCAGCAATTTTGCAAAAACAGCTAAAAAGAACAATTATTCTAAACCGAATATGACTGATCACACCGACATAGATGTAAAAGGTGGGCGTCATCCTGTAATTGAAAAACAGCTTCCAATCGGAACACCATATATATCAAATGATCTAAAACTAAATCGAGAAAATCAACAAATAATGATGATAACAGGGCCTAACATGTCTGGTAAATCTGCTCTTCTTCGCCAAACAGCTTTAATATCACTACTTGCCCAAATTGGAAGTTTTGTTCCTGCAACTAAGGCTACTTTAGGTATTGTAGATAGAATTTTTACCAGAGTTGGGGCAAGTGATAATATTTCTATGGGAGCATCTACATTTATGGTTGAAATGAATGAAACATCATCTATTCTAAATAACATTTCAAAAGACAGCTTAGTTCTTTTGGATGAGATAGGCAGGGGAACAAGCACGTATGATGGAATTTCGATTGCTTGGGCTATTGCTGAATATCTTCATGAGCATCCTTTTAGACCAAAAGTATTATTTGCTACTCATTATCATGAATTAAACGACATGGCTAAATCTTACGAAAGGATTAAAAATTTTAATGTTTCAATAAAAGAGACGAAAGAAGATGTTTTATTTTTAAGGAAACTTATTCCAGGAGGTAGTGCTCACAGTTTTGGAATTCACGTAGCAAAAATGGCAGGTATGCCAAAACATGTTCTAACAGTTGCTAAAGCAAAACTCAAAGTTCTCGAAAAATTACACTCTTTAGAAAATAAAAATGGGAAAACAAAAGAAAATACAGACTTACAATTGACTTTTTTCAATTTAGATGACCCATTACTTGAGGAGATTAGAGAAGAGATTTATAAAATAGACATCGATAATTTGACTCCGGTAGAAGCATTAATGCAATTGAGTCAAATTAAAAGAAAATTGTCAAAAAAATAGAGGTGGACTCAATCACCTCTTTCAATTAAAAGATCTTTTCCAATTATCGTTTTTTGTTTGTGTTCTGTAACAATTCGATTAATTTTTTTAATTATATCTGGATATTCTTTTGAAATATTATATTTCTCGGAAGCATCTTTGTTTAAATTATAGAGTAAAGGTGGATTATGATTTTTTTTTCCTCCATAGAGACCATATTCACCTTGAGTTATATAATGGGCTTTATATTCACCAAACCTAACAGCATATAATTCATTTCCTCTGTAATAAAAAATGTGGTTCCTAGAAGNCGGGTTATTTTCAAAGAGTCTTGGTCCTAAATCATAACTATCTAATTGGCGATCTTTGGGAATAGGAACCCCAGCAATNTTACTAAATGTTGTAAATAAGTCCATTGTTGAGCCAATTTGATTTATAATTCCAGGNGAAATTATTCCGGGCAGCCAGAATATTGTTGGTACTCTCATTCCACCTTCCCAAGTTGTCCCTTTTCCAGCTCGCAGAGGGCCAGCACTACCCCCATTATCCTTATATGCAGTCCATGGTCCATTATCGGATGTAAAAACAACAAGTGTATTTTTGTCAAGACCCTCATGTTTCAAAGTTTTTAATATTTCACCAATTCCATAATCGATTTCCTCAATCACATCNCCGTAGAGACCTCTAGAACTTTTACCTACGGCATCTTTTGATGCAAAAAGTGGAATGTGAGGTAAATTGTGAGCTAGATATATAAAAAAAGAGTTGTCATTATTTTCTTTTATAAATCTAATTGTTTCTTCAGAATAGCGGCGAGTAATATTATTTTGGTTCGCAGGTCGTTCAATCACTTTTTCATTTTGAATTAAAGGCACTTGAAAGTTTTCAATAATATAATTTTCAGGGTTACTCATAAAATTGTTGTAGCCACCTTTTTTTCTCATTATATCTTCTGGTACATCCATATCATTTGAATATGGAATACCATAATAATAATCAAACCCGTGATTAAGAGGTAAATATTCTTCTTTATGACCCAAATGCCATTTTCCAATACAGGCAGTCTTGTATTTAACTTGTTTTAATTGTTCTGCTATTGTGATTTCATAATCTGGAAGGCCATTCTTTGAGTCTGGAAACAAAACTCTAGCTTTACTGCTTGTCATTCCACTTCTTATCGCCAATCGCCCGGTAAGTAGCGCAGCTCTACTCGGAGTGCACACGCTTGATCCCGCATAAAATTGCGTCCATTTTTGTCCCTCAGAGGCCATTTTATCAAGATTTGGTGTTTTTATTGTAGGATTCCCAAACGAACTTAAATCACCATAACCTAGATCATCAGCAAATATTACAATAAAGTTTAAGGGTTTATCAATATTTTGCGCAAATAGGTTATTTGACAAAAAAAATAAAATTGAAATTAGAATTGATCTAGAAATTAACATTTAATTTTTTGATTTATTAAAGACAATTTAAAATTAAATTCAATTATTTGGTTTAAAAAGTGTCTCAATATTTAGTAAAAAATAAAATTATTTTACATTTACACACCGAAATGCGAAAGTAGCTCAGGGGTAGAGCATCACCTTGCCAAGGTGAGGGTCGCGGGTTCAAATCCCGTCTTTCGCTCTTTTGTATGCTCGGATGGTGGAATTGGTAGACACGTTGGACTTAAAATCCAATGACCATTGCGGTCGTGCGGGTTCAAGTCCCGCTCCGAGTACTAAAAAATCCGTGACTAAAATTTAACAAAGAGTTGCGGATTTTTCTCTAACTTTCATTCAGTTAGATTTAACAATACTTGATCATTCATTATGTTTTTAAAAATAAACTTGTATAAAATTTTTTTTGTTACACTTTTATTCATTTCATGTAAAGTTCAACAAACTGATTGGGAATTATTAATAAAAAATAATTCTCTGGATGGTTGGCATATTTTTCAAGATAATGGATCAAAAAAAGGATGGTATGTCGAAAATGGGATACTAATTTTTGATAAAATATCTGGTCTTGAGTCAGGTGAAGATGATTCTAGTCTACTTTCAAACAAATTCTACACGAGTTTTGAAATTACATTTGATTGGAAAATCGAAGAAGGAGGTAATAGCGGATTTATGTGGGGCGTTTCTGATAAAAAGGAGTACAAATATCCTTATCAAACAGGGCCTGAAATTCAAATTATTGATCCTGCTGTTTACAATAAGCCTCAAGAAGTATTAGGCGGCGAAATTGAACTAAATAATGTCTTAACTGATCTAGAAGAAAAAAAGCACTTCTTAGGATCTGTATATGATTTGTTTTCACCGGTGAGCAATTTTAATTATAATCCTGTTGGTCAATGGAATAACTACTTTATAAGTATTGATCAAAAAAATAATTTGGGATCAGTAAAATTAAATGGGGTTTTAATAAATGAATTCCCTCTAAGAGGCCCAGAGTGGAATTCTGCTCTATCCAAGAGTAAATTCAATGATTCAAATGGATATCCATATCTAGGTGATAAAAGGTGGTATGACTTTGGAAAATTTTCAGAGGGATTTATTTGCTTTCAGGATCATCCAGGAAAAGCATATTTTAAGAATATAAAGATTAGAGAATTAGAATAAATTATAAATTAAAATTCACATTTTGGAATAATTGTTCCATGTGGGTCTATATTTTTGTGTCCTAGTATTTTCTGCATTCTTTTAAAAAACTTTATGTTTTTTATATGTTCAATCTCTTCAGCTATTTCGTGAACTTCGTCTAGTTTAAATTNCATTTTTTCATATAAATAAAGTTCAATTAACCTATGTTTTGATATAACTTCAACAGCTGTCTTTTTTCCATTATTTGTCAATAATATTGGCTTGTATGGCTGAGTATCAACTAGTTTCATTAGCATTAACTTTTTAATCATATTCGATACTGTCGATTTACTTACTTTAAAATGATTAGCTAGAGATGTTACTGTGGCTAACTGAGACTTTTCTTCTAACTTATATAATGTTTTCAGATAATTTTCTTTTTCTATCGTCTTTTGCATAAAAATTGTTTTGTAGTGCAAAACTATTAATTAATTTTACAACTCACTTAAATTTAATGTTAATTCGATTTTTNATCTTTTTTCTTCTTGCTAGTCTAACATTTGCTCAAGAATTTTCATTTGTAGGTTCAGTAGTTTCTGATGGAAAGCCCCTAAAAGGCGTTAATGTTTTTTTAAAAGAATCTAACATTGGTACTATTACTAGTAATGACGGACAATTCGTAATAAATTCATATATAGGGAATAGTCAAAAACTGATTTTTTCATTTGTTGGATATAAGCCTGTGGTTAAAATTATTTCTCCAAGTAATCTTGATATTGGTATTATTGAATTGTTACCTGACGAGACTCTTGAGGAAGTTGTTGTGTCATCAACATTAAAACCAGTATCTAAGTTAGATAGTCCAACTCCAGTGGAGGTTTATAGCCAATCTTTTTTTAAGGCAAATCCTACAGCTTCAATTTTTGAATCTCTTGGAAATATTAATGGTATCAGACCCCAATTGAATTGTAATATATGTAACACAGGGGACATTCATATAAATGGTCAGGAAGGAAGTTATACTATGGTTTTAATTGATGGTCTCCCCNTTGTAAGTGGCTTGTCAACAGTATATGGTTTGTCAGGAATTCCAAGATCTTTAATTGATCGTGTTGAGGTAGTCAAAGGTCCAGCTTCCACTCTTTATGGTTCTGAAGCAATTGGTGGTTTAATTAATTTAATAACTAGGCTTCCTGAAAATACAGATACCATTTCATTAGACTCCTTTGTCTCAGGATGGGGAGAAATAAATACAGATATAGGATATAAGTATAACCTTTCAAATAATAATTTTGGATTACTTGGAATAAATTATTTTAATTATTCAAATCCTATAGATAATAATCAAGACGGATTTACAGATCTAACAGTGCAAGATCGTATTTCAATTTTCAACAAATTATCTTTTGGCAATAAATTTTCTTTAGCTACCAGATACATTTATGAAGACAGGTGGGGAGGTCAAATGAATTGGACCAAAGCAGATAGAGGAAAAGATCAAATTTATGGTGAAAGTATTTATACCTCAAGGTTTGAAATATTTGGGAATTATCTTATTAACAAGAATCTCAGTTTATATTTTAGTTTTAATGACCATTATCAAAATTCAGTATACGGATTAAATTTTTTCAATGCTAATCAGACTGTTGGTTTTGGTCAATTTATTTGGACGAACAGTTTTAAAAAGCATAATCTTCTAGTTGGATTAGCTTACAGATATACCTATTATGATGATGATACGACAGCAACCTACAATGAGAAATTATTTTCAAATCTACCATCAAATATCCATTTACCAGGAATTTTCTTTCAGGATGAATTGAAATTTAATGAGTATCAATCTCTTCTTTTTGGATTACGATATGATTATAATTCACTGCATGGGGATATAGTAACCCCAAGGATAAATTATAAATTGAATAACGTTGATAAAAGNACAATTTTAAGATTGAGTTTTGGATCAGGTTATCGTGTTGCTCAGATTTTTACTGAAGATCATGCAGCACTTACTGGTGCAAGAGATGTTGTTTTTTTAGAGGAATTGAACCCTGAAAGATCGTGGAATTTTAATGCTAACGTATTAAAAAAATTATACTTCAAACAAGGGGCATTATTGGATATAGATTTCAGTATTTTCTATACAAAATTTTCTAATAAGATAATTCCAAAATATGATTTAGATCCTACCAAAATTATTTATAGTAATCTAATTGGAACTTCAACTAATCAAGGTGCTTCACTAAATTTAAATTTATTAATTCAAAATGGAATTCGCTTAAATTTAGGAACTACTTTTATTGATTCATTTATAAAAGAAGAAAATTTTAAATCAACACCTTTTTTAACAGAAAGATACCAAGGTGTACTGAAAATAGAAAAAAAATGGATTAACTCTGGAATCATTTTAGATATTACAAGTAATACCACAGGCCCACTAAAACTACCGATACTTGGAGATTTTGATCCTAGACCCTCTTTTTCCAAAACATTTCATATTATAAATGCTCAATTAACTAAATCATGGAATAATGTATTCGAATCATATGGTGGTTTAAAAAATCTACTAAATTTTTTACCTCCTGAAAACAGTATAGCAAGACCTTTTGATCCTTTTGATAGGCTAGTAGTTTTTGATGACACCGGCAATGTTGTACCAACTCAAAATAACCCCTACTCGTTGACTTTTGACCCTTCATATGTATATGCATCTAATCAGGGTGTAAGATTTTTTTTAGGTTTAAGGTGGAAGTATAATTAATTACTTTTTAGAGTCTTTAACTTTTCAATGTAGATATTTTCAAAGTTATTAATTACAAGGTCAGCTTTACTGTAATCTTGACTTTTTGTGTCATCACCATTATAAGCAACACAAAAAAGTCCTGCCGATTTGGCGGCTATTATGCCATTAGTTGCATCCTCTATAACCACACAATCTTTTTTTGAATTTCCACTAAGTTCTGTTGCTTTGATAAAAATTTCAGGATTTGGTTTAGATTCTTTTAAATCAGCACCGCTTATTTTAGCCTGAAAATATTGATTGAGGTCAAATTTTTTAAAAATCATCTCTATGTTTTCCATAGATGCCGAAGACGCGAGCACTAAAGTAATTCCATTTTCATAGTAATGTTTAATCAATTCTAATACACCTTTAATTAAATGTAACTTATACCCTTTTTCAAACAATCCGCTAAAGTATTTCCGCTTAGTATCAACTAATGTTTGAGGGGATTGATTTAATGAAAAAAAATCGCAAATCTTTTCACATATAGGCAATGTTGCCATTCCTGTAAAGGAGACATATAAATCTTCAGGGACGTGTATATTAAGTTCTTCAAACATTAGATAATATGACTTTCTATGAAGAGGCTCACTATCAATTATTACACCATCCATGTCAAAAATTACTGACTTAAACATAATTCATTTTCACTTGATAAATATTATAAATAAATCTTTAATTTTATAATAAAGATCTTCTAATTCTTATGATTTTAATTATCTATTTTATATGTTTTTTAAATCTTAACCAAGATGATTGGAAAACTTATTATGTAGACAAAAAAGTAGAAATTTCTTTTAAATCCCAGCTTTGTGAAGATAAAAAAAATGGTTTTGCTTTCGAGTATTACATAATGAGAGTAAAAAATTTAACCGATAAAACTTACGTAATAAATTTTTTTAAAGGTCTTGAAGAAAATCTAGAAGAAAAAATAGCTTTAGTACTAGAGCCTTTTGAAACAAAGACTGGGAAGTGCGAATATGATCCTATAAAACTAAGAATTTTTAAGAGTGAAAAAATAAATAGTAAAAGAGAACCTAAAATTGATTTTAATTTATCAAAAATTGATGTAATTGAAGTACAGTAAATTATTCATATTACTTCTCATCGGTTTTTCGAGTCTAGCTCAAGAAGTTCAATTTTCAACAACGGTTTCNTCAACCTCTTGCAGTGGAACTCTAATTAACTTTNATGTTNTTTATATNCCNAGCGAAAATAGTGTAACTGAATTTGATTTTAATGATGGAAATCTTCCCACCGGTTGGTCGTCATCNCCTTACACTGTTGGNCAACCNTGTAATCCTGCAAGAGGGAATACCCCTTCAAATACAAACTATTTTTGGGCTACAATACTTCAAAGTGGAGGACCAAATAACGGGAAAAGATTTGTTCAAACTAATCCGGTAGATGTTTCCTATGGAGGGAGCTTAGAATTTTTAATTAGGTATGGAGCTGATGATCCTGCGCCAGGTTGTGAAGATGGAGAAAAAGTAGATGAAGAAGTTTATTTACAGTACTCTATTAATGGAGGCAACACCTGGGAAGATATTTTTACTGATTGGGATACAGCAAGTGGATATAGTGCTGCATGGTATGATTGGTATGCTAATGATATTGCTATTCCTTTAGCAGCTCAAACCTCTTCAACAATTTTCAGGTGGTATCAACCTGATAATGACGGGGATATTTGGGATAATTGGGGATTAGAAGATGTAACTGTCAACGCAATACCGGCTCCTGCCGCATCCTGGAATTTTGATTTTGGTAATGGTGAAATAGGCTCAAGCGGANTGTCAACTTCAACTTTCTCTTTCACTAAACTTTATTCACCTAGTAATGTAATAAGAAATTTTTCCGTAACTATTTCCACAACTTTAACTGACGGAAATATTGTAGGATTAACACAAAATATTTCAGTAGTTCCTAGTGATATAACACCACCAACTGTTACGCCACCCATTAATATATCAGTCGATACAGATCCAGGATCATGTGAAGTTGTTCTTTCACAATCTGATGTTGGAACACCAACAACTTCTGATAATTGCACAATTATTATGGTAGAAAGTGATAAGCCCTCATTGACCTTCAATAAAGGAATAAACATCCTAACCTGGACAGTTACAGATAATGCTAGCAATACCACTACTGTGACACAAACAATTACAGTTTTTGATGTTGAAAGTCCAACTTTAACAATCCCAGCAGATATAATTTCAGCAAATTGTTCAATAACTATTGGCGTAGCATCAGCAACAGACAATTGTGGGGTTGTTTCACCAACAAATAATGCCCCATTAACATTTCCNATTGGANTAACCCCTGTTATTTGGTCAGTTACAGATTCCTCAGGAAATACTGTCTCTGCGACTCAATTGGTTACTGTATCTGATACAATTGCACCACTAATTTCACCTCCAGCAGATGTTGTGGTGACTACAGATATAAATTCATGTGAAGCAACAGGGGTTGTTTTAGGAAATCCAACTACTTCTGATAATTGCACAGTTGGTAGTGTGTCTAATAATGCACCAAATATATATCCGATTGGAACAACAACCGTTACTTGGAGTGTCTCAGACTTAGCAAGTAATACTTCAGTTTCCTTTCAGCGTGTCACAGTTGAAGATAATATTTCACCGAGTATCATACCTCCACCAAACATAACATCAAATTCTTGTGTTATAATTCTTGGAATACCAACAGTTAGTGATAACTGTTCATTCACTTTTTCAAATGATGCACCTAGTTCTTTTCCATCAGGAACAACCACAATTACATGGACTGCGAGTGACACATTTGGAAATACTGTCACTGCTACTCAGTTTGTTACATTCAATGATACTACTGAACCCACTATAAATATTCAAAGTGATAACATAACTGTTAATTCTGATGTGGGTTCTTGTTTTGCAACTAATGTTAATTTAGGATCAATTCTAATTAATGATGATTGTGGAATATTGAACTCATCAAATGATGCACCTTTGCAGTTTCCTATCGGTACGACATTTGTAACATACAGTGTTACAGATATTAACGGAAATTCTTCTTCCAAAGTTCAAAGTGTAACAGTTCTTGATATTGAGCCTCCAATTGCTAGAGCGAAGGATTTAGTTATTTCCTTAGATTCCCAAAGCAATTTAAATATTCCTTATGAGCTAATCGATAATGGAAGCACAGACAATTGTAATATACAGTCATATGGTCTCAAATTTAAAACCTCTGGATTGGTGATTTCTGAAAACCAATCCCTTTTAGAAGAAGTCCAACAAAAACAATATCAAACACCAACTTCAANAAGTATCAGAAAAAAACAAAGTCCCTTAAAGCTTTTNTGTGATAATTTAGGACTTAAAGAAATTGTNTTCTCTGTAACTGACACATCTGGAAATAAAGCNTCAGCNACAGTAAATATTTTTATTTCTGATAATTTAAATATATGTAGTAACTCAATTAATCCTCCAAGCGATTCTAATTCCCCAACAATTGATACAGACGGTGATGGGTTNGCGGATGATACAGATGCATTTCCATTCGATCCTAATGAATGGACTGATACAGACAACGACGGAGTTGGTAATAACTCAGATGACGANGACGACAATGANGGTTTTTCAGACGAATTAGAGGATGATGTTGGAACAAATAGCCTTGATGAAGATGATTTTCCCATTGATACAGATCTGGATCTAGTTATAGATTATTTTGACGATGATGATGACAATGATGGACAAAGTGANGAAAATGAAATTATTTGTGGAACAGATCCNCTTNATTATGAAGAAATACCNGCTGATACGGATGGTGANGGTATTCCAGATTGTTTAGATGATGANGACGATGGAGATGGTTATGATGATGATATAGAATCCTTTTTCAATACAGATAAATTAGATATAAATGAATTTCCAAATCTTGATAAAGATGGGGATGGTATATTTTACTCCACAGATTATAATTTAATAGTAAATGATAATTGTCCGAATATATCAAACTCGGATCAATCAGATATTGATCAAGATGGAGTGGGGGATCTGTGCGATAATTGTCCTGAAGAGCCTAATACATTACAAAAAAATTACGATAAAGATAAATTTGGTGATCTATGCGATTTTGATGATGATAATGACGGACAAACTGATTTACATGAGATAGAATGTGGCTCAGATCCNAAGGACGAAAATTCTTTAAGTCCTGATTTTGANGGTGATGNAATTCCAGATTGTCANGANNCTGATATAGANAATGANCAAGTTCCAGATATTATTGATCCNAATTCNTATAAATACGATNAATTTTTAGTAAGTGAATTTATTTCAGANAATGGAGANGGNATAAATGATNTATTCAATATTGTCAAAATAACAAANTACCCTAATAGTTNACTTGTAATTTATTCNAGGTCTGGNGTTGANATTTATAANAAAATAAANTATCAAAATACNTGGCCATNAGATCAAGATCNANANGTTCCTGAGGGNAGTTATTTTTANTNTTTAGATTTAGAGAATGACGGTTTAATTGACAAAANGGGATGGATTTATNTAACTCGTTANATACTTTTTAATGTTTTNTCNATAAGTTTTCGAGTNAGNAGNGCNCCTTGATTTCTTGAAATNCCATTACCANAAAATTCTACACCNGCAAAANTGAAATTAGGAGCTTNNNTTAAGATTTTAAACATTCTTTTATAATCTGTGGTAGTCTCATAACCTTGACTATCGAACTTTTCAGATTTTGCNCTNATGGCNANNATNTAGGGNCTAAGTANTTCAAATCCTTTGTATGGATCTGGATAGAAAGTATCTGGATTTCTTTCAAGAGTCCAATTTGTGAAATCTCCTAATANNCCTAGNTTATNAATTTTAANACCTTCCATAAGNGATATCATCCAANTTGGATCAGAAGAATAACCATTATGGTTTTCAATCAAAAGAGTTATATCCTTTGATTTAGCATAATTTGCTAATTCCCCTACACCTTCTATTGCGTATTTTAATTTCTCATCGTGGGGAATAGTTATATATTGACCACATACGTTTCGAAGAGCTTTACAATTTAAATCCGCGGCAACATCTATCCAATATCTATAGGTTTGGAGGGCATTCTTACGTTTTGATAAATCTTTATCCCCAATATCACCTACTCCACCGGTGAGCATTACTGCACTTTGCACTTTAGCTAAATGCATTGATTTATTCATTTTATTGATATAACTCGCAGTAAGTTTAGATGGAAAATGAAACATTTCGTGATCGATATAATCAAAGCCTAACGATTTTGCTNCAAAAGGNTATTCTAGGTGATTAACATTAAGTGGATCAGTACTNCCAAATCCTGAACGGATTAATGACCACGGGGTTAAAGTAATTTTAATTTTTTTTAAATTTTTGNAAAGGACATTATTGTAAGGAAAGGAGGAAATNCCCNCAACTCCTAANGCCCCTTTATTTAAAAAATCTCTCCTTTTCACCTGTNATTNAATGAGTTAAAATTTTGAGATTTCCTCATCCATCCATGATAGCCTNCCTTCAATCCANTCTTTAAGGTAANTNACTTCTTCTGAATGTCTATTACCAACAAAATTGTTTGGCCAAATATAGGTACCTAATATTAGCCATTTACCAAAATTCTGAGTTATTGCGTCGCTATCTTCTAACTCACCAACTAGCTCATCAATAATACCCATTATGCTAGAATTAGATAATCCATTNAACCTTAAAGATGTCCATCTTTGCTCAAGGGCTTGAGTAAAGTTTGGATCTTTCATTAATCTATCCCACCAAAAAGGAACAAGCATTCCATCTGCTGGGCATGCCTCATTAAATTTATATGCCCAACCACTGGTTAATCCACCTTCACAATAGTCTGCATTACCAAAAGCGATATTAAAGTCCCAAATGGGACCCATTTTTAATTTATCANTTACGTCTTTATTCATAAAAGTGCTTATCCTATATNCATCAACATTTCTTGTAATCTCATTCAANATAAAAAAATCAATAAAGCTATCAACATCAATNTATTTTTTATAGCCTTCAGACTCACTAGTGAAATTTTCTGAAGCCATGGCATCTTCAAAGTCTCTCATGTAACCCTGGATATAATTTTTCTGTTCATCGGATATATCTCTATTTTTCGGATATTCATATAAAAAATGAACATTTTTATTAATTCCTTTTACACCATCTTTGGTGTACTCTGACATAAAAGCTATNTCTTCATTTAAAGNATCTCCATCTCCTGTTATTTTATCGATTTTAATAATATATCCACCGCTAATATCGTCTGATCTATTTTTACTAATGTCAACTCTGTTTTTATCTCTTTTAATTTTTTCCATCAAAACATATAATCCAAAAAATACACCATTAATTTGAAGATTGTAAAAACTTGTTTTGGTTGCATATCTNCCAACTANGTTTGAAAGTCTATAAATCAAAACATTTCTAATTAATGATTTATCACTAAATGGTCCGTAAAGAATCCAATCTTCTTCTTCCGGATANCCAGCNAGGGAAACATCTAAATCTTCTCCNGCTTCNTCCCATGTCTCAAAACCATANGATTTTTTTGGAAAATATTGCGANGATGAGCCTCTTATTTCAATTCCTATATTATGCTCTTCAATTAGATTCTCACCCTGAAAAATTTGAAAGAAGGCACTTATCTTTGGTTCATCAACAATCTCCCTTCCTCCGTCTGTATTAATTTTTATTGTTTTTAAAGGAGTTTTCTCAANCGAGGTGTNGTCTTCAACGAAGTCGTTAAGAAATTGGGTCTCTTCNTTATCAGTATTATANGTTTGACCGCAANAANAAAGAAGTATTAAAATAAATAAATAAAAATTANCCCTCATTGGAANATTGGTTTTNGGTTANTTGCTAAAGTAATAAATANATCATTTAATGGAATTTCTTAGAAATAAATTCCAAGACAGAAGGAAGAGCAGAACGCCAATAATCCCAATTATGNTCACCATCTCTTACACGGAACTCATGTTTGATTCCTTTTTCTCGCATTTTAATGTGCATTAAAACATTATTTTTATATAAATAATCGTCATCTCCGCAATCTATATACCATCTAACTGANTTCAGAGTTTTTTGGTCCATTTGATCAATTAGATAAAGAGAATTATTTTTTTTCTTAAATTTTTCAAAATCACTTTTATTAATATTTGATTTGCTATATCCCCAATAGGCGAGATAAGAATGATCATCCATCTGATCAATATTCTGTGGCCCTATAGAAGCACTTAAAGGGGCAGCAGAAGAAAATAAGTCAGGGCGCCGAAGAGCATACAAAAAACTACCTCCCCCACCCATGGAAAGTCCACTGATGGCTCGATATCTTTTGTTCTTTCTTATTCTATATAAATTTTCCACATGGGGCATAAACTCCTCGAAAAAAAAATCTTCATAATTCCATTTGCCCGACATTGCATTTGTATAACCCATTTGTCCAGTCCCCGCATCTGGCATAATTATAATCATAGATGTGGCAATTCCAGAATTTATAGCTTTATCAGTAGTATGGAGTACTTCTCCGAATTGTATCCATGCACTTTGATTATCTCCTAATCCGTGAAGTAAATACAAAACCGGGTAACTTCTATTTGAGTTTTCATAATCTGGAGGAAGATATACTGCGAACTTACGGTCACCTTTTAGTATTTTACTACTTATTATGAGTTCGTCAATTACTTTTCCATTTTGTCCAAAGACAATTGAATATGAAATAAATGTGAGGAAAATAAGATAAAATGATTTCATTTTTGTAAGAAAGTTTGGGTTGGAAATTACAAAAAATTCATATTAGATTTATTACATTGTATATAACGAATGTTTTTATCAAAATTTTAATCACTAAAAAAATAGGATGAGCCTTTTTTTAAAACAAAATGAAACATTACTTTTTTGCTTTTTTCTATTTTTTAATTTCCAACTAATTTCTGGGCAAAAAAAAATAAAGGCCATGTCCTATAATGTCAGATATGAAAATTTTGATGACGGGGAAAATCAATGGGATCAAAGGAAGAAAACACTAATCGATTATTTAAAAAGTAAATCTCCTTCCATAATAGGCATGCAAGAAGTCATAAGCACTCAGCTTTTAGACCTAAATTTTTCTCTATCCGAATATTCATTTGTTGGCATTGGACGCGAGGATGGGAAAATTAAAGGAGAGTTTTGCCCAATTTTTTTTAATAAATATAGATTTGAATTGATCGAAAGTGAAACTTTTTGGTTATCTGAAACACCAGAAAAAATATCTGTAGGATGGGATGCTGCACTAGAAAGGATATGTACATATGTAAGATTAAAGGACCTTGAAAATAATAGAGAATTTTGGGTATTTAATACCCATTTTGATCACATTGGTGTTAAGGCAAGAAATGAATCAGTCGAATTAATTTTAAAAAAAATTAAAGAAGTCAACAATGAAAAAATTCCAATTTTGATAACAGGGGATTTTAATTTGATACCTGAAAAAAAACCTATTAAAAGGCTTCAATCACTTTTTCAAGACATCTTAGCTGATCTAAATATTGGAGACCCCAAATATGGAACATTTAATGGATTTAAAGAACAAGTTGATTCTCCACAAAGAATAGACTATATTTTTCAAAATGGATTTAAAGTTTTAAAATCCGAACATCTTTGGATCAAAACACCAAAAGGTTTATGGGCTTCAGATCATCATCCTGTTTATTTAGAGTGTCTATTCAATTAGTTGCATTTATTTTAAATAAAAACTTATTTTTATAAGTAAATAAATATTTAGATCATGAAAAGTTTGCTTTCAATTTTATTATTAATTTTTGTATCAAATTTTACAAATGCTCAAAATTTTAGAGGACTTGATAAAAGTCCACTAGACATGATTGAGTATCCTGCTAGGGGTGGAAATACTATAGCTAGAATATTATATGGAAGGCCGCAGCTTAAGGGGAGAGATATTACCAGAATTGTTCCCGAAGGGAAACTGTGGAGATTTGGAGCTAATGAGGCTACAGAACTGACATTGTATACACCTATTAAAGTAAATGACAAGAAAATTGAGGCAGGTTCTTATACAATGTTCGCTATTCCAAGGGATAATCAGATAACTATTATCATCAATTCAGCAACTCACATTTGGGGTACTTATTATGATGAAAAGATGGATGTGGTNAGANTGACTGTACCNCTAAGACAAGTAACCGAATCTNTTGAAGCGTTTTCNATGGCATTTCAAAAAAGTAATANAGGTNTTGACCTTCATTTTGGATGGGGTAATTANAGAGGAACTCTGCCCTTTTCNAAATAAGANTNACTCTTAATTCAGCACTTTGTNCAANGCNTTTTCTANCATTNGTTCCAAAACATGATATCCTTTTGNTGTAAGATGNACNCCATCATTTGAATACTCTTTAATCATTCCATTATTGCCATCATTTAANGCTTTAAAATAGTCCAAATAAAATGCACCNCTTTTTTTTGCAAAATCCTCTATCATAGAATTTAACTTTGGAATTTTAATATTTGGTTGTTTACCCGGGCTCCACGGGTAATCATATGCAGGCAAAACTGAGCACAAAATTACTTTTATACCATTAGCCTGTGCAATTTCAGTCATCGATTTTAAGTTATTAGCAATCATTTTTAATGTGACGGGTCCAGTGTTACCCGCAATGTCATTTGTTCCTGCTAAAATGACAACAACATCGGCATTAATATCGACTACGTCTGCTCTAAATCTTACCAACATTTGTGGAGTAGTTTGACCGCTAATACCCCTATTGACATAATCTTTATCCCTGAAAAAATTTGGATTGGTTTGTAACCAGCCAATGGTAATTGAGTTACCCATGAAAACAACTCTATTTTTATTTTTCTTCATTTTAGGGAGATTAGTGTTAAGTTCTTCAAATTGTTTAAAATTTGGCCAATCCATAGGATTAGGGTCTTGAGCAATTGTAGTTATAAATTGGAAGATAATTACCATAAAAGTGAGTACTCTAAGTCTAATTTTCATTTGTTCTGTTTAAAATAAAATTAATAAAATTTACTATATTGATTAAGGCAAGTGGTTTCCAAATCAAACATATGTATTGGTTTACTTACATTATACATTTATGAGAAAAATAATTTTCAAAATTTTATTTTCGATTTTTTTAATTGGACCTTATTTAAAGGCTCAAAAATACTTACCTAGTTCAGAAAATTTAAAAGCACGCGAATGGTTTCAAAACGCACGTTTTGGACTTTTTGTTCATTGGGGCGTTTACAGTATTTTGGGTGATGGTGAGTGGGTTATGAATAATCAAAATATTAGTATTTCTGAATATGAAAAACTTCCTACTTTTTTTAATCCAATTGATTATGATCCTGTTGAATGGGTCTCAATGGTAAAGGAAGCAGGAATGAAATATATCACAATTACTAGTCGTCATCATGACGGGTTCTCTATGTTTGATACAAAAATGAGCGATTATAACATAGTACAAAGCACTCCCTACGGAAAAGATATCATTAAACTTTTAGCAGAGGAATGTAGAAAACAGGGAATCAAGTTATTCTTTTATTATTCCCTACTTGACTGGAATAGGGATGATTATTTTCCAAGAGGCAGGCATGGAAAAGGCATAGCCGGGAGGGGCGAAGGGAAATGGGAAAGCTACATTAAGTTCATGAAAGGACAAATTAGAGAATTATTAACCCAATATGGCGAAATTGGAGGTATATGGTTTGATGGTCATTGGGATCAACAAGAATTAGAGGGGACAAAACTTGGAAAAAGTAAAGTTAATTGGCACTATGACGAGATTTATGGGATGATACATGAGTTACAACCTCAAGCATTAATTGGTAATAACCATCATATAGGTGTAATAAATGGCGAAGACTTTCAGATGTTTGAAAAAGATCTTCCAGGAAAAAATACTACTGGTTTTGGAACTCTAGAAGACCAAATAGGCAGCCTTCCACTCGAAGTATGTGAAACTATAAATGGTTCATGGGGATTTAATCTTCAGGACCGTAAGCACAAGTCTAACAAAGAACTAATTCACTATCTAATAAGAGCTGCAGGTTATGGGAGTAATTTGCTATTGAATGTTGGTCCTATGCCAAATGGAGAAATTCAATCGGAACATAAAACTTCTTTAAAAGTAATAGGTAAATGGCTAAGTGACAATGGAAATACAATATATGAAACCAGAAAGGGCCCATTTATGCCAAATGAAAATTTTGTAAGTACGCAAAAGGGTAATAGTATTTATTTACATGTTTTAAATCCTGAGTTAAAAATTCTGCAAATGAATAAACTGCCAAGTCAAGTTAAATCAGTTAAGATTTTTAATTCAAAGAAAAGTCTAAATTTTAGAAATGACAGATTTGGATTTATTGTTGATATGGGTAACAACATGTTAGATCCTATTGATACAATTATTGAAATTCAAATTAAATAGAACATCAAATTTTAATTAATATTTTAAATGAGTAAGTTATATTTAATCAAAAGGGTTTTAATTTTTATTTTTTTCTTAAGCATATTTTTAAAATGCGGGAAAAAAGAAAATGTTATTAGTCCTGTGCTACCTCTACCAAACGCAAATCAGATTGCTTGGCAAAAAATGGAATACTACGCTTTTATTCATTTTAACATGAATACTTTTACAAATAAAGAGTGGGGTTTTGGAGATGAGAAACCAATCCAATTCAATCCTTCCCAGCTAGATACTAGGCAATGGGCAAAAGTTATAAAGCAAGCTGGAATGAAGGGTATCATAATAACTGCAAAACATCATGATGGGTTTGCACTATGGCCAAGTAAATACACAGAACATTCTGTAAAAAATTCTTTGTGGCGGTCGGGGAAAGGTGATTTAATTGAAGAGTTATCGAAGTCTTGTAAAGAATATGGTCTAAAACTAGGAGTTTATATTTCTCCATGGGATCGAAATCATCCTGACTATGGAAAACCCGAGTATGTGCCATATTTTAGAAATCAATTGCGTGAGCTGTTAACCCAATATGGTGAAATTTTCGAAGTATGGTTTGATGGTGCAAACGGCGGAGATGGTTATTATGGTGGAGCTAATGAGGTAAGAAAAGTAGATAAAAGAACATATTATGATTGGTCTAATACGATTCAGATTGTAAGGGATTTGCAACCTAAGGCTGTCATATTTAGTGACGCAGGACCCGATATTCGCTGGGTTGGTAATGAAAAAGGGTACGCTAATGAAACTACATGGTCACCTATATATAAAGATAGTCTGTATCCAGGTATGCCAAATTTTAATGAGTTTTCTTCTGGTCAAGAAAACGGCACCCATTGGGTTCCAACAGAAACTGATGTTTCCATACGCCCGGGATGGTACTACCATCCAGAAGAGGACAGCAAAGTTAAATCTTTATCAAAACTGGTAGATATTTATTTTAATTCTGTAGGTCTTAATAGTTCTTTACTACTTAATTTACCTGTTGATAAACGTGGTTTAATCCATGAAAATGAAATTGCAAATTTAAATCAACTTTCATCTTATTTAGATCAGACTTTTTCAAAAAATTATTTTTACAACCAAAACATTGAAGTTTCCTCATTGGTTAGGGGATTTGGAAAAAAAAATTTAACCGATGAAAACCAGAATACTTATTGGGTCTCAAATCCAAATGATCTAAAGCCAAAGTTTACTATAACTTTTGAATCACCTGTTGAAGCTAATACTTTTATGGTTCAAGAGTACATCCAACTTGGTCAACGAATTAAAGCGTTCTCTTTCGAAATAATGACTGATGGAAAATGGGAAAAAGTTTATAAAGGAACTACTGTAGGAAATAAAAGGCTGATCCGATTTAAATCAAAAAGTATAGATGGTATTAGATTTTCAGTCTCAAAATTTAAAAAACAAGTAGTTCTAAGTAACATTGGACTTTATAAAGCCCCTCAAATCGATTGAATTAGAGTTAAGAATTAACTAACCCATTAGCGACTGCACTTTCATCGCTAATCCCATGTCTCCACTAATTTTTATATCTCCCCCCATAACAGCCATCATTGGATTTAATTCACCATCACGCAGTTTTCTCAACACCTCAGCTGTAAGGCTTATAGTGCAATCTGCTTCTTCATCTGAAGCTTTTACACTATTGGTATCTGAGGTTCCGTCTATAAGAATTCCAACGCCGTCTACTTCGAATTTAAGTTTTCCCCCAATTGGTTCTGATGTTGATGCCCTCTTTTCGAATTGGGCTATCATTTTTTCTAGACTCATCTTATATAAATTTTATTAAAAGTAAAAATAAAAAGTGACACGGTGTCATATTTTTTATTTAGATTAGTTAATGTAAAATAAAATATTGTGAAGTATCGCCTAAAAAAAGCAGTTGTCTTAGGATCAGGAGTAATGGGCTCAGGAATAGCTTGTCATTTGGTCAATGTCGGCATGGAAGTTTTAATGCTAGATATTTTACCAGATAACGCAAAACAAGTAAAATTACCTCGTGATTCAGTGGCAAGCAATGCGCTACAAAATGCTTTAAAGTCAAAGCCAGCTCCTTTATACAATAAGAATTTTGCCTCTCGAATTAAAACTGGAAACTTCGAAGATGATTTTGAAAAAGTAGCAGACGCCGACTGGATTATTGAAGTTGTTATAGAGCGTCTTGATATAAAAAAAGAGATTTTAAAAAAAGTTGATCAGTTCAGAAATGAGAAAAGTTTAGTAAGTTCCAATACATCAAGTATCCCTATTAAACTTCTATCCGAGGGACGCTCAGAATCATTTAAATCTCACTTTTGTGGGACACACTTTTTTAATCCAGCTAGATATCTAAGGTTGTTAGAAATTATCCCTACTGAAAATACTTTACCTGAAGTTACTAAATTTTTTATGGATTTTGGAAAAATTACCTTAGGTAAACAGACCGTTTTATGCAAAGATACTCCTGCATTTATTGGGAATCGTATAGGTGTAATATCAGGAACAGAAATTACCTTACTTACAGTAAAATATAAATTTAAAATAGAAGAAATTGACGCCATGACAGGCTCTTTAATCGGAAGGCCAAATACGGCAAGCTTTAGATTACAAGATTTAGTTGGATTAGATACTGGTGATAATGTAAGCCGTTTTGTAATAGAAAATGTTAAAAATGACAAATACATTAATTCATTAAAAAAGATGCCAGAGCCCAAGTTTATGAGTTTCCTTTTGGAAAATAAATTTCTTGGAAATAAAACAGGCAAAGGATTCTATGAAAAAACCAAGAAAAAGGATGCTAAAGGCAAAACTATAATCAATGCATTAAATCTGGAAACCCTTCAATATGAGTCTGCCATAAGTCCAAAATTAGAAATTATTAAATCAGCCAAGGGGATTGGATTAATGAATAAAAGGTTAAATTATCTTATCGATGGTAACTCAAAAGAACAAAAGTTTTTCAAAGACTATTTTGCAACCCTGTTGGAATATTCTGCTTCAAGAGTTCCTGAAATATCAGACCAGTATTATCCAATAGATGATGCAATGCGAACTGGATATGTATGGGATTATGGCCCTTTTGAATATTGGGACTTATTGGGGTTGGATAAGGGTATTGAACTTATAAAAGCCAAAGGAGGATCAATTCCAAAATGGATTATTGATCTCAAAGAATCTGGGGGAAACTCATTCTATAAATTTGAAAACGGCCAAAAGAAATACTTCAATGTTCAATCTAGAAAATATGAATTATTACCAGGGAGAGAGTCCTTTATAATCTTAGATAGTTATCGTAAAAACTCTCCAGTATTAAAAAACAGTGAATGTGAAGTTCATGATATAGGAGATGGGGTTTTATGCTTTGAGTTTACAAGTAAAAGCAATTCAATTGGAGAGGGCATAGGAAAAGGTTTGTATGAAATTATAGAAATTGCTGAGCAAGGACAGTGGAATGGTCTTGTAATTGGTAATAATGCAAAACAATTTTCTGTTGGCGCTAATTTGATGAATATTGGAATGTTAGCAATGCAAAAACAGTACGAAGTCCTAGACAAATTTGTTTCTGATTTTCAAAAAATAAATATGAGAATTAGAACCTCTAAAATACCTGTTGTAGTTGCAACTCAGGGCTATGTGTTTGGAGGAGGATGTGAAATATCAATGCATTGTGATGCTGGAGTCTATGCTGCTGAATCTTATATAGGTTTAGTTGAAGTTGGTGTAGGTCTTCTACCTGGTGGTGGGGGTACAAAGGAATTTGCTCTTCGAGCATCAAATGATTTCTTTGATGGAGATGTTCAAACCCCAACACTTATAAAATATTTCAAGTCAATTGCAACGGCCGCAGTATCCACTTCAGCTCATGAAGCATATGATTTAGGATATCTAAACAGAGAGCGTGATTTTGTGTCTGTTAATGCTCCTATGAATTTGATATTAGCTAAAGAAAAAGTTTTGGAGTTATCAAAAAACTATATGCCTCCTTCATATAGAGATGATGTTTATGTTTTAGGAAGAGGAGGAGTAAGTGTTCTTTATTCTGCTATTAATGAGTTTAGAATGGGAGAGTACATGTCTGATTATGATGTTGAAATTGCTCGTAAAATTGCTAATATAATTTGTGGAGGAGATTTAACATCACCACAAAAAGTTAGTGAAAAATATTTATTAGAAATAGAACGTGAAGGATTTATGAGCTTACTTGGGAATCAAAGAACTCTAGATCGAATTCAATATTTATTGATTAACAACAAACATTTAAGAAACTAAATAATGGAAGCATATATTGTTAAGGGATATAGATCAGCTGTAGCTAAATCAAAGAAAGGAGGATTTAAAAATTATCGCTCAGACGATTTAGCGGTAGATGTTATAAAACATTTGATGGAATCAGTAAATAAAATTGAACCTAAACAAGTTGACGACGTTATTGTTGGTTGTGCAAATCCAGAGGGAGAACAGGGACTTCAGATAGGTAGATTAATCTCTGCAAGATCACTGGGTAATGAAGTTGCAGGTATAACAATTAATCGGTATTGTGCATCAGGGCTTGAAGCAATAGCTCTTGCAGTTGGGAAGATAAAAGCGGGTTTTGGAGAGATTTTCATTGCAGGGGGTACCGAAAGTATGAGCATGATTCCAATGACTGGTTATAAATTAGCACCAAGTTATAAAGCAAATATTGAAAATATTAATTATCACATAAGTATGGGTCATACTGCTGAGGCAGTTGCAGAAAAATACAATATTAGCAGAGAAGATGCTGATAAATTTTCTTATGAATCCCATAAAAAGGCAGGTGAAGCTATAGATTCAGGAGTATTTAAAAACCAAATTATTCCAATAAATGTCAATGAAATTTTTGTAGAAAATGGATTGCGTAAGACAATCACAAACTTGGTAGATACAGATGAAGGAGTTAGAAGAGACACAACACTAGAGGGACTTGCAAAATTAAACCCTGTTTTTAAAAAAGAAGGAGTTATAACTGCTGGAAATGCCTCTCAAACTTCAGATGGAGCAGCATTTGTTTTAGTTGTTAGTGAATCAATAATAAAAGAATATAATTTAAATCCTATCGCTAGATTGGTATCTTGTGCAGTTGGTGGTGTAGATCCATTATATATGGGAATAGGTCCTTGTGTTGCAATACCAAAAGCATTAAATCAAGCAGGCCTAAAATTAGAGGATATTGATTTAATAGAGTTAAATGAGGCGTTTGCAGCTCAGGCATTAGCTGTAATTCAAGAGGCTAAACTTGATCCTAAAAAAGTAAATGTCAATGGCGGTGCTATTGCCCTTGGTCATCCTTTAGGTTGTACAGGAGCAAAATTAAGCATTCAGCTCTTAGATGAAATGAAAAAGAGAAATAAACGTTATGGTATGGTAACAGCATGTGTTGGTGGGGGGCAGGGGATCTCAGGAATTTTTGAACGTTTATAAAATGAATGAACCAATAAGTATTTTGGGCAAGAGAGCTTCTCAAAAAGAGCAAGTTCGAAAGCGTTTAATGAAAGAGGCTTTACTTTTGTTTTCCAAAAGGGGTTTAGAAAAAACAACGGTTTCAGATATAGTTCAAAAAAGCCAGATAGCAAGAGGTACATTCTATAATTATTTTACTGATACACAAAGTCTTTTNGACTGCCTTATTGATGAGCTAAANAAAAANATTAAATCTGCTATTCAACAAACANGACGTGAAAGNAAAAATGTTTANGACTATCTNTATGGAACATTTAAAAGCTATTTTGACCTNATAGGAACTAAAGAAATGATCCAGTTTCATATTTTAAATCAAGCTCAAATACGCCAAAGTTCTTANCAAAGTGANATAATNAAAACTATAGTAANGAATNTAAATAGAGATNTAAAATCTGATTTAAAAATAAAAGCNTTCACNGAAAAGTATGAGTTTCTTCTNCTNAGTTTTATGNTAGTNGGCTCACCACCNGAACTTTTTTTAGCNACACATACNTCNNATATTAACTTNAGTAGTGACCAATTAGCCACNTTNCTAACTAAACTTTTTCATAAAGTATTAATGGAATAATTTNATTTACACTTTTTTAACAACNTAGGTTACAATGCCCCAAATAACTAANNCATCCTCTGCATTAACTTTTATCGGCTTATAATTTTTATTTTCAGGCATAAGATATANNCAATCNACCTCTACNTTAAGTCGCTTTACTGTAAAAGCTCCNTCAATAAAGCATACAGCTATNCTNTCATTTTGAGGTTCTATGCTCCGATCAATTACTAAAAGATCACCATTGTCAAGACCNGCACCTTGCATTGATTCTCCGGAGACCCTCGCATAGAATGTTGATTCTTCATTTCGAACTACCTCCTGATCAATACTAATCCTTAACTCTTTGAAATCATCAGCAGGGGAAGGAAATCCTGCAGAAATTCCTTCTTCTNCTAAATGCATTCTTTTTTTCTGTTCTTGATTTGGATGAAAAAAAATTAATTTCTGATTATGCATAGGGCTATTTTACCGTAATTATTTCACTAAGTTCTGTTGTAAAACGACTTGACAAATATTGCTGTTTCATTTTCCAAGTACGATTTAGGTCTTGATTGGCNAGCTTTATTTTGTGTGGGCCGAAGCGTTTATGAATTTTGTCCACACTCTGCATTATAGAAATATGCTTGACATTATTGTTGTCAAAAAGGCTCAATTGACGCTTTGTTGTGGGAGTAAGACCCATAATCATTACACCNNCTTTTTTATAGGAAATACCNTTTTTAAAAATTTTTTTTAGTCCAATTACTGCGTATTTACTTAGCATGATATTGGAATCTGTTATGTAAGGAAGATTAAGGACATAGCTATTTTGATAGGGAGCAGTATTTTTCTTGTGAGGATCACTCTTGATAAATACTAACATCGTACTGCAACTACTCTGCTGCTTTCGCATTTTTTCNGCACAACTACTTGCAAATGTTGAAATGCGTTCTTCTAAATCCGAGAAGTTACTTATGGTACCTTCAAAGCTACGAGTAGTGGCAATACATTTTTTTGGTGGTTGAATTTCCTCCAATTGAATGGTAGGAAGACCCATTAGATCTCTTTTTATTCGGACTCCTACCACAGACATATGTTTTTTAACCCAGTCTTCAGATAATAGAGTGAATTGCCATGCATTTTCAATACCTAAATATTCAAGCCGTTTTTTNTGTTGACGTCCTATACCCCAGACGTCACCTATTCTTGTCCATTTTAATGCCTTAACTCTTTTTTTCTCATTATTAATGCAATAAACACCTCCTGTATTTAAACTAAATTTTTTAGCAATTTTATTAGCTATTTTTGCCAAAGCCTTACTTGGCGCTATTCCTANNGAAATAGGTATCCCTGTCCACTGTTGGATCTGTTTTTTCATTCTCATTCCTTCTCCTTCTAAATCAAAGAAATCAAAGCCATTAAATTCCAAAAAAGCTTCGTCAATACTGTAGATCTCAACATTNGGAGTAAACTTTTCCAATATAGACATCACCCGATTACTCATGTCNCCATAAAGAGGATAGTTGGATGAAAAAACNTTTATCCCTTGTCTTTTAAATTGTNCCTGATATTTAAAAGCAGGAGCTCCCATAGGAATACCCAATGTTTTTGCTTCGTTGCTTCGAGCAATAACACAACCNTCATTATTTGAAAGGATTACAATGGGTTTTCCTTCCCACTGTGGCTGAAAAACACGCTCACACGACGCATAAAAGTTATTACAATCTACTAATGCAAACATGTAGAAAAGGTATTAAAATGTTTGCATTTGAAAACCTGATTTTTAGAAAAGTTCTTCACTATTCTATTTCATTTTTAAATAAAATTTGTCTAANAANACTATTTTTATTCAAATCCAAAGACACTTAAGGCAAAAATTGTAATTTTGTAATCAAGAATTTGTACTGACTCAACTACATGGATAATTATTCATTCCTGAACACTGCTCATACAGCATATTTCGCTGATTTGTATGATCAATATTTGCAAGATCCAGACAAAGTTGAGCCTAGCTGGAGAGCTTTTTTTCAAGGCTTTGATTTTGGTTTGGAAAGTAATGGAATAAATGAATTGNTAGCTTCAAATGAAACTAAAAATGTTGAAATACCCGAACATTTACAGAAAGAATTTAAAGTAGTTAAANTAATTGACGGATANAGAACTAGAGGTCACTTGTTCACTAGAACNAATCCAGTAAGGGAACGCCGAAAATATCAGCCAACGTTAGACATTGAGAATTTTGGACTTTCAAATGAAGACCTGTCAATTGTATTTAATGCAGGTGAAATAATGGGAATTGGTCCAAGTTCTTTAAATGATATTATAAAACACTTACAAAGAATTTATTGCAGCTCGATTGGTGTAGAGTACATGTATATTAGGAATCCAGAAAGAGTTAATTGGATTCAGCAAAGATTGAATGTAAATGATAACCATCCAGAATTTTCGATAGAAAAGAAAAAAAATATTTTAAAAAAATTAAATCAAGCAGTAAGTTTTGAAAACTTTTTACATACTAAGTATGTTGGCCAAAAAAGATTTTCTTTAGAAGGAGGTGAGTCACTGATACCCGCACTTGACGCCCTAATTTTAGAAGCTGATAATTTGGGTGTTGAAGAATTTGTAATGGGAATGGCTCATAGAGGAAGATTGAATACTCTAGCAAATATTTTTGGAAAATCAACAAAAGATATTTTCAGTGAGTTTGANGGTAAAGATTATGATGACGAAGTATTTGATGGCGATGTGAAATATCATCTAGGGTGGACTTCAAAAATAGACCCAAATAATGATGGAAAACAAATTAATATAAGCCTNGCCCCAAATCCTTCACATTTAGAAACNGTAGGAGCTGTTGTCCAAGGAATTGCACGAGCAAAACTCGATAACAACCATTCAGGCGATAGTTCGAAAGTACTCCCAATACTTGTTCACGGTGACGCTGCAATCGCGGGACAGGGGCTTGCATACGAAATAGTTCAGATGGCTGCTCTAAAAGGATATTCAACAGGTGGAACTATTCATATAATTGTTAATAATCAAATAGGTTTCACAACAAATTATTTAGATGCACGATCAAGTACATACTGCACAGATGTTGGNAAAGTTACATTATCTCCGGTTATGCACGTTAATGCNGACGATGTAGAAGCGGTGATTCATGCAGTTCTTTTTGCTNTAAATTATAGAATGAAGTTTAAAAGCGATGTGTTTATTGACCTTCTTGGTTACAGAAAATATGGTCATAACGAAGGAGACGAGCCNAGATTCACACAGCCCAAACTTTATAAAAATATTTCCAAACATCTAAATAGTAGAGATATTTACGCAAAAAAATTAATTGAGGAGGNNATAATTGNAAAAACTCACATAAAATCTTTAGAAAAAGAATACAAGGAATTTCTTGAAAAAAATCTTGAAGACTCAAGGAAATTAAGTAAAACTTTTATTAATCCTTTTATGTATGATGAATGGAAAAACATAGCACCATATTTAGAAAGGGTTGATGAGTTTGCGATGAAAAAACAGGTAACTACAAAAGTTGATAGGAAAACCCTTGAGAATGTTGCCAATGCAATTTCAACGCTACCCAGCTCTAAAAAATTTTTAAGAAAGGCTGAAAAACTTATCTCTGAAAGAAAAAAAATGTTTTTTGATTTAAAAACTTTGGACTGGGCCATGGGAGAACTTCTTGCNTATGGAACNTTGTTATTAGAAGGACACGANATNAGACTNTCTGGACAGGATGTTGAAAGAGGTACATTTTCACATCGTCATGCCATTTTAGTTGATGAGAATTCTGAGGAAGAAATTATTCTTTTAAATAATATTGANAAAGAACAAGGTAAATTTAGAATTTTTAATTCTTTATTATCTGAGTATGGAGTCTTAGGTTATGATTATGGTTACTCGATGACAAGTCCTAATTCATTAACAATTTGGGAAGCTCAATTTGGAGATTTTTCAAATGGAGCACAAATAATTATTGATCAATATATAACATCAGCGGAGGATAAATGGAAATTACAAAATGGCATAGTTTTGCTTTTACCGCATGGTTATGAAGGTCAGGGAGCTGAACATTCTTCAGCTAGAGTTGAAAGATATTTACAAATGTGTGCTAAAGACAATATGTTTGTAGTNAATTGTACGACTCCTGCAAACCTGTTCCACGTATTAAGACGCCAGCTTAAAGCAAAATATAGAAAACCATTAATTATTTTTTCTCCTAAAAGTCTTCTCCGNCATCCAANGGCAATCTCTANNATAGATGATTTCACAAATNCAAGTTTTAAAACTATAATTGATGACTCAAAGGTTNATATTAAATTTGCNGAAACTGTTGTTTTTTGCACAGGAAAATTTTATTATGATCTACTTGAAGAAAGANGCATAAGAAAAAGAGAGAATAATGTCGCTTTAATTAGAATTGAACAATTATTTCCATTACCCGATAAAGAAATTAAAGATTTAATTTCAAAGTATAAGCACTCTAAAGATTTTGTTTGGGCTCAGGAGGAACCAAGAAATATGGGCGCTTGGAGCCACTTGNTGCTTCACTTACCAGATGTTAAAATGATGAGGGTAGCAAGTAGAAGAATGTATGGTTCGCCTGCTGCTGGAAGCTCAACAAGATTTAATAAGCGTCACAAAGAAGTTATCGACTATATTTTTGACAAAACTAAAGATAATTTTATTAGAAAAATTAAAAAATAAAGTATCATGATTTTAGAAATGAAAGTTCCCTCTCCTGGAGAATCAATTAGTGAAGTTGAAATTGCTCAATGGCTTGTCAGTAATGGTGATTATGTTGAAAAAGATCAAGCAATTGCTGAAGTAGATTCTGATAAAGCAACTCTTGAACTACCTGCAGAAGTTAGCGGAACAATAACCCTCAAGGCCGAGGAGGGAGATGCAGTTTCTGTGGGAGCAATCGTTTGTCTAATTGATACTGATGGAAAAGATAACAAGACGAACGATAAGATAGAATCTTCAGACAAAAATTTAGAAACTGATAAAGAAAAAAATGAAGCGGCCTTAATTCCAAATAATTATGCTGCACAAACACCCTCACCTGCTGCTAAAAAAATTATTGATGAAAGAGGTATCAATTCTAGTGACATAAAAGGTTCTGGAAGAGGAGGAAGGATTACTAAAAACGACGCATTAAATGCAGTCCCATCAATGGGGTCTAAGCCTGAATGGGGTGAGCGTCAACAAAATCGTGAAAAACTTTCAATGCTCAGGAGAAAAGTTGCAGAGCGATTAGTAGAAGCTAAAAATGAAACTGCTATGTTGACTACTTTTAATGAGGTTGACATGGATGCAATATTTAAAATTCGCAACAAGTTTAAAGATGATTTCCAAAAAAAGCATAACGTCAAACTCGGTTTTATGAGCTTTTTTACTAAATCTGTTGTCAGAGCACTTAAACTTTTTCCTGATGTTAATTCAATGATAGATGGAGATCACAAAATTTCCTATGATTATTGTGATATAAGTGTTGCTGTTTCTGGACCAAAGGGTTTAATGGTACCAGTAGTTCGTAATGCTGAATCGTTGAGCTTTTCTGGAATTGAAAAAGAAATTTCCCATTTAGCAAATAAGGCACGTGAGGGTAAAATTACTGTAGACGATATGACAGGAGGAACCTTTACAATTTCTAATGGAGGTGTATTTGGATCCATGCTATCCACACCAATTATAAATCCTCCACAATCAGGTATATTAGGAATGCATAATATCATTAAGCGCCCTGTTGTTATTGATGATAAGGTGGTTGCTCGCCCCATGATGTATTTAGCACTTTCATATGATCATAGGATAATAGATGGTCGTGAATCGGTTGGTTTTTTGGTTGCGATTAAAGAAGCATTGGAATCTCCAGAGGAATTACTTATGGATGGTGACGCTTTAAAAGCTTTCGAATTATAAGAATAATTTATTTTGACCATAGTCAATAATTGCATTATTTTTTTTTAAAAAATCTGCACCAATCACACCATCTATTTGTTCAACTCCTTGAGTATTTAATGTATTATTTACATGACTAAGGTCTAATAATACGAAAGCTTGTTTCCCTATATAATTTCTTCCAAGTTTGATATTACAATTCAGTGTCATTATAGCTTCCATTTTTCCTTCGCTAGCCCCTGAGGCTTGAAAGGGCTCCCCATCTTTTTGTAATTTAAAATAATCCTGAAGATCAGAATGAATGCAGCTGTTTGAAGCGCCGGTATCGACTAAAAGTTTAGCCTTTTTTCCATTTATCCTAGCTTTGCATAAAATATGTTTAGTTTTTAAGACCTTGAGTTTTGTGAAGATTTTCCCCGTCATAGCAAGAAATAAATTTAAGTTTTAAAATTTAAAAAGTATGATTAAATAGCTTTAATTAATTTTGATGAAAATGGATAAATAGTTGGATCTAATTGACACACATACTCATTTATATTTAGAGGCTTTTGATAAAGATAGGAATCAAGTTATTGAGAGAGCTTTATCAGTTGGTGTAAATCATTTTTTTATCCCTTCGATTAGTAGTAAATATTTTAAAAGGATGCTTGATCTCAAGCAACAATATTCAAAAAAAATTCATCTGATGGCAGGATTACACCCCTGCTATGTTAAGGAAGATTTCGATGAGGAATTAAATTTTGTATCAGAATTATTAAAATCGAGAAACTTCTGTGCAATCGGTGAAATTGGAATCGATTTATATTGGGATAAGAGTTTTTTAAAACAGCAGCAAGATGCTTTCCAAAAACAAATTCAATTTGCAATTGATTACCAATTACCAATAATAATTCATTGTAGGGAGGCATTTGATGAAATTTTTGAAATTTTAGACCAATTTAAATCTGAAAAACTTTTTGGAATTTTTCATTGTTTCACTGGATCAATAAATCAGGCCAATAAAGCAATAAGTTTGAATTTCAAGTTAGGTATTGGGGGAGTAGTTACTTTTAAAAATGGACAAATTGATCAATTCATAAACAAGCTTCCTTTGGATTCGATTGTTTTGGAAACAGATTCACCTTATTTATCACCAACCCCTTTTAGAGGAAAACGTAATGAGACTTCATATTTAACCTTGATTCTTGAAAAAGTTTCAAAATGCTTAAAAATCTCAGTTGAAGAAGTTGCCAGAATTACCACCAAAAATGCCATGGATATTTTTAAAAATGTTGATTTTTAATTAATATATTAGTTTACGGTAAATTTAGAGAGGTGGCCGAGTGGTCGAAGGCGCACGCCTGGAAAGTGTGTATTCCAATTGCATTGGAATCGAGGGTTCGAATCCCTTCCTCTCTGCTAATATCTTTGAAAAGCCTTGATTTTATTGACAGTGTGTTTTTTTAGAGACACATTTAGAGACACTAGAGCTAAAAGTTACAGTTCCATCATGCAGTTGATTGCAGTGTGTCCTCCTCACCAATCCAAGTGCACATTTAATTCAAATTATAAGGCTGCTAAAGACCTTAAAATCAAGCATTTATTAAAAATTACAAACTAAATACGAGAGTAATTGGATAATAAGATAAATCTTAAAAATTTATATTATGAAAAATTTANTATTTGTATTACTTAGTATCTCATCCCTAAATATTTACTCTCAAAATGAAAACATGTATATCAAGAAACACTCTCGAGCACATTTTTCAAATAAGGCAATTGAATTTCAAAATACTGTTCGGGGCTATTATTCACTAAAACCACTTAGATATTCAGAAACTCTATCAAAACAGGCTCAAGCTTGGGCCAATCATCTAAAAGAAATAGATCAGCTTAATTTATCCGAGGATACATTAGGGGAGACGCTATACGTTTTAGATAAATCAGAATTTGTTATCCCTAAAAACATTTACCTAGACGCAGCAGTTGGTTGGCTAGAGGCTTTTGAAGAACCTGAGTATTATCAGACACTATGTGGGGAGTGTGAAAGGGTTGGCTTTGGAGTAGCAGAAAATGAGTTAAATATTTATGTTGTAGCTAAATACGATAAAATTTATGATTAAATTGAAACTGAATTTAATTAAGAAATCATTTGAAAGAAAATCATTTTAGAATTGAAATATTTGGTATTTATCCAACAAAAGATGATATTGAACTAGAACTTCTTGAAGAATATAATGATAGACGTGACGATTATGAAATATCGTTAAGGTGGAATGACAATTTTTTAAACGAAGAGATAGATGAGCTAGCCAAAAATAACATTTTTATTGAATTTCTTGGAGATCCTTCAGACTATGAAGCTCAATACTTCAAATACAAGGATGAAATTTTACCTGCTCTTTTTTATGTGATAAATAATAAAATATGCCCATTGGGTGTGCCTGATATTGATGAAGACGGGATTTCCTGGGATTTTTATTCAATTGATGGGGATTGGCCAGAAAGTATAGCAGGAGTTGAATTTTCTTTGTCCTCGGGGTATAATACATTTGATGAAGCTGTAGAAGATTATAAAAAAATCTTATCACATTATGGTTACAAAAATTTCAAAAGTTTACCCCAAAAATTAAAATTAAATAGATGAGGTCAGAAAGTCCCTTATTTCAGATAGTTTCACTTTTGATGTTGGTTGGTCCAATTTATCTTTTCTGGCATATAGATTGGTATTGGATTGTTGGGTACTATAATTTATTTTTTACCTACAGTGCAATAACCCTTTACAAGAGTTATAATCGGGATTCAAATTATAGACGGAAATATCATCCAATTATATATTTTGGCCTTCCATTAATTTTAAATTTTGTAGGGTTTTTAATATCGCTATTAAATGGATTTGAGGAGATAAGAGATGGAGACAGTGACTTTAAATCTGATAAAAAAGAGTCTAAAGAAGAAGACGAAGCAAAAGAAAATGAGGATAAGAATTATTTAGAGATTATTAAATCTAAAATTCAAGAAGCTATAGATATAAGACAAAAATTAATCGATAACAAATTAACCATTAGAATCACTTATGGAGGATTATGGAAGGCCGAATTTCAATTTAATGAAGCATTTAAAAATTATGGAGAGTCTGCTGAATTTCTTAAGCACTCAATGATTTACAACGAGGAGACGGAACCATTTGATTATAATGACCTAGAAAATTCTGATATCATTACATTTAATAAAGGTTTATCAAATAATAAAAATCTTAAAACATTTAGTGGAGAAATTGAAATATGCGAAGTACTTAAAATACCGAAGGAAAATCTTATAATGACACTGAATGAATATATTAATAATCCTGACGATGAAATTTCTTATGATGATACTTCTTGGGAAGATTTTTTAACTTATGATTGGGATTATCCTGAATTTAAAGATCCAGATATAGATATCGATGATTGTACTCTTGGATACAACGGTCCAAGGATTGCAGATTGTTTATTGGGGTTAGAACAAGGAATGGCCGGTGGAAGTGAAAACTATTACATTGAACAAATATGGGAAAATGAAAAAGCGGATATTCAGAGTCTTACAAAAAAACTATACACTGAGAAAGATTTAATTCAAGAACTAGGTAGTATTTATGGGTTATTAGATTCCAAAGAATACAAAAAGAAGGCTTTTGATTTATGGCGAGATTTTTTTCTTAAAAAGTATGATGAGTATGAAGAAAAAGATGGATGGGAAATTGGTCAAGAGGCATATAGTATAATGTTTGACATGTATGAAGTTGCTTTTGTAAGTTTTTTTTATAATCATAAAGATTCCGGGGATACCGGAGATCATTTAGATATAGGTTTTCCAATCAAATACACAGATAACGGAAAGCCTGCATTAATCTATAATTTCCCCTTCAAATATGATGAAATAACCTCTCATTCAGGCGGAAGTATTTATCAGTTAGATGATGTCTGGGGTTCTTTAAATGAGGTTTGTAAAAGTTTATCTGAATTAGAAATAATTGATTTCGAGAAATTAAGTCAAAACGAGAAAATTAAATTGTTTAAACCTCAAAGAAATGACTATGACTAATAGTACTGAAAATGATTAATTGCTGTGGAAGTAAAAAAAGTATATACAAATAAAGAATTAAGAGATACATTAGAATCTCTTAATCTAAACGATGATACAATTGACTTAATCGAAATTGATTTAGAAATAAAAAAGTGGGCAACTTACGAATCTGGAGTTAATTATGTTGACTTGGAATATAAAGGATATAAATATGAAATTCACGGATTTTTAAGTGAAAAAAGAATATTAGAGTTTTTCAATTATGATGATGAGTCAGAAATTAACTCGTTAAATAACATTGGTTTGTTTTTAGAGAAAATTCAAGATAAAGAAATAGGTGTACTCGAAGATTACTTGGAATTCGGACTTATTGGAGAGAGTGAAAACTGGTGTCCTAATTATGATTTAAACAAGAATCTTGAAACAGTAAAATGGATTGACGAAACTCCTAATACCATTAAAGACGAATTCGAGAAAAATTTTAAGGATAATGACTACAGAGATGTTTTAAATGATGGGGAATGGCCAGAATGTAATGGAACTAGTGGTAATTTTCTCGACAAGTACAATAATATTAGTGCTATTTATTTCAATATAAATTCAAAAGGAATTAAATATGAAATTGTTTGGATTAATAAAAATTAATTAATATATATTTAATAAAAGTTTTAAATATGACAATTGAAGAGTTTAAAGACAAGAGAAAATTTATAGAGAGATTAGAATCAATTAAAAATTTTTTAGGTGATGTTGAGATTGAGATGGTTTTGAGATCTATTACCGTGATTGATATTTGGGAAGGAGAAATAGATAATGAACCCTTTAAATCAGATGGAGATATTTATTGGAAGGAGGGTATACTAGATTTTGAAGATTATGGAGATGAAAAAATAGGTGGTATTTTAAAGTTGATAGAATTATTAAATAATTACGATATAAATGACTTGAATTCTGAAATTTTACATCAAGAATTTGATCATGTGTATTTAGGTGGTGCTTCAAACGGTGATGGAGGATTAGATTATGAAAATATCAAGTTTACAAATAAAATTAGTTCTAAGAGAGAAGAAATACTAAAAGGAAAAATAAAAGACTCAGATATTCATGATATTGCTTATATAGAGGAAAGTACACCTACATTTGATGAGGGTTCAATAGATGAAATTTTTAGTCAAGTTAAATGACCAATCTAAAGGAGATATAACATTAAAAATGATAAACGATAAATCGGTAACTTTAAAGAATAAATAAAAATTAAGTAAATAATATAATGGGTAAGGTTAAATATACTGAAGAGCATGTCA
>NHDV01000013.1 GCA_002167525.1 Flavobacteriaceae bacterium TMED68
TTTACAAAACTTCCAATTTCAATTTGTTTAAAATTCGTATGCTCAAATGTGTAAGGTATTATAGCGACTGAAAATCGATTTTCTTTAGAGTTTACAACTGTAAGACTTACTCCGTTAACTGTAATTGATCCTTTTTCAATAGTTATATTGCCTGACTTCTTGTCGTATTCAAAGGTAAAAAACCAACTTCCGTCCAACATCTCAGAGAAAATACATTTTGCGATTTGATCTACATGCCCCTGGACAATATGTCCATCTAATCTATCTCCGATTTTCAGAGAACGTTCAATGTTAACATAATCTCCAATTTGCAAAAGGCCAAGGTTAGTTTTATCTAAGGTTTCTTTGATAGCAGTAACAGAATAGTACTTCCCCACACATTTTTCAACTGTAAGACAGACACCGTTATGTGAAACACTCTGATCAATTTTTAATTCTTCTGCTAGGTTACATTCAAATTTTATTTGGAGATTTCCACCTACCTTATCGAGTGTTTTAACTTTCGCGAATGCTTCAATAATTCCGGTAAACATTGATATTTAATTACATTTGCATCAAAATTAAAATAAAAAACTAGCACACTTGTCTGAATCGTCAAAAATTAAAGTCGGAATTTCTGTAGGTGATCCTAATGGAATTGGATTTGAAATAATTTTAAAAACTTTCCGAGAGAAAAATCTTTTCAACAAATTTATTCCTATTGCCTTTGCACATCCTCAGAATTTTTTTGATGAAAGAGTAAAGTACAAATTAGATACGAACATATTAGGGGTAAAAAATGTTGAGGGTGTTCAGGAAAATTGTCTTAATGTTATTAATATTTGGGATCATCCTTTTCCAATTAATTATGGTAAAGATGAAACAACTGCAGGCAATTTTGCTTTTAGTTCTTTAGAATCTGCAACAAAGTGGTTAATAAAAAATAAATTAGATGTTTTAGTTACAGCACCAATCAACAAAAGAAATATTCAATCGAAGCATTTTCAATTTAAAGGGCACACTGATTATTTAGATAAAGAAATTAAGGGAGAGAGTTTGATGTTTATGATATCTGATCAAATAAGGGTTGCACTTGTAACTGATCACGTCCCTTTAGTAAAAGTAAATGAATTTGCTACAGAAAAAAACATAATAAAAAAAATTCATATACTAGAGCATAGCTTAAAAAGAGATTTTAATATCTCTGAACCAAAAATTGCCATTTTAGGCATTAACCCCCATGCAGGTGATTACGGAGTTATTGGAGAAGAAGAGGAGACTTTTATAAGACCGATCGTAAAAGCTCAACACAATAAAGGTATTAGAATCTATGGACCTTTTCCTGCTGATGGATTCTTTGGAAGACAATCATACCAAAATTTTGACGCTGTACTTGCTATTTATCATGATCAAGGGTTAATTCCATTTAAAACATTAACTTTTGGAGAAGGTGTAAATTTTACTGCAGGACTTGATAGAGTTCGAACATCTCCTGATCACGGTACTGCATACGATATTGCTGGTCAGGGAGAAGCGGATCATAATTCTTTTAAGAAAGCACTCCATACGGCAAGGGAAATTTTCTTGAATCGTAAAAAATTTAACGTCGCTATTGATTAAATCTAACTATTAAGAAATATTTAGGCGTAATTAATTTTTATTTTTAAATATGATCACAAAAAAACTTCCTAAAAGAGAGTGGACAAGACTGGATAATGCAGCTGGTATAGCTACCAAAGGGCTAGTAAAGTTTTCACGAGCAAGAACAACTCCTAGTCCTGAGTTTTGCATTCCTACCTCTATAGATATCGTTTTGGCAACTTTTAAGTTTTTAAATGCAATCAAACTTATTGAAAAACCAATAATGAAGCCTGAAAGGTGGAGTAAAATCAATGAAACTAAAAGTTTGAATCCTGATTCCAAAATAACATCTTTTCCCTGCCCTACAATACTGCCTACAATAAGACATATTAATAACACAGCTAAAGGTGGAGCATAATGTAAAACTTTCGAAACATAATTTGATAAGTACTTGTTTAAAATTATACCAATTGAAATAGGAATTAAAACTACTTTAAGAGTACTGTAAAATAGTCCCATTGCAGATATATCGAGATAACTTCCAGAAAGTTTAAGAGTTAAAAAAGGGGTCATAAAAATTGCAATCATCGTTGAGCAGGCAGTCATACATACTGAGAGAGCAACTTCAGCTTTAGACAAATATGAAATCACATTAGAAGCTGTTCCGCCAGGACAGCATGAAACTAAAATCATACCTACGGCAAAAAGAGGGGGCAAATCAAAAATCTTAGCAATTCCCCATCCTAAAAAAGGCATAATAAGAAACTGAAGTATTAACCCGGTAATTACCCAGTTAGGACTTTTTAGTACCTCAATAAAATCAGAACTTTTTAATGTAAGACCCATCCCAAGCATTATTCCTGCTAAACCAAGTGTTATTAATGATCCACTAAACCATGTTGTCAATGGAGGATGTAATAAACCCAAAAAAGCGAAAATTGAAACAATCCACGGGAATGCATTAGTAAATCGAGTCATAACCATTCAATTAAAAACAATAAATGTAGAACTTTGAAAGGGTTTAATCATTTTCAAAAAAAGCAATAAATTTTAGAATAAAAAGATTCTTTTTTATTTTTGCTCATCAATAATAACGATACCTGTTTAGTTAATTAAAATAATTCGAATAAAATTGTATGAAAAATTCCACTTTATTTACAAATTTAAAAAGCGACATCCCAGCAAGTATAGTAGTATTTTTTGTCGCGCTGCCACTTTGTTTAGGGATTGCTTTAGCGAGTGGTGCCCCATTATTTTCTGGTCTAATTGCTGGAATAATAGGTGGAATAATTGTAGGTATTATCAGTGGTTCTCAAATAGGAGTAAGTGGTCCTGCTGCGGGACTTGCGGCTATCGTTTTTACTGCAATTGGAGATCTAGGTGGCTTTCAAAACTTCCTTCTAGCTGTAGTATTAGGTGGACTTATTCAATTTGTCTTCGGTATTCTTAGAGCAGGAGTTATAGGTTACTATTTCCCTTCATCAGTTATAAGGGGAATGTTAACAGGTATAGGTATCATAATCATTATTAAACAAGTAAGACATTTTTTTGGTTATCAAAGTCCTGGAGAAGAATTTCCTGGAATTTTTGAGGCTTTAAATTATATAAATCCTGGAGCAACATTAATTGCTATTGTAAGTATGGGAATATTATTGCTTTGGTCAAATATTTTGAGTAAAAAAGGGAAGATTTTTCAATTAATCCAAGGACCATTGGTTGCCGTTATAATTGGGATTGTTTATGTTATTTTCACAAAAGGGAACAATTTTTGGGCAATTAAGTCAGAACTTTTGGTATCAGTTCCGGTTCCTGAGGATATGAATTCGTTTTTTGGTCAATTTACTTTTCCAAACTTTCAAGGCATCACAAGAGTTGAAATTTGGATAACAGCATTTACAATAGCTCTTGTTGCAAGTCTAGAGACACTTTTGTGTGTCGAGGCAACGGACAAATTAGATCCAGATAAACGAATAACACCTACGAACAGAGAACTCATTGCTCAAGGGACGGGGAATTTGATTTCTGGTTTAATAGGAGGTTTACCGGTAACTCAAGTTATTGTGAGAAGTTCCGCAAATATTCAATCTGGAGGTAAAACAAAAATGTCTGCTATTATTCATGGATTCTTTTTGTTAATATCCATTCTTCTCATTCCTGCATTACTTAATCAAATTCCATTATCTGTACTAGCAGCTATACTTTTTATAGTGGGATATAAACTAGCAAAACCAAGCTTATTTATTACAATGTATAGATTAGGCTGGAAACAACTACTTCCATTTTTGATTACTATTATTGGGATTGTTTTTACTGATCTTCTGATAGGTATTGGTCTAGGTTTAATTCTAGGAATAGTAATTATATTAATTAATAGTTTTCAAAATTCACATTCAATTTCAACAGAGGGAAAAAATAAAACTAGAATCACATTAGCAGAAGAGGTTACTTTTTTTAATAAGGCCTCAATATTAAAGGAATTAGATAAATTACCAGAAGCATCATCCCTTGAAATAGACTTAAGAGGAGCGAAATTTATAGATAATGATATAATTGAAATTTTTGAAGATTTTTTAGCAAAACAAAAAAATAAGAATTTTGAATTCAAAATTATATCGGAAGAAGGGGAATATAAAAATCCAGAAAATCTTGCTGAATTATTTTAGTTTTTAAAAAAATTGAAATTATATTTAATTATTATCTGCTTAATGAAAAGAACTANTAACTTAAATTATATAAAATGATTACTAAAGAACAGNTTTTAGAAGCNCAAAAATTATGGGGNGANGGTGTTGTNAAAATNGGATCNTTAAAACAAACTAGANCNNAATGTGAAGAATANGCTAGNAATTTTCTTGANAATCGTTANGCTTTTGATCAAGGCGATGTTTTATTCAAGCCTACGAAATGTGAGTTAGAACAATTTAGGCCAACTAAATCAGAAGCATTGTCGTATTTTATTGCTGGTGATGATAGAGCATGCCAGGAAGATAAAGGATTTGCAATTAATCCTTGGACAAATGTGAGATTTGAGAACACTGGCTTTATTTTAGAAGAAAATAGAGCTATCGCGATGGGGAATTATTTTTTCACAGATTTACAAGGTGTTGAAGCTAAAGTTGAGTACACATTTGGTTATAAATTATCACAAGGGGAGCTGAAAATTGATTTACATCACTCCTCATTCCCATTTACAAATTAATAAGGCACTTAAATTTACCTTATCCCTTATTCATATTAAATTTGTGAATAAGGGATTTTTTTATTGAAACAAAGTTTAATAATTATGAGAATATACATCTATTTTATTTTTGTGAGTTTACTTTTCCTTTCATGTAATGAAAGCCATAAAAAAAATAGTTATCCAGAAACAAAAAAAATTCCAGTGACCGACATATATTTTGATGAATCAGTAACNGATGATTATCGTTGGCTTGAAGATGATAAGTCTNATGACACCAAAAAGTGGGTAATTAATCAGAATAATACAACTTTCAAATATTTAGATGAAATTCCTTTTAGAAATGATCTTAAGGTTCGATTAGAACAACTTTGGGATTATGAAAAAATTTCAGCACCATTTAAAGAAGGGCAATACATGTATTTCTACAAAAACGATGGTCTTCAAAATCAATCTATTCTTTACCGAGAAAATAATAAAAATAAAGCTGAGGTCTTTTTAGATCCAAATAGTTTTTCTAAAGATGGCACCACCTCTNTATCCACCTTAAGCTTCTCAAAAACAGGAGATTTAGTTGCATATTCTATAAGTGAAGGGGGAAGTGATTGGAGAAAAATTATAGTTATGAATACCACTAATAAAAAAATTATTGGGGATACTTTAGTAGATGTTAAATTCAGTGGAATACAATGGAAACTTGATGAAGGTTTTTTCTATTCTAGTTATGATAAACCAAAGGGAAGTGAGCTTAGTGANATGACNGATCAGCACAAATTATATTATCATAAGTTAGGAACTAAACAATCTNAAGACATNTTNGTGTATGGTGGAGANCAGGATCAAAAACACAGATATNTTGGAGCAAAAGTTTCTGANAATGGGAGATACCTTTTTATTTCAGCCTCTAAAACAACTTCTGGCAANATTAGTTTTTTAAAGGATTTAAGTTTGAATTTGAAAACTAGTCCCTTAATTAAAGTAGATGAAAACTATAAAACAGATAGTTACTTATTACACTCAAATGGGGAAAGGTTGTATATAGTGACTAACAGCAATGCACCAAATCAAAGGATTATAGTGGTTAATGCCAGAAAACCACAAGAAAAATATTGGAAGGATTTTATACCTGAAGGGAAGTATGTTCTTTCTCCAACTACTGGAGGGGGATATTTTTTTGCTCGCTATATCGCTGATGTGATAACGAAAGTAATTCAATATGATATGGATGGAGTAAATATGGGAGAAATAGAATTACCAGGATTAGGAACAGCTTCTGGTTGGAGCGGAAAAAAAGATCAAGAAGTTTTATATTTTAATTTCACTAACTATCATTCACCAAGCCAAATATATTCTTATAATCCAAAAACAAAAACATCAATAAAATACTGGGAGCCCCAAATTGATTTTGATTCAAATGATTATAAGTCAGAACAAATTTTTTATAAATCAGAAGATGGAACTAAAATTCCAATGATTATTACTTATAAAAAAGGCACAAAATTTGATGGCCAAAACCCTACCATTTTATATGGCTATGGAGGCTTCAATATAAGTATCCAGCCATCTTTTAGTGTAGCTAATGCCATTTGGTTAGAACAGGGTGGCATCTTTGCTGTTCCAAATCTCAGGGGTGGTGGAGAGTATGGAAAAGAATGGCATAAAGCAGGGACACAACAAAAAAAACAAAATGTATTTAATGACTTCATTGCAGCAGCAGAATTTCTAATAAAAAATAAATTTACCAATCCAGAGTTTCTTGCTATTAGAGGAGGTTCAAATGGTGGCTTACTAGTTGGAGCCACAATGACTCAAAGGCCTGAACTAATGAAGGTAGCATTACCCGCAGTAGGAGTTTTAGATATGTTACGTTATCATAAGTTTACTGCAGGCGCAGGCTGGGCTTACGATTACGGGACTTCTGAAGATTCAAAGGCGATGTTTGATTATTTAAAAAGTTATTCTCCAGTTCATAATGTAAAAGAGGATACAAATTACCCTGCGACTTTAATTACAACTGGGGATCATGATGACCGTGTGGTTCCTGCACACTCTTTTAAATTTGCAGCCCAGCTCCAAAACAAACAAAATGGAGAAAACCCAATTTTGATCCGAATAGAGACTAATGCTGGACATGGAGCGGGGACTCCTGTATCAAAAAGAATTGAGCAATACGCGGATATCTTTGGATTTACTCTTTTTAATATGGGGTTTAAAGTTTTACCCCAAACGGTAAAAAATAAAGTAAAAGGGTAAAATTTAATTCACTATGATACGTGAGGCAAATTCAAAAGATGCAAAAGCCATTGCTTTAATTTATAACTACTATATTTCAAATACAACAATAAGTTTTGAAGAAAAACCTGTAAATGAAAATATTGTAATTCAAAGAATAAATTCTAATGAAAAGAATAAGTGGTGGATTTATCAATCAGCAGACGAATTATTAGGCTACGCATATTCGACTATATGGAAACCTAGATCAGCATACCGCTATACGGTCGAAAGTAGTATTTATTTAAAGCCAAATAATTTTCGAAACGGTATAGGAACAGCACTTTATATAAAACTTTTAGAATCGTTAAAAAAAGAGGGATTTAGAAGAGTTCTGGCTGGAATTTCTTTACCTAATGACTCAAGTGTTCTATTTCATGAGAATTTTGGATTCAAAAAAGTAGGACAACTTGAAGCTGTGGGATATAAGTTCAAAAAATGGATAGATATTGGGTATTGGGAGCTTAAAATTTAGAAATACTAATCCTCCATTTTAAAATTCTCCATAAATTTTGTCGTATACTTTCCACTCAAATAACCGGGATCGCTCATTAATTTTAAATGAAATGGAATAGTTGTTTTTACGCCTTCTATAATAAATTCTTCTAGAGCACGCTTCATTTTATGTATTGCACCCTCTCTTGTTTGAGCTGTAGTAATTAGTTTAGCAATCATCGAGTCATAGTTAGGAGGAATCAAATAGCCACTATAAACATGAGTATCGAGTCTTACACCGTGGCCTCCTGGGAAATGAACTGTACTTATCATTCCAGGGCTAGGTCTAAAATCATTAAATGGGTCCTCAGCATTGATTCTGCATTCTATAGAATGAAGTTTAGGAAAGTAATTTTTACCTGAAATTTTTTCTCCAGCAGCAACCTTAATTTGTTCGCAAATAAGATCAAAATCTATTACTTGCTCAGTTACAGGATGTTCTACTTGAATCCTAGTATTCATTTCCATGAAGTAGAAGTTTTTATTTTTATCTACTAGAAATTCAATTGTACCTGCTCCTTCATATTTAATAAATTCAGTTGCTTTTACTGCTGCCTCTCCCATTTTATTTCTCAGTGTAGATGTCATAAATGGAGAAGGAGTTTCCTCAGTTAATTTTTGATGGCGCCGCTGTATTGAACAATCCCTTTCAGAAAGATGACAAGCTTTTCCATTTGAATCGCCAACTACTTGAATTTCAATATGGCGTGGTTCTTCGATGAGCTTTTCCATGTACATACCATCGTTTCCAAAAGAAGCAGCAGCCTCTTGTCTTGAACTATTCCAAGCTTTTTCAAGTTCGTTGGACTTCCATACAGCGCGCATTCCTTTTCCACCACCACCAGCTGTAGCTTTTAACATTACTGGATAGCCAATCTCAGATGCTATTTTTTCAGCTTCTTTAAAACTCCCTATTATACCTTTGGAACCTGGTATAGTTGGGACACCTGCCTCTTGCATAGTTTTTTTTGCTGAAGCTTTATCTCCCATTTTACTTATCATGGAAGGAGAGGCACCAATAAATTTAATTTTGTGCTCCTCACATATTTCTGAAAATTTTGCATTTTCAGACAAAAAACCATAACCAGGATGTATAGCATCAGCATTTGTAATTTCAGCTGCAGCAATAATATTTGACATTTTCAAATAAGATTCGTTACTAGCAGCAGGACCAATGCAGACAGCTTCATCTGCAAATCTTACGTGAAGGCTATCAGTATCTGCTTTTGAATAAACAGCAACTGTTTTCACACCCATTTCTTTGCAAGTACGAATAATTCTCATGGCAATTTCACCCCTATTTGCAATTAGAATTTTATTGAACATTTTTAAGACTTAATGGGGTTTGATAACAAATAAAGGTTGATCAAATTCTACTGGAGAAGCGTCATCAACAAGGATTTTGACAATTGTACCAGCTAATTCAGATTCAATTTCATTAAAAAGTTTCATGGCTTCAATAACACAAAGAACATCACCTTCTTTAATAGTGTCTCCAACTTCAACAAATGCAGGTTTATCAGGTGCTGATTTTCTGTAAAAAGTACCAATTATGGGAGATTTTATCGTAATTAATCCATCATCTTCAGATGAGGAATCGTCTTTTTTATGATTAGTATCTTTAGACTCACTCAAAGGGACTTGTAAAGATTGAGTAGGAACAGGTGGAATTGATAATGGATTTACATTTTGTAATAATCCATTAGGTTCTAAATTAGTTGAGCTTCCTCCAGTTTTGATAGTAATTTTTATATCCTCCATTTCAAGTTTTACCTCTTGTGCTCCAGATTTGGCTACAAATTTTATTAGGTTTTGAATGTCTTTTATATCCATTTTTATTTATTTTATTTAATATGCCCACGTGAGATAAGCTGCACCCCAAGTGAATCCACCACCAAAGGCGGCAAAAACTAGCTTATCTCCTATATTTAGTTTGTTTTCATAATCATTTAATAATAGCGGTAGGGTTGCCGCAGTTGTATTTCCATAATACTCAATATTCATCATTACTTTATTAGGGTTTAGATCTAGTCGCTGAGTCGTAGCATCAATAATTCTTTTATTTGCTTGATGCGGAACAAGATAGTCAATACTCTCATTATCAAGTTCGTTTCTTTTCATGATTTCTTTTGTCACTGCGGACATTTCTGAGATAGCATATTTAAAAACAGTTTTACCATCCTGATGAATATTGTGCCATCCTTTTTCTAATGTGTCTTTTGACGTAGGATAGAGTGAACCTCCCGCTTTAATTCTTAAAGACATTCTGTCTGAACCGTCACTTCTAAAGTATTCATCTTCCCAACCATTTTCATTTAAGCTGGGTTCAAATAAAACGGCACCCCCTCCATCACCAAAGATTATACAGGTTGTTCGATCTGTATAATCAACAATTGAGGACATTTTATCAGCACCAATTAGCAACACTTTTTTATATCGCCCAGAACCCACATATGCAGCTGCTACACTCATTCCATAGAGAAAACCAGAACAAGCAGCATTTAAATCATATGCAAAAGCATTCTTAGCTCCTATTGATGAGGCAACATAAGCTGCCGTTGCTGCTACATGTAAATCTGGTGTTACTGTTGCAACAATTACAAGATCAATAGTATTTGCACTTGTATTTTTCTTATTTAAAAGATCTTTAGCTGCTTTTATTGCTAGGTAAGATGTCGCTTTGTCATCATCCAATAAGATTCTTCGCTCTCTTATACCAGTTCTACTTTGAATCCATTCGTCACTAGTATCAACCATAGTTTCTAATTTATGATTAGAAAGGATCGTTTTAGGTGTGTATCCTCCTACAGCTGTTATTGCTGCTTTGAGAATTTTTTTCCCCTTCAGATGCATTTATTTATCTGCTTTTTAAGCGAAATTAAGGTGAAGATAATAGTTTTTTAATGCAATCAAAATAAAACAATAAAAAAGGTTTTTTAATGGATCAAGCATTATAATGCGTATCTATGTTATAGTTACGCAGTTTCAGTTTCAGCAGCATCAATAAGTACTTTACCTCTGTAATAAAGTTTACCTTCATGCCAATGAGCTCTATGATAAAGATGTGCTTCGCCAGTCTTCGAACATGTCGAAATCTGTTGGTCAGCAGCTTTATAATGAGTTCTTCTTTTATCTCTTCTTGTCTTGGAAATTTTTCTCTTTGGATGTGCCATGGTTTTAATTTTTATAATAAACTTTCTAACTTCTCCCAGCGTGGGTCTTTACGAATAGCAGGCTTTTTATTTTGTGGGTCTAACTGTTCTAATTTACTTAAAATCTCATTTTTTAGTGTTCCATTTTTAATACCTGGATGAACTTTTTTTAAAGGGATAGATAAAACAACCATTTCATAAAAATATTGCGCAACATTAATCTGATAACTCCCCTCGGGAATAATTAGAATTTCATCTGGATCAGTTTCTCTAGAAGCACCAAATTTAACAATCATATCAAAGTTGGATTTTACAATGTGGCTAAATAACTCGGTTGAAACGTCACACGATAAAATTACCTCACCTTTGACATCAAAGTGTAACTCTAAGAATGAAGATTTTTTGTCTAAAATTAATTTACCTTCAAGTTTCGTTTTGTGAAAATCATCAAACCCAAAATGTTCAAAGAACTTATTGTCTATTGCAAATGAAAAGTTATGTTTGCCTTGTTTTAAGCCTATAAAAGGTAATGTAAATTCCTTTAATTCCATTTGCATTATTTAGTTGACAAATTTATTAATTTTTTTCACTAATCGCATTAAAATTTCTTTCTGTAATACAATATTGAACTCAGACTATATTGTTATGAATTAAATATTCAGCAATCTGAATTGTATTAGTTGCAGCTCCCTTTCTTAAGTTGTCTGAAACAATCCAAAGATTTAAACCATTTTCTACAGATTCATCTCTTCTTATACGGCCAACAAAAACTTCATCTTTTCCTTTTGCATTAATTGGCATAGGATACAAATTTTTCTTTGGATCATCAATTACCTCCACTCCAATTGTTTGATCTAAAATTGTTCTTACTTTTTTTATATCATATTTTAATTTAAATTCAATATTTACTGACTCACTATGACCTCCTATTACTGGTATTCTTATTGCTGTCGCTGTAATTCCTATTGAAGAGTCTTCCAGAATTTTATGAGTTTCTTGAACCAATTTCATTTCTTCTTTAGTGTAGTCATTTTTAACAAAAACATCACACTGTGGAAGGGCATTTTTGTGGATTTGATAAGGATAGGCCTTCTCACCTATCTTATTATTCATTTCATTATCAAGTTGATCAACCGCTTTTACTCCTGTACCTGTAATTGACTGATAAGTAGAAATAACTAAACGTTTGATTTTAAATGCTTTGTGCAAAGGCGCTATTGCCATAACCATTTGAATAGTTGAACAGTTTGGATTAGCGATTATTTTATCAGCTGAAGTTAATTTAGATGCATTAATTTCTGGAATAACAAGTTTTATATGTTTTTTCATTCTCCAAGCCGACGAATTATCAATCACAGTTGTTCCATTTTCTGCAAATTTTGGAGCCCATTCTAGAGAAGTATCTCCACCAGCAGAAAACAAAGCTATATTTGGCCGAGTATTTAGTGCTTCCGCTAATCCAATGACCTCTAGATTTTCCCCTTTAAATAAAATAGTTTTCCCTATTGATTTTTCAGATGCAACTGGTATTAATTCAGTAATTCGAATATTACGTTCTGTTAAAACATCTAACATAACTTTTCCTACCATACCTGTTACCCCTACGACAGCTATTCTCACTTATTAAATTTTTTCAAAATTACTACTTAATGCGTTTTAGACAATATCCGTGGACATTTATAACAAATATTATCGTTTTGTTATTTGATGAATATATTTCTAATCATAAATTACTCTTTTTACTCTTGGACCTATTGCAGTGAGTAGTTCATAACTTATTGTATCAGCACTGTGCGCCAGATCTGAAACAGAGTTTTGATTTCCAAATACATAAACTTTGTCTCCTTCATTACATGAAATTTTGGATACATCTACCATGAACATGTCCATACAAATATTACCAACAATAGGCACAATTTTCCCATTAATTAAAACTTTCCCTTTATGATTTCCGAGTTGTCTATTTATTCCATCCGCATGACCAAGTGGAATTGTTGCAATCTTTTTTTCTTCATTGACTTTACATCCAAAATCATAACCAACATATTCCCCTTTTTTGACAAGGTGGATTTGACTTATTGATGATATTAATTCAGCTACAGGCTTAAGTTGTTTGTCCCATTCCGAACGGTTTGCGAATCCATGAAGTGCTATACCACACCTTACAGCATCAAACTGAAACTCAGGGAAATTAAATAATCCTGAGCTATTTAAAAGATGAAACTTTGGATTAAGTCCAGAAATCGCAATGTGTCTATCTCTAAGTTTTAAAAATGATTCAATTTGTTTTTTATTTAATTCAATTTCTTTTTTAGCCTGAGATATGGCTAGATGGGAATATATACTTTTAAGTGCAAAAGCATCATCTTTAAGTTGATTTATAATCCAGTCAAAACAACTTGGCTTAAAACCTAATCTATTAAGACCGGTGTTGTATTTAATATGAACTGGGAAATTTCTTAATTTTTTACAAATTAATTTTTTATGAAATTTTTTAAAAATGTTGACACTATACAAGCAGGGCTCTAATTTATTATCAATAATATCAGAAAGTCCAGAGGGCTGGGGATAAAAGACCATAATTCGGGATTTGATTCCATTTCTTCTTAAAATCTTTCCTTCATTTGAATAAGCTACTGCAAAAGTGTTAACTCCTAATTTTTCCAGATGTTTTGTAATTGCCGTTAATGCTGTTCCATAAGCTGAAGCTTTTACAACAGCTATAAGATTAGTTCCAGCATTTAAATTTCTTACAAGAAGTTTATAGTTGTGCTCCAAATTAGATAAATAGATGTTCAGTTGATTCAAGGCTTTTCTTTTCTGTTTTTATTTTTTTGAATCAATTTTTGAAATTCCAATCTTGAAAGAGCCATATAACTTTCTTTTTCTCCTAGGTGAATTAGTGATTTATTAGTAGATATTCTATGGCTATGATTTGCTAGTTTTCCACTTTTTGCGCATATGGCATGAACTTTAGTTACATATTCTGCAACTGCCATAAGATTAGGCATAGGGCCAAATGGATTACCTTTATAGTCCATATCTAAGCCTGCCACGATAACCCGAATACCTTCATTAGCTAAATCATTACAGATTTTAACTATTCCATTGTCAAAAAATTGAGCCTCATCAATCCCAATGACATCACAATCTTTAGCTTTAATTTTTATATCAGAGGATTTTGAGACTGACTTTGCTTCAATTTGATTTTTGTCATGGGATAAAACTAAATTTTTATTAAAACGAGAATCAATAATTGGTTTAAAAACTTTAATTTTCTGTTTGGCATATTTAGCACGATTTAATCTCCGAATTAGCTCTTCTGTTTTACCAGAAAACATTGAGCCACAGATTATTTCGATCCAGCCAAATTGTTCATGAGTCTTTAAGGTATTTTCTAAAAACATTTTGTAATTTTCATAATTAATCAATTGCTTATTATGAATTAATTTNCAAAGGTATTAAATAAAGGTGGCTTCAAACTATTAAATCAGATGACTGAGAAAATTAAAACTGCATTAGTTCAGTGGGCAACAATTATCATTAAAGATCAATCAAATTGGGATGATGAGAAAACACATGATGCTATTCAAAAAATTTATGAGCTTTCTATTTTTCAAAAAATGCTAATTGACCAAGAGGAAATAGATCAAAGCCTTTGGGAGAGGCATCAAAAAAAGCTCGATGAGGTAATAAATTCTCTCACTGAAGACACAAATAAAGAAAAGATAAAAGACGACAATATGGAGGTAGCACCAATGATGGAGACAATAAAAAATATGGTTACTGAAATGCCGGAACCCGAAACATACGAAAAGCTTTTTGAAACATTTGAAACTCCGCTAACTTTCGTGTCAAAAAAAAATGTCAGTATAAATAACAAATCAGATACTGAAAAAGACAATTCAAATGATAAACAAAATATTAATGACCAATTCTCAAAAAAACTAAGTGTTGACAATAATGAAAGGCTAGCCTTTATTAAACANCTTTTTAATGGTGATAAAAATAATTACGAGCGTGTTCTTAATCAAACACTAACTTTAGGTTCTTGGCCAGAAGTATCAAATTTAATAACCTCTAAAGTGAAAATTGAATATAATAATTGGAAAGGAAAAGAAGATATTGCAGATCGTTTTTTAACTGTTTTACAGAAAAGCTTTGAATCATGAAATATTCATAATAATATAATAATAATACTGGCTTGCTTTATTTAATACCAACTCCTATTGGTAATTTAGAGGATATAACATTAAGAGCTTTACGTTTGTTAAAAGAGGCAGACCTTATTTTAGCTGAAGACACAAGGGTCAGTTCGGTACTATTAAGTCATTTTGATATATCAAAACGTGTTGAAAGTTATCATCTTAAAAACGAGCATTACAAAACCTCAAAAATTATAGAAAAACTCAACAATGGGTTAACCATTGCAATGATTTCTGATGCTGGTACACCAGCTGTTTCAGACCCCGGGTATTTGTTAGTTCGCCATGCTTTAGATGCCGGGATAAAAGTAAAATGCCTACCTGGCCCAACCGCATTAATTCCGGCAATAGTTCAAAGTGGAATCCCATGCGATCGTTTTATTTTTGAAGGATTCCTGCCTCACAAAAAAGGCCGAATTAATAGGTTAAAAATTATGGCAAAAGAATCAAGAACTCTTGTTTTTTATGAATCCCCCCATAAACTATTAAAGCTATTTGAACAGATGATTCCTCTTTTTGGGAGTAAGCGTAAATTAGCAGTAATTAAAGAAATTTCAAAAATATACGAACATACGTTTAGAGGAACTTTAGAAGAAGTTAAGTCATTTTTTGAAGCTAATCGTCCTAAAGGGGAATTTGTAATTGTTGTTGAAGGAATAAAAAGATAGATTTATGAAATGGGGAAAAATTCCTGAACCACCGATTGAAAATGTTAAAAAACTTTCTACAGTCTTAGGAGTTTCTGATATTATTTCAAAACTTTTGATTCAAAGAGGTATTAATAATTATGAAAGTGCAAAGGACTATTTTCGTCCCTTGTGGACACACCTTCATAATCCTTTTTTAATGAAAGACATGCAAACCGCGGTAAATCGAATAAAAGAAGCTATTGAAAAAAATGAAAAAGTAATGGTTTTAGGGGATTATGATGTAGATGGAACGACTTCAGTATCACTAATTGTTTCATATTTAGATGATAAGATTACTGATTTGAAACCATATATTCCTGATCGATATTCAGAAGGTTATGGAATTTCAGAAAGGGCCATTAATTATGCAAATTCTGAAGGTGTCAATTTAATTATAGCTCTTGATTGTGGAATAAAAGCTATCGAAAAAGTAAGATATGCAAGTTCATTAGGGATTGATTTTATAATTTGTGACCATCATGTGCCNGGAGAAACATTACCTGACGCAGTAGCAGTTTTAGATCCCAAACGAATAGATTGTAATTATCCATTCAAAGATCTTTGTGGGTGTGGAATTGGTTTCAAATTAATACAGGCAATTAATATTCACCTAGGATTTTCGGATACTGATTTAAATATTTATCTTGATTTGGTTGCAACTGCCATTGCTGCAGACATGGTACAGTTGGTTGGCGAAAATAGAACATTGGTGTTTTTTGGTTTGAAACAATTAAGAGAGAATCCTCGTCTTGGGTTTAAAATTTTTATTAAAGACTTAACAAGACCAATAAACGTATCTGATCTAGCTTTTATTGTAGCACCAAGAATTAACGCTGCTGGCAGAATGGATCATGGCATTAATGCTGTAAAATTAATGACCAGTAAAGATCAAAAAGTAGTTCTTTCGATAGCCAGGACCATAGAATTTTTTAATACGGAACGTAAAAGCACTCAAGAAAGAATAACAAAAGAGGCTTTGCAACAAATTAAGTTAGAAGATATTACAAAAAGTGATTCTACAGTTGTTTACCATCCCTCTTGGCACAAGGGAGTCATTGGAATTGTGGCATCAAGATTAATTGAACATTACTATCGCCCTACAGTTGTTTTAACAAAGTCAGAAGAATTTATGGTCGGTTCTGTAAGATCTGTTTATGGATTTGATGTTTATAAAGCACTTGAAGCATGTAAACAAAACATTTTTCAATTTGGAGGACATAAATATGCTGCAGGGTTAACACTAAAAAAAGAACAACTTCATACATTTAAGGAGGCTTTTGAAACTTATGTTAGCAAAAATTTGTCATCTGAATTTAAAGATTCAGAGATTAAATATGATTTAGAAGTTGAGTTCAGTGATCTAAATTCAAAATTATTACGAATTATAAATCAGATGAGACCATTTGGTCCCAAAAACATGAATCCTGTCTTTGCAACTCATAGTTGTAAAGACAGTGGTTCAAGTCGTTTGGTGGGAAACGATAAAACACATTTACGATTAGATGTTTTAGATTCTAATCAAACACATTTCCAAGGGATAGGTTTCGGTTTGGGGCATATGCTTAAAAAAGTAAAAGAGACAGATACATTTTCAATACTTTATACACTTGATGAAAATCACTACAATGGTAGGGTGAATCTCCAGCTTAAACTTAGAGACATAAAATTTAATTGACAGGCCTTTTTTTTACTATTTCAATAAGTTTATTTGTTGAAGGGTCATGAGAATTTTCCCTTTTATCTTCAATATCATCGAGTACTTTATTTGCCAATTGTTTTCCTAATTCAACACCCCATTGATCATAACTAAAAATATTCCAGATTATACCTTGAACATAAATTTTGTGCTCATACATTGCTATTAGGGAGCCAAGAGATCCTGGAGTTAATTTGTCAATTAAAATTGTATTTGAGGGTTTATTTCCCTCAAATATTTTGAATGGAGCTATTTTTTTTTGCTCTAAGGGATTCATACCCAAACGATTAAGTTCTTCTAGAACTTCAGTTTCGTTTTTCCCATTCATAAGTGCTTCTGTTTGGGCAATAAAATTTGATAGTAATTTGTTTTGGTGGTCTTCATTCCCATTAAGTGATTCTCTAAAACATATAAAGTCAGTTGGTATAAGCTTAGTTCCTTGATGAATTAGTTGAAAAAAAGCATGTTGAGCATTTGTACCAGACGCACCCCAAATGATAGATCCAGTTTGATAATTTACTAAATTTCCATCACGGCCTACTATTTTGCCATTACTCTCCATAAAGGCCTGTTGAAGGTATGTGGGTAAATTTCTTAGGTATTGAGTATATGGAATAACAGCTTCACTTTCTGAACCCCAAAAATTATTATACCATACACTAATTAAACCTAAGACTACTGGTATGTTTTTTTCAAAGGGACTATTTCTAAAATGATAATCCATTTTACCAGCACCTTCAAGAAGTTCCTTGAATTGAAAAGGACCTATCGCCAAACAAATAATTAAACCAACTGAACTCCACAGAGAAAATCGACCACCAACCCAATCTTTCATTGGGAAAACATTGTCAGATGAAATTCCAAAAGAAACTGTTTTTTCAACATTACTTGATACCGCAACAAAGTTTTTTTCAATGGCACTTTCAGGAGCTTGTTTTAAAAACCAATTACGAATACTATTAGAATTAGTTATTGTTTCTTGCGTACTGAAGCTTTTAGAAACTATTACAAAAAGGGTTGTCTCTGGGTTTATTCCTTTCAATATCTCCTTGTGATGATCTCCTTCAATATTCGAAATAAAACGAATGTCAAGATGGTTTTTGTAATTAGCTAAAGCCTCAACTACCATTTTAGGGCCAAGATGAGAACCTCCAATACCAATATTAATAACATGAGTAATCTTTTTCCCTGAGTATCCTCTCCAATGGCCATTGATTACTTTTTCACAAAAAACATACATTTTTTGTTGCATTGCTCTTAATTCAGGAATTATATTTTTGTTATCTAAAAATATTGGATTATTATCTAAATTTCTTAGGGCAGTATGTAAAACAGCTCTATTTTCGGTTGTATTTATTTTCTCTCCTTTAAATTGATCTTCAATTGCTTTATCAAGTCCAGCTTCTTTTGCCAATTTAAAAAGTAGATTTAACCCTTTTTTATCAATTCTGTTTTTGGAAACATCAACGATTATATTTTCCCAATCTAACCATGTGTATTGTAGTCGGTCGTTTTCTTTCTTAAAATGTTCTTTAATGCTTACTGTTGCAATTTGTTTTTGATGAGCCTTTAATAATTTATAAGAATCAAGTTTAGATAAAGACTTATCAGGAAGAATTTTTGGCATATGGTATAGATTTATTTTCTGCAATTTCACTCTTAGAGCTGTCATCAAACTTTATACAGTCTAGTTTTGTTTTAATGGGGATAATATAATTAGAATATTTTGCTATTAAGTCGTTCGAAATAGGCTTCGCATCAGGTAGTTTTTGTTTAAATGGGTCTACTTGCCGTCCATTTTTCCAAAACCTGTAACAAACATGGGGACCCGAAGTATTTCCTGTCATTCCAACCCAACCGATTACATCTCCCTGCTTAACAAATTGTCCAACTTTTGCTTTTCTTTTTTTCATATGCAAATATTGCGTTCTGTAGATATTATTATGTTTTATTGTAACGTAGTTGCCATTTCCCCTTGAATATCTTGATTTTATAACAGTCCCATTTGCGGTAGCTAAAATGGGAGTACCAACTGAAGCGGCAAAATCAGTTCCCTTGTGAGGTCTTATTCTATTTCCATAATAGGATATCTTTCTTCGAAGGTTGTATCGCGATGTAATTCTGTTGAATTTAAGAGGACCTCTGAGAAACGCTCTTCTTAAACTTTTCGCATTTTCATCAAAATAGTCGATTATTCCTTTTTTTGAATTTGTAACATATTCAAAAGCATACAGAGTTTTTCCTTTATGTTCAAAACAAGCAGCTTTTACTCGATCAACACCTATTGAAATTGAATCGTCTACAAACTTTTCAGTATAAATCACTTTGAATCTGTCCCCTTTTTGTAAGCGAAAAAAATCTATAGTCCACGCATAAACATCGGATAAATGATATGTAATTTCTTCATTAACCCCAATATTTTTCATTGTTTCGTATAAAGAGCCTTTTATGATTCCTGATACTTCAAATTCTATTTTCTTAATGGGTTTTTTAATTATATTTCCATATAAGCTGTCTTTTAGATGAACAAGAGTGTAAGCTTTTGGATCAGGGTGGTAGACGAAATATTCTGGGATTGGTGTGCTATCATTTGAGAAAAATAAACTGTATGGTTTACCTTTAGCAAGCTTTCTAACATTTACTTTTCCCTTAATTTCTTCAAGAATTTTGTAAACTTCTGGATAGTCAATACCATTATCTTCTAAAATTTTTCCAAAAGTATCACCCCATTTGATTTTTTGTGTTTTAACGTTATATTGATTTAAATCGATATCAAATAATAAGTTGGGTGCTTTTGCCTCAGAAGTTATATTTATTTTATCACTTTGATTATGTGTAGTTTTTTTACAACCAAAAAAAACTAAAAATAAAATAAACTTTAAAACGCTATGCATCTTATTCATTTTATATAAATTTCTAAACTTATTTTGTTTCTTTTTTAAGAATTAAGAAAAGTTATCCCGTTTTTTTTAAACTATTTTACAATAATTTTAAATGGATGTTTTAAGTTTTTGAAGTTTTCTAGATCAGCTTTAATTGAACCAACTAGAATATCGGCTTTAATACGAACAGGTATACGATTCTTATCATCGGAAACCCATAAGGTAACACTTTCTTGTTCCTCGAAAACCCTTCCTGATTGAACGATTGGTCTGAATTTCATGCATTTAATTTTCCCAAATTTTGTATTAATAATTTCTTTACCTAAATATTTCAGCCTAAAAACATAATTTTCAAAATCAAAAAACATGTTTATGTCAAAACTTTCATTCACTTTTATTTCATCTTTCGGATAAAAGTTTCTTAAATAATAAAAAGATGATATTAAATCTTGTACTCCATTTTTTATTTGAAGCTCGCTAAACTCTCCTATTTTTTTGTTATTTACAACAGCAATTTTTTCTTTATGATTAAAATCAATTTCTATATTCTTTGTATAACCTCCTTCGTTAATATTTCTTATAAACTTATATGGTAGCCCAGTTTCTTCGTCAAAATAACTTTCATAATAATCTTCGACTTTAAAAAACCAGCTTGCTAAACCTGTTGTTTCTCCAAATCCTTTAGCGTGATATACGGGATGCCCATTAATTGTATCTCGTTCCAAAGATAGGGTTGCATAGCTAGCGTTAAAAGGACCATAGTGCAGTCTTAATTGAAACCATTCTCCTTCATGGAATGATTGGTTTGTTTTTAATGATTCACCATTATTAGTTTGACCCCATACAATTTGAAAACAAAAAAAAGCGTATAAGAAGAAATTTTTTACCATTTTTCAAAGATAATAAATCAATAATTTGAGATTTAATTGAAAGGAGCTGAAAAATATTTAACGGCTAATATTTTTTAAGTGTCTCAAATATTTTTTTCCCTTTTTTATTTCCTAAAATATCAATGATTTCCTTTTCTGATGCTGACTTTATCCGAGTGAAAGTTTTTAGATCACCTAAAAGCTTTAGACGTGAAGCTTGCCCAATACCTGGTATTTGATCTAATTTAGATTGTATACTACTTTTACTGCGCTTTTTTCTATGAAATGTAATTCCAAATCGGTGTGCTTCATCTCTTGCTCGCTGTAATATTTTTAGTGTTTCGGATTTTTTATCTAAATAAAGTGGAATTTTGTCACCAGGGAAATATATTTCTTCTAGGCGCTTAGCAATTCCTAAAATTGAAATCTTACCTCTTAAACCTAAATTTTCAAGACTTTTTAATGCTGAAGAAAGTTGTCCTTTACCACCGTCTATAACAATCAGTTGTGGAAGCGAAGCTTTTTCATTCAATAGACGTTTATATCTTCTCAAAATTACTTCTTCCATAGAAGCAAAGTCATCAGGACCTACTACACTTTTTATATTATAGTGACGATAATCTTTTTTACTTGGCTTACCTTTTTTAAAAACAATACATGCAGCTACAGGATTTGACCCTTGAATATTTGAATTATCAAAGCATTCGATGTGTAAAGGCTCTTCAGGCAACTTCAAATCAATTCTCATTTGATTCATTATTCGTTTGGTATGGCTTTCAGGATCCAATATTTTTATTTGTTTAAAGCGTTCGATACGAAAGTATTTGGCATTTCTGAGTGATAAATCCACTAAGCTTTTTTTATCTCCTTGTTTAGGTACAATTAGATCTAATTCTTTCGATAAGCTAACTTTTTCTGAAAGAAATATCGTTTTTGCATTACAAGAAAACTTTTGTCTTATTTCGATTATTCCGAGCTGTAATAGGGTTGAATTACTTTCCTGAAGTTTTTTTCTTATTTCTAGGGTGTAGGACCTTACAATAGCACCATAAGATACTTGTAAAAAATTAACGTACCCATATTTTTCATCTGAAACAATAGAAAATACATCTACATTAGTAATTTTAGGGTTTACTATTGTTGATTTAGCTTGAAATTTCTCTAAACTAATTATTTTTTCTTTTACTAATTGAGCTTCTTCATATTTCAAATTTTCAGACATTATTTTCATTTCCTTTTTGAAATGAGTTATACAGAAATTAAAATTTCCTTTTATTAACTCTTTTATCGAATTTTCATGCTTTTTAAATAAAAAAATTGATGATTCTTCAGAGTTAATTTTCAATAAATGATTCAATTCATGATTTAGAAATGGATGAATTTCTTTAATTAACCGTAAAAGAATTTTTAAGTTTTTTACACTAGTAAAAGGACCAAAATATTCACCTCTTTTATTTTTTAAATTTCTTGTTATATAAATATTTGGTTTGGGACTCTTTTCTAAGCAAATCCAAGGATAGCTTTTATCATCTTTGAGAAGAATATTATATCGAGGTTTATATTTTTTAATCAAATTATTTTCTAAAAGCAAAGCGTCCATTTCAGATTCTACAACAATATTTTCAACTCTTTTAATTTTTTTTACAAGGACTTTTGTTTTATGATTTTCTAAATTTTTATTAAAGTAAGATGCAACCCGTTTTTTTAGATTTTTTGCCTTACCTACGTATATGATATTTTCTTTAGAATCGAAAAACTGATATACCCCTGCAACTTGAGGTAAGGTTTTAAGTTGGATTTTAATAGAATCTAATTTCACAAAACGAAATTATTGATTTTCTTTGGGTATGTGTATATTAAAAATATTATTTAATGAATTCTGATTTAACAAAATTAGCTCTTCGGAAATCTTTTTTAAAAAAACGCCATGCCCTCTCTGATCAAGAACATGAAGATAAGAGTTTTGCAATTGCAAATAATTGTTTAAAACTACCCATATGGCATTTAGACTACTATCATATATATCTCCCAATAAAAGCAAAGGCAGAAATAGATACTACTTTAATTTTAACTTTATTACAAGGAAAGGATAAACAGGTAATTTTGCCTAAAATTAAAGGCTCAGAATTGGAACATATCTTATTGACAGATATTACAAAACTTAAGATTAATGGTTTAGGGATATCAGAACCTGAAAAAGGAATAAAAATCTCTCCAGAACAAATTGATGTTATTTTTCTGCCATTGTTAGCTTGGGATAAAAGCGGAAATCGTTTGGGTTATGGGAAAGGATTTTATGATAATTTTTTATCTCTATGTAAAACAAATACTATAAAAGTTGGACTTTCTTTTTTTGATCCCGTAGATAAGATAATTGACATACGTTCTGAAGATATTAAAATGGATTTTTGTGTTAATTCCGAAGGAATAAAAAAGTTTACTTCTTGAAAAAATTAGGCAAAGATTTTTTTATTGAAAAAAATCAATATTCCAACCCCTGTGCTTATTGCAGTATCAGCAATGTTAAATATGTATTGGAAAAATAAATAGTCTTTACCGCCAATATAAGGCAACCACGATGGCCATGTCCATTCGACTAATGGGAATTGTAACATGTCCACAACATGGCCGTAAAAAAGAGGAGCGTATCCCTGTTCAGGTAAAAATTTCGCAATTTGGTCGTTACTATCTGAGAACAAAATGCCATAGAAAACGGAATCGATAATATTACCCAATGCCCCAGCGAATATTAATGATAAGGCCCAACAAAGTAGAGTTCCATTTTGTTTTCTTATGGAATCTAATAACCAGTAACCTAAGCCAGATATTGCGGCGACACGGAAAATAGTTAAAATCAACTTTCCAGTATTTTCACTAATAAATGGAATAAAATCATTGATTTTAGTACCCATNGCCATCCCTTTGTTTTCTACAAAAAGTATTTTAAAAAATTCCCAATCTAAAATTGGTGAAATACCGTATCCCGATAATGGGAAGTTTAATTTGATATATATTTTTGTAGTCTGGTCAATTAACAGAACTAAAATTATAATTNCTATAGCCCATGATTTATTGAAATATGTTTTATTTGAGTTCAGNGCCTTTCTTGGACTTATTTCTGCATATTTTTAGCCTCTATACTTAAAGTAGCGTGNGGAACTAAAAATAAGCGTTTTTTATTAATTAAATTACCAGTTACGCGACAAACACCATAAGTCTTGTTTTCAATACGAATTAGTGCATTTTTAAGGTCGCGGATAAACTTTTCTTGGCGAAGAGCAAGCTGAGTATTTGCTTCTTTTGACATCGTTTCAGACCCTTCTTCAAAAGCCTTAAAAGTTGGGGCAGTATCCTCAGTGCCATTATTACCATCATTCATGTAGGAGCTTTTCAAAAGGCCTAGGTCTGCTTTTGCTTTTTCAATCTTTTCTTCAATTACGCTTTTAAACTCCTGAAGTTCACTGTCTGTAAATCTTGTTTTCTTGCTCATTAGTATACCTTTTTAATACGAATTTCAGTTTTAAAATTATCAAATTCTATAGGCGTTCCGTCCAAAATATTTGATTCAAATTTAAGGGTATTAGCTAATGTTTCATTTAAAATATAATTTTTATTTTCACTTATAGCGTTCTCAAGTCCAGATTCACTTTTCAGTAAAATATCAATTCTGTCAGTAACCTCCAGCCCGTTGTCCTTTCTTTGATTTTGAATTCTGTTAACTAGTTCTCTTGCTATACCTTCATTTTTTAGTTTTTGGGTTATGGTCACATCAAGGGCTATTGTCATTTCTGAGTTTTTAGCTACTTCCCATCCATCGATGTCTTTATAAAAGACTTCAACATCAGTTATATCTAAAATAATATTTTTTTTATTTACTAAAATATTTAATTCTTTTTTTTCTTCGAGAAGATTTACCTGTTCAGAATTTAGATTTTTTACAACTTCTACAACTGATTTCATTTCTTTTCCATACTTAGGTCCAATAATTTTAAAATTTGGGCGAACCTCTTTCACTAACAAATCATTGGCGTCATCAAGCAGTTCAACTTCTTTTACGTTGATTTCACTTTTTAATTGTTCAATTGCATTTTTAATACGTTTTTTTTGTAATTCATTTTTTACAGGGATTATCATTTTCTCCAGTGGCTGACGTACTTTGATCTGTTGTTTTTTTCTTAAAGAAAGCGCTAACGATGTTATTTCTCTTGCAATATTAATTTGGGATTCTAATTCAGAATTTATTATGTTGGGGTTTGGATTTGGGAATTCAGATAAGTGGACTGAGATTTTTTTATTTCTTGTTAGATCTTGGTATAATCGATCCATAAAAAATGGGGCGACTGGTGCGCCAAGCTTAGATATTATTATTAAACATTCGTAAAGAGTTTGATATGCAGCAATTTTATCTGGCCCATAATTACCCTTCCAAAATCTGCGGCGACTAAGGCGAATATACCAATTACTTAATTTTTCTTGCACAAAATCAGAAATTGCTCTGCAAGCGATTGTCGCTTCATAATCCTGGTAAGCACCATCAACAAGCATAATTAGACTATTTAATTCTGATAAAATCCATTGGTCGAGTTCGGCTCGCTCAGTATTAGGAATATGATCTTCATTTTTAAAACCAAATTGGTCAATATTAGCATAAAGGCTAAAAAAAGAATAAGTATTATATAAAGTTCCAAAAAACTTACGCTGAACTTCAGCAATTCCTTCAATATCAAATTTTAAATTATCCCAAGGATTTGCATTTGAAATCATATACCAACGAGTCGCATCGGGACCAAATTTNTNNANTGTTTCAAAAGGGTCAACAGCGTTATTTAATCTCTTTGACATTTTTCGCCCCTTTTTGTCAAGTACAAGACCATTTGAAACAACATTTTTAAAAGCTTTTTTATTAAAAACTAAAGTAGCGATGGCATGAAGTGTATAAAACCATCCTCTTGTTTGATCAACACCTTCAGCAATATAATCTGCAGGAAAATGTATTTCATTATCTATTAATTCTTTATTTTCAAAAGGATAATGCCACTGTGCATAAGGCATAGCACCAGAGTCAAACCATACATCAATTAAGTCTAATTCTCTAAACATTGGTTCTCCTTTATCGGTAGCTAGGATNATCTTATCAACTATATTTTTGTGAAGATCAATTTTTTCATAGTTTTTTTCTGAATAATCTCCAACTATGAAATCCTTAAAAGGATTTTCCTTCATAATACCGTAANTTAATGAGNTTTCAATAGCCTTGCATAATTCTTCGAGTGATCCGATTACTTTAGTTTGTTTTCCGTCTGAACTTCTCCAAATTGGTAATGGAATACCCCAAAATCGGGATCGAGATAGATTCCAATCATTTGCATTACTTAGCCAATTTCCAAACCTCCCTTCACCTGTAGCNGTTGGCTTCCAGTTTATCTCATTGTTTAAAGTGGTCATATTTTCTCTAACTTCACTTATTTTAATAAACCAAGAGTCAAGAGGATAGTATAGAATAGGTTTGTCAGTTCTCCAACAATTTGGATATGAGTGAACATATTTTTCTACTTTAAAGGCTTTATTTTCTTTTTTAAGTTGTATTGCAATTTCAACATCTACAGAACGTTCAGGTGCGGTACCTTCTGTGTAATATTCATTTTTAACGAAGCGACTACTTAAACGACCAACTTCTTTTCTAAATCTTCCCTGCGTATCGACTAATGGTACTTTATTATCATTTTCGTCTANGACTAAAAGTGGAGGGACTTCTGGATTTGCTTCCTTTGCTACTTTGGCGTCATCTGCACCAAAAGTAGGTGCGGTATGTACAATTCCTGTCCCCTCATCAGTTGTTACAAAATCTCCTGGGATTACACGATATGCATTTTTGGAGTTCTCAATTGGTTTTGGGGATTCAGACCAAATTTTTTCATATCTAATTTCTAGGAGCTCAGAACCCTTATGTTCGCTTTCTATTTTATAGGGTATTTTTTTGTCACCGGGTTTATAGTAATCTATACTTGGAGATTCAATAAATTTTTCACCAAATTGTTTTTTNATAAGATCTTTAGCAACAAGAACTCGTATAGGCTTAAATGTATATTGNTTAAAAGTGCGAATAATCAGATAATCTATTTTTTTCCCGATCGTNAGAGCTGTATTTGAAGGTAATGTCCATGGGGTAGTTGTCCAAGCNAGGATNTAAAGGTCTNTTTCATTTTTTAGCCCCTTAGGAAGGCTTTCTGGAATTGTCTTAAACTGGGCAGTAACAGTCGTATCTGTAGTTTCTTGATAAGTACCAGGTTGATTTAGTTCATGAGAACTTAAACCTGTTCCAGCCATTGGAGAAAATGGCTGAATAGAATAACCTTTGTAAAGAAAGCCTTTTTTATGAATTTGTTTAATTAACCACCAAACACTTTCCATATATTTGGATTTATAAGTAATGTAGGGTTCTTCCATATCAACCCAATAACCTATCCTTTCAGTGAGCTGATTCCAAACGTCTGTATATTTCATTACAGCTTTTTTGCACGCAATGTTGTAATCCTCTACTGAAATACTTTCACCAATTAATTCTTTTGTAATGCCTAATTCTTTTTCTACTCCAAGTTCAACTGGGAGCCCATGAGTATCCCATCCTGCTTTTCTCTCCACTTTAAATCCCTTTTGGGTTTTAAAGCGACAAAAAATATCCTTAATTGTACGAGCCATGACATGGTGAATACCAGGTAGACCATTTGCAGATGGCGGACCTTCATAAAATATAAATTCTGGTTTACCCTCCTTGCTTTTTATACTTTTTAAAAANGTTTTATTTTCCTTCCAGTCNGCAAGTATTTCCTCAGCTATTTTGGGTAAATCTAGTTTATTGTACTCATTGAATTTCACCTATCAAATAGTTTTAATTGCTTTTCAAAAACCTAAGAAAGAAAAGTAAATGTAATTATATAACAATTTGCGAAATTAATTAATTTAACTTGAAAATATGGTGCTATTTNAAGAGCTTTTTTATATTAAAGATAGTTTAGAATTTTAGATTTAACCCAATTCTTAAATTTCTACCTGGTGCAGATATACCTGATGCAAAACTTCTATAATGAACATCGAATATATTTTCCAATCCAATTGTTATTTTTCCATTTTNATTCCAGCTAAATTGTGTTAAAAAAGATAGTTCAGACCACGCAGGTGTGCCAGCATAAATTCCTTGAGACTCTGATATAATAGGAGTTTCCTCTAAGCTGTCTTCACCCCCTAAACTGTATTCATCGGGGTTTTTATTTCCACTATGTTGGTATCTTAAACTTGCAAACCATTTCTCTTTCTCATAGTTGAGAAATAAATTTAGAAAAACCGGAGAAATCGATGGAAGAGGNCCAAATTGTTCACTTTTTAATGCATTAATTATATTAATATCTCCTTTTAATGAAATTTTATCTGCAAAATATATGTTGCCATCTAATGAAGTTCCTAACATATATCGATTCCCTAAATTATTATTCGCTAAGGTTATTAATTCTTCATTATTGTATAAAATAGTATTNTTGCTGCTTGTTGTTTGATCTGAAAAAACAGGGTANTTNTTTCGTCCAATATGCCTTGAAANNAGTGTTGTAAAAGCCTGAATTGAGATATAATTTTTTTCCTTCTTTAAGTATTTGGTAAGTCCCAATTCAAAATTATAAGCATATTCGGGCAAAAGCAAAGGATTTGGAACAATTAGGTAGCCTCTGTTTTCTCTTATTTTTCCAACATCATCAATATTAGGGTTTCTAAAACCATTTGAAATTATTGCTTTCCATTTTGTTTTTACACTTGGTCTGTAAATAAGAGCCAAAGTTTCTGTTAATGCCTCAGAATTTAATTTTACCGAAGATAATAATGCATTTATGTTATAATACTCTTTCCACTCACCTTGTAATGAAGTATTGGTTAATCTAAGTCCTGCATTTAAAGTCAATTGAGTATTAAGATCCCAGATCCAATTTACATATACAGCATAACTTCTATAAGAACTCCCTTTACTCGGATAACGTGTGGGAAACGGAAGGGCTGGAGTATAACCTGTTATTACATTTTCTTTAATTATTAGGTCTTTTTTTGAGGCAAGTGAATTAACATCATTATAAACNCCCTCAAATCCATATGCAAAAGCATGTTTTTTATCAATCTTAAATTCAAAATCTCCATTAATACTAAAAGAGTTTACTTTTTCACTTTGAGTAATACGAGTNAAACTATTAAAGGATCGGGAGATNCTAGATTCTTTTAAATTTTGAATTGCAANTGTAACCTTACCTGAATTTAANAGTTTTTTTCTTGGGAATATTTTTAATTGAGGAGAAAAAAGGATTCTTTTTTGGGGACCATAATACCATTCCGCATAACGTAAAAANCCGTTACGGTTCTCAACTAATTTGTCATATCTAGGAATATCAGAGGAATTTGAATATTGAAAATTAACAACCAGTTGGTTTTCAGCATTGAGTTTAAATAAAAACTTTTGAAGCAAATCAATTTGATTATAATCGGTATTTTTTTGAATTGAAGGATTTAAATTTACAACAGGATCTGGTGAATAAGTATTTCTATTATTTAATGAATACAAAAAATTTAGCCCCCAATCTTCGAATCCATGTGTTCTATTTCTACCCATTCGAATGTTTCCAAAATCAGAATAACTAATACTGGTTAAGCTAGCCCACTTCTTAAAACTTAATTCGGTGGATACCGAATTTATATATGAATTATTTGCCGTAGAAAAATCACTAGAAATTTGAGTTTTTATTTTTTTTTCATTGTTAATCAAGGGATTTTTAGTGTAATAATGAACGACTCCTCCTAAAGCGTCTGAACCATATCCAACTGATGAAGAACCATATACAACTTCTACACGCTCTATCATATTCGGATGAACAGTTAAAGAATTTTGTAGATGTCCGCTTCTATAGATTGCATTATTTAGTCTTACTCCATCAACTACCAAAAGTAAACGATTTGCTTCAAATCCTCTAATCACTGGACTTCCACCTCCACCTTGTGACTTTTGAATTCTAATACCAGGGCTAAGGCCAACCAATTCTGCTCCAGATGTAGGACGCCGATTGGAAATATCCTTAACTGAAATAACGTTTACTTTTTCAGCTATTTTTGCACGTTTTGAAGCATTTCTTGCAACCGATAGTATTACTTCATCTAAAGTCTCGTCTTCTGCTTGAATTGGAAAACGAAAATTTTGTGATAATTCTTTCAAGCTTATTTTTATACTTTCAATTTTAAAGCCATAAAATTGTATGTAAACCGTCTCTCCTAGTGAGAAAATAGAAAGGTCAGCAACCCCTTCAGAATTACTAATTGTGCCTATTGTTTTATTTTTATTAAAAATAGCAACTCCCTCTAGAGCTTCTTTTGTGAACTCATCCACAATAGTAATTTCTTGTCCAACTATCCAAAAGGAAAGTAAGGCAAAACAAAATGAACTAAGGCACCTTAAAGATTTCATTTAATATTTCAAGCGATTTTGGTGGCTTAAACTGTTGTAAATGTAATTCGAAATAGGTTATAACTTGATTTAGAAGTTTAATTTTATCTTTTTTTAAAATTCTAATCTTACCTATCATATCAAAATCTATACCCAAAAGTTGAATGAAATATTTTTTTAATGGATTTTCAATAAAATTTTTTTCTGGCTTTATAGATGTAAAACACCCAGTTTCAAGGTCAAAATAGGGTTTATATGAGTTTGAAATATTTGGATAAAACCCGATGTATTTTGTTACGTCTAGCATTATTTTAAGATGAAACAAACTCAATGAATGATTAGTATCAAGCCAAATGAGTTTTTTTTCGATGTAATCAAAAAGTAATTTATTAGGCCCTTGTTCCTCACGAGCAACCTGATGAATAATCTCTGCAAGAAATAAAACCAAAGCTTTTTTGGTTAAATTATATGGGATAGAAGTAAAAACATACGTTATTTTTGCTTCATCCAAGTATCCAATTTTGTTCTCTTTGTTTTTAGAAGCTTCAAATTCCAGTAGGGTTAGAGGTTCAAAAAGGGCTCGATGGTTTTTTTTCTTACCTCTAGACAAAATGCCTTTAAGCATATATGACTGTAAGCCATACTCCAAAGTATAGCAGTTGGCAATTAAGCTTGTATCGCCATATTTGACAATTCCTAAATTAACAGCATGAATAGTTTTTTTTGTTTTGCTAGACATTTGTCAAACAACTCCTTGAGCTAGCATAGCATCAGCAACTTTTACAAATCCTGCAATATTGGCTCCTTTTACGTAATTAATGAATCCTTTTTCATTTCCAAATGAAAGACACGATTGATGTATATCTTTCATAATTGCTTGCAGGCGTTTATCAACTTCCTCTCTGGACCAGCTGTAGCGTAGAGAATTTTGAGCCATTTCAAAACCTGAGACTGCTACTCCACCTGCATTTGATGCCTTTCCTGGCGCAAATAAAATTTTATTTTTCAAGAAAATTTCTATTGCTTCAGGAGAGCATGGCATATTAGCGCCTTCTCCTATACAAATACAACCATTTTTAATGAGATTTTGTGCGTCAAATTCCCCTAATTCATTTTGTGTTGCACAAGGCAAAGCAATTTGACAGGGAACATCCCAAGGCTTTTTCCCTTTAAAAAATTTAGCATTAGGGAATTTATTAATATATTCAATAAGCCTACCTCTTTTGACATTTTTAAGATCCATAATAAATGCGAGTTTCTCCAAATTGATACCTTCGGGATCAAAAATATATCCAGATGAATCGGACATAGTGTAAATTTTAGCACCAAGCTGTAAACATTTTTCTGCAGCGTACTGAGCAACATTTCCAGAGCCTGAAATGACAACTTTTTTATCCTTTAAGCTATCATTTTTACTTTCTAACATCTCTTGAGTAAAATATACAACACCATATCCTGTAGCTTCAGGTCTTATAAGTGACCCTCCCCAACTTACACCTTTACCTGTCAAAACTCCAGTGAATTCGTTTTTCAACCTTTTATATTGACCAAACATATAGCCTATTTCTCGACTTCCAACACCAATATCACCCGCCGGGATATCTCTATTTGGGCCAATGTGACGAAATAATTCGGTCATAAAGCTCTGACAGAAGCGCATTATTTCTGTATCAGATTTTCCTTTTGGATCAAAGTCAGAACCACCTTTTCCCCCTCCCATTGGTAGAGTCGTTAAACTATTTTTAAAAGTCTGTTCAAATGCTAAGAATTTTAAAACACTTAGGTTAACACTTGGATGGAATCGTAATCCACCTTTGTAAGGGCCAATAGCAGAATTCATCTCAATTCTGTAACCTCTGTTTACTTGGATTTCTTCTTTATCATCAATCCATGCAACACGAAACGAAATTACTCGCTCAGGTTCAGCAATTCTGAGTAAAATATTTTGTCCATAATAAATATCATTTTGAACTATGTAGGGGATAACGTTTTCAGCAACCTCTTTAACTGCCTGCATAAACTCAGGCTCATTTTGATTTCTAGCGTTTACTTCTGAAATAAATTGTGAAATGATTTCTTTCATTTAGCATTTATTATGTCTCTCGAAGATATACTCTTTTTTCTAAAAATCTAGATTAGAAAAGAAAATTAACTAAGCTCTCGACTTTTGATAATTCATGTAACTTAATTGTATTTTGTTGACTACTGAATTTAGTATAAGATGAAATAAAAATTCCTTGAAATCCAAGTTTTTCTGCTTCTTGAATTCGTTGGTTGGTTTTTGAAATTGGGCGCATTTCTCCAGAAAGCCCAATTTCAGAGGCGAAACAAAATTTTTGAGATATAGGAATATCATGACAGCTTGATAGAATTGCTGCTATTACAGCTAGATCCAATGCAGGATCAACCACACTTATACCACCAGTAATATTTATAAACACATCTTTACTAACTAAGTTAAACCCTGCTCTTTTTTCCAAGACAGCCAGCAGCATATTCAAGCGCTTTGAATTAAATCCTGTACAACTTCTTTGAGGGGTCCCGTAAACTGCTGTACTTACTAGAGCTTGCACCTCGATCATTAAAGGCCGAATACCCTCAATAGTAGCTGCAATTGCATGTCCGCTTAAAGCTTTCTCTTTCTCAGAAATTAAAACTTCAGAGGGGTTTTTTACTTGCCGTAACCCTTTTTGTATCATTTCATAAATTCCTATTTCAGAGGTAGCTCCAAAACGATTTTTTTGAACTCTTAAAATTCTATAAACATGATTTCGATCTCCTTCAAATTGTATCACAGTGTCGACCATATGTTCGAGTATTTTTGGACCAGCAATTGTACCGTCTTTTGTTATATGTCCAATTAAAATAACAGGAATATTGGTAGTTTTTGCAAAACGAATCAATTCAGCTGCTATTGCTCTTATTTGAGTAATGCTCCCCGCGATACTTTCAACATCAGAGTCATGAAGGGTCTGTATGGAGTCTACAATTATTATATCAGGGGTGAGACTTTGAATTTGTAAAAAAATTAACTGAATTTCGGTTTCACACAGAACATAACAAGATTCCTCATTAAGCCCCATTCTTTTTGCTCTAGATTTAATCTGCTGTTGGCTCTCTTCACCCGAAATATAGAGTACTTTTTTATTAAGTTGGAGGGCTATTTGAAGCAATAAGGTCGATTTACCAATACCTGGTTCTCCGCCCAAGAGAACAACTCCTCCTGGGACCACACCACCCCCTAGAACTCTATCAAATTCATTGTCACCAGTCTTGAATCTAGCAGTCTCTTTAAGACCAATTTTATCCATTCTAACCGGNTTTATGGGCTNAGTTAAATTTTCTGTTTTCCAATCNTTGGAAATATTCTTATTTATAATCTCTTCAGTAATGGTATTCCACTCTTTACAAATCCTGCATTGGCCCTGCCACTGATTGTGCTCTGCCCCGCAACTTTTACAAAAAAATCCTTTTTTAATTTTCACAATTAGCTACACATTGAAATTACTTTCTCCTATTTACTAAAGGTAGAATAAAAAAAGAAAGGCTTCCAAAAANTAGAATCATCAATGTTTGAGATGTCCATACTATCCAACCAAATGCTAATCCAGATTCATTAGAAATTCCAAAGAATGAAAGAGTCATGGCAACAGATAAAGGGTAGATTCCAATACCACCATTTGTTGCTGTTAAGGTAAGCCCACCAATTACGAAAGTTGGCAATAGATATTCTAAGTCTAATTTTTCCATCTCAGGGATGGTCCATTTTATTATAAAGAACATACCAAAATACATTGTCCATATAAATATAGTATGAGCAATAAAATTAAGCTTGAAGGGCATATTTTTGATTGACATAATGCCTTCAATAAATCCCTTCAAAANAGCTTTTATTTTNAGTAATATTTTTGAATTACTTTTTTTGAAAAACCATTTTATAACAAAAAAGATAAAAAATAAAATAGGAGCCCCAATAAAAATAGTTTTTAAATAAATAGGCCTTTTATTTAAAACCTCCCAGATTAATTCGAATTGTAAACTAAATGTCAAAAAAATTAGACTTAAAAGTATTAATAGGTCNACAATCCTTTCAGCAACTATAGTCCCAAATAATTTTTCGAAAGGAATCTTTTCATAACTGCTTAAAGTAGTAGCCCTTAAAATTTCNCCTGATCTAGGAATTCCAAGATTTGCAATGTAAGAAATTAAAACAGCTAGGATAGAGTTTATAAATTTTGGATTATATCCTAGGGGTTGTAACAGATATTTCCAGCGAAAAGCNCTTGAGAGATGACTTAAGATTCCAAAAATAATTGAAATAATAATATACTTAAGGTNAGCATTTTTTATATAGCTAATAATTAGTTTTCTCTCTTCAATAGATGTTATGTCAATAGATAAATAGATAAAAAAGATTCCTAAAAAGGGAGGGAAAAATATTTTTAGATAACTATAAAATTTTCTCACCTTTTTTATGAATAGTTTTTCAATAGATTATTATTTGAAACCTTAATAGACAAACTGATATAATTAAATGTAATTTAATTAAATATTTTTATTTCTTCGTTGTCAATTAGTCTTATGTTACCAGCAAGTACAGCAACAAAAATGCGGTATTTTTTAAGTCTTTGAAATTTTTCTACCGGTATCAAATCATTTATAGATGCAATATAAAAGTATTCGACTTTTAAATCTTTACTATGTTCTACAGTATCAATAAAAAAACGTTTCATCTCTGCGAAATTATCTTTTGTTTTTTTAGATTTTAATTCTCGTAATGCAAAATGAATTTTTTTNGCAGCAAATCTTTGCCTTGGATTTAAAAACTTATTTCTTGTACTTGTTGCAAGGCCATCTTTTTCTCTTACAGTTGAACAAAATATTAGCTTCACACCTAATTCAAGGCTTTTGTTTAGGGCTTTTATTACTTGTATCTGCTGGTAATCTTTTTCTCCAAAATAAGCATTATTAGGTTTGATATTCTTGAGTAGTTTTTCTATGACAGTTGCAACACCATCGAAATGTCCTGGACGAAATCTTCCTTCCATGTGAAGGGCAATTGAGCCAAAGTCATAAGAGTTACTTTTTATTCCAGTTGGGTATATTTCAGTGTGATCTGGGTTGTAAATAACTACATTTTTCGAGAATGGCGATAAAAAAGCTTTATCTGTTGCTAAATCAAATGGGTACTTTTTTAAATCATTTTGATCATTAAATTGAGTAGGATTTATATATATGCTAACAACTACTATGTCGTTTTCTGAGCAAGCTTTTTCAACAAGTGACAAGTGACCCTTATGCAAACCTCCCATAGTAGGCACAAGGCCAATATTTAAAGTCTTNGAATTTAGATGCTTTCTGAGTTTATCTAAGGCTTTAAACACCAACATTTAGCAATTTGTTAACGCTGCTAAAGTAGGTAGTTTTTAATAATATGTCTATTAATTTTGTATTTTTGCAAGACTTTTCCCTTAGGAAAATCAAATATGAAAGATAAGAGAGTACTAATTATATCCTCTGAGGTTGTTCCTTATTTGCCTCAAACAGATCAAGCAATTAAATCATTCCAGATCCCAAAAACAGTTAATGAAAACGGGGGACAGACAAGAATTTTTATGCCGCGTTATGGATTGATAAATGAAAGAAGACACCAATTACATGAGGTAATAAGACTTTCTGGAATGAACCTTGTAATTAATGATATGGATATGCCGCTAATTATAAAAGTGGCTTCAATACCTAAAGAAAGAATGCAGGTTTATTTTATTGATAATGAGGAGTATTTTAAACGAAGAGCAATACTTCACAATTCTGAAGGGAAAATATTCAANGATAATGATGAGCGCATGATTTTTTTTACAAANGGAGTTATAGAAACAGTTAAGAAGTTAAATTGGTCACCAGACATAATTCATCTTCACGGTTGGTTCACTTCTTTGTTTCCTCTTTACTTAAAATCATACTACGCTGACGAGCCGCTCTTTTCAGAAAGTAAGATAGTATACTCTGTTTATGAACCTGATTTTAAAGGAGTTATTTCTAAAAAAATTTATGACAAAGTTGCATTTGATAAAATCGATACAGATCACATAAGTCTGCTGAAAAAAGCTGACTATAATGCCCTTACTAATTTAGCTTCAACCCATTCTGATGGAATAATAGCGGCCTCACAAAATTTAACTAAAGACATTTTAAGTGACTTAAAAAATATTAAAAAACCGTTTTTAGAGTATCCTGAATCTCAAGAAGATAAACAATTGATTGATTTTTACTCACAGGAAATATAGCTTGATGTTGTGAAGTATTTTAAATATTTTTTTTCAACTTGTCTAATTTTAATTTTAATACTTATTTCTTGTAATAAAGATTATCATCCTTTAGGAGAACCTATATTTTCAGATTTAACTTTAGAAACTAAAAATAAAAACATCCCTGTATTTACTTATCAACAAAGTGTAAATCAAGTTCAATCAAATGTTCAGCCACTCGCGCAATTAGGGCAAATTAACCACCCTGTTTTTGGAGTTGTACAAGCGAGTATTTTTACACAAATATCAATTGGTCNGGACCTTTTCTTTGGAAANCTAAAACAATCTTTGGAGAATTCTGGAGACCAGGATGATGTAAATATTATTCCTGAAAATGAAACCATTAAGGAAGTTTATTTAGAAATTCCTTTTTTTTCNAATACTGATGATTCAGATAATGACGGAGTAATTGACCNTTTTGATNCAGACCCTAACGATCCNGCAAGTAATTCGGATAATGATAATTTAACTGACATAGTTGAATCTCAATTAGGATTAAACCCCTTAAGTGAAGATAGTGATGAGGACGGTATTTTAGACCATGATGATAATGATAATCAAAATTATGATAGTGAAAATAGAGTATATGAAATTGATTCTATCTATGGAAATCGTGATTCAGAATTTAACTTACAAGTTCATGAGTTAACTTACTATTTAAATAATCTAGATTCAAATGATAATTTTGAATCTGCCCAAATATATTATTCGAATCGTGATTATTATGATGAAGGATATATTGGGGAGACACTTTTCAATGGACAAATTAAACTTAACTTTGGTGAGGTTAGGTTAAATTTTGCCGAAGATGATCTAGCTTCCGAAGATATAGACGAAACAACATTAATTGAAACCAGATTAAGTCCTCGTCTTAGGATTCCATTAAATAAAAATTTTTTCCAAAAAAACTTGATAGAACTTGAAGGAACAAATTTTTTACTTGATGACGCAACTTACCAGAAGAGAATGAGAGGAATCATTATAAGAGGAGATAATTTTTCAGATAATCTTTATATGCTTTTAGATATTCAAAACGCTGAAATCAATGTTAAGTATGTTTTTGATGATTATAATACTCAAGGAACATTAGATGATTTATCGGATGATATAATTGAAAAAAGAGAAAGAAACTTAACATTAACTTTAGGTAACACTCGTATAAATTCTTTAAAAAATTCAGCTTTTAATTCAGCTATTAAAAACAGAATAGAAGCTTCACTAAACAATCAGCCTACAGATAAATTATTTGTTCAAAGTAGCAGATTACATGGCAAAATTAGACTTTTCTCAAATGAGAACCCTGAGGTAAATGAAATATTGAATAATATTAGGGAAGAGAAATTACTTGTAAATCAGGCGAACCTCATTTTTTATGTTGATCCTGAAACAATAACTGAAGAAATTACTGCTCAAAGAATTTATCTCTATAATTTCAAAAATGGATTGCCAATTAGCGACTACACAATCGATCTTTCAACATCTAATTTTGGAACTAATTCAAATAAATCAACTTTTGGTGGGATTTTAGAACTAAGTGAAGATGGAAAACCTTATTTATATAAATTTAATTTGACTAATCACATAACAAATATTATAAAAAATGATTCGTTGAATTATGACTTAGGTTTAGCCATAACAGGGAATATTGAAAATCCCTTTACTATAAAAGCCAAAACTAGTGAGGAGGGTTTAGACATTGATTACCCTTTATCCGCTACACTTAATCCTTTAGGAACAGTCTTAGTTGGTTCTCACCCAGATAGCACTTCGGNGAANAAAAAAGTAAAGCTTGAGCTAATTTATTCTTCATATTAGTAAACTACATATTAAGCCAAACNGTGTAGCAGATGAACAATATCGNGAAACCTGCAANGCCTTGNATAAAAGTTCCTAGTGTATGGGTTTTNAGNGNAGTTTTAGTNTCNATCATACTCATTTGTGATACAATCCAGAAATAAGAATCGTTTAGATGAGAAACGGTCATAGAACCCACTCCTATAGCCATTATAATCCAGACTTTACCTAATTCAGTCTCTAATCCGATAAGGGGAAGTAACGGCAAGCAAATAGATGATGAGGTAATTATTGCAACGGTAGATGAACCTTGAGCAGTTTTTAAGAACGCAGCAATTAAAAATGGAATTAAAAGCCCAAATGAGTTATTAAATGAAAGGTTTGTAAAATAATCTTGAAAGGTGATGGTTTGAATTACTTTACCTAAACCTCCTCCCATACCTGTAATCAATAGTATTGGGACCGCTTTTTTAAATGACTCTTTAAAACTATAGATAATAGTTTTTTTTCGATTTTTTTTAATTAAATGAAATGAAAAAGTCATTCCAATTCCCAGAGCAAAAATAGGATGTGATACCATATTCGCAATTTGAATTATAACTTGATTATTTGAAGTAAAATTTGAAATTGGCCCAAAACTAAGAAGAAAAATAGGGGCTATGATTGGTAATATAGCTTGACCAAAACTTGGAGTATTTCTAGTTTCATGTTTGGCAAAAATTATATCATTACTATTTACTCCTTTTTTTTTAATTAAAAAGTTGGCATAAGTAGCTCCAATCAAAACTAGTATAAAGGCAAAAAAAGATCCGAAAACAACAAGTAAAAAAAGATTATCTAATTTAAGATTATATGCCGCTGCAAGAGGTCCTGGTGTTGGAGGTACTAAAACATGAGGGGCAAACAATCCTGTTGATAATGCAACTGTTAAGCCAGTTATAGGAATTTTACCCTGTTTCGAGAGTGTCTTGTTAAGATTAGATAGAATTACAAAAGCTGCATCACAAAAAACAGGAATAGAGACTAGGTATCCTATTAAACTAATAGCATATGGAAGAGGAATTCTTTTTAGATATTTTAGAACACCCCTAGCTAACGAATGAGTTCCTCCAGATTTTTCAAGTAAAACTCCTATTATGATTCCGAAAATAATTAATAGTCCTAGATTTTTTACTATCCCAAATAGTCCTTTAAATATTATGAAAATATTTTGTTCAATTGGAATTTGAAGCAAGAATCCAAGGATTAGGGCAGCCAAAAATAAGACTAAAGATGGATGAACTTTAAACTTTGAAATGCCTAATATTATCAAAAGTAAGACTATGAATATACTTGCTAAAGGAAATAACATAGCTTCTAATATAGATAAATATGTATAGATAGATGAGTTTTATTTTTCTTTCAGGGCTACTGAATTCATTATTATTGAAGCATGTATTCTTGAGTTTTCTATGAACCATTTATTTGTTTTATAGCCCCCGCAGACCACTCCTGCTAAATAGACCCCTTTTGAATTAGATTCCATGGTTTTATCGTCATATATTGGTGTTTTATAATCATCTTTTTGAAATCTAACACCGACACTCTCCAACATCTCAAAGTTTGGTTCATAGCCTGTCATCGCTAAAACAAAATCATTAGCAATCATAAAAGTTTTTTTATTGTCCTTAAAATGTATAAAATCTTTTTCAATTAAGGTGATTTCAGCATTAAAATGGGCTTTGATTGTTCCCTCTTTAATTCTATTGAGTATATCGGGGCGGGCCCAATACTTAACATTAGTTCCAATTTCTTTTTCACGGATTATCATAGTAACACTTTTAGCACCCTTTCTGTAAGTTTCCAAAGCTACATCTACAGCAGAGTTTGCAGATCCAACAACTACTATATCCATTCCAAAGTAAGGATGAGGTTCAGTATAATAATGTTTAACTTTAGAAAGGTCTTCACCAGGAACTCCAATTAAAAATGGACGGTCATAAAAACCTGTAGCAAAAACAATATTATCTGATTTATAAGTCACATTGTTAGTTTTAACTTTAAATTGATCCTTATCTTTTTTAATATTTTCTACAGATTCGTATAGATTTAGTTTAAGCTTCCAATGGGTTGCAACCCTTCTATAATATTCTAAAGCTTCAGCCCTTGTTGGCTTTGAATTGTGTGAAATAAAAGGGACATCACCAATTTCTAGTTTATCTGACGTTGAAAAAAAAGTCATATTTAAAGGATAATTATATAATGAATTTACAAGGACACCCTTATCAAAAACCATATATTTCAGTCCCTTTTTTTTTGCCTCAATTGCACATGCAAGTCCAATTGGACCCGCACCTATAATAATAACATCTATCATGGTTCGAATGTATGAATCTTTTAAAAATCAATGTAAACTATAATAAATAACTATACAAAATTAATAAGATATAATTTTAAATAATAATATTAAGTTTAATAATGCACTTTATAGTAGTAAAATAGNTTAAATATAGTGTATATCTATGATAATTTATTTTATGATAGTAAAATCCTTTGTCTTATTAGAATAGAAACAATGCATAGCGACAAATATATCGTCATCATTGAATTTCCAAAATAATAAGCTATAAAAATAGAAGTAAATAACCACCAAATAGGAAACAAAAATGCTCCTAAAGCATATTTCATTGAGCTAACAAAAACTTTGTCATCAAATTGATTTATTATCTTTCTAGTAATCCATAGTGGAATTATGTTTGGGATACTTAAGACTAAAGTTAGAATGGATCCTATTTTAGTAGTATTTCTTCTTTTAGGCAAATCACTTAAAGATTCTCGGAGGGCTTTTTTTAAATCATCAAAACTCATTTTTGTTGTTATGCGATTTATGCATTCCTTTTGTATATGATATTTTTCTGTTTCAAATGGGAGCCAAAGACATGCCTGCATTCGTATCTGTAGTTCTTCTCTGATTAAATTTATATTTTCGGCTTCATTTAGTTTGGAATCTATAAAATCTGACACCAACAATGGCTTTCCGTATACAAGATGAAGAGTAGTGCAAGTTTGTTTATGATGACCATAATTAATTCCCACTGGAAGGATATAGATCTTTTTATCATTGTTATAATTTTGGGCTTGATACGCTAGTCTACTACTTCCTTTTGAAAGTTTTTTTAAATAATATTCATCATGATGACCACCTTCTGAAAACATCATTAAAAATTTTCCTTCTCCTAACAATTCAAAGCATTTTTTGAAAGTAATATCATTTTTTTTTAAATTGCTATAACCATTCCTTATTCTATACACAGGAAGCATTTGTAGTGCATCTAAAAACCATTGAAGCGGTCCACCAAATACATCACTCCTTGTTAAAGATGTAATCTTTTTTGGTGTCATAGAACCTATAAGTAGGGGATCTAAAAAGGCACCTTGATGATTTGGTGAAAACAACACTCCACCGTCTTTAGGAATGTTTTGATATCCATATTCCTTTATATCTCTAAAAAAAATTTGATTGTAGTACCTTAAGAAATACTTAAGTGAAAAATAAAAGATGTTTTTCAAAATTCTGTAAGGTTACTTGTTTTTTACATATAATGTACTTAGTAAACGTAGCAATTTTTTTTTAAGAATATAAATTAAATTTTAAAATAAATAACCTGTAAGCTAAGTCTTTTAATAAAATTCACTTATATAGACAAAAAAATATTAACTTGGCATTGATTAATAGAGAAGACAAAGCCTTAATATAATTTGAATTAACTTTAGTTTGCTCGGTTTTTCAAAACAAATGAAAATAAAAGAATATGAAAACAAAGAATATATTTATGAGGGTATTTTTTGCCCTATTTTTTTTAACCATCCAACTCACTCTTGCACAAAATACAATTTCGGGGAAAGTAGTTGATTCTGAGAATCAAGAGGCTATTCCTGGAGCAAATGTTATCGTTTTAGGGTCAAATACTGGAGCAGTAGCTGATTTCGATGGTAACTTTACATTAAATACCTCCGCTGAACTTCCTTTAACAATAGAGGTAAGTTATATAGGTTACAGCTCCCAAAGCTTGGAAGTTACAAATTTAGACCAAGAAATTGTTATTTCATTAAATTTTGGACAGAATCTTAATGAAGTTGTTATTTCAGCATCAAGGAGATCAGAAAAGATTTTGGATGCACCTGCTTCTGTGTCAATAATTTCAACTCAGGATATCGAAAATACAGCTAATGTCAACGATCCTGTGAGAAATTTAATTAACATACCTGGTTTACAATTTCAACAACAATCTGCAAATTCAATAAATTTTGAAATGAGAGCCGGCTCAGGTGTTTTTGGGACAAGTGTTTTTCCAATCCTGGACTATCGATTTCTACAATCGCCAGCATCAGGATCTTTTTTCGCTTTTCAATCAGGATTATCAAATTTGGATATAGAGAGAATTGAAATCGTTCGAGGTGCTGCATCTGCCCTATACGGCCCTGGAGTTGAATCAGGTGTAGTTCATTTTTTCTCTAAAAAAGCTATTGATAAACCAGGGACATCAGTCGAGCTTATTGGGGGAAACTTAAGTACCCTACAAGGTGCAATCAGACATGCCTATGCAAATGATAAAAAAACCTTTGGATTTAAAATTAATGCTCAATACAAAAAAGGTGACGAATTTAGTTTAGATCCTGTAGAGGACGCTCAGTTTTTAGGGGCTATAAATGCGGCTACTGCCAATGGGATTTTTCAACCTACAGTAAGAAATAATCGAATTGATCCTGCAGCAGCTTCAAACCAAGTACTCTCGAGATCAGATATTGACCCAGATGGGGATGGTAATGCTTACTTGAATGAATATGAAACTTTTATGGCTAACGCTCATTTGGAGTTTAGACCAAATGATAATACTGATGCTGTAATTTCAGGGGGTATAAATTCTGGAAACGGTTTGATAAACCAATCACAAGGACCTGGATATGCGGCCGGAAACGATTACTGGGGTCAGGCACGTATTAGGTCTGGAGGATTTTTTGGACAACTTTCCTACACAGCAAATGATGGTGGCAGTGAAAACGCACCGTTTTATCTTTATTTGACTGCACAAAGAATTATCACTAAAAGATCTGCTCTTGATATTCAATTGCAATATAGTTTTGACGCAGAGAATTTCCTTGATTCTAATTTCACTTTTGGCGCTGACTACAGAGACATAGGAGCAGATTCAGAAAATACACTTTTTGGTATCAACGATGGAAGTAATGATTACATAAACTATGGTTTTTATGGACAAGGAACTTCACGTTTTAGCGATAAGCTAGACCTTACTTATGCCCTAAGATATGATAAACTAAATTTTGTTGATAAAGGTAAAATAGCACCAAGGATAGCACTTGTATTCAAGCCAAATGCGAAAAATAGTTTTAGATTAACTTACAACGAAGCCGTCTTTGGACCGAGTGCGCTAGAGACATATGTTGACTTTCCAGTACAAATACAAGCACCGGGAATCTTAGACGTTTGGTTATCAGGACAAACATCGGCTCAAAATTTTGATCCAAATGCACCAATTGAAGTAGTTGGTGGAGGTGGACAAGTTTATCTTCCTGCAAACACAACTGATTGGCCACTTGCTGTTCCCTATGGAGCAGTTGCAAGCCAGGTTCTACCTGCTCTTTATCAAGGAGTTGGAGCTGATCCTAATTATGCCCCTCTTTTGCCTTTAGTTCAAAACTTTTTTAGCACATATCAACCTGCTGGAACTTCAGGAACAATCCAGGGATATAATGCGTTTAATGGAACCCCAATGCCACAAGCAGTTGGTACACCTTCAGCATTACTTGGAACTACTACATCTTGGGAAGTTGGATACAAAGGTTTACTTGGAGATAAATTCGCAATAGGATTGGATGTATATACTTTTGCTAGGACTGGATCAACTCAATTTACGGCAATTGGGCCTACATTTAGGCTTACAGGTGCTGAGAACATACCTAATGATCTAGGATCTCAAGTCGCTGCTGATTTTGCAGCTGATCCTGTTATTAGTGGAGCAATTACTCAAGCGGTAACAGCTTTAACACAAGCTGCTGTAGAAGCCCAATATACAGCAAATGGTATACCCGAAGCAATATGGGCAACTGGTGCCCCAGCAGGAGCATTATTTCCAGGATCACCAGCAGTCGCACCGGTTTCAGCAGCTGTTGCTGCAGCAGCACCTGGTCAGATTGCAGCGGCGAATGCTGAAGTAGCTACTTTAGTGGGTGGAGCTTTTGTTCAAGGAGGACAGGCTTATACATCTTTAATTAATACTGCTGCAGTGGGTGTTATAGAATCACAAAGGGTACCTCAAAATGATGGAATAGCTCATATTTCTGCAGGATATAGAATTTTTGATAATGTAACACGTTCACATTGGGGAAGTGATCTTTCAATGGAATATTTTGCAACTGAAAAACTAACTTTTTGGGGAAATGCTTCTTGGTTAAGTCAAAATGAGTGGAACCCTGGTGAGGAAAATGATGACGATCTTCCTTTCCAAGATTTTCTTAACGCACCAAGATTCAAATTCCGTTTAGGGATGGATTACCTTGATAGAAATGGATTTCAATTTTCTCTAGCATTCCAACATGATGACGAGTTTAACTCCAACCAAGGATTTTATGCAGGAACTGTCCAAGAAAAAAACTTAGTGGATGCAAGTATTGGATACAGATTGTCTGATAATGTGAAGCTAGATCTTTCATCGACTAATTTATTCAATCAACAGTACAGAGCATTTCCAAATATGCCAGTTATTGGAAGAAGGTTAAATCTTAGATTAGTTTTTGACTTCTAAATTGAGTGTATAAATACCTTAAAAGGCAGCATTAATTGCTGCCTTTTTTTGTTAAAATTTTTGTCAAAAAAAAAAGATGTATCCCTCAAAATTACCAGTAACTCCCGTATATTTACCAAGCAAAAAAAGGAAATTATAATTAGTTTGTTATGGCTAAAAGTGTTGGCAAAGTATCTCAAATAATCGGTCCTGTGGTAGATGTTGAGTTTAGTGGAGAAAATAATTCTCTTCCTAAAATCTATGATGCGCTAGAGATAAAAAAAGAAGACGGTTCCAAACTTGTTTTGGAAGTACAATCGCATATTGGTGAAGAAACGGTGAGGACAATATCTATGGATTCAACAGATGGACTTAGCCGTGGAGCAGACGCAGTAGCACTAGAAAGCCCAATTCAAATGCCAATTGGAGAAGAAATTAATGGACGTCTTTTTAATGTTATTGGAGATGCCATTGATGGTATGCCTAACCTGCCAAAAGATAAAGAGAAAGGACTACCTATTCATAGAGCTGCTCCTGCTTTTGAAGAATTATCCACATCAACTGAAGTACTTTTTACAGGGATAAAAGTGATCGATCTTATCGAGCCTTATGCTAAAGGAGGTAAAATAGGACTATTTGGTGGTGCTGGAGTAGGGAAAACTGTTTTGATACAGGAATTGATTAATAATATTGCGAAAGGACATGGAGGTCTATCTGTTTTTGCAGGAGTAGGGGAGCGAACTAGAGAAGGAAACGATTTGCTTCGCGAAATGTTAGAATCAGGTATTATAAAATATGGTGATGATTTTACTAAATCAATGGAAGAAGGTGGCTGGGATTTAAACAAAGTAGACAAAAAAGCACTAAAAAATTCAAAAGCTACTTTTGTTTTTGGCCAAATGAATGAACCTCCAGGAGCTAGAGCTAGAGTAGCATTGTCAGGTCTTACGATAGCTGAATATTTCCGTGATGGAGCTGGGGATGGTCAAGGTAAGGATGTACTTTTCTTTGTTGACAACATATTTCGATTTACCCAAGCTGGTTCGGAGGTTTCAGCACTTTTGGGGCGAATGCCCTCTGCAGTTGGATNCCAGCCTACACTAGCTACTGAAATGGGAGCAATGCAAGAGCGTATAACATCTACTAAAAAAGGTTCAATCACTTCAGTTCAAGCAGTTTACGTTCCTGCAGATGACCTTACTGATCCAGCACCAGCAACAACTTTTGCTCACCTTGACGCAACTACTGTGCTATCTAGAAAAATTTCTGAACTTGGAATATATCCAGCTGTAGACCCACTTGATTCTACTTCCAGAATTTTGACNCCAGAAATTTTAGGAGATGAGCATTACTCTTGTGCTCAAAGGGTTAAGGAATTATTGCAACGTTATAAAGAGTTGCAAGACATTATAGCTATTTTAGGAATGGATGAGCTTTCTGAGGAAGACAAACTTGCTGTATCTAGAGCTAGACGAGTTCAGCGTTTTCTGTCTCAGCCCTTTCACGTGGCCGAACAATTTACAGGAATTCCAGGAGTTCTGGTTGATATTAAAGATACCATAAGAGGTTTTAATATGATAATGGAAGGAGAATTAGATCATATTCCTGAAGCAGCCTTTAATTTAAAAGGAACAATCGAAGAAGCAATTGAGGCTGGAGAAAAAATGATAGCTGAATCAAAAAAATAGTATGAATCTTTCTATTGTTTCTCCCGAAGCTTTGCTTTTTAACGGTGAAGTGGAAAGTGTTACTTTACCAGGAACATCTGGGTACTTTCAGATTTTAAATAACCACGCGCCTTTAGTCTCAACATTAGCAGCTGGAAAAGTCAAAATTGAAGGAAAAATTAATTTAGAGGAGATAAATATAGAAAAGTTTGAATATAAAGAGGGCTTCACTTATTTAGATATTATTTCAGGTGCGGTAGAAGTTTTAGACAATAAAGTCACAATTCTAACTGACTAAAATTTAAATTTTTCGTAAAGCATCAAAAATTTTTTCTAGTTCCCAGCCTCTATACGAAAGATAATTGAAAATCTTTCTTTTTTGGTNNGATTTAGTTAAATGTGATAATTCTGCTAACTTTTTTTCAAAAAGCTCATTAAATGTTTCTTTGTAAGCCGAGTCTGAAATCTCTTTCATTCCAATTTTTATATTGTATTCCGAAATTTCTCTTTTCTTTAGTTCTCGTAGGATTTTTAATTTCCCCCATTTTTTAATATTAAACTTTCCTCTAGTAAAACTTTCAGCAAAACGTGTTTCATTTAAATAATTATTTTGAATCAAATCAGTAACAATATTATCAATTACATCTTGAATCATACCCAATTCTTTTAATTTGATTATTACTTCTTGATGGCAGCGCTCTTGATAAGCACAATAATGCTGAATTTTTTTTTTAGCGTCAGAAACCGTAATGCACTTTTTAACTCCCATATACGAATATAAAAATTCTTTTTTTTGGTTTTGATCAAAAAAAAACCGCCTTTAATGGCGGTTCTTTTATTAATTCCGAAGTCTTTTTCGATTCTTATTTAAAAATCGAAACTCCAAATATCGATAAGCGTGGCGTGGAACAATTCTAATCCACTTTTTGTATTCAAAATACCATTTTAAGCGCAAAGATGGGTTTCCACTTAGAATGTATGCAGCTACAAAAGGATGAATATGTAAAAATATTTTTTCCTTAGCATTGCTTTTATTCTTAGTAATTTTACTAAGCTCTGTGTTGATTTTGTCAATTAGTACTATTGGAGCTTCAACTTCGCCACTAGTATTGGGACTCGGCTCCTTAGTTTTGATACTCATTTCAGGTCTTACGCGCTGTCGCGTAATTTGAATGAGACCAAATCTACTTGGCGGAAGAATTTTGTGTTTTGTTCTGTCCGCACTCATTTCGTTAATCAAATGATCAAATAACTTTTTACGGTTAGTGTTAGTGTTTAGATCTATAAAGTCAACTACAATTATTCCACCCATATCTCTGAGTTTTAATTGCCTTGCGATTTCAGATGCTGCAATTAAATTAACTTCCATTGCAGTCTCTTCTTGATTTTTAGAACGATTAGATCGGTTTCCACTATTAACATCAATCACATGCAGGGCTTCGGTGTGTTCTATAACCAAATATGCACCTTTTTGCATTGAAACTGTTTTACCGAAAGATGTCTTAATCTGTCGTTCGATACCAAATTTCTCAAATATTGGGAGATGATTTTCATATAGTTTTACAATTGATTTTTTGTCCGGGGCTATTGTTTCTAAATAGTCCGTTATTTCATTCTGTATTTCTGCATCATCCACATAAATACCAGTAAAACTATCATCAAAAATATCTCTAAGTATACTAGATGAACGATTGATCTCACTTAGTACCTTAGTTGGATATTTGTCAATTTGTTTCAATTTAGAAGACAAGTTTTTCCATCTGGTCAACAATTGTTGGATATCTGCATCTAAAGAAGCTACTTTTTGGCCCTCAGCAACTGTGCGTATAATTAAACCAAAACCCTTGGGTCTGATACTTTGTACAAGTTTTCTTAAACGGCTTTTTTCAGCTTTATCCTCTATTTTTTGAGAAATTGAGACACGATCTGAAAAAGGCATCAAAACCATGTAACGTCCGGCCAATGAAATTTCAGAACTTAATCTAGGACCTTTAGTTGAAATCGGTTCTTTTACAATTTGGACTAAAACAGTTTTTTTAGGAGATAAAATGTCTCCAATATTTCCGTCTTTATCTATATCACTTTCGTAACGAAATTGTTTTAAAAGATAATCTTTGTTTTTACCTGTGCTTACCTGTTTAATATATTTAACCAGCGAAGGGAGTTTGGGGCCTAGATCATGGTAATGTAAGAAGCCATCTTTTTCATGACCTACATTTACAAATGCGGCGTTTAACCCAGGGACAGATTTTCTAATTTTGCCAACAAAAATGTCGCCTACAGAAAATTTGTTGTCTTCAATCTCTTGGTTTAGCTCAATTAATTTTCCATCTTTGAGCAACGCAAAATCAACAGCAGAGGAATTTGAACGTATAATTAATTCTTTATTCACTCTGTCACGTTTTGTGTCATCACTCTTTTCAAAGCGGTGACTGATTAAACAATAATTTCAGGATTTACCTGCAGCAGCCGTCAGCTATTGAAGCTGCTTTTCAATGAACTTTTGTAAAAGTTTTAAGTGTTTTACCTAGCACTATTTTTTCTTGTGGCGATTCGCTCTAAGCCTTTTCTTTCTTTTATGAGTCGCTACTTTNTGTCTTTTTCTTTTTTTACCACTTGGCATATTTTGTTATTAGATTATTTTCCNACTATTTGGGNACAGCTACCTTAGATTTAATTCCCTGAACAAAAATTTTTGCNGGCTTGAATGCAGGGATATTNTGTGCNGGTATTTTTATAGCAACATTCCTGGAAATGTTACGACCTGTTTTTTCTGCACGAGTTTTTACAATGAAGCTACCAAACCCTCTCAAATAGACATTCTCTCCCTTTTCTAAGGAAACCTTTACTTCCTTCATGAATTTTTCAACAGTGGCTTGTACGTCTCCTCTATCAATTCCAAGTTCGTTAGATATGTTTGATACAATGTCTGCTTTTGTCATAATTTTTAATTTGTCTCAAAATATTCAAGGCTTGCAAATATATTAATTTTTGAATTACAAAACTCTCTGTCCAAAGTTTTTATGTTATAATTGTTCATCGAAATAAACTTAAAAAGTAAAATTGAATTGGACTAGCATTTTATTGGAATGGTTTCAAAAAAATAAAAGAGATTTTATTTGGCGCAGAACTAAAGACCCATACAATATTTGGATATTAGAAATAATCCTTCAACAAACAAGGGCTGCACAAGGATTACCGTATTATAAAAAGTTTATTGATATTTTTCCAGATCTTCCCACACTAGCATTAGCGAGTCAAGATGAAGTTTTAAAATTATGGCAAGGGCTAGGATATTATTCAAGAGCTATAAATTTACATTCGACTGCAAAGTATATTTATTACGAATGTGACGGAAAATTCCCAACAACATTCAATGAAATTATAAATCTAAAAGGAATTGGAGATTACACCGCGAGTGCAATTGCTTCAATTTGTTATAATATTCCTGAAGCAGTAGTTGATGGGAATGTTTATCGTTTTTTATCCCGTTTTTTTGGTATTTCAATTCCGATTAATACAAACTCTGCTCATCGTCAATTTAAAAAGAAAGCAACAGAGTTAATGGATTATGATAATCCAGGTGAATTCAACCAAGCTATGATGGAATTTGGAGCTATACAATGTAAGCCAAAAAATCCTTTATGTTTAGAATGCCCATTTAAATATGATTGTGTAGCACATAAAAATCAAATAATTGATTTTTTACCAGTAAAAAAGAAGAATACAAAGTTGAAAATTAGGTATTTAAATTATTTTGTTATTCAAGATACAAAGCAAAAAATATTACTAGAAAAGAGGAAAGAAAAAGATATATGGAAAAATTTATTTCAATTTCCTTTAATAGAGTTGTCCAAGCCCCACACTAAAAAAGAGGAATTACTTTTTCAGATAAAATCAAAATATAATTTTAAAATTAAGTTTGAGAAACTTGAATTGTGGAATTCTGCACCTCTAATACATAAGCTTTCGCATCAAAAACTATATTTATATTTTTGGATTTTAAATTCAAACGGATGTTTACAAAATGGAATTAGTGTTAGTGATTTAAAAAATTTTGCCATGCCAGTTGTTATTCAAAATTTTATTGATAATTTTTATAATTGAGACATGATGTTTAAATTTACTAATAATCCATTTTGCTAAAAAGTAAATTATTATGAGTGGAAGTCTAAACAAAGTGATGCTTATTGGACACCTCGGTGATGACATAAAATTACATCACTTTAATGGTGGTGGATCAATCGGGAGATTTCCCCTTGCTACAAATGAGACTTACACGAATAAAAATACTGGCGAAAAAATTACAAATACTGAATGGCACAATATTGTGGTAAGAAATAAAGCTGCAGAAATATGTGAAAAATATTTAAGTAAAGGTGATAGGATCTACATTGAAGGAAGAATCAAGACACGTAAATGGCAAGCAGAAGATGGAAAGGATAGATATTCAACTGAAATAAATGTAAATGATTTTACTTTTTTAACCACAAAAAAGGACAGTTCAAAATTATCTCCATCTGATGTAGATCATAACTCAAATTTTGATTCTAAACCTAATGAGTCTGATGATTTACCATTTTAAAAGCTAAATATTGGATTACAACTCCCAATTATTTTTTTTTATAAGTTTAATTGAAAACCTACAAACATTTTGGTTGCAATTAATAGTTATTATTTTTCTACTAATATGCTCGGCATTAATTTCTGCCTCGGAAGTAGCTTTTTTTTCTCTTCAAATAAAATCCCTAGAGGAGAGTGATGGCGATCAAATAACCCCTGGCACTTTACGCGTAATATCTCTATTAAAAAACCCAAAACGTCTTTTAGCGACTATTTTGGTTGCTAATAATTTCATCAATATTGCAATCGTTCTTTTATTTACCATTTTAAGCAAAAGAATATTTATTGGAATAAATAATCCATTTTTACTCTTATTCATTGAAATAGGCATTATAACTACTTTAATTTTAATTTTTGGTGAGATACTACCTAAGGTTTATGCAAATCGAAATGCATACGCTTTTTCGCTACGAATGGCACCAATAATCCAATTTTTAGACCGTTTTATTTTATTTTGGATTACCTCCCCTATGAGTAGGACGACGGCTTTTCTTGAAAAGAAGCTTGGGGATAAAAAAAATAAGATTTCCGTGGACCAACTTTCTCAGGCACTTGAACTAACTGATGACCAAGAAACAACTTCTGACGAACAAAGAATGCTTGAAGGAATTGTAAATTTTGGGAATACTGACACTCGTGAAGTAATGTGTCCTAGAATTGATATTTTTGCCCTTTCATATCAAATGAGCTTACAGGAAATTATTCCTTTGATATTGAGTAAAGGGTTTTCTCGGATACCAGTTTACAGCGAAAAAAAAGATAACATTAAAGGAATTTTATATACCAAAGACTTACTTCCGCACTTAAATAAGTCAGACTATGAATGGCAAAAACTTTTAAAACCCCCTATATATGTCCCNGAAAATAAAAAATTAGATGATTTACTTAAAGAATTTCAGCAGAAAAAAAATCATTTNGCAATTGTAGTTGACGAATACGGNGGAACTTCGGGATTAATCACGCTTGAAGATATTATGGAAGAAATTATTGGAGATATAAGTGATGAGTTTGATGAAATAGATCTTAATTTTTCTAAAATTGACGAATCGACATATGTTTTTGATGCAAAAATAAGTTTAAAAGACTTTTTTAGAGTAATAAATATTGAAGATTCAGGTCTATTTGATAACATTAAAGGTGAGGCAGAAACCTTAGCAGGTCTTGTTCTGGAGATGACTAAAAAATTTCCAAGACGCGGTCAAAAAGTTGCATTTAAGGGCTATAAATTTGTAGTTGAAGAGATTGATCAGTTTCGCGTTAAGCAGATTAGGGTTTGTTTACCGTTAAAGGATAATTAAATAAAAATAAATGTTAATCAAAAAATTTTTCTTTTTTTGGGTTCTATTATTTTTGTTTAGTTGTAAATCGAACGAGCAGCCAAAGCCTAAAGCTTACTTAAGATTGGAATATGATAAACCAAATTACAAGCTAATCGAAGAACTTCCTAATTTTTCATTTGAATATAACCCTCTAGCACAGTTTAAAATTAGCAAAAGTAAATCTCCACAATTGATATATTCTGATATGAAAGCGACATTATATATGAATTATAATTCCGTTGAAGAAAATATTGATTCTCTTTTAAACGATGCATACCAACTGCCGTTTAAACATATTTCAAAAGCAGAGTCAATACCTGAAAAAATATTTATAAATAATGATAAAAAAGTTTACGGAACACTTTTTTCAGTAGTGGGTGACGCTGCATCTCAATTTCAATTTTTTTTAACTGATAGTGCAAATCATTTTTTAGTGGGATCAGTCTATTTTTATGCTAGACCAAATTACGATTCTTTATTTCCAGCTATAAAATTCTTAGAAAAAGATTTAGTTCATCTTATAGAAACCTTCGAGTGGAATTAACAGAATTACTTATACTCAGTCTGGATTTGAAATAGATTTAATTACATCAAAAAAAAGATGCATTTTTGCATCGCTATGAATATATCAATTAAAAAATGGTTGTACCTAATTATACTTTCATTTATTTGGGGGAGTTCTTATATTTTAATTAAAAAAGGGCTTATAGGTCTTAACCCACTACAATTAGGATCTTTAAGAATAATTATTACAACACTAATCTTATTTATTTTTGGGTGGAGTAAATTGAGTAAAATACCGAAAGACTCTTGGAAATGGATTGCTTTGACCGGTTATTTCGGAACCTTTTTCCCCACATTTTTATTTGCATATGCTGAGACAGCTATTGATTCTTCAGTTGCAGCTGTTCTCAATGGAATGACACCTTTATTTACTCTTTTGATAGGAATTACTTTTTTTAGAAGTGAATTAAAATTGAAAAAATTGTTTGGTATTTTGATTGGTTTTGGAGGGACATTAGTATTGGTTTCTAACGAATTCACAATCAATAATGGACCAAAAAGTTGGTATTCTTTTTTAGTTGTTTTAGCAGCCTTTTGTTATGCAATAAATGTAAACCTAATAAAATATAAATTGGAAGGCATATCTGCGCTTGCCATAGCTCTCGGTAATTTTATAGCTATTTTATTTCCAGCTATATTAGTATTAATTTTTTCGAATTTCCCTTCGCAAGAAGTCTTTACAGGGAAAGAGGTGTCAATTTCAATAGGGTATGTTTTTATTCTAGCTTTTTTGGGGACTGCTCTGGCAAAAGTCATGTTTAACGATTTAGTTGCAATTTCATCTCCTGTTTTCTCAATTTCTATTACTTATTTACTACCAATAGTTGCTATTTTATGGGGTGTGTTAGACAACGAAATATTTACTTTTATTCAATGGATTGGATGTGCTTTCATACTTTTGGGAGTATATTTAGTTACAGAAAATAAAAGGTTCAAGAATAAAAAACACCATAAATGATTATTTAATACATTTATAAAAAAATCACATGAAATTTTTATTTAGTCTTATTTTCACCTTGTTCATTTCACTTTCTCTAGCTCAAAAAAAATATGATATTATTTTGAAATCCATTGAAAATAGTGGCTCAAAATATGAAAATGTAGCAAATCAAATATGGTCTTTCGCAGAAGTAGGTTATCAGGAAGAAAAAAGTAGCTCTCTGCTCCAAAAAATACTGTCTAATGAAGATTTTTCAATAGAAACGGAAGTAGCAAATATTCCTACAGCATTTGTGGCCTCATACGGCTCGGGCAGTCCAGTCATAGCGATTTTAGGTGAATATGATGCACTACCAGGTATTTCACAACAAGCAGTTCCTTATAAACTAAGTGCAAATGGCAAGGCAGGACATGCTTGTGGCCACCATCTTTTCGGCACAGCTTCTGCCGCAGCCGCAATAGCAATTAAGAATTATATTAAAAATCAGAAAATATCGGGGACTATAAAATACTATGGTTGTCCTGCCGAAGAAGGGGGATCTGGTAAAGTTTATATGGTAAGAGAGGGTCTGTTTGATGATGTAGATGTTGCTCTTCACTGGCATGCCGCAGACGAAAATTCAGCTAGCGCAGGAAAAGCTCTAGCTAANAAAACGGCAAAATTTAGATTTTATGGGATTTCTTCTCATGCTTCTGGGTCACCTCAAAAGGGACGTTCAGCTTTAGATGGTGTCGAAGCAATGAATCATATGGTTAATATGTTAAGAGAACATACAACTGAAAGCACAAGAATTCATTATGTCATAACTAAGGGAGGCAATGCACCAAATGTTGTACCAGATTTTGCTGAAGTATACTATTACGCGAGACATGAANAAAGAGATGAAGTTCGAAATATATTTAATAGAATTGTTACTGCAGCCGAAGGTGCAGCAATCGGAACGGAAACAAGAATGGATTATGAGATAATTAGTGGAGTTCATGAGCTTTTACANATAGAAAGTTTGCAAAGAAGAATGCANGAAAATTTNGAAAAAATTGGTGGTTATTTTTATGATGAAAAAGAAAAGGCATTTGCAGATGAAATTTCTAAAACATTAGGATTAAAATTAAACACAAAATATGTTGAAGGTGTTATACCTTATGACCCAGAAGGGAAAGCTGGGGGGTCTACTGATGTTGGAGATGTTAGTTTTGCTGTCCCAACTGTTGGTTTAANNGNGGCAACTTGGGTACCAGGAACTTCTGCACATAGCTGGCAAGCAGTCGCAGCAGGAGGTACAAGCATCGGGANAAAAGGGATGATGGTTGCAGCAAAGACACTAGCTTTAACNGNTATGCAGTTGATTGATGATCCTAAAGCAATTTCGCTAGCCAAAAAAGAGTTTTTAAATCAGAGAGGGCCTGATTTTAAATATCAACCACTATTAGGTGATAGAGAACCTGCTCTAGATTACAGGAATTGAATTTTAGTTATGAAAAAAATTATTTTTAAAGCTCTATTTCTTTTTTGTTCAATTTCATTTTCTCAAGTCTATAACTTTAATTCCGTTAGTAACGGAAAAAGCATCACTCATAAAATAATGTTAGATGAAAATTATTTTGTTGAAACTCAATACCTTACGAAAACATCAGAATTCATATTAACCAGAGGTGGATACTACAATAAAACCGAGACAAATATTATTAAAGTTAATTTAGAATTTAACTCAAATTTTTTTAAAGACAGTATTAAGTTATTCGAGATTGAAAAAAAAGATTCATGGACAAAATCTTTTGGAAAGCCAATTGATTTAAATGGGAAATGGTTAATGGCGGGAAGAATTACCGAAGAGGGAGAAAAAAGAAGAGACATTTCAAGATCAAGAAAAACAATGAAATTTTTGAAAGATGGTAATTTTCAATGGATTGCATTTAACACTGAAACCTTTCAATTCTTTGGTTCAGGTGGGGGTACCTACTCTGCCAAAAATGGAATTTATAAAGAAAATATTCAGTTCTTTTCGCGAAATAATAGTAGTGTTGGCAGGATTTTGCCATTTAATTACAGCCTTAAAGGTGTTGATTGGCATCATTCAGGGAAGAGCAGCAAGGGAAATCCTATTTATGAAATATGGACTAAGCGAATAGATTAATTCTTTAATAAAAATATACCTTTGAAGAAATATTTAAATCACAATCCCTTTTAAAACAGCCATGATATCCAGTCAAGAATTAATAGATCTTTTAACGATTGATAGGAAAGAAAAGTATCATTTTGTAGGTCAAAATTATAAAACCGCTTGGGGCCGAGTTTTTGGGGGTCAGGTTCTTGGGCAATCACTTCATGCAGCCTATCAAACAGTTCCAAATGATCGAATAGCGCATTCTATGCATGGTTACTTCATTCTGGGAGGAGATGTTAATATACCGATTGATTATCATGTTGACGATATTCGAGATGGAAGGAGTTTTACAACAAGACGTGTAGTAGCATTTCAAGAAGGGAAAGCCATTTTTAATATGGCAGCTTCATTTCATATAAAAGAAGATGGTGAAAACCATCAAATACAGATGCCAAATGTACTTACACCTGATTTACTATTAACAGATATTCAGCAAGCTGAAGCATTACAAAAAAAAGATCCAATACGTTTTCAAAGATTAATGAAAGCACACCCACAAATTTTCGAATTTAAACCTGTTAATAAAGCCATTTATCTACAAACTAGAAATTCACTACCATTAGCTCATATTTGGTTTAGAATCAAAGATAAAATCACTGCAGATATACCTCTTCAACAGCAGATTTTAGCGTTTGCTTCTGATTATAGCCTTTTATTAACAGCAACTTTACCACATAGACAGAAAATTGTGGATTCAAAAATGTATTATGCAAGTTTGGACCACGCATTATGGTTTCACCGCGATTTTAAGATTGATGATTGGTTACTTTATGCAATAGAGAGTCCAAGCGCTTCTAACGCTCGAGGTTTTTCAAAAGGTAGTATTTTTGACCAAAAAGGAAAAATGATTGCTTCTGTAACTCAAGAAGGACTTATGCGTAAATATAAATAAAGATGAAACTAGTTAGTTTTTTAATTTTTTTCCTCAGTATATGCTTTATTAATAAATCCATTTCACAAGAATATGAAAAGGTTAATGGATTATGGAATGCAACTTTTGTAGATATGCCAATTTCAAAAAAAATAAGTTTTAGAACTGAATTTCATTCGAGAACCATATCTTATTTTGATATTTGGGATCAACAGCTTATAAGGCCTCAATTTTCATACAAATCATCAAAAAATATTTCGTGGAGAGCAGGATATACTTTTATTAAAAACTTTGATCAAGATAAAACTGCTGATCCAAGGTTAAGGAGAGAGCACAACATTTGGGAGCAGGTTGAATTTACTGCCCCACTAAGTAAATCATCATTTAGGACTTGGATTCGCCTTGAGCATCGCTTTCAAGAGAATTTGCCACTTCAAAAAAATAGAAATCTAAAGAGTTTCGACTTTTCTAGTAGACTAAGATTTAGATTGACTTATTTAAAAAATTTATCTAAAGAAGATGCTAAAACAGTTTGGAAACTTCTTATTTACGATGAGATATTTTCATTATTAAATAATCAGGGTATTCCTTATAAATTTAATCAAAACTGGACGTTTTTGGGCTTTAACATAAAATTTAATAATAAATTGAATGTTCTTACAGGCTTTCAAAAAAATACTATTCTTAAACCTTCTAGTAACTACTTGATTAATAGATTATGGAATACCATAATATTTTATAAAATTTAGGGAAGATTAACTTTATAGATNAANTTTTAAGTAANTTTTATCGAAGTAATTNGGTTTGTTTTCATATTTTAAATTATTAAGAAAAGATTTTTTTATTTTTAATTTAAATACTTAAATCATGATAAAAGATAGCGCGTGGAGACCATTGCCTGATTATTTAACAATTGGCAACAGTAAGATTGAGGGATTAGGACTATTTGCATTAAAAGATCTGCCTGAGGGTAAAGATTTAGGGATGACTCATATTTTTGATACAAGATTTAAAGACCAATATATTCGACTCCCTCTGGGAGCTTTTATAAATCATCACGAAATACCAAATTGTGAAGCTGTTTTTTCAGATTTTGATTCGGAAATAGGCAAGCTTAAACACATAAGAATAATAACTTCTAAAAAAATAAACAAGGGAGAAGAAATTACAGTTAAGTATATAATTAATAAACTGAAAAATCCAAATTGGGAGCATGAATATGAAGCTACCCAATGATCTATTTTTAATAATACTTAGAAAAATTAACATTTTATATCAACCTATTTACAGTTATAAAATTCAATTTTTATTTTTTCTAAAAATTTAAAAGTTTTGGGAGTGTGGCCTTATAATTAGTATTTTAATACCGGATTTTTAATAACTTGTTAATTATTTATACTATTTTTTGCTAAAAACATAATTAAAAAATCAAATTCTTGTCAATATTTTGTTAAATTAGTAATATCAATTCTTCGATAATGAATTGGTTTATGGTTATAGCCTTTGGGAATAATTCTCAAAGGCTTTTTTTAATAACCGTGATTATGGAAAAATGGGTATATAATCTTATCACAACTTGTACAATCTATATTTGAATTTGAGAATATATTATTTTTTTTTGGCTACCGTGATTTATTCTGTTGGATCTGCTCAGATTTCCTTTAGATCGCTTAAACTGCCTGAATCGGTCTCTGAAACATCTGGACTTGAGTCCTACGGTGACCATCTTATTACCCATAATGATTCGGGTGATAAACCTAAGCTTTACGTAATTTCCAGTAATGGCAAAAAAATAATTGAGATAAAAATCAATAATATAGAGAANAATGACTGGGAGGATATTACTTCAGATTCAGACCACTTTTACATTGCTGATACTGGAAATAANTATGGGACAAGAGAAAATTTAAAAATCTATATCCTAAATAAAAATTTTATACTGAAGGGAATTACAGGAATTACATATTCCAAACAAACAAGTTATATAAAAAATAAAAAAAGTGAATTTGATGCTGAAAGTTTAGCTGTTGTGGGAGATGAATTGGTCTTGTTTTCAAAAAACAGGAAAACATTGAAATCGGAAATATATGCTTTTCCAAAAAAAAAGGGTAATTATAGTCTAGAACCAAAGGCAATAATTAATACTAAAGCTCTTGTTACAAGTGCAGATTATGACTATGTCAATGATCTTATGGTCTTAACAGGATATAGTTTGAAAGGAGATCAATTTCTTTTTAAAATAAATAATTTTAAGGGTAATGGTTATAAAAACTTGAAGCTTGACCGATATAAAATACCAATTGAAAATACCCAGATTGAAGCTATAAAAATAATTAATCAAAATGAGTTTTGGGTAAGTTCTGAAAGCGAAGAACAAAAAACACCAAGTTTATTTCGTATTAAGATAGAATCTGAATAATTTCTATTTNGTCATAATTGCGTAAAACAAAATTTTTATAATAAATTGTTNGCAANAAAAAATTAATAAAATTGCATGGGTGCAAAACGNGAACTTAGCTTAAAAATCAGAAAGACACATCGATATTTGGGGTTGTTTATAGGATTACAGTTTTTAGCATGGACCGTATCAGGGCTTTATTTTAGTTGGACTGATATCGATGAAATTCATGGAGATCAGTTTAAAAGAAAGTCCTTATCAAAAAAGGGATTATTTTCTAACCTGATTTCATTCGATAGTATACCAGTAGATGTTGAAAAGCTTGATTTGGTGCTAATTGACAATCAACCATATTATTGGATCAATGGTCAAGGACTTTATAACGCTCAGACTGGATCTTTAAAAAAAAATATTTCAGAAAAAGAAGCCATAGGTATTGCAAAACAAAATTTGATTGAGGGTCTCAAAGTGGACCATGTGGAATTATTAAAAGCTACTGATTCTCATCACGAGTATAGAGGTCAGAAATTACCTGTTTATGCCATCCATTATGATCATCCTGATCTATTAGTTGCATACGTAGATGCAAAGAGTGGAATCTTTAAAAAAATACGTCATGAAAGTTGGCGTTGGTTTGATTTCCTTTGGATGGGACATACAATGGATTACAAAGGGAGAGATAATTTTAATAATTTATTACTTAGGATTTTTTCACTTTTTGGATTATTTACAGTTGTTAGTGGATTTTTACTTTGGGGTACCAGCTCTCCAACTCTAAGAAAAATAATAAAGTAATAATAGCATGAGATTCTTTTTCATTCTCTTGTTTATTTGCTCACTAAAACTTAATTGCCAGGATATTCATTTTTCAAACGCAATCAAGTCTCTTGGATTTGGATCTTGTAATCGTACAGATTTAGACCAGAAAATTTGGGATGTAATAGCAAACCAGTCTATGAACGCTTGGGTTTGGTTAGGAGATATAGTCTACGCTGAAGAAGAGAATATGNAAGATCTTGCTTTAAAATATTCAATTCAAAAATCACTACCGGCCTATAGAAAATTATCTTCCAATACAAATATATTTGGGGTTTGGGATGATCACGATTTTGGGAAAAACGATGGGGGANGTGAATTTAGAAAAAAACATCAAAGTAGAGATTTGTTATTTGATTTTTTAGATCTACCAACCAATCACCCTGCCAGGTTAAGAAATGGTGCATACCAAAGTTATTGTTTTGGAGTTGAAAGACATAAAGTATGCCTGTACCTTTTAGATGTAAGATATTTTAAAGAGGAATATGAAAAAGATTTAGGTTCAAAACAGCGCTACAAAAAAAATAATGGGAGTTTACTAGGAGAAAAACAATGGCAATGGTTGGAGAATGAATTATTGAAAAATAGTGCAGAGGTAAATTTACTCGCAGGAGGAATACAGTTAATTTCCTCTCAACATGCATACGAGAAATGGTCAAACTTTCCTAAAGCCAGGAAGCGCCTATTTGACTTGCTAAAAAAAAATAAAATAAAAAACCCGATATATTTGAGCGGTGACCGTCATTTTGCAGAGGTTTCTGTAATTGAACTTTTTCCAAATTACAGCCTCTACGATATAACTTCAAGCGGTTTAACCCATTCATATGAAGAGTTGGAAGATGAATTTAATCCTAAAAGAATTAGTCCATTAATTACATCAAAAAATTTTGGGATGATTAAGTGGAATTGGGATACTAGAAATATTGCTTTACAAATCTATGATATTGATGGAAGGATTTTGTATGAGAAAACAATAAAAATTCAATAATCTATTTTTATTTTCTTCAATTTTAAACATTAATTTTAACTAATGGAAAACNTACCTTTTGTTTTATTCTTTGTTGCTTTAGCNTTCTTGGTTTTCTTTCTTTATNTGAATAGAAATTCGTTAAGTAAATATTTACTTGATAAATTAAGAGGGCAACTTCAAAAAGAGTTTTTGTNTAACAGAGAAGAACTTTCAAAAAATTTGCATGATAANAGAATTGAGNTTACTCAAAGTCTTCAAAGATTGAATGATACTATTTTGAAAAAAGCAAAAGATGATCGTGAAGAATTGAAAAATACATTGAAGGAATTTGAATCCAGCTTTGTAAAAAATGTTGACACATTTAATANAATCCAAAAAGAGAAATTCGATCAGATGAAATTGAAACAAGACGAAATGATTAAAACGACTGAAATTCGTTTGGAAAGAATGCGNGAAACAGTTGATGAAAAGCTTCATAAAACACTTGAAGAGCGACTCGGGAAATCATTTGAAATAGTCACTAAACAATTATTAGTTGTCCAAAAGGGATTAGGAGAGATGCAAAATATTGCTTCAGGAGTTGGAGATCTGAAAAAAGTGTTGAGTAATGTAAAAACGCGAGGAGTTTTGGGTGAAATTCAATTAGGAAATATTTTGGAAGAAATTATGACTCCTGATCAGTATGATAAAAATGTAAAAACAAAAAAAGGATCTGACTACCAAGTTGAATTTGCTATAAAATTACCTGGCCGAAACAAAACTGATGAGCCTGTCTATTTACCTATTGATGCCAAGTTTCCGCAGGAAGACTATATAAGACTTCAAAATGCTTATGAGGCAGGTGATACTGTTGCAGTTGAATTATCCTTGAAAGCTATTCTTCAGTCAGTAAAAAAATTTGCTAAAGATATTTCTACGAAATACATCGATCCCCCAAACACTACCGATTTTGGAATAATGTTTCTACCAATTGAAGGTTTGTTTGCAGAAGTAGTAAGACAACCAGATATGATTGCTTTGCTTCAAAGAGAGTATAAAATTGTTGTTACCGGGCCCACAACTCTTGCGGCTATGCTAAATAGTCTACAAATGGGTTTCAAAACTCTGGCAATTCAAAAAAGAAGTAGTGAAGTTTGGAACGTACTTGCAGCAGTAAAAAAAGAATTTAATTCTTTTGGAGGAGTTTTGGAGAAGGCGCAAAAGAAAATTAATGAGGCAAACCAAGAAATTGAAACATTAGTTGGTACTAGAACAAGAATTATGCAATCCAAACTTAAAAATGTTGAACAGCTCAAAGAAAATAACTCAGAAGAAGAGTCAACCAGTAATTACATTGATTTAAAGGATAAATAGTCATCTAAATATTTAAAAAAACATTGAAGTTTTTTCTAAATGTGAAACCCCAAAAAGATTTGGGGTTCAAAGTGGTACCTCCAGGAATCGAACCAGGGACACAAGGATTTTCAGTCCTTTGCTCTACCAACTGAGCTAAGGTACCATTTATAGAATTCAAGCAAATATAAAAGGCTTTTAAATTCTCACAAAAACATTTCACTAATTTTCTTTGTAATTTTATGCAAAGAAATTACTAATAATGCATTTGGTTATAGACCTAGGTAATAGTAAGATCAAATTTTTTGTATTNCAAGAAAATAGAATTTTATATAGAGCATTTCAGCCTATTATTGAATGGGAAAATACTCTAAGACAAATACGAAAAAAATATCCTGCTATTTCAAATTGTATAATATCTGATGTTAATGGCTCAATTACAGATGACCTCAAAAATAGCCTAGGATTAATTTCAGTTCTTTTTTGTTCTTCTAGGCTAAAACTTCCATTCAGGACAATGTATAAACCAAAAAAACAATTAGGTGCAGACCGAATTGCTTTACTATCAGCATGTATTTTGGATTATCCTAACAAAAATGTTTTAGTGATTGATTTAGGGACTTGTATTACTTATGACTTAATTGATAACAAAAGACTTCATCATGGAGGTGCAATTAGTCCTGGATTTATAATGCGTTACAAATCTTTAAATTTTTTCACAGGAAGTTTACCATTATTGAATCCAAAAATTAGTGATAAATTTTTAGGGGATTCCACTAAAAGCTCTATTCATGCAGGAGTTACAAATGGAATTATTGCTGANATTAATGAGCGTATCTGCTATCATAAAAAAAACTTTAAGGACCTTATTGTGATATTTTCAGGAGGAGACGCTCTTAGGTTGTCAAAACCATTTAAAAATGAGATATTTGCAGACACAAATTTTCTAGCTAAAGGATTGAATTCCATTTTAGTAAGTAATTTAAGTTGATGATTCGAAAAACATTATTATTATTTATTCTGATTTCGACCGATATAATTGGGCAGAATAATTCAGCATCCCCCTATTCGTCAGCTGGGTTAGGAGAAGACAGTTTTAACGGGACGCAGGCTTCAAGGCACATGGGAGGGCTAGATGTTTTCACTGACTCAATTCATGCAAATCTTCTAAATCCCGCTAGCTATGCATTTTTAAAGTTTACCACTTATTCAGTTGGAGTAAACTATACGAATAATAATCTGGCATCGGCATCAGAGTCTAAAAACATTGAATTAGCAGCTTTAGATTATTTATCAGTAAGTATTCCAACCAAAAATTTTAGTTTTGGTTTTGGGATTGTTCCTTTTTCGTCAGTGGGATATCGTATCCAAGCAATTACGGAAAATGAAAATCAAAATATTTTTAATAGATATGAAGGTTCAGGAGGACTCAATAGAGCATANTTTTCTGTAGGTATTCCTATTACAAAGTNTTTTGCTTTGGGGTCNACAGTAAATTATAATTTNGGGAATTTATTTTATAGAACAGGCCAATACATTGACGAAGTTGACAANGGAACTTTTGTGTCACATGACTCAAGCGTTTCAGGATTTAGTTATCAGTTCTCTGCTCAAGCTATAATTCCTGTAGGTAAGAAATATGGTACTCAATTTATGTTTTCTTATCAACCATTGGGATCTCTAGATTCTCAAAATAGTAAAATTTATTACACTCAGTCTCTCTCCAGACAAACAATCATTGAATTCACTGAAGTTAATTTGTCTTCTTTTGGGCTTGAAAAAACTAATTTAGATGTTTCCCCAAAAACTAGTGCAGGAATTGGCTTTGGCAGAAATAAAAAATGGTTTTTAGGTATTCAATACGAATACACAAAATCTTCAGATTTCAAAAATTTATTTTTTGAAAGGAGAAATATATCTTACAAAGATGGACAAAAATGGATATTAGGGGGCTATTTTATTCCAAACCATTCTTCATTCACTAGTTTTTGGAAAAGAGTAGTATATCGCTTTGGTTTTAGAACTGAACAAATGAGGACAATCGTTAATAATTTACCAATGAGGGAAACTGGGATTTCTTTTGGACTCGGTTTACCATTAGCAGGTTTATCCAATGCAAATGTTGGGTTTGAATTAAGCCAAAGAGGAACAAAAGAATTGGGAATGGTTAAAGAATCNATTGCNTCATTAAGAATAGGGCTGTCATTAAATGATATATGGTTTNTAAAAAGAAGGTATAATTAAAATTATTAATAAATTTAAATTTTTTGTATTTATAATGATAAATTCTTGCGAAGTCACTAAATTTTACTAAGATTTAAAGAGATTGTATATAATTTTTTCAAGAGGTTTTATATTTGCTAAAACTTTATTAAAATGAACAAACTACCATTTTTATCAACTTTACTTATTGGACTATGTATATTTCAATTATCATACTCTCAAGATAGTTCGGCTTGTATGCAAGATTTATCAATCTTTGCCGAATATGTTAAAGTAAAAAATTATGATGCAGCGATTGAGCCTTGGATTAAAGTAAGAGAAAATTGTCCAGACCTTAATGCTGCAATTTATACTTATGGCGAGCGCATCATAAAAAATAATATCAAGAATGGCAATGTTGATCTTGTTGAATCTTCCAAAAAAGAATTAATAAAACTGTATGACGAATGGATTCAATATTTTCCAAAAAATAAAAATAAAACTATTATTGGTGATGTGTTAGGTAAAAAAGCCCAAGCACTACTTGACTACAAAATGGCTGATTTAAAGAAAATCTATTCAACATTTGATGAAGCTTTTACTAAAGATGCAACAAGTTTTACAAACCCAAAGTTTTTATACAACTATTTTAAAACACTTTACGATTTATATAAATCTGGCGATAATCAAGTTAGCATGGAGATGCTGATAAATAAATATGAAGAAGTCTCGGAGAAATTTGATTTAGAAACAGTTTCATTGGCAAAAAAACTTGATGTAATATTGAAAAAAGAAGACGAGGGTAAACCCTTAACAAGTAGGGAGCAAAGAAGAAAACGAATTTATAATATAAATTCTAAAGCAATAGGAACTTATTTATCCAACTTAGATGCAATCATCGCCAAAGAAGCAACTTGTGAAAATTTAATACCTCTATACAAAAGAAATTTTCAAGAATTTAAAGAAGATTCAGTTTGGCTGAAGCGTGCAGCAAGCCGTATGGATAGTAAAGAATGTTCAGACGATCCTTTTTTTGTCACTCTTGTAGAGGCATTACATTCGCTTGATCCATCTGCAGATTCAGCATATTACCTTGGTCTTTTGAATGATAAAAGAGGAAATGCTAATGAGGCTCTTAAATATTATGAAGAATCAATTTCGTTAGAAACTGACAACTACAAAAAAGCAAAAATCTTACTTAAAATTGCCAATAAGTTTAAGTTAGCTGGTAGAAAAACCTCTGCAAGAAACTATGCTTATAAAGCCCTTGGTTTCCAGCCCTCTCTAGGAAGAGCTTACCTATTAATAGCTAATATGTATGCTGATAGTGCAAATGACTGTGGAGATTCTCAATTTAATAAAAGAGCAGTTTATTGGTTGGCTGCAGATATTGCAAAAAAAGCTGCCACTGTAGATAATGCCCTCTCTAAAATTGCAAAAAAAACAGCTGATAGTTACAAAGGCAGAGCTCCTAGTAAAACTGATATTTTCACAGAGGGGAACGAAGGGACTACAATTAAATTTGATTGTTGGATCAATAGATCTATTACAGTACCAAAGCTTTAAGTTAAGTTGAAAACCAATTTTTTTTTTAGGCTATTTAAATTTTTTTGTGTCATGTTGCTCTCTTGTGAAGATAACACTAAGGCACTAAAGGAGATTAACTCTAGTAGACAGGATCCTTTGGGGATAGCGTCAAACATTCGGATGGTCTATAGTGACTCTTTAAAAATACAGGCTATCTTAAAAGCTCCAAAGCACGTAGATTATTCTAATTTAGAATTTAAATTTGCAGAATTTCCAGCAGGTCTAGAGGTATTATTTTTTGATAAATTAGGAAATCAAAATAAAGTTGTTGCTGATTATGGAATTTTATACACAGAAACCAAACTAATCAATTTAAAAGGTAATGTAGAGCTAAAATCTTATAATGGATCATTATTAAAAACAAACCAACTTTACTGGGATTCTGAAAATGAATGGCTATTTACCGAGGAGGAATTTACATTTCAGGACGAAAAATATGATTTTAATGCTAAGAGATTAGATGGTAATAAAGATTTCAGCAAATTTTTAACCGGAAACCTCATCGGTACAGTTTCTGTTTCAGATGAGCAAGAAAATTTATCAAATAAAGAATGAGAACTTACAAAATATCTGAAATATTATATTGGGTTATTGCTGGGATTTCAATTTTCAAGACAATCTCACTTTGGAATATAAATAACACACGAGCATATTACTTTTTGGGATTTGCAATTTTGTCTGTTTTAATGGCACTTTTCCGAAGACATTTCAGAAAAAAATTTAACAATCGCAACAATATTTCTTAATGATTTTATCTGACATAGTAATTTTAACATGTTTAATATTTTCAGCTTTTTTTTCTGGAATGGAAATTGCCTTTGTTTCTTCAAACCGTATTTACTTAGAAATTGAAAAATCTCAGAGTAGCTTTACCTCTAGAGTATTGAAAAATATAACCCAAAAGCCTTCTAGATTTATAGCAACAATGCTTCTAGGCAATAATATTGCACTTGTTGTTTATGGAATTTTTTCAGGAGAAAGAATTTTACAATTCTTTTTTTCAGATAGAGTATTTATCGGACAAGATCCTGGTATTTTAATTGTTTTTTACCAAACGTTGATATCAACTATTATTATACTTCTTACAGCAGAGTTTTTACCTAAGGTTTTCTTCCAAATTTATGCAAATTTAAGTGTAAAAATTTTTGCTATCCCAGTAGCTTTTTTTTATCATGTATTTTCTCCAATAACTTATTTTATTATAAAATTTACTGATATCATCCTAAAAAGGTTTTTGAAAACAGAATCCGATCAAATTCAACTTTCTTTTTCAAAAGTAGAATTAGGGAACTATATTGAAGAACAACTAGAGTCAACTGATGATAAGGAGAGTTTAGATTCTGAGATTCAGATTTTTCAAAATGCTTTAGATTTTTCAGAAGTTAAGTCAAAGGAAGCTATGGTCCCTAGAGCTGAACTTGTAGCAGTAGAAGAAAATACGCCAATTAATGAGATCAAGGATCTTTTTATTGAAACAGGTTTTTCTAAAATACCTGTTTACAAAAATACAATTGATAAAATTTCGGGGTATGTTCATGTTTTTGATATGTTGAAGAACCCAAAATCACTTCAAAATATACTTTTGCCTTTAGCCTATGTGCCTGAAACCATGCTTATTAACGATGTTTTAAAGATTTTAACCCGCCAGCAAAAGAGTATATCTGTTGTAATTGATGAATATGGAGGCATTTGTGGTATAATTACTGTTGAGGACATCGTGGAAGAACTTTTTGGTGAAATTGAAGATGAGTATGATTCTATAAATCATGTTGAAAAAAAATTAAATAACTCTACGTTTAATTTTTCTGCTCGTTTAGAAGTAGATTACATAAATCAGAAATATGGTTTATCTCTCCCAGAGACAGAATTCTATGAAACTATAGGCGGATTAGTCGCGTACAATACAGGTGAGATTCCCAAAAAAGGTGAGCAAATTCATATTTCACCTTACACTTTGACCATAAAAAAAGTATCTGCGACCAAAATTGAGGAAGTAATTATTACTGAGATGAAAGAGATTTGAAGAAGATTCAATTTTAAACACCCTTAAAATTATATTAAGAGGCTTTCTTAATTCAATGGAAAAGACTAATTTCACGCACCATTTATATATTATCATATGGCCATTTTAGGAAAAATTAGACAGCGTTCTATTTTTTTAATTCTAGTTATTGGAATGGCGCTTTTTGCATTTGTCATCTCTGGGGTAATTGATGGTAGTTCTCAAAATGTCGGACCTTCTGACCCTGTTGGTATTGTTAATGATGATAAGATTGATTCTGATTTTTTTCGTCAAATGGTAGAGCAAACTGAAAGAACATACAATTTCTCAACTATTAAATCCTTAAACCTTGTATGGAATCAAACTTTAAGAAATACAATTTTTGAACAAGAATTTGAAAAACTTGGAATAGACGCTGGAAAGGATCAGTTAGAGCAGATTATTTCGTCAGATGATAACTTAATAAATAATCCAAATTTTCAAAATGACGCAGGTTTTTTTGACTTCCAAATATTCTCAGATTATATTGCTCAACTGAAAACTCAAAACCCCTCAGCATACGAAAACTGGAAATTTCAGGAGAAAAGTATAATAGGTGTTGCGAAACAGAGAATTTATCTAGATTTAATTAAGGCAAGCACATCTATGACTATTGCCGAAGCAAAAGACCATTATCATCTAGAAAATGACAATGTAAACATCAAGTATGCTTATATACCTTATGATATCATAGATGATAGTGTTATAAAAATAAATGACAGTGAAGTTTCTAAGTATATAAGAGATAATAAATTAAAATATGAAAAAGACAAGAGTACGAGCATCCAAGTTGTTACTTTTGAAGACGTACCTACTGAAGACGATTTACAAGAAATAAGATCACGATTAGACGCATTAAAAACAAAACAAATTGTTTATAATGAAGTTTCAAAATTGACTGACACTATAGAAGGATTCAAACAGATTGATGATATTGTTGAATTTATTGATCTATATTCAGAGGTTCCCTTTGATTCTGTATATAAACCTCGAGGAAGATTTAATAATGAATACGCTGATATTTTATTTGGCTTGGAAAAGGGGGAGGTGTTTGGACCATACAGAGATAATAACGATTTCAAGCTTTCAAAGCTTATTGACATTAAAAAAAATGCCTCAATTAGAGCTAGTCACATTTTAATTTCCTACGAAGGTGCAACTAGAGCAAATACAAATGTTTCTAGGACAGAAAAAGAAGCTAAGAATTTGGCTAATCGTGTTTATAGAGAAGCAAGAAGGTCTTCAACTGACTTTGCAGAACTTGCAATGAAATATTCTGATGGTCCAACTAAAAATAGTGGAGGTGATCTAGGATTTTTTCAACAGGGACAAATGGCAGAGGAATTCTTCACTTTCGCAAATACAAATAGAGTTGGAAAACTAGGAATCGTAAAAACAGAATTTGGATATCACATAATTGAAATTACTGATAAAGATGATTTAGCTTTAATTGCCGATGTTGTTATTAAAGCGGTACCTTCTGACAAAACATCAAATGAAGTATTTAGAAAAGCAACTCAATTTGAAATGGAGAGCAAAAATGATAAAGATTTTGCCAAAATTGCCCAAAATAATAATTACGAAATTCGTACCGTAAGTCAAATAAGTGAGTTGGAGGAAAACTTGCCAGGATTACCCAAGCAGCGAAATATTGTCCGTTGGACCTTTGAAGAGGACTCAAGTATTGGAGATGTAAAAAGATTTACATTAAATAGTGGAGGGTATGTTGTTGTTCAGATTACCGAAAAAATAGATAAGGGACTTTCATCAATTGAGAATGTGGGGGAAGAAGTAAGAAAAATTATTTCCAAAAAAAAGAAAGAGGCAATAATAAAGAAACGTTATAAAGACATACAAAATTTAGATTCTTTTGCCAAAGAGGATAAAGTAATTATCGAAACAGCTTCAGCTATTAATCAAAAAAATCCAACCATTCCAGGTACTGGTAATGAGCCATTTATAGTTGGAACTGCGTTTGCTTTAAATGAGGGGAAAACTTCTAGTCTTATTGCTGGTGAGAAAGGAGTTTATATGGTTGTCTTATTAAAAAAGAATATTGTACCCGATTTGGATGATTATTCTAGTTATTCCAAACTAATTCTTAAAAATTCAAGCCAAAATTTAGCTGAAAATATATTTACCGCCCTAAAGTCAGTAGCTAATATCGAAGATAATAGGGCACAGTATTATTAGAGACACATTTGACGGTAAGGAATAATAGTTGTGAATCCCCTATCATAGAAATATTTCATTTCTGATCTATCTCCTGTAGCTAAGAAAAAATCACCGCCCCAAGCTCCCAAACTTTTAATACCGCCATTAAAGTCAGGAAATAAGTCTTTCTTGATGGGACTCTTTTTGAGTAATTTTCCTATCAAAAATTCATGCTTAGTTATTAATTCCTCAAAGTCACTTAGTTTTTTTGTTTGTGCAATTTTATCAGTTAGAGTATTTAATTTAGAAATGATAGAATGGGTAACTAATTTTAAATCAAAATTTTTAACGGCATTCTGGCTATTCATTTTCTTTTTAAGATTTACAAAATATAATTTATCAGTGAAAGGTGGTGAAAAATTAACTTTTTGAATGATAGGGTTGTTATAATTGCGGGTAAAAAAAATCGGACCTTTAGCCAGGCCACATGCTATATCGTATCCACTTCCACCAAATGAAGACTCACCCAAACTATAAGGATTTATTTTAGCCCACAATGCTATGTTTGAAATAAGTGTTGAGGAACTCCCAAGGCCCCACTTAAAATCAAATTCAAGAGAAGTTTTTACTTCACCCCCAAAATTTAAAAATGACTTATTTAGACTTTTCGCAATATTCAGAATATTTTGAAGGCGTTTAGCAATTACAGAGTCTGAAGTATCTTTTATTTTTATTTCAGGGACGATAAAAGTCGCTTCAAACCATAAAGAATTTTGATAATCATAACTTTTCCAAGATAAAATTCTTGTATTATTTTTTTTAAATTCTAGATTTTGTCCTTTTTTGCATGGTAATGCTAATGCTTTAGCACCTCCCAAAACTCCATATTCAGATGTAAGTAATAATTTACCATTACTAAAATATGAACTCATTTAAAGATGTTTTTACCTAAAAATTTTTCAACTGCATCTACAGATATTGATTTTTTTTCAAAATATTTTAAAGCAGCCAATTTTTGATTTTCATTCGCATGAAGCTGATTTAGTATGTTAGTTAAATGCATTTTCATATGGCCTTTTTGTATGCCAGATGTAATTAGAGAACGAAGAGCAGCAAAATTTTGAGCTAAACCTGCTACAGCGACTATTTCCATTAATTCTTCTGCACCAGGATTACCTAACAACTCTAGACACCAATTAGCCATTGGATGAAGTTTTGTAAGTCCACCGACAGTACCTAATGAAATTGGTAGGGTAAGTTCCATACAAAATTTTTCATCCTTTATGTAAGCGTTACTTAATGATTTATATTCGCCTGAGCGAGCAGCATACGCGTGTACTCCTGCTTCAATAGCTCTAAAATCGTTACCGGTAGCAATTATCAATGCATCAACTCCATTCATTATACCCTTATTGTGAGTAACAGCCCTNTATGGTTCAATATTTGCAATTTCAACAGCATTAATAAAACGCTTTGCATAATCAATTCCATTGTTACCATTTTTCTGAAGTATAAAATTTTCAACCTTACAATTTATTGATGCGCGCACGATACATTCAGGAGTATAATTTGAAAGTATACTCATTATTATCTCCAATCTTTTATTAGTTTTTTTAGAAAGGTTCTCTTTTTCAGAAAGGGCAAGAAATTTTTTAGCAACATGTTCAAGACAAGAATTAATAAAGTTAGCACCCATCGCATTATCAGTTTTAAAACGCAAATGGAGCTGAAAGTAGTTATTCATTCTATTGGTTTTATCAACAAGTTCAATACTCTGAATCCCTCCACCACGACTGTCCATCTTTTTTGTTAGACTCTCAGTACTTCCTAATAATTCTTCTTTTTTATCAATAAAAAAATCATATAGCTTTTTTGAGTCACCATAAAATAAAAAATGCACTTGGCCCACTTTTATAGTTTCAATTATTTCTGTTTTAAATCCTCCACGTGTACTCCAAAATTTTGCTGAATTTCCAGCTGCAGCTACTACTGAACTTTCTTCGATTGCCATTGGCAATGAGTAAATTTTCTTATTTATTAAAAAATTTGGAGCAACACCAAGAGGTATATAGAAATTAGAAATGGTATTTTCTATAAATTCATCGTGGCTTTTTTGTAATTCTGAGTTGTTATTCCAATATTGTTCAAGTCTTTTCTTGGCCAGTTTCGGATCTTTAAAATGAGTTTTAGTAATCCAATCTATTTTTTCAGATTTTGATAGTTTAGAAAAGCCTTCGATAACTTTGCCCATTAAAAACTTTTTAATAAAGATACTGAATTTCAATCCCTTCTAAGATTAAGGTTACAGCATTTTTCATAAATTGCTTGAAAAAATTATGAGAACTAATCATTCTTTATTGAAATTATATTCTGAAAAAATTTATGAGATTTTCATCAATTGTAATCCTCAATATTTGCTAATTTTCTTAATCAACTTTTTTTTTGTTAATGCACAAAATTCGATTCTAGATTTCGGGGAATTGTGGCAAGGAAAGTTCGAACCTGAAAGGTTAGAAATGATTAGATCTATGAATGATGGAGAGCATTACACAGTAATAGAACAGGAAAAAAATTCAACAAAAATAGTTTCCTACTCATATGAAAAGGCAAAAGAAAAAAATATAGTTTTTGATTCAAATCAGTTTTCAGAGATATTAGAAATTTCAGATTACTCCTTTTCTAAAGATGAAAATAAGATTTTACTTGAAACAAATAAAGATCAGATTTATAGAAGGTCAAAACAAGCATTTTATTGGGTTTATAACCTAAAAACTAAAAAATTAGATAAAGTATTCAAAGAGAAAATTCAAGAGCCACTTCTCTCTCCTGATGGAGTTAAAGTTGCTTTTGTATTTAAAAGAAATCTTTTTGTAAAAAATTTAAATACTCAAAAAATTTCACAAATAACCTTTGATGGTGACTATCAAACAATAAATGGAATTACTGATTGGGTGTATGAGGAGGAGTTTGGTTTTGTAAGAGCATTTGATTGGAGTAAGGATTCAAATCATATTGCATATATGCGATTTGATGAATCAAAAGTTCCATTATTTTCAATGGATGTTTACGGAAGAGAAACTTATCCTTTTCCATACATGTTCAGATATCCAAAAGCTGGAGAAGAAAATTCAACTATAACACTGTATACTTTTAACTTGGAGAGTGGCTCAAAAGAAACAATTTATTTTCAAGACGAGCCTTACTATATACCGAGAATTAAATTTGAAGGTGGAGAAAAAAGTTTAATTATACAGACATTAAATAGACATCAAAATGATCTAAAACTATGGCGATGGGATTTAGAAAAAAAAGAGTTTCAACTTTTATTAAGGGAGCAGGATAAAGCCTATGTAAGTATTTATGACGACTTTATTTTTTTGGAAGATAATAGCTTTTTATGGACAAGTGAGCGGGATGGCTACAAACACATTTATCATTATGATAAAAATGGAAAATTACTAAAACAACTTACTAATGGTAATTGGGAAGTAACATCATTATATACATTTAATCCAAATACTAAAGAAGTTTATTATCAGTCAGTAGAAGGAAGTTCAATTGAAAGGGGGATTTATGCTATTAAACTCTCAGGAGAGGGTAAAAGAAAACTACAGCCTAGTAAAGGGACTAATGGAGCTACGTTCAGTAAACAAGGCACCTATTACATACATTCATATTCCGATGAAAAGACACCTCCTTTGTATTCATTATATAAGACAAAAAACAACAAAGTTGTTAGAGATTTACTTGAAAACTCTCAACTTCTAAACACTTTGAAACCTTTTAATTTTTCTAATAAAGAATTTTCAAAAATTGAAATTAATGGGAATGAATTAAATGCATGGATTATTAAACCTAGAAATTTTAATCCAAAAAAGAAATACCCATTACTTATGTTCCAATACTCTGGACCAGGCTCTCAACAGGTTGCAAATAGGTGGGGAGATCCGAGAACACTTTGGCACAAATATCTCGCAAATCAGGGATATGTAATAGCATGTGTTGATGGAATAGGAACAGGTTATAAAGGAGCTAAATTTAAAAAATCTACTTACTTAAATTTAGTTAAACTTGAGGCATTAGATCAAATTGATGTTGCTAAATATTTTGGTTCTTTACCTTATATTGACAATAAAAGAATAGGAATATGGGGATGGAGTTTTGGTGGACATATGGCAGCACATTGTTTGTTAACAGGAAAAGAAATATTTTCTCTTGCTATAGCTGTTGCACCAGTTACAAACTGGCGCTTTTATGACACTATATATACAGAAAGATTTTTAAGAACACCGCAAGAAAACCCAGAAGGGTATGATTTGAATTCTCCCCTAAATTATGCTGATCAATTAGAGGGTAAATTTCTTATTATCCATGGTTCAGGGGATGATAATGTTCATGTTCAAAACACTATGCGTATGGTTGAGGAATTAATACAATCAGATAAACAGTTTGAATGGATGATTTATCCAGATAAAAATCATGGTATATATGGTGGGAATACCAGAAAGCACCTTTACAAAAAGATGACAAAATTTATTCTTCAAAACCTATAATATAATACCTACTCAAATTATGGTAGAAAATAAAAAATTAATAGAACCTAAGTCAATGTTTGGACATCCTCCCGGACTTTATGTTTTATTTTTTACTGAATTGTGGGAGCGATTTTCTTATTATGGCATGAGAGCTTTATTTACTCTCTTTCTTGTAGCTAAAACAGATTCTGAAAATCCAGGATTTGGATGGACCAATTCAGAAGCTATTGCTCTTTATGGATGGTATACTATGTTGGTTTACCTAGCATCTTTGCCTGGTGGATGGATTGCGGATAAAATATTAGGTCAAAAGAAAACGGTAATGTTAGGTGGTATTTTACTTTGTATTGGACATACAATTTTGGCTTTTGATAACGAGCTTAGTTTTTATTTAGGTTGTTTTTTTGTCATTTTAGGTGTAGGAGGTCTCAAACCAAATATTTCTAGTATGGTGGGGGGTCTATATCAAAAAGGAGACGAGAGAAGGGACCTAGGATTTTATATTTTTTACATGGGGATTAATATTGGTGGATTTGCGGCACCCATTTTATGTGGGTGGGTTGGAGAGACATACAATTGGCATTATGGTTTTGGTTTGGCAGCGATTGGAATGTTTTTTGGACAACTAACCTATTTTTACGGGCAGAGATATTTAGTAGGAGTAGGAGATTTTGTTGGTAAAAGTTCTCATCCCGATAATAAATTAATAAAGCACAAACTTACTCAAGTTGAGAGGGACAGGATAAAAATTTTACTAATCTCTTTTTTATTAATAATTATTTTTTGGGGTGCTTTTGAACAAGCAGGTGGTTTAATGAATCTTTATGCAAAACAAAAAACAGATCGGATGCTTTTAGGGATTGAAATTCCAGCTTCATGGTTTCAATCTTTAAATTCATTTTTTATAATTACTCTTGCTGTTTCTATTGGAGGATTTTGGATGCGATGGAAATTAAAAGGTAAAGAAGCATCATCATTGTACAAAATTGCAATTGGAATTTTGATTATGGGATTTGGTTTTATGTTTATGCGTTTTGCTTCGTCAGATTACGAAGTTTATGGTAAATCTGCCATGTACTGGCTAATATTAGCCTATTTGTTTCATACCATTGGGGAATTGTGTGCCTCGCCTGTATCCTTGTCGTTTATAACCAAATTAGCTCCATTGAAGTATTCTTCATCAATAATGGGTCTATATTGGGCAGCTACTGGCTTAGGNAATAAACTTGCTGCTGCAATTGGAGGTTTTGCTGAACAAGCAGGAGAAAAGCAAATCTTCACAGGGATATTTATTTTCTGTACACTTATTGGTTTATTAGTTATTTTACTTCTTAAACAGTTGAAAAAACTTACACATGGGGCTGAAGAACTACAGAAAATTTAATTGTTTTGTAACTTTATAGTGATTTTATAAGTTTTAAGTTTTGATTCGTACAATATTCACATTAATTTTCCTGGTTCACTCAATTGATTTATGCTCTCAAAAGATTAATTGGATGACTTTAGATGAAGCAAGAGCAGCTCAAAAAAAAGAGCCCAAGAAAATTTTTATGGATGTTTACACTAACTGGTGTGGCCCTTGTAAGCTATTAGATAAAAACACTTTCCAAAATCCAGATGTGTCTCGTTATATTAGTGAGCATTTTTATGCAGTAAAATTTAATGCTGAAGGGACAGAAGAAATAACCTTTTATAATCAAAAATTTACAAACCCAAATTACGATCCTAACAGAAATGGAAGAAATGCAACTCATCAGTTTACACAATTTCTTGGGGTAAGGGGATATCCAACAATGGTTTTTTTTAGCGAAGATGGAGATCCAATTATGCCATTGGTTGGTTATTACAAACCAAAACAAATTGAACTTTATTTGAAAATGATAAAACAAGGCGACTACCAAGTTTTTTCAAAACCTGAAGACTTTGAAAATTACAAGAATAAGTTTGTACCGCGTTTTAGAGGGTAATTATTCAATTAGATTTTATTGAATTAAAAATCAATCTGGCAGTTCTATTGCTAGCTCCTGGTTTACCTAACATCAATTTCAATTTTATGTAATCATTTTTCATGTTTTCTAATTCTCTTTCTTTTAGTAAATTGGTTAAGCTCAAAGTGAGGTTTTCAAAATTTAATTCTTTTTGAATAAGTTCAACCAAACTTTTTTTATTCAAAATCAGGTTTACAAGGGATACATATTTAACTTTAACAAATTTCCTAGCAACCCAGTAATTTATGGGTTTAGTTTTGTAGCAAACAATCTGAGGGATATTAAAAAGAGCTGCTTCTAGAGTCGCTGTACCACTCGCTACTAAGGCAAATGTACTGCAGTTTAAAAGGTCGTAAGTTTGATTGTAAATAATCTTAATATTTGAATTTTCAATGAAAGAGTCATACTTATCAGTAGGTATTCCGGGAGCTCCAGCTATTACAAATTGATATCCATTAAATTTTTTTGCAACATTAATGAAGACAGGTAAAATTTTATTTATCTCCTCTAGTCTGCTACCTGGTAATAGGGCAATAATTTTTTCCTGATTTAAATTATATTTCTTTTTAAAAAGAGTGTTTTCAATAAAATTTTTTTGAAGATCTAATTGAGGATGCCCAACAAAATGAACAGGGAAATTATGTTTTTTTTCAAAAAATTTTTTCTCAAATTCAAGAATTACATAAAGCGCATCTAAATTTTTTTTCATCTGTTTAATCCTCCACTCTTTCCAAGCCCAAATTTTCGGACTTATATAATAATGGTTCTTAAACCCCTTTTTCTTAGCCCATTTGGCTATTCTTAAGTTAAAACCAGGATAATCAATGTAAATTATTGTATCCGGATTAAATTTTTTAATATCCTTTTTACAAAACTTTATATACTTAATGATTTTTGAAATATTGAGAAAAATATCTGCGAATCCCATGAATGCAAGTTCCTGATGGTGCTTTACAACAATTGAACCCTCCTTTTTCATTAAATCACCTCCCCATGCTCGAAATTTTGCTTTTTTATCAAAAGATTTAAGTGCTTTAATTAATAGTGAACCGTATAGATCACCTGATGCTTCTCCTGAAATAATATAATATTTCACAGGTTAAAGTTTTTTAAAAGGTTATTTTTAAAATTACTATCACAAAAACTAGGATTAAAGAAATTGCAACTAACCCAGTTGCAAAATCAAATTTATTTTTTCTGAGTGCAATAAAAAAAATGGGTAAATTAATAAGTGCTGCAAGTGAAATCACCCCCCCCCCAATTTTTGTTTTTTGTATAATTTTAAAATACTTTCATCAAGCGGAATGTCAGATAAGAAAAATAATAATATTATTAAACCAAAACTTGTCCATAATAATCCCGCAAATAGTCCCCAGAAAAAATATTTACTTTTTACAAATTCCATTTTTTCAGTGTCATAATCATATTGTGATCAGTTAAATCGAATTGTGTAGGCACAATCGAAATATAGCTATTATCTAGAGCCCATTCATCTGTATCTATACCATTATCGTTATTTAAAAAAGTTCCTGTCAACCAATAATATTTTTCTCCCATGGGGTTCGAACGCTTATCAAATTTTTCTAACCAAGTCGTATTAGCCTGTCTACAAATTTTAATTCCTCTAATTTGATTTTCCTTTAGTTTTGGCAAATTTACGTTTAGTATTAAGTTTTTTGGTGTGGGATTATTTATGACTTCAAGAGTTATCTTTTTAATATAATTTTTAAATGGGTCAAAATCAGCATCCCATTTAAAATCCAATAACGAAAAACCAATTGCAGGAACTCCCTGAATCCCCGCCTCAATAGCTGCACTCATTGTACCTGAATAAACTACATTTATTGATGAATTTGACCCATGATTAATCCCTGAAACACAAATATCAGGTTTTCGATCTAAGATTTCATTTATAGCTAGTTTAACGCAATCGGCAGGTGTTCCAGAACAGCTATACTCAATTATGTTAATGTTGTCTGATTTTATTTTTTTGCATTGTAGTATAGAGTTTATTGTGATGGCGTGCCCCATGGCTGATCTTGGCGAATCCGGTGCTACAACAAAAACCTCTCCAATATCACTCATTATTTTTATAAGTGCTCGAAGCCCAGGTGCATTAATTCCATCATCATTTGTAACTAGAATGAGTGGTTTTTTATTCATAAATAATTTTCATGTCAAATTTAGCAAATCTTTATCCGCTTTCTTTTATATAACACAAATAAAAGTATCTTATAATATCCTTATATTTGCTCGCAATGAAAAAGATATTCAAGATCACAATTTTTCGAAAACACTTTTGGTTATTGGGTTTTATTTTTTGTAGTGCCTTAATTTATGGAGTTGCTTTAAAAGATCAAGATCCAAATAAAGACAAGTTACTTATTGAGATAATTTCTTATGTAATTAAACGAGGACATTATGATCCAAGAGAAATAAACGATTCCTTTTCTGAAAACGTCTTCACGAATTATTTGGAAAGCTTAGATGGCCAACACAGATTCTTCCTTCAATCTGATATAAGCTTATTTGAATCATTCCGTTTTAAAATTGATGACGAGATAAGAAATGCACAAATCAACTTTTTTAATCTTACTTTTTCAAAGCTCAAGGAGCGAATGGAACAAGTAGAAGGGTTTTATTCAGAAATATTGAATAAACCATTTGATTTCAATGTAAAAGAGGAAATTAATTTAGACTTCAAAACGATACCTTATGCAAAAAATCTGGGCGAACTAAAGACTTTTTGGAGGAAAAGATTTAAACTAACTGCACTTGAGGCATTTACGGCAAAAAAAGATGAAGAAATTGAAAAAAAGAAGCTAGACAATACCCACACAATTATTTCTGACATAGAAATAGAAAAGATTGCTAGAAAAGATATTAAGGAAAACATAAATAATTTATTTGAAATTTATAACGATCAGAAAAGAAAAGATTGGTTTTCAATTTATTTAAACTCTATAGTGCTACAATTTGATCCTCATACGTATTATTTTGCTCCAAGAGACAAAGATCGGTTTGATATGTCTATGTCAGGAAAATTTGAAGGTATTGGAGCCAGGCTTAGTAAAAGGAATCAACAAATAAAAGTTGTTGAGATTATTTCTGGAGGCCCTGTTTGGAGGCAAGATAATCTTGAGGTTGGAGATGTAATTTTAAAAGTTAGACAGGATGACCAACTTGAAGCTGTTGATATTTCGGCAATGGTCATTGATGAAGCCGTAAAGCTTATTAAAGGTCCTAAAGGGACAAAAGTTTTTCTCACCATTAAAAGAGTTGAGGGAAATATTGAAGAAATATCCATTGTAAGAGATGTTGTTGAGCTTGAAGAAACTTATGCAAAATCAACACTAATTAAAGATGTTTCGGGGGAATATGGATTAATTGAATTACCAAAATTCTATATCAATTTTGAAAATTATAATGAACGAAATGCAGCAATAGATGTTAAAAAAGAATTACAGCAGCTTAAAGAAAAAAATGTAAAAGGGATTATCCTTGATTTGAGAAATAATGGTGGGGGCTCTTTGAAAACAGTTGTTGATATGACAGGTTATTTTATTGACAAAGGACCAGTTGTTCAAGTAAAAAGTACTGGGGGTAGAAAAGAAGTTCTTAGAGACCTTGATCCATCAATAATTTGGAACGGTCCATTGGTTGTGTTAGTTAATGAGTTTTCAGCATCTGCATCTGAAATTATTGCTGCAGCCCTACAAGATTACAAAAGAGCAATTGTTTTAGGCAGTAAGCAGACCTTTGGCAAGGGAACAGTTCAAAACGTTATTGATTTGAATAAAATGATAACTGGAGGAACATATGGTGACTTAGGAGCTCTAAAGGTAACGACTGATAAATTTTACCGTGTGAATGGTAAGTCGACACAACTCGAAGGTGTAAAAAGTGATATAATTTTTCCAGATCGTTATGCTTACGTTGAAATGGGAGAAAAAGATCAAGAAAATCCATTATCTTGGGATCGTATAACACCTGCAAATTATAAACCATCAGTCATGAATAATTATGATTATGCAGTAGAAGAGAGTAAAAAAAGATTAAAAGAAAATCCTATAGTATCATTAATCGATGAACAGGCCTTATGGGTAAAAAGTCAACAAAGTGACTTCTCATATTTTTTAGATTATGATTCTTTTAAATTGGAATTGGAAACTAAGAAAAAATATGCTGAGCGTTTTGATAAATTGTTAGAGTTTGTTGCGCCTTTCGAATTTCAATGGCTCCCTGAAGCAGGACAAAAAACCCCACCAAACGAAACGACTATTGAAAAAAGAAATAGAGGAGTTGAATCTCTAAAAAAAGATTTTTATATTTCAGAAGCAGTTAGGATTCTTAAAGATCTTACTACAATAGGGCCTAATCATTCTATCGCGAAAAAGTAAAAATTAAGAATTAAAGTTGGAGTTAAAACGGACTTTAAAATATCTAAGAAAAGACGTCTGGGCTAAAATTAGTGCTTTTTATATATTCTTAGTAATTCTAGTTGCAACTTTTGCATACCAGTTGTCACCTGATAAAACTAAAAATGCAAATCAAATGCATCTATCTATCCATTCTAAAGGGCCAGGTTTTTCTAGCTTATTCCTAATAGTTCCAAGAGACACTTTAGCCCTTAGGAAAAGTTTTTTTAATGGTAATATTAGTACCAATGATGAAATTCCTGTTAAAGAGATAAGTTGGATAAATGATGCGATTTTATTCAAAAGATACGGTAACGCTACAGATTACTTTGAAAAAGTTGACTACAAAAATTTCCCAGGTGAAATAGGCAGGAATGAGATAGAAAGAAAGTATTTAAAAAAAAAATTTTTTATTTTAGGAACAGATAAATTTGGCAGGGATTTATTAAGCCGGCTAATTATTGGCTCTAGAGTATCAATTTCTATAGGCTTTGTTGCAGTTATTATTTCCCTAATTTTAGGTGTTTTTTTTGGATCAATTGCTGGATTTTATGGAGGTTGTATTGATAAAATTATAGTTTGGCTCATTAATGTAGTCTGGTCAGTTCCAACTCTTTTAATGGTTATAGCTATAACTTTAGCACTTGGCAAAGGGTTTTGGCAAGTTTTTGTCGCTGTAGGGATTACCATGTGGGTTGAAGTAGCAAGGCTAGTAAGAGGATTGGTAAAATCTATTAAAGAAGAATATTACGTCAAAGCAGGAGTAGTTTTAGGATTTTCAAGAATGAGAATCCTGTTATATCATATACTTCCCATGACTATAGGGCCCCTTATTATTATTTCAGCTGCTAATTTTGCAAGTGCAATATTAATGGAGAGTGGACTTGGATTTTTAGGTATTGGAGCTCAGCCGCCAATGCCAAGTTGGGGGGGAATGGTAAAAAANCACTTCAATTATTTACTACTTGGTAAGCCATATTTAACTATCTTACCTGGTTTAGCAATTATGAGTTTAGTTTTATCNTTTATGACATTGGGGAACAGTCTTCGTGATGCATTATATGTAAAAGATTAATTCAATCTATTTGCATCCAAGTTTAAATATATAAAAAACATCAAACTAAAAGCTAAAAGGTTTGTTCCGCCGTAACTAATAAAAGGAAGTGGAATTCCTACGGTTGGAAATAAACCTAAAGTCATACCTATATTTATAAAAAAGTGAATAAATAGCATGCCAATAAAGCAATAGGAGAAAATCCTTGGGAAGGGTTGAGTATGTTTTTCAGATCGATATAACACCCGGAGAATTAAAAATGTATAAAAAATAATTAGACAGCTACTTCCTACAAAGCCCCATTCTTCTCCAACTGTACTAAATATGTAGTCGGTGTGTTGCTCTGGGACAAAACCTCCCTTAGTCTGAGTTCCGTTCAGAAATCCCTTTCCATTTAAACCCCCTGATCCTATAGCAATTTTAGATTGGTTTATATTGTATCCTATACCTTTAAAATCAGTTTCAATTCCAAGAATTATATTAAATCGATCACGATGCCTTTGTTCGAAAATGGTATTAAAAATAAAGTCAACTGAAAATGAAAAAATAATAGATGTAATTAAAATTATCAAAAAAGGTGATTTATTTATTTTAGGAAACTTACGCATCAGATAAATATAAATTGTAATAGAGATCAATATTAAAATAATGCTTAAAAGCAATGGTTTAAGCACTAAAGTAAATACGAAAATCAGGGATGATAAAAGACTAAAATAAAGAAATTTCATATCTAAACCTTCTCTTAAAAAAGCAAAAACTATTCCTAGAAAGACTATAGATGATCCTGCGTCAGACTGAAGGATTATTAGAATCATTGGTAATAAAATTATACTAAATAACTTCAAAATATCTTTAACTCTTTTAATATCTGTCTGTATAGAGCTTAAGTTCGTTGCAATTAATAAAGCAGTTGTTACTTTAGCAAATTCAGAAGGCTGAAAGCTAAATCCTCCAAATGAGTACCAGGATGTTGCTCCTGAAATTTTTTGTCCAAAAAATAACAAGCCAATTAAACTAATTAATGAAATTCCATAAAATACATTTGATAAATGTTCAAAAAAACTTGTGTTGACAAATAAAATAAATGGCAGGATGAATAATGATATTATAAATATCCAAAATTGTTTACCCGCAGGATTTCCCAGATTAAAAATTGAAATAGAGTATTCGGAATATGTAGCTGAATAAATATTCATAATGCCAAAAATTATAAGTATGAAAAAAATAAAAATACTTAGCCAATCTAATCTTGAAAGAATTTTTTTATTCATTTATATTAAATGGTTTACCAAGTAAAGGTTTTTCATACTCTGCAATTAGGCTTCCCTCAGTCATTCTTTTTTCAAGCCATTTCCGTTTAACTTCTTTTCTAAGATACTTTTCTATCATCAAACTTCCAATTGGAGCTGCCCATCTAGCCCCCCAATATCCATTCTCTACAAAAACAGCTAGAGCAATTTTAGGATTTTCCTTGGGCGCAAAAGCTATAAAAATTGAATGATCGGTGAGCTGAGTTTTTTCATTATTTAGGCGGATAAAGTTTTCTACAGTTCCAGTTTTACCACAAATTTCAAGTCCACTTATTTTCGCTAAACGGGCAGTACCTCTTTCAACTACTTGATGCATTCCCTCAATAACCGTTTCAAAATGTTTGGAATCAATCAATGTTCTTTTGACTGGGTATAATGAGTCATTAATTTTACTATCAAAGGATTTTTTAAAATGTGGCCTTCTATAAAATCCACGATTTGCGATAGCAGCAGTAAAATTTGCCATTTGGATAGGTGTTGTAAGAATCTCTCCTTGTCCTATCGCATTAGATACTACTGTTGTTGAGCTCCAATTTTTTTCGGGATACCAACTATTGTAATAACTGCTGCCAGGAATAAATCCTGGTTTTCCAATTGGTAAGTCATACCCTAAATAATTTCCTAATCCAAACCTAGTTAAGTGGTTTTTCCATAAATCTATGCCTTTCTCTGGACTTGATTGACTCTCAATTATTCTAACAAAAGTCTTTGCAAAATAGCTATTGCAAGATTTGTAGATACCTTTAATTAGATTACTTTTTGTACCAATTCCGTTGTGACATTTCATAAAAGCCCCCTTTGCATAATAATGCCCTTTGTTACAGGAAAAAACTGTTTCTGGTGTTATAACATTCTCTTGAAGACCAATAAGAGCGTTTAATATTTTAAATGGTGATCCAGGAGAATATTCTGCTTGTAAACTTCTATCAAAAAGGGGTTTAGAAATGGTGTCAGTTACCAGTTTATTGAAGAATTTTGATCTATCTCTTCCTATAAGAATATTAGGATTGTAATTAGGNGCAGTAACAAGAGCAAGTACATCACCGCTTTTTGGTTCTATGGCAACTATTCCACCTCTTTTATTTTGCATTAAAGATTCACCATAATTTTGTAAATCAGAGTCCAGAGTTAGAGTTAAATTTTCAGCAGATTTAGGAGCTATGTCATAATTACCACCTTCATAGGGACCTATTATTCTGTTAAAACGATCTTTTTGGAAAATTTTCATACCCTTTTTACCTCGAAGATTTTTTTCATATGTTTTTTCAATTCCTTGTCTNCCTATCATTTCTCCTGGGTCATAATCGGTTTTCATTTTTAACTCTCTCTTATTTGTTTCGCTGATATAACCCAAAATATTTCCTCCGATTGGTAGTATGTAATCTCTAGTTGTTTTTTTTTGAAAATAAAAACCTGGGAACTTCCACATTTTTTCTTGAAAAATAGATATTTCAGAAAATGATAGCTGACGTTCAATGATAGAGGGTAATTTTTTTGAAAATTCTTCAGCATTCCCAATTTTCTCAATTAGCTCTTTCTTTGATATTTTTAAATCTTGAGTGAGTTCAAGAGTATCAAATTGTCTCAAATTTTCGGGGACTACCATCAAATCATATGCAGGTTTGTTGCTAACCCAAAGCTTACCGTTTCTGTCATATATAAGTCCTCGAGGAGGATAAACTGTTTGTTCTAGAGTAGCATTACTAAGAGACCGCNTAGAATACTCAGGNTTAAATAATTGTAATATTATCAATTGACAAATAAATATTGCTGAAACTGCAAGAGAGAAATAAAATAAAATATTTTTACGAATCATTGGATTTATTAAAAAAATTCAATACCATCACACTTAAAATTAAAGAAAATATAAATGTCAAAATTGTNTTCTTTAAAATCAGATATATTGCACTCCAATTAAAAAATACNACTGAAAAATAAATTAGGTGATGTAAAATTAATACCAGTGATAAAAATGTATATTTATTTATTTTCCTTTTATCAACTTGAAAACTAACAGGAATTTCTGATGTGACTCCAAAAGAATTTCTTATCAAAATTGGTCTAAGAAAAGATGCTGTAAGTGTAGCAATAGTATGTGCTCCTCCAGATTGAGAAAAAAAATCAGTTAAAAAGCCTAAAAGAAAACAAACTAAAATGAAGAGCGTTTGATCACTATCAAAATTATAGATTACTAAAAAAACGAGGTAAATCATTGGATTTATAAACCCAAAAATATTCATGTTATTGAAGACAAAAGTTTGAAAAAATAAAAGCGCAATAAAAGAAATTAAAAGGATAAAGCTTTTTCTATTCATTNTGAAAAATTTTCTTTTAGTTGCTNGATTTCTTCTTTATCCTCATTAATTAAAACGTAAACGTAGTTTACTAAAGAGGGATCTTCAAATAGTTTTGCATTAATAGTATAGTATCCGTTTTGCGAATTACTTTCAAAATCTACTACCTCTCCTAACGGAATCCCATANGGAAAGTACGAAGACATTCCACCTGTAATTATTGTATCTCCTTTTTTTAACGAAACATTATTAATAACATCTTCAATTTTAAACTCTAATGGATTTAATCCTTTCCAAAACATGGAACCCAATGCATGGCTTTTTTTTAAGCGGATATTTATTTTAATGTCCTGATTTAAAATTGAAATGACCTTTGAATAGTTATTAGAAACTGAGTTTACGATACCGATAATTCCATTTTTTGAAATTACACCCATGTCATTTTTAATTCCATGACCAGAACCTTTATCNATAATTAGGTTATTTCTTTGATTCAAAAAGCTATTTTTTATTACGTTAGCTTGTTNAATTTTGAAGGGGAATCGTTTTTTTTCTGAAAAAGAATTTGGATAAAGAGCTAAACTTTTAGATTTGAGATTTAGTTCTTTTAACTTTCGGTTCTCTTTAAGTAACTCTTCATTTTTACTTTTCAACTTAAAATAATTTAACAATTCATNATTGAGATTATAGAGCTCTTTNGTTGCATACATACCATAAGCNTCTAATTNAGTCTTGTGATATTTACTTTTTTTAATTAAAAACAGAATTGAACAACCTAATAAAAAAAAGTATAAAATTGGATTTCTATATTGTATGAGCGCATTAATTATTCGCTGCATACCATATTATTTAATTAAAACAGTTTTAAAACGTTCAGTGTTTTTAAGCGCTATACCTGTACCTCTGACAACAGCTTGTAGAGGATCTTCTGCTACATAGATTGGCAAATCAGTTTTTTGAGATAATCTTTTGTCTAATCCTCGCAAAAGTGCACCGCCACCGGCTANGTAAATCCCAGTATTATAAATATCTGCAGATAATTCAGGTGGAGTTTGAGAAAGAGCATCCATAATAGCGTCCTCGATACGTATAATTGACTTGTCTAATGCTTTAGCTANTTCTGCGTGACTAATAATTACCTGTTTGGGTTTACCCGATAANAAATCTCTTCCTTGAACTGACATTTCCTCGGGAGGATTATCCAAGTCTTCAATAACACTGCCTACAAGAATTTTAATTTTTTCTGCAGTCCTGTCNCCAATATATAAATTATGNTTACTCCTCATATAGTTTATTATNTCTCCAGTAAAAACATCACCTGCAATTTTAATTGATTTGTCACACACAATTCCAGAAAGNGCAATTACTGCAATTTCTGTTGTACCTCCNCCAATGTCAACAACCATATTTCCTTTAGGTTGCATAATATCTATTCCAATACCAATTGCTGCTGCCATAGGTTCGTGAATAAGATAGACTTCCTTTCCATTAACTCTTTCTGCAGATTCTTTTACTGCTCGCATTTCTACCTCAGTAATACCTGAAGGAATACATATTACCATTCTAAGGGAGGGTGAAAAAAACNTNCGGTGCAATGTTGGTATACTTTTGATTAAGCGATTAATCATTTGCTCTGAAGCATTAAAGTCTGCAATCACTCCATCTTTTAGGGGACGAACGGTTCTAATGTTTTCATGTGTCTTACCCTGCATCATATTTGCTTCTTCACCAATAGCTATTACTTTATTAGTAGTTCTGTCTATAGCAACAATAGAGGGACTATTAACAACAACTTTATCATTGTGAATAATAAGAGTGTTTGCAGTTCCTAAATCTATCGCTATGTCTTCAGAGAATAAACCCATACTTAATGATATTTTGCAAAATTAAGAATTAATGTTTAAAATGACGTATTCCTGTTAAAACCATACTCATTTCGTTTTTATCACAGTAATCTACAGATAAATTATCTTTTATAGAACCTCCAGGTTGTATTACAGAATTGATACCCTCATTATTAGCAATTTCAACACAATCTGGGAATGGAAAAAAAGCATCACTCGCCATAACGGCACTTTTTAATTCAAAACCAAAGCTTTTAGCTTTTTTAATTGCTTGGTTTAATGCATCCACTCGTGAAGTTTGGCCAGTGCCAGATCCAATAAGTTGACTATTTTTTGCAAGTACAATTGTGTTTGATTTTGTGTGTTTGCAAATTTTTGATGCGAATAACAAATCTTCAATCTCATTTGGCAGAGGCGATTTCTTTGTAACATACTTTAAATCATTTTTTTCATCGGTTTTAAGGTCTTTGTCTTGCACCAAAACTCCATTTAGGCAACTTCTTAATACTTGATTTGAATGTATGTTTTCTTTTTGGACAAGAATAATTCGATTCTTTTTAGCCTTTAGCAATTTAAGAGCTTTAGAATCATAATCTGGTGCAATTACTATTTCAAAAAACAGCTTGTTCATTTCTGTTGCTGTAATTAAATCAATTATTTTATTACTTATTAAAACACCTCCAAAAGCAGATATTGGATCTCCATCTAAAGATGCAAGATAAGCTTCATTTAATTTATTTCTAACAGCAAAACCACATGCATTGTTATGTTTAAAGATTCCGAAGGCAGACCTGCCGTCATAAAATTCTGACATTAAATTTATTGCTGAATCAATATCAAGTAGGTTATTATATGATATTTCTTTACCATGAATATGGTCTAGTAAATCTGAAAACGACCCATAAAAATATCCCTTTTGGTGAGGGTTTTCTCCATAACGAAGAACCTTAGGATCACTAATACTTAACTTTAATCGATTTTTGTCTTTATTAAAATGATTAAAAATAGCAGTATCGTAATTTGATGATATATGAAAAGCCTTAATAGAAAACTCTTTTCTCTCTTCAATTGAAGGTGAACCATTAGATTTCCTGTAAAGCGAAATAAAATTTGTATAATCGTCTTTATCTGAGATACAGAAAACATCATTAAAGTTTTTCGCTGCAGCCCTGATTAATGCAATTCCACCAATATCGATTTTTTCAATAATATCAGTCTCTGANGCGTTTTCTGCTACAGTTTTTTCAAATGGATATAAATCTACCACAACTAAATCAAATGAAGGNATTTGAAATTTTTCCATTTCNATGNAGTCACTTTTATTATTTGATCTTNNNAGAATTCCTCCAAAAATTTTCGGNTGCAANGTTTTAACTCTTCCNCCAAGAATTGAAGGGTAGCCTGTTAAGTTCTCAACAGCTAACACTTCGTATCCTAAATCTTGAATAAAATCCTTTGTTCCTCCCGTTGAATANAGTGTAACATCGTTGTNGATTAATTCTTTTACTAATGGNTCAAGATTATNTTTATCAAATACAGAAATTAAGGCTGNGGTAATTTTTTTATTTTNCATGNNAATNTATATTTNTAATAGTCTTGATCCATAAGTTTTTGAAATGAAATCGCAACATAATACTAATAAATTTTCATCTTCTTTCGAAAAAGCATCANTTTTATTNGAGTCAATATCAATTTGACCAATATTTCTTCCTNCNAAAAACAATGGGACAACTAATTCTGAGCGNACATTAATATTACANGATATATAATTATCTTCTTCTTTAACATCGGGTACAATAAAGTTTTGATTAGTCAATGCAACCTGGCCACATATTCCTTTTCCAAAAGGTATAGTTACATGTTCTGTTGGATCTCCAGAAAAAGCNTTNAGNTGAAGTGTTTTAGTATTGAANTTTGAAAAGTAAAAGCCCACCCANTCGTAATGAGCAATATTATTTCTAAGGACCTTACAGCAAGTCTNTAAACCCATTAATNCTTCTTTTTTATGGGGTTTCANAGAAGTTTTAATTTTTTTAAATATTGAAGAGTAAGTGGNTTCTAACATNTTAAACAAAATTAAGTANTNTGTTACTTACAAACTTAAATTTCGTNTATCATTTATATACAAAAATGTNATTAACTTTGTTTNGNATTTAAAATTTTAAAATCAAATATTATTNTTTATCAGCTAAAGCCTTATGAAAAGTAAATTCTACATTTCTGGTATGACATGCTCGAATTGTCAAAAGACAGTTTCNGATAAAATCAAAGNNTATGANGGTGTAATGGGAGTAAAAGTNAGCTTNGAATCAGGNCTTGCAGAAATTGATTCAAAACAAAATCTTGAGGTTTANGAAATTTCAAAGCTTTTAGGNTCAAAATATNTTGTTAAAGGTGACATATCCTTATCCAAAAAAGAAACAAAGTCAAAATTAAGACAATTGACTCCTCTGTTTTTGATATTTTCTTATCTAATTATGGGGACTTTTTATATTTCTAGTCAAATTAATGCCAGCTATGAAAGATCTATGCAAGTTTTTATGGGATTATTTTTTATAATATTTAGCTTATTCAAATTCCTAGATTATGATAGTTTCCCTACCTCATTTAAACGTTACGATCCTTTAGCAAAAAAAATTCCATTNTATGCAAATTTGTATCCTTTTCTTGAGACAGCNTTAGGTATTGCTTTCTTAATCGAATGGAATCTCCCANTAGTTCTTACNATCACATTATTGGTTTTATCTATTACTTCTTTAGGNGTAATTAAGACTTTAGTTAATAAAACTGAGATTAATTGTGCCTGTTTAGGAACTTTGTTGAAACTCCCAATGACAGAAGCAACNTTAATTGAAAATATAATAATGCTAGGNATGTCATGTATTCTTTTGATCTCTTATTTCATTTAAAAAAAGTATCTTTGAATAATGAAAATTAAAAGTTTAGTAAGTTTATTTTTAACCCTAACCATTTTGGCTACTAGAGTTGGTTATGCTCTCAATGTTCATTATTGTGAAGATAAAATTGCCAAGATTTCATTGGCATATAACTCTTCAAACTGTAATATGGAGTCCAATTTTGATTCCAAGGCTTATCCAAGAAATGAATTTACAAAAAAGTCTTGTTGTGAAGATGATATTCAACTATTTCAAAACCATGAACCCCAAAAAATAGATCAAGAGNACTTTTTAAAAATTACNATTGTTGAGNATGTATTTTTTAGAGATTCGAATTTNAANACTCTAAAATNANACTTGTTNTCTNAGGNATATCTATTTAATTCACTTTCACCNCCCACCAAAACTTGTAAACTGTTTCTNAAGAACAATTCATTTATNTTTTATGGCTAATCTGACCTTTCAAATNAAAAAGGATAAGATAANTCATAAAAATTTAAAGTGAAAAAATATATTTTAATACTATTAAGCCTNTNAGGNNTNAAACTNTCAGNTCAGGAAAATCTTCAAGGAAGATTACTAACNAAAGACGGTAGTGAAACANTACCTCTTNTTGGCGCAAATGTTTTTTGGTTAAATACCNAAACAGGNACTGTAACTGATCANGAGGGNAAATTTACAATTCCTTATTTNGGTCCCGAAGGAAAACTTNTACTTAGTTNCATTGGNTTTAAATCAGATACATTGANTGTNCAAAATAACAAAATGTTAATCAGATTTNTGAAGTCNAGCGATACAGAATCACTGGANGAAGTAACAATTTTTCAAAGGAGAAAAGCAGTACAGAAAGCCTATTTNGANGCNCAAAANATNATAAACATAAATAGTGAAGAATTATTAAAAGCAGCATGTTGCAANCTCTCAGAAAGCTTCGAGACNAATCCTTCNATTGATGTTAATTTTTCAGATGCACTNACTGGCACTAAGCAAATACAAATGTTAGGACTAACNAGCCCATATTTNNTGATTAGTGANGAAAATATTCCTATGGTTCGNGGAGCTTCTCAAGCTTATGGNCTTACTTTTACACCAGGAACATGGATTGAAAGTATTCAAATAACTAAAGGAACAGGAAGTGTAATCAATGGATTCGAGAGTATTGCNGGNCAAATAAATACNGAAATAAAAAAACCTTTTTCAAGTGACCCACTATTTTTTAATCTNTTCAGTTCTAATATGGGCAGACGAGAAGCAAATTTNCATGGNAGTTTGAAACTAAATAATAAATGGAGTACNGGTCTATTTATTCATGGTAATTTNCGNAATCNAGAGATGGATAATAATGGTGACTCNTTTTTAGATGNACCACTTGGTGANCANNTGAATATTTTGAATCGTTGGCANTACACTGATTNAAAAAAAGGATGGGTTGGTTTTGGGAGTATACGTTTAATGCAAGATGAAAAGCAAGTTGGTGAATTAAGTTTTATACCAGAAGGTGATATATACGAAAATATCTTTTGGGGAAGTCAGATTAAGACCAATAGAATAGATGCTTCTTTGAAAATCGGATATGTATTTCCTGAATTATCTTATAAAAGTTTTGGTTTTCAATCTGCGTATAGTAATCACATACAAGAGGCTTTTTATGGCTTTAGAAACTACGATATTGAGCATCAGAGTTTTTATAGTAACCTTTTGTATAACTCAATTATTGGGAATACCAAAAACAAATTCAAATTAGGATTTAATTTTTCATATGACCGTTATAAAGAAACGGTAGATGCTTTTTATTTCAATAGAAATGATATTTCGGTTGGTAGTTTCTTCGAATACAGCTATGATAGTTTGGAAGATTTTAATTTAGTAGCTGGTATTAGAATTGATTCCCATAATCGTTTGGGAACTTTTGTTACTCCTCGATTGCACCTGAGATATCTTCCTAATGAGACTACGATATTTAGAATTTCAGGAGGAAGTGGAAGAAAAGCAGCAAATATTTTTGCCGAAAATCAAACTCTTTTTGGTACAAATCGCAGGATAAATATTCTAGAGAATGGGGGATCTATTTATGGCTTGAATCCTGAGAAAGCATGGAATTATGGAATTAGTGCACGTCAGATTTTCAAACTTTTTGGAAGGGGTGGAGATATAATGGTGGATTATTATCTTACCAACTTTACCGATCAAGTTGTAGTAGATTGGGAATCAGAAGGTCAAATCTCATTTTATAATTTAGAGGGTTTAAGCCGTGCGAATAGTTTTCAATTATCAATCGATTACAATCTTTTCGAGCTGATAAGTCTTCGTTTTGCTTATAAAAATTATGATGTAAAAACAACATATAATTCAGGTTTTCTGCAAAGACCATTACAAGCTCAAAACAGATTTTTTGCAAATTTTGCATGGGAAACAAAACGAAAAACTAGGGGAGATCAATGGCGATGGGATTTAACTTACCATTATTTAGGGCAACAACGATTAGTGTCAACTATTAGAGATCCTGAAGGGAGCTACTCTCCATCTTATGGACTTTGGAATAGTCAAATAACCTATGCTTTTACTAATAAATTTGAAGTTTATAGTGGGGTTGAAAATTTAGGAAATTTTAGACAATTGAATCCAATTATTGCAGCTGATGATCCATTTGGAATAAATTTTGATTCTGCACAGGTTTATGCACCAATTTTTGGTAGAATGATTTATATTGGTTTACGTTTAAATTTATAATTAACTTTGTTATAAAAATGATGAAAAAAATTCTTCTACTTTTTTTGTTTATTGTTTCGATATCTGTTAATGGTCAAAACCAAAAGAATAAAAAATCAAATTTCGAAGTAATTGGGAATTGTGAAATTTGTAAAAAACGAATCGAAAAAGCAGCTTTGTCTTTAAAAGGTGTAAAAATGGCTACATGGGATATTCCATCAAATATTCTCTCTGTTATCTATAATTCAAACAAAATAGTGCCAGATCAAATTCAAAGTGCTATTGCCAATGTTGGCCACGATACCCCACCATTTAAGGCACCTGATAATGTATATAACGAGCTTCCGATGTGTTGTATTTACGAAAGAAACTAAATAAAAAAGGCCCTAAAATAAGGGCCTTTTAAAGTGTATATTACATCATGCCTGGCATTCCGCCTCCTCCCATTGGAGGTGCTGGCGGAGCTTCCTCTTTGATGTCAATTAAAGCACATTCTGTGGTGAGAATCATTCCAGCTACTGATGCTGCATTTTCAAGTGCAACTCGAGTAACTTTTTTTGGATCAATGATTCCCTCTTTTAACATGTCTACATAAGTTCCGTCCTTAGCATTGAATCCAAAATTTTCGTTACCTTCAGAAACCTTTGAAACCACAACAGAACCCTCACCTCCAGAATTTTCAACGATTGTTCTTAGTGGTGATTCAACAGCTTTATTTATAATCTGAACACCAGTTGCCTCGTCGGAGTTATCTGGCTTGATTTTTTTCAACTCATTTTGAGCATTCAAAAGAGCAACACCTCCTCCTGTAACGATTCCTTCTTCAACAGCTGCACGAGTTGCATGTAAAGCATCATCTACTCTATCTTTTTTCTCTTTCATTTCTACTTCAGAAGGAGCACCTACGTATAAGACTGCAACTCCACCCGAGAGTTTTGCTAAGCGTTCTTGTAGTTTTTCCTTATCATAGTCTGAAGTTGTTGTTTCAATTTGAGATTTAATTTGATTTACTCTGGCCTGAATGTCTTTTTTTGCACCATTACCATTTACAATTGTTGTATTATCTTTATCAATTGTGACCCGTTCTGTAGTGCCTAACATTTCGATTGTGGTATTCTCAAGAGTAAATCCTCTTTCCTCAGAAATTACAGTTCCTCCTGTAAGAATCGCTATATCTTCTAACATTGCTTTTCTTCTGTCTCCAAATCCAGGAGCTTTTACTGCTGCTATTTTTAAGGCTCCTCTAAGTTTGTTTACAACTAGAGTAGCTAAAGCTTCCCCGTCAACGTCCTCAGCTATAACAAGCAGGGGTTTCCCTGTTTGAGAAACTGGTTCTAGTATGGGAAGAAGGTCCTTCATAGTTGAAATTTTTTTGTCATATAACAAAATGTAGGGTGATTCAAGGTCTGCCTCCATTTTCTCAGAGTCAGTAACAAAATACGGAGATAAGTATCCGCGGTCAAATTGCATACCCTCAACAACATCTACATATGTATCTGTACCTTTTGCCTCTTCGACTGTNATGACACCTTCTTTACCTACCTTTTCAAATGCTTCGGTAATTAAGCTCCCAATATTCGAATCATTATTAGCCGAAATACTTGCTACTTGCTGGATTTTTTCGGATGAGTCACCTACTTCAACAGATTGTTTTTCGAGAGAATTAACAATTGATTCTACTGCTTTATCAATTCCTCTTTTTAAATCAAGAGGGTTTGCTCCAGCAGCAACGTTTTTAAGTCCTTCTTTGACCACTGCCTGTGCTAAAATCGTAGCTGTGGTCGTTCCATCACCTGCTAGGTCGTTTGTTTTNGATGCAACTTCTTTCACCATTTGAGCTCCCATATTTTCAAGCGCGTCTTCAAGCTCTATTTCTTTAGCAACAGTAACTCCGTCTTTTGTAACTTGAGGTGCACCGAATGCTTTACCAATAATAACATTTCTCCCCTTTGGGCCGAGTGTTACTTTTACAGCATTTGCTAGGGCGTCAACTCCTCGTTTGACTCCATCTCTTGCTTCTAGATCAAATTCTATTTTTTTTGCCATTTTTCAATTTTTAGTTGTTAAACGATAGCGAAAATATCGCTCTCTTTCATTATTAAATAATCTTTGCCATCATGTTGAAGCTCAGTTCCAGAATACTTTCCATAAAGGACATTATCTCCAACTTTGACAGTCATTGGGTTTTCTTTTGTTCCTGAACCAACTGCAACAACGGTTCCTTTTTGTGGCTTTTCTTTTGCACTGTCTGGGATTATTATCCCAGATGACGTTTTCGTTTCAGCTGCAGCGGGTTCTACAAGAACACGATCTGCTAATGGTTTAATACTCATATCATTCAAATATTTAATTTTAAAATTTAGTTTTCACAAATTATGCCAACGCCTTCATTAGTCTTTAATTTTTTAATAAAATGTCAGCTTGTCAGTATTTTATATAAAATAGTTANTTTCCTGCCTCAGGAATTTCTGGGATTAAATTTTGATTCGTGTCAGTTTCCGGGATTTCTTGTACAGGTTGTTCGATTGGATTTTCAAAATTTTCAGGAGTGCTGGAGTCATCCAATAATTTGGAATCCAGAACATCATTACCTGAAGATAATGTAATGTTTGACACCAATATCAGAGCCAGAAGCAAAGTTGCCAAGATCCAAGTACTCCGATCTAAAAAATCTGAGGTTTTTTGAACGCCACCCATTTGCTGTGATCCGCCTCCAAAGGATGAGGACAAACCTCCGCCCTTAGGATTTTGNACCATAATTACTAGCACAAGCAAAAAGCAAACTAACATAATTAAAGCGACAAATATCGAAAATGTACTCATTAACTATTTTTTTGTTTTTTTTAATTTTTTAATTTCTCTAATTTGGTTTGCAAATAAACTATTTTTTTCTGGATATTTCAAGCCTAATATTTCATAAGCTTCGATAGCCTTTCTAAATTTTTTTTGTTTAACAAATACTTTTGCTAGTGTTTCAGTCATAAGCTCGTAATTTGAGGACCAACTTTTTTTACTAAGATCTTCTTTGTTTTTAAAGTTTTTGTCTGGAATAATTCTTTCCGTTATTTCTAGGAAATCATCAAATAGTTGAAAATTATCAAGATTATTTTTTTTAGAAGATTCATTTTTTGAATTTAGATAGATAGCCCACTCGGAAAATTTAAGAGTTTTGGATAAAAGATCATTGCTTTTCATCTTTTCACCAACATTTTTTTCTTTATCAATGTGGTTACTCGTATTTCTTTTAGGCTTGTCTTTTCTAGTTGGTCTTTTCTTTTTAGAGATTTTTTTTGAGGTTAAATTAGATTCAATGAATTGATATAATAATTCTCTATCATAGGTTGCAATTGAAGTTTGTGATAGGCTTTTATCAAATTTTGAAACTTCTTGGTGTTGAAGAGCTTTAAGATAATACATTCTTAATAGATGAAAGTTTGGATAAATCTTAGAAAGTTCTTCAAACTGTGATAAATGATCCTTATTATTTGGATCAAATTGCTCAATTAAAGAAAATAGACTTTTAGAATCTTTTATTACCATTTAGCTAGTGTATCATTGAAAATATCTTGTGTGATTCTATCAAAAATTTCTTTATGGGCNGAGTCAATAACATCATAAACCTGTAGTTCAGCAGGGAAATCATAAAAAAAATGAATATGTCCTTTCGAAATTATCGTCTTCTTTTTTTACATTAAAAAAACGAAATGTTACTGCCATTCTCAACCGATTTTGTGCGGCAGTATTTTCAGCGGTTGCAGACATAGGAGTAACGCTATATTCTGTTATTTCTCCTTCGTAGATCAGCTCCCCCTCTTTACTTACTAAGTTCAAGTTTGTCTGATTCATAATAATATCTTGAAGAGCATTAGTAAAATCATTATCCAATCCAGGCTCTACAATTGAACCAGGGCGATTACCGGCTAGGTTTTCGAAAAAATTAACTTGAAAAGTAGTTACTCCAGGAGGAATAGAAGCTCCCGTGAAAGAATAAATACCACATTTATACTGTAATAAAAATAATGGAAATAAAACGAAAAATTTAAATTTTTTCAGCTTCATTAAGATCAAATTGTTTAATTTTTCTGTATAATGTTCTTTCAGAAATACCCAATTCTTGAGCTGCTAATTTTCGCTTGCCTTTGCTTCTTATCAATGCCTGCTTAATCATCTTTAATTCTTTTTCGTGTAAGGAAAGAGGCTCTTCTTCTTCAATAGTTTCAGCATAGGAATATTTATCTAATGACTCCACTTTATTAATTTCATGGGAGTTGGTATCTATGGATACGGAATCTAGTGTACTTTTTTCTGGAGCAGTCTCTTTACCATAAATTTTTTCAATCAGACTTTGATTTTTTTCATTTATTTCACTCTGACTTCCATTTTTTATTAAATCAAGTGTTAGTTTTTTCAAATCATGTAGATCACTTTTCATGTCAAAAAGTACTTTGTAAAGTATTTCCCTCTCAGAGCCAAAATCACTGTTTCTATTTTTTTTCTCGATTAATGCAGGTAGCTGGGACTTGCGGTCAGGAAGATAGGTACTCAAACATGCAGCATTAATTTCTCTTTCCTTTTCCAATACTGAAATCTGTTCAGCAACATTGCGAAGTTGCCTTATATTTCCACTCCATCTATAGTTCATTAACAGTTCTTGGGAGTTTTCATCAAGTTTTATTGAAGGCATGTGATATTTTTGAGCGAAATCAGATGCAAATTTTCTAAAAAGTAAAACAATATCTTCCTTTCTCTCTCTAAGAGGAGGCAGGCTTATTTCTACTGTACTTAACCTGTAATATAAATCTTCTCGGAATTTTTCTTTTGAAATGGCTTCAGAAATGTTAACGTTAGTTGCTGCTACTATGCGAACATTTGTCTTTTGGACTTTCGAGGATCCCACCTTTAAAAATTCTCCACTTTCAAGAATTCTAAGTAATCGTACTTGAGTTTGCATTGGTAATTCACCTACTTCATCAAGGAAAATAGTACCACCATCTGCAACTTCAAAATATCCAGCTCTTGTTTGAGATGCTCCCGTAAATGCTCCTTTTTCATGACCAAAAAGTTCACTATCTATTGTACCCTCTGGTATGGCACCACAGTTAACGGCTATATATTTGTTATGTTTTCTGTGTGAATATTGATGTATAATTTTCGGAATGCTTTCTTTACCTACCCCACTTTCACCTATTACTAGAACTGAGATATCAGTATTAGAAACACGTAAACTCTTTTCTAAAGCACGGTTTAGCCCCAGATTGTTTCCAATAATACCAAAACGTTGTTTAACTGATTGTAATGAATCCATATTAAATTCGGTTTGAGATTTTAATTGCTTTACCGATTAGTGTTGCAGATGTACAACTCTTAATTTTAACATCAACAAAATCGCCTGGTTTATAATTTTCCTTTGGGAAAACTACTACTGTGTTTTGTTGAGTTCTACCACTCCAAAAATGTTCTGATCTTTTAGAAACCTTTTCAATTAAAACACAAACTATTTTATCTAAATATTGTTGAGTTCTATATAGGCTGTGTTTTTGCTGTTTTTTAATAATTTCATTTAAACGCTTCTTTTTTATATTTTCATCAACATCATCATTTATTCTTTTCGCTGCCAAAGTTCCAGGGCGTTCAGAATAAGCAAACATGAATCCAAAGTCATACTTTACATAATCCATTAACTTTAGAGTGTCTTGATGATCTTGAACTGTTTCTGTTGGAAAACCTGCGATCATATCATGAGATATTCCACATTCAGGAAGAATTTCACGAATTGAATCTATAAGCTGAAAATATTCTTTTACTGTATGTTGGCGGTTCATTTTTCTCAGAATTTTATTACTTCCTGATTGAACTGGGAGGTGAATATAATTACAAATATTTTCGTTTTTGGCCATTATTTTTAAGACTTCAATTGACATATCTTGAGGATTAGATGTGGAAAAGCGAATCCTAATTTTAGGATATGCTTCGGCAACTATACTCAATAAGTTGTGGAATCTTAATGCAGTTTTACGTTGAATGCTAGAGGCCTTTTTAAAGTCTTTTTTTAGGCCACCGCCATACCAAAGATAACTGTCCACATTTTGTCCTAGCAATGTAACTTCTTTATATCCCCTACATTTAAGGTCTTCAATCTCATTTAAGATACTTTTAGGATCACGACTTCTTTCCCTACCTCTAGTAAATGGAACAACGCAAAAGGTACACATATTGTCACAACCACGTGTAATGGAAACAAATGCAGATATTCCATTTGAATTTAATCTTACAGGGGATATATCTCCATATGTTTCGTCTTTTGACAGAAGGACATTTACAGCCTCATTTTCGTTTTCAACCTCTTGTAAAAGTCTAGGAATGTCTTTATAAGCGTCAGGACCTACCACTAAATCAACAATTTTCTCCTCTTCAAGAAATTTCTTTTTTAATCGTTCAGCCATACATCCCATCACACCAACTTTAATTTTAGAATTCTTTTCTTTGATAGATTCAAAATATTCTAATCTTTTGCGAACTGTTTTTTCAGCTTTCTCTCTAATTGAGCAAGTATTTACAAGAATCAAAGAAGCTTCATCTAACTTTTTAGTTACACTATAACCATCTTTGATCAAAATAGAGGCCACTATTTCGCTATCAGCAAAATTCATTTGGCAACCATAGCTTTCAATATAAGCTCTTTTCGGAATTTTATTTATCGACTTATTTGAATTGTGATTGTTGGGAATTTCCGATACAATATTATTGTCCAAAGATTTAAATTTGTCTGCACCCATAAACAGCTGAGATGTAATTATAAGTTTATAAAAAACAAAATTACAAAAAAGACTATCATATTGTCATTTTGTCAGTCTTTTATCTGAAAATGACTAGAAATTAATGTCTTCGTTAAGGTAACATAACTAAGTCGGTATAATAGTAAGTGATATTAATATAGACTTTAACTTTTTAGGTTTTTAAAATTTATTTCCCAGAAATTTCCAAACCTTTTCTTTTTAATGCATTAAATCCACCTTTAATGTCTGTAAAATTGTGAATTCCGTTACTTTTTAATATTGATGCAGCTATCATACTTCTATAACCTCCTGCACAATGCATATAAAATGTATCTTTTAAACGGAAACTACTTATTTTTTGATTAATAAAGTCAAGTGGAATATTTTGAGCATTTGGAATATATCCAGAAATATATTCATCTGATTTGCGCAAATCAAACACTTTTAAGTCTTCATTTTTAGTTAATTTTTTAAAAACAGCTGAGTCAATTACATTTACATTTGCTGTCAATTTACCATGCATCATCCAAGTTTTTATGCCTCCTTTCAGGAATCCAAGACAATTATCAAAACCTACGCGGGCTAATCTTGTAACNGTCTCTTCAACTCTATCTTCAGGTGTTACTAACAAAATAGGCTTTGTAACGTCTTCTATAATCGTTCCAACCCAAGGAGCAAAGCTTCCATCAATACCAATAAATATTGAATTTGGGATGTGTTCTTTAGCAAAATCGTCCTGATGCCTAACATCAAGTATCAAAACGTTTTTCATTTTAGCAAAATTTTCAAATGAATCTGGGTCTAAAGGAGTTGTTCCACATGCGATAATTTTGTCTATATCATCATAACCCTCTTTATTCATTTTTACATTTAAAGGGAAATAATTTGGTGGTGGGGTTAGCCCTTGGGTTACTTCTCTTATAAATTCATCCTTGGACATATTTTCACGGAGAGCATAATTAGTTTTCTTCTGCTCACCGATTGTGCTTACAGTTTTGCTACTTAAATTTTTCCCGCATGCAGAACCTGCGCCGTGTGCTGGATAAACCAAAACATCATCATCCAAAGGCATAATTTTTTTCCTAAGGCTATCATAAAGAATTCCAGCAAGGTCCTCTTGACTTATATCGTTAGATTTTTGTGCTAGATCAGGACGCCCTACATCTCCAATAAAAAGTGTATCTCCACTAAAGATTGCAATATCTTTTTTAGAAGAATCAGTCAATAAATAAGTTGTGCTTTCCATTGTATGACCAGGAGTATGTAAAGCTTTAATTGTAATTTCACCAATTCTAAACTCTTGTTCGTCTTCTGCTGTAAGTGAATCATATTTAGTATTAGCACTTGGGCCAAAAATAATTTTAGCACCAGTCTCTTTTGCAAGAGTTAAATGACCACTTACGAAGTCGGCATGAAAATGAGTCTCAAAAATAAATTTTATTTTGACGTTAGCTTTTTTAGCTTTTTGGATGTAGGGTTTTNTTTCNCTTAAAGGATCAATGATNGCTGCTTCATTNGCACTTTGAATATAGTAGGCCCCTTGAGATAAACATCCTGTGTAGATTTGTTCAATAATCATTNTCAAATTTAATTTTAATTTTTTAATCCATTGGATTGTATTGTCTACTGAGTTTTTTCTGTAGTGCAGTTTTTTTAGAAACACCATCAAAGCTGTCAGTTGCATCTCCAGAAGTGACAAACAAATTTTGTTTTTTTAATATATCTATCAGTTTACTATTTATTATAATGTCTCTTGAAGGNTCTATTGCCCCTACTACCATTACTCGTATATCTTTTTTTTGAAGTTTTTTAATTATTAGNACTAATTCTTCAGCAGCTGTACTATCTATGTAATTTATTGATCGNGCATTNATTATAAAACCTTTGATTTTATTTGAATTTTTTTCAACGGCTTCAAAAACTAATTTTTTAAAAAATTCAATATTCCCAAAAAATAGTTGTGCGTCGAATTTTAGTATGATCAAATCTTCTCTTACAGTAATTTCATCAGGGAACCTCTCAATGTTTTGAAAATAATTTGTGTCTCTAATTCTGCCAAGAAAAGCGTAGTGGGGTTTTGATACCCTGTAAACAAGAAGGAGAAGAGATAATATTATTCCAAAAAGAATTCCTTGGGTAATTCCAACAAATAAAGTTAAAATAAAAGTAAGTAATAAAACAGCGAATTCATCCTTTCTTGAATTGTAGAGTCTAATTGCATATTTAATATCAATTAATTGAATTACAGCTACAATAATTATAGCTCCTAGTACAGCTTTTGGCAAGTAAAAAAACCAATGAGTAAAAAAGCTAAGTATAATTGCAACAATTAGTGCGCAAACTAGTGAGGCAACTCCAGTCTTTGCTCCAGATTGATCGTTTACNGCTGTTCTCGAAAATCCACCNGTTGTTGGGTATGACTGGAAAAAAGAACCAAAAATATTTGAAGTACCTAAAGCGATAAGTTCCTGGTTCGGGTCTAGTTTATAATATTTATGATTCTCTGCAACTGTTTTTGATATTGAAATGGACTCCATATATCCGATAATTGCTAATGTTAATGAAATTGGGATCAAATNTTTAATNGTNTCAAATTCAAAATGAGGAATATTAAATGATGGTAGTCCACTAGGAACAAAACCGACTACCGAAACTCCCACTTGGTCTTGTTTTCCAAAATAAACCCATAATGAGCTTAAAATAACCACAACCAATGCAGATGGAACTTTTGGATTCCATTTTTTTAGAATTAGAATGAAAAAAATACTTATTACACCAATTACTAAAGTGGGATAATGAATTGTCATTTCTGATTTCACTATTGAAATTGCAAACAATTGAATCTTATTACTCTGCAATAAAGGAACTCCTAGAATGTGTCTAATTTGACTCAATCCAATAATTATTGCAGCACCAGATGTAAATCCTCTTATTAATGGTTTAGAAAGAAAAGAAACTAAAAAACCCATTTTNAGGAGACCTAATAAAAATTGTATTATCCCCACCAAAAGAGCCAATAATATTGCTGATTGAATATAATTTTCAGGTCCTAAAATACTTATTGTTCCCAATCCTGCAGCAACCAGTAGAGAGTCCATTGCAACAGGTCCGACAGCGAGTTGTCTGGAAGTTCCCAAAATAGCATAAATAATCTGGGGTGCAAGAGCCGCATATAGNCCATATANTGGCGGTAGTCCGGCTATAAGCGCATAAGCCATTCCTTGAGGGATTAGCAAGACTGAAACAGTAATTCCAGCAATAAANTCACTTTTNAATGTTGANCCNTTATAATCAGGNANCCAANTTAATATGGGGANANATTTTTTCAGAATACTTTTTTACAAAAGTAAGTTTCTTATGTTTAAATTGTTGTAGATATTATAACTACTTTTTTATAATTCACCTTTCATGATTTAATATTTGGACTTTAGTAAGAAACCATTTAAAATTTAATATATCTAACAATAAAAAATTTATTTTTAGAATTCAATAAATGCATGTTAATTTATATAAGAAGATTTAAAAATTTTAAAGATCAGAAAAAACTTGCATACTTTTGTGAGCAAAGTTATTAAGACATGGCTAAAAATTTAGTTATTGTAGAGTCACCTGCTAAAGCGAAAACAATTGAGAAATTTTTGGGCGAAGATTACAAAGTAGCATCAAGTTTTGGGCACATCGCAGATCTACCATCTAAAGAGCTTGGAGTAAATGTAAAGGGTGATTTTTCAGCAAAATATATTGTGAATGATGACAAGAAAAAAATTGTTAATGATCTTAAAATTTTAGCAAAAAAAGCTGAAACAATTTGGCTAGCAAGTGATGAAGACAGAGAAGGAGAAGCCATAGCATGGCATTTAGCCAATACTTTAGAATTGACTGATTCCAATTCTAAAAGAATAGTCTTTTCAGAAATAACAAAAAATGCAATTCGGAATGCTATAAAAAATCCAAGGGACATAAATTATAACCTTGTTAATGCCCAACAAGCCAGAAGAATTCTTGATCGACTGGTTGGATATGAGCTCTCACCAGTATTATGGAGAAAAGTAAAAGGTGGTCTTTCAGCAGGGCGGGTTCAATCAGTTGCAGTTCGTTTGTTGGTTGAAAGAGAAAGAGAAATTAGAGCTTTTTTACCTGAAAGTAGTTTTAGAACAAAAGCTATTTTTAAAACAAATAACGATAAAACTATTTCTTCTCAACTTCAGAAAATTTTATTAAATAAAGAGGAAGCCTATAAATTTTTAAAAAAAAATATATCTTCAATTTTTCATGTTAGTGACATCAAAAAACGACCTGTAAAAAAAGCTCCAGCTCCACCTTTTACAACATCTACTCTCCAACAAGAAGCCTCTAGGAAATTATATTTTTCAGTAAGTAAAACCATGAATGTTGCTCAAAGACTCTATGAAGCAGGATATATAACTTACATGCGAACTGATAGTGTAAACTTATCTGAAGAGGCCAAAAGTAACATAAAAAATCAAATTAAAATTTCTTATGGTGATGAGTATCTTCAATTAAGGCAATTTAAGACTAAAAATAAGGGTGCTCAGGAGGCTCACGAAGCAATACGTCCAACAGATTTCTCAAAGAAAAATTTGAACCTAGATTATGATCAAGCTCGTTTGTATGAATTAATATGGCGAAGAGCGCTCGCTTCTCAAATGAGAGATGCGGAACTTGAAAAATCTCAAATATCAATTAAAACTGAAAATTATAATGAAAGTTTTACAGCCAAAGGTGAGATAATTACTTTTGACGGATTTTTAAGACTTTATTTAGAGGGAGTAGATGATGAAGTTGATGATGACAATACTATTTTACCTCAGGTAGAAATTGGAGAGAAACTCCAATTAAATTCGATTACAGCAACAGAGCGTTTTTCTAGACCTCCTTTTAGATATTCAGAGGCTTCTTTGGTCAAAAAAATGGAAGAGTTAGGTATTGGTAGACCTTCAACTTATGCTCCAACAATAACTACAATCCAAAATAGAAAATACGTTGAAAAAGGTTCGTCAGATGGTAATGAAAGGAATTTTGTTCAGCTTTCTTTAAATAAAGGGAAAATTAAATCAGAGGATTTAGCCGAGAGATTTGGAGCTGATAAAGGGAAATTACTTCCAACGGATATAGGAATGATAGTAAATGATTTTCTTGTTGATAATTTTGAAACTATTCTTGATTTCAATTTCACAGCAGAAGTGGAAAGAAACTTTGATGATATTGCAAGAGGGGGTAAAGATTGGACAGAAATGTTAAAAGTTTTTTACAGTAAATTTCACAATACCGTAGAGGATGTCAAGGAAAATGCTCAGCGAGAATCAGGTGAACGTACTCTTGGTCAAGATCCAAGTTCAGGGAGAATAGTAAAAGTACGCTTAGGAAAGTTTGGACCAATAGCACAAATTGGAGATCAAAATGATGAAAAGAAACCAATTTTCGCAAGTCTGGGCCCAAACCAACAATTGGAAAGCATAACCTTCAAAGAAGTTCTTAAACTTTTTGAAATGCCAAAAAGTTTAGGAAATTATCAAGGTGATGAAATTTCTGTTAACAATGGTAGATTCGGACCCTATTTGAAACATAAAGACCTTTTTATTTCAATTCCAAGAGAGTTTTCACCTAATGAAATTGATTTACCTACTGCAATAAGATTAATAGATGACAAGCAAAAAGCTGATGCACCAATTTATTTTCACGATGAATTGCCAGTAACAAAAGGGATTGGACGTTTTGGACCTTATTTAAAATGGAATGGACTTTTTATAAATGTGAACAAGAAATATGACTTTGATAATCTTAGCAACGATAATATTGTCTTTTTGATTAAAGAGAAAATACAAAAAGAGAAGGACAAGATTGTTCAAAATTGGACTGANACAGGAATAAGAGTTGAAAAAGCTAGGTGGGGAAGACATCATATTATCAGAGGGAAACAAAAAGTTGAGATAGGAAANGAAATTGATGCATCCAAATTAACACTATCGCAAGCAGAAAAATATTTAGGGAAGTCCACTGCTAGACAAAAAAAGAAATCGTCTAAAAAATGAGTTTAGAGCTTCTCCAACCTATTGAATATGAATCCTTTCAAAGAGGATCAATTTTACCAAAGCAAATTTTGGGAAAAAATATCTTGATACATACTAAAAATTCTGGAATACCTGAACTCAAAGGAATACAAATTGCCATTATTGGTCTTTCAGAAACAAGAAATAGTTTCTTTATTAATGATAATTACGTGGTAAATAACTTCAGAAAAGTTTTTTACGAATTGTATCCAGGAAATTGGAGCTTAAAAATAGCTGATTTGGGAGACCTTCCCAATGGAGCTAATACTGACGATACTTATTTTGCTATTAAAGAAATTGGATATCACTTAAAGCAAATGAATATAATTCCAATTTTTATTGGAGGGAGCCACGACCTAATATTTCCTTTATATCAAGTTTATCAAGATTTCAAACAATTGGTTAATGTGGTTTCGGTCGATCGCTCTTTTGACTTTTCACAAGAGGATGAACTAATCTCAGGGAGATCGTACATGAGTAAAATAATCATGGAAAAACCTAATGTATTAAATAATTATACAAATATGGGTTATCAAAGCTATTATTGTGCAGTAGAAGAAAAAGACCTTATGGATAAATTATACTTTGATGGAATTCGCTTAGGGCAATTACTTGATAATATTAAATTATCTGAACCGGTATTTAGGGATGCAGATATTGTAGGGTTCGACATGAAATGCTTGTCGTGGGATGCTGTTGCAGACCCTATAAAAGGTCAACCAAATGGAATTGATTCGAGATCTATTTGTGCTCTAAGCAGGTATGCAGGAATTAGTGACAGAGTTAGTTTTTTTGGAATTTATGAAATTCCGTCAACCCCTATGATGGATCAATTATTAGCTCAAATTGTTTGGTATTTTATTGAAGGAGTTTACTACAGGTTTAGTGAGTACCCGGTTAATATTGATAATGGATTTTTAAAATATTTGGTAACACTCTCAAACCAAACAATAACATTTTTTAAAAGCAAGAAAAGTGATAGATGGTGGATGGAATTAACAAATGATTCATATTTAGATAATAAAACAAAAACTACAACGTTATTAGCATGCACAAAAGAAGATTATGATTCAGCTATTTTGGATATCATACCACAAAGATGGTATAATGCAATTAAAAGATTGAACTAAAATAAATGAATACATGGTCTACAGATTTCGTATTATTATGTTGTACTACAGAAATTTAAACTATAGTAAAAAATTAACTAGTTTTATATTATTAAAACATAATCCAGTTTTAATATAATGTTGATGAAAAGGCTTTTATTTTTATTTACACTATCAATATTGATGCTATCATGTGGCGCTCCTGGTAATAGGGGTGAATTAATAGGAGTAAAACAGAAGAAATGGTTTGGTGAAAAACCCTACGGTATGGTACTTGTCGAAGGCGGGGCTTACATAATGGGTAAATCAGATGAGGATATTGCTCAGCTTCGAAATGCTCCTGCTAAAACAGTTACCGTTCCATCCTTCTACATGGATGAAACCGAAATTACAAACAGTGAATATCGCCAGTTCGTTTATTGGGTTAANGATTCTATCGCTTTATCGTTGCTTGCAAGAAAAGCTGATGAACTCGAATTAGGTGAAGATAATAAAGACGGTGTAGGTCAGTTTGCTTTTAAAGATGCAGATACTACAAAATTGAACGAATTTCAAAAATATATGCGTGAAAACTATTATGACTTGTCTGAAGACATTTATGCAGGACGTGCTCTAAATTGGGATGCTGATTTAGCTTGGGATACTAAAGACTATTATGACAGTAATTATGCAGAAGTGATGGACTCACTTTATTTACCTCCTGAGTTGTGGTATAATGGCGAAATAAAAATTGATGTTGACAAACTTATTTATTCTTACACATGGTTCGATGCAGAAGGAGCAGCAGCCGAGTCAAAGAGAACAAGAAAGCAATTTATAGATAGAAAACCTTTTATTAAAAAAGAAAAAATTCAAATATATCCTGACACCACAGTTTGGATAAAAGATTTTACATATTCTTACAATGAGCCTATGCATAATGATTATTTTTCTCATCCTGCATACCAAGATTATCCTGTAGTAGGGATTTCGTGGAATCAAGCTGTTGCATTTTGTAATTGGAGAACTAATTTTAAAAATGGTTACCAAAAAGAAAAAGGTAAACCCAATGTAAGCAGATTTCGATTGCCGAACGANGCTGAATGGGAGTACGCAGCTCGTGGAGGAATTCCATCTGGGACTTATCCCTGGGGATCCCCTTATCTGCTAAATGATCGTGCGTGTTTTCTTGCAAACTTTAAACCATTAAGAGGAGATTANGCTGTTGATCANGCNGTCTANACNGTTGAGGCAAAGTCNTATCTACCTAATGATTTTAANCTTTATAATATGGCAGGTAATGTAGCAGAGTGGACAAACTCTTCGTATAATGCTGAAGCATACGATTATGTNGCTACACTTAATCCAAATATGTCTTTCGATGATGAGAATAGAAAAGTTGTAAGAGGAGGATCTTGGAAAGATGTTGCCTATTTTTTGAGAGTAAGTTCAAGAGATTATGAATACTCNGANACATCAAGAAGTTATATTGGCTTTAGAACAGTTCAAGACTACTTAGGTTCTCAAAAAGTTAAGATGAAATAAACAATATATTTGAATATATCTTTATATTTATTCAATTAATAAATCAACAAAAAATGACAGATAAAGCTTTAAACAAAAGATTACGTAGTAAAGTGGCGATGCATATGCTATTCGGACTTGGGGGTGCAGTTGTAATTATAGGTGCACTTTTTAAAATTTTGCACCTTGAAATAGGACCCATAACAGGTGGACTTGTATTAGGTTTAGGACTTGGTACAGAAGCACTTATTTTTACTGTAGCTGCATTAAATACAGGTGAAATAAAAGAGGAGCACCAGGACTTTGTTAAAAAATTAAAAGGCTCCGGTTCAGCCTCTTCACCCAGCACAGGAGATGGCGGACTTTCCTCTAAGATTGACGCGCTAATGGAAGAAGCTAAACTAGATGTTAGTTTGATGAATTCATTAGCAAAAAGTATAAAAAACTTGGAAGCTTCTGCAAAAGCACTTAGTCCTGCTTCAGATGCTGCTTCGGCCTCTGAAACATATTCACAACAATTGGCTAAGGCTGCATCACAGCTTGAACAACTTAATGCAAATTATCAAAAACAAATTTCCGTCAATCAAAACGCCGATCAGCTCAAGAAACAAATGGAAAGTTTATCAGCAAATCTTGCTGCTCTTAATAACGTTTATGGTGGAATGCTAAATGCAATGTCAAAAAACAACTAGTAATGGCAGGTGCAAAAGAAACCCCGAGACAAAAGCTAATTAGTTTGATGTATTTGGTATTCATTACCATGTTAGCATTAAATGTTAGTAAAGAGGTTCTAGATGGCTTTGGGCAAATGTTTGAAAAAATAACAGACGCTAATGACAGAGTTCTAGAAAGTAATAACCTTCTTTTGGAGAATATAATTGTCAATGCTGAAGAGAAGGGCGGTAAATGGATCGGCCATAAGAGAACAGCAGAACAAATTAAAAAAGAGTCAGATGCCTTCTTCAATGAGATAGAAGGGTTAAAAAAACTGATCACTGAAAAACAAAGAGAGAAAGACCCAGACCTTAAGGAATTTTCTCAAATGGATAAAGGTGAATCCTTGGATGTAATATGGTTTAAAGAGGGATCAAATGACGACAAGTCTAAGTTTATTGATATGATTCAGGAATACAAAATGCATGTTATACAAGTATTTGGAAGTCAATATCCCGAATCAATTGAAATGGTTGAGGCGCGATTTTTCACCGGAGACATGAATAATAATATAAAAAATAGAGATGACGTTGATGAGCCCTGGTTAGATGCAAATTTTAAAGGATTTCCACTCATATCTTCCTTAGCAAAATTGACTATGATGCAGAACGACATTAGGCAGACTGAACATGATGTTTTAACAACTCTAATGGGAAAGGAACTAAAAATGTCGTCTAAGGTAAATCAATCCAATTATACTAGTTTGTTGGTAACTGAAAAGGGAGCCTATTACCCTGGTGAGAAATTTGATGGAAGCGTTATTCTTGGAAGAAAAGGGGGCGCTCAAAATCCAAACGGAGTTGACCTAAATATAGATGGAAGAAAACTTACTGATAAAGATTATGAATTAATTCCTGGTGGAATTAAATTAAATGTCAATTCTGGAAATCCAGGGGACCATACAATCGAAGGGGATCTAATATTCCTTAATGACGGTGAAGAATCAAAAATAAAAGTAAGTCAAATATACACTGTTATTTCTAAGCCAAATTCTGCTGTCATATCCGCGGATAAAATGAATGTAGTTTATAGAGGAGTTCAAAATCCAATTACTATATCAATTCCGGGGGTAATAGATAGCAAAGTAAGGGCCTCTGCCACTGGGTTGAAGAGAGTAAGAGGAAGTAAATACAACCTTTTTCCAGGNAAAGGAAGAGAAGTAAAAATTAATGTTTCAGGAACACTCCCTGATGGTAATCGTGTTTCTTCTGTATCNACATTTAGNATTAAAGATATACCAAAACCCGCTGGNTACTTCAGAGGACAATCNGGTTCTTTNACAATACCTAAGTCTAGTTTAGAAAGAGGTACTGTNGAAGCAAAGCTNGAAGATTTTGACTTCGATTTACCTTTAGAAACTAAATCATTTAGATTNAGAGCCCCTGGGCAACCAAGTGTCGTAGTCAANGGTAANAGACTTGATTCCAAGGCTAGACAAATGCTAACTAGAATTAAAAACGGTCAAACTGTAATTATTTCTGATATTGACGTAATAATTCCAACAAATCCGAGTTATAAGTTAAAACAAACATCTCCAATATCGATTACAATCAATTAAACCAAAAACACTGATGAAAAATTTAATATTTTTTGCTTTATTGTTAGTTTTTTTGTTTTTCAATACTTTGAATGCACAATCAAACTTGTTGAATGCAAAAGTTCCACAAGAAGTTGGTCAAATGAATGAACAACAAATTGAGGCAGAAAATGTTACACCNGTTGAATATGGATATGTTGATGATAGAGATATTTTATGGTCTAAGACAATATGGGAAATAGTTGATTTAGACGAAAGAATAAATTTTCCATATTATTATCCTACTATAAATAATGGCTATCTTTCAAGTAACCGAAAATCTTTATTTAGAGTATTAATGGATGGTATTATTGAAGGTAATATTACGGAAGTTTATTCTACGGACTATTTTAACGATAAACTTACATATGGAGATCTCCAAGATGTACTTGAATTGAGAAGACTCTCTCCTGAAGGGATTTCAAAACAAAATGCGGGAGAAAATGTGACTGAAGACGATTACGATATTTATAAGATTGAATCAGACAAAGTAATTCAGTACAGAATCAAAGGGACATGGTATTTCAATAAGAGGCTGGGAGAGTTAAGATATAGAATGCTAGGCATTGCCCCGGTAGCTCCAGATGTTTCAACATTAAGCGAAGGACCAGAGGCCATGGCGAACGCATTAGTGCCTTTATTTTGGATTTGGTTTCCAGATGCTAGAGAAGAGTTGAATAAAAACAAAGTTTTTAACACAAAAAATTCGTCTCAACCTATTACTTATGACATGATGCTAAATTCTAGACGTTTTAACTCAACTATTTACAAAGAAGAAAATGTTTACGAGGATAGAGAGGTAAAAGAATATATTTATGAGGATGCTTTACGTCAACTTCTAGAATCTGATAGAATTAAATCTGTTATAAGAGATTTTGAACAAGATATGTGGAATAATTAATTATAAAACTAACTTCAAAAAAGCGTTTTAGTTCAACTAAAGCGCTTTTTTATTTGGAGTAATATATAAAAACTCTTGAACAACGATTTAAATCGNCAATTCTNNNGGGTTAGATGAAAAAATTACTTGGATTTAGGACAAATTTAGTTNACTGAGGCTATATTTCAGTTAAATCCTTNACGCTTTGTAAATAACGTTCCGCATCTAAAGCTGCCATACAACCAGTTCCAGCCGCAGTTACTGCCTGACGGTATTCCTTATCTTGAACATCCCCCGAAGCAAAAACACCTGGTATGTTTGTGTGAGTAGTTTTATTCTTAGTAATTAGATAACCTGATTCATCCATTTCAATTTCTCCCTTAAATAGGTCGGTATTTGGTTTGTGACCAATGGCAATAAATAAACCCGAAATAGGAATTGTTTCTATAACACTTGTCTTATTATTCTTTATACGAATTCCCTCAACTACTTGATCACCCAAAACTTCTTCAATTTCAGAATTATACTTTAAATCAATATTAGCTGTTTTTGTAACTCGGTGTTGCATTGCCTTGGAAGCTCTCATTTTATTTTTCCTAACTAACATGGTGACTTTAGAACATATTTTTGCAAGGTAAGTGGCTTCTTCAGCAGCCGTATCTCCTCCACCAACAATGGCAACCTCTTGATTCTTAAAAAAAAACCCATCACAAACGGCACATGCNGAAACACCNCCCCCTCTNAGTCTTTGCTCGCTTGGAATTCCAAGATATTTTGCTGAAGCTCCTGTACTTATAATTATGGTCTGAGTATTAATTTCAGTCCCGTCCTCAGTAAATGCTTTGTGTATTCCTCCGCGATTTTTTGAAAATTCTACTTTACTAATAAAACCATTATTGACTTTGGTTCCAAAACGCTCGGCTTGCTTTTGTAAGTGAATCATCATTGTTGGCCCATCCACTCCTTCTGGATATCCAGGAAAATTATCAACCTCAGTCGTAGTNGTTAATTGACCGCCAGGTTCCATCCCAGTATAAACTACTGGCTCTAAATCAGCGCGGGCTGCATATATAGCAGCAGTGTATCCCGCGGGACCACTCCCAATAATTAAAGTTTTAAGTATTTGCATTTATTTGATTTAAATCAAAAGTAAATTATATCTTTTATTTGTTTTCTCAATTTCTATTAGATTTATCAATAATTTATTAAAGTTTTTTATGAAACGTGGATTTTTTTTAATGTGTATATTTCTCTTAAGTTGTTCATCTGAATACTCAAAAGAAAAACAAATCATTGAAAAATCAGTGCAGGTATATGGATGGAATCAAAAAGAATTTTCTATTGTTTTTGATTTTCGTAACTATAGATATAAATTGACTCGCATACAAGATTTTTTTTCTTATCAAAGGTCTACTGTTAAGAAAGGAGTTTTAGTTAGAGATGTAATGACTTCTAATTCAAAGCTAAAACGATATTTAGATGAAATTCCTTTAAAACTTAGTGACAGTTTAACAGATATTTATTCAAATTCGCTCAACTCAGTTATGTATTTTTTTCAACTACCAAAACCATTAGATGATCCAGCAGTAATTGCAAATTATTATGGTGAAAAAACTATTTCAAACAAAGTTTATTGGACACTAGAGATAAAATTTCAAGAAAAAGATGGGGGGAAAGATTTTCAAGATGAATTTCGTTATTGGATAGATCCAGAAAGTGGACATATAGACTATTTGGCATATAGTTATTTAACTGATGGTGGGGGTACAAGATTCCGTAAGGCAAAAAATTTAAGAGAAAATAATGGATTTATTTTCCAAGACTATACAAACTTTAGGCCAGTAAACAAATTTACATCTTTAGATTCACTTCCAATACTTTATGAAAAAGGGAAATTAATTTTAGTTTCTGAAATTGAAAATAAAAATATTAAAGTAATTAACAGGTAGACGAGATGCCACTATTTATATATTATTTAATTTAATGAATTAAAAAAAAATGAAATATAAAAGTTCTTACCGAACATAAACCTTAAATTTGAACTTGCAACATTTTTTATGGTTGATCAAGAAAAAATAAAAATACTTGATTATAAGACTCCTGGAAGTTTTGAGGAAACGCGTTACGAAAAACTTCATAGTGTTATTCTAGATAGTTCTTCCGAGGGCTCAGTGGTTATAGCAAATTATATTGCTAACCTAATTTTGGAAAAACAGAAAAAAAACGAAAAATGTGTTTTAGGCCTTGCCACTGGTTCAAGCCCGCTTAGTATTTACAAAGAATTGATCCGTATGCATAAAGAGAATGGATTAAGTTTTCAAAATGTAATTACTTTCAATCTCGATGAATACTACCCTATATCGAAAGATAATAATCAAAGTTATTATTACTTTATGCATGATAATCTTTTCAATTATATTGATATAAAGCCAGAAAACATCAACATACCAAATGGAGAGATTGATCAAAAGAATCTTCGGGCTCATTGTATTTCCTATGAAAAGAAAATTAAAAAACTAGGAGGTATTGATCTTCAAATTTTAGGTATTGGGAGAACCGGTCATATAGGTTTTAACGAACCAGGGTCTCATTTGAACTCTCGAACTCGAACTATTACACTACATCATTTGACACGTTTTGATGCTAGCGCTTCATTTAAAGGAATAGAGAATGTTCCGAGAAAAGCTATAACCATGGGTATAAAATCAATTCTAGATGCTAAAAAAATTATTTTAATGGCATGGGGGAGTTATAAGGCTGAAATCATACAAAAAGCAGTTGAAGGAGAAATATCAGATAAAATTCCTACTACATATTTGCAAAATCATAAGAATACAACTCTAATTCTTGATAATGAAGCCGCATCTGAATTAACAAGAATTAAATCACCATGGCTAGTGAATAATCTAGATTGGAATAATGAAAATCGTTTCAAAGCAATTGCATGGCTTTGTAAAAAATCAAAAAAATCAATATTGAAGTTAACAGATGAAGATTACAATCAAAACGGCATGTCTGATTTGTTGGCCCAACATGGCTCATCATATGATTTGAATATTGAGATGTTTAATCGCTTGCAGCACACTATTACTGGTTGGCCTGGCGGTAAACCTAATGCAGACGATTCCAATCGTCCAGAAAGGAAGGAACCTAGCAAAAAAAGAGTTATTATTTTTAGTCCTCATCCTGATGATGATGTGATATCAATGGGAGGAACTTTTGATCGATTGGTTTCACAGGGCCACGAGGTTCATGTGGCTTATCAAACCTCAGGGAATATAGCTGTATCTGATCAAGATGCTTTAAAATTTATAGAAGTCAACAGCGATATTATAGGGGCTGATCATCCAGAAACAGTAAGTGATTTAAAAAAAGCTTTTCAGAGTATCAACACTCAAAAACCTGCACCTAGATTAATTGGTGATTTAAAAGCTAGCATCAGGAAGCGTGAGTCACTTGCTGCAACAAGATATATTGGAATTCCAGATGGTCAAGTACATTTTATGAACCTTTCTTTTTATGAAACAGGTACTATTAAAAAAAATCCTTTTTCAAAAAGAGATGTTAATGAGACAATTTCAATTATTGAATCCATAAAACCTCACCAGATATTCGCTGCTGGTGACCTTTCAGATCCACATGGAACCCACAGAGTTTGTCTAAATATTATTTTGGAATCGTTAAAACTCCTTAAACCAAAGAAGTTTATGAATGATTGTTGGGTTTGGTTATATAGAGGTGCCTGGCATGAGTGGGATATTCATGAAATTGAAATGGCTGTTCCAATGAGTCCAGATCAAGTTTTAAGAAAAAGAAAAGCAATTTTTTACCATCAATCTCAAAAAGATGGTGTCATGTTTAAAGGAGACGACCATCGTGAATTTTGGGTGCGTGCAGAAGAACGTAATTCAAACACTGCAAAAGATTACAAATCTTTAGGGCTTGCTGATTATGCAGCTATGGAAGCATTTAAAAGGTATTTTTATTAGATAGCCTTATTTTCTTATTCTATTTTATTTGTATTTTGGATTAAAATCCAATAAATATGAAACAAGTTATTTCAAAATCAGTCAAGCTTTCCCTTTTTATTATTGTTTTCCAATTAACTGCAGCTAATGCTCAAAAAAGCTTTTCAAAAAACCAAATAAAAAAATTAAAAAAACAAACTGTAAACATGGTTCAATCAAAATATAAAATGACTCAAGTTATGATTGATAAAGTCTTCAGTTTTGCTGAATTAGGTCATCAAGAATATGAAACTTCTAAATACTTATCATCAATTCTTGAATCATCAGGATTTGAAATTGAATACGGGATTTCAGGAATTCCAACAGCTTGGATGGCAAAATGGAGCAATGGTAAGGGGCCTGTGATTGCTCTTGGGAGTGATGTGGATTGTATACCCAAGGCCTCTCAATACCCTGGAGTAGCTTACCATAAGCCTATGGTCGAGGGAGCTCCTGGCCATGGAGAAGGACATAATTCAGGATTACCGGTAATTATAACATCTGCATTAGTTGTTCAAAAGCAAATGGAAGAAAACAATTTAGGTGGTATACTTGTTGTTTGGCCAGGTATTGCTGAAGAGCAACTAGCTTCAAAAGCTTGGTATGTAAAAGATGGATACTTTAATGATGTAGACATGTGTATTTTTACACATGTTGGGAGTAACTTAGATGTCTCATACGGCCCTTCAACTGGAACTGGACTTGTTTCTGTAGAATACACTTTCTTTGGAGAAGCTGCACATTCTGCTGGAGCCCCTTGGAGAGGAAGAAGCGCACTAGATGCAGCTGAGTTAATGAATATTGGATGGAATTATAAAAGAGAGCATCTGCATCCATTAAGAAGATCACATTCGATATTTACAGATGCTGGTGATCAGCCAAATGTTGTTCCATCGAAAGCATCTATATGGTATTTTTTAAGGGACATTACTTCAGAGGGTATCTTAGATATGTATAACGATGCGAATAATATTTCAAAAGGGGCTGCATTAATGACCGATACTGAAGTAACTTCTAAGATAATTGGTGCAGCTTCACCTAGGCATTTCAATAAAGTTATTGCTCAGACAATGTACGAGAATATATTAGAAGTCGGATTACCAAAGTGGTCTGAAGAAGATCAAAAACTTGCAAAAGCAGTTCAAAAAGAGGTTAATTCAGAAATTACAAATGGTTTAGCTGTTAATGTTTCATCAATTGGAAAACCTAAAGAGGAACCTATAAGTGGAGGTTCAGACGATATTGGAGATATTTCATGGACGATTCCTACGGTAACACTTCGTTTTCCATCAAACATCCCTGGACTCCAAGGGCACCATTGGTCTAATGCAATAACAATGGCTACCCCAATAGCTCACAAAGGAGGAATAGCTGGAGCAAAAGTTGTTGCTATGACAATTATAGATTTTTTGACAAATCCAATATTATTGAATAAAGCAAATAACTACTTCAACAATGTTCAAAAAAAGAATGGAAAATATATAAACTTTATACCAGATAATTCACCTCCACCAATCTACCTAAACAAGGAAATTCAAGGTGAGTTTAGAGAAGAGTTGGAAAAGTTTTATTACGATGAAACTAAGTATGACACTTATTTGGAACAGTTAGGAGTTAAGTACCCGACCTTAAGGTAATAATTTGTTATGAAAATATCTCTATCTATATTTTTTTTTATATCTATAAGCCCTGTAGTTTTTTCTCAACAAAAACTTGAAACTAAAGATTCACTTGCAATTATCGATGTACTTAATAAACAACAAATAGATTGGAATAGAGGAGATATAGATGAATTTATGAAGGGTTATCTAAAATCTGACAAACTTGTTTTTTCAGGATCAAGTGGGCCAATTTATGGATGGAAAGCAACTCTAGATCGCTATAAGAAAACTTATTCAGATCAAGAAAAAATGGGAAAGTTAAAGTTTGAGATTTTAAATGTTATTGCTTTAAGTCCAAAGGTTATTCAATTACAAGGAAAGTTTAATTTAAATAGATCCATTGGAGATGCTTTTGGTTATTTTACCCTTAATTGGATTAAGGTTAAAAACCGGTGGTATATCATCTCAGACCATACGTCTGGCTCAAATTAATAAAATGCAAAAAAAAATAGGCTTTATACTAGGTCCTTTAACATTTGTAATTTTAATGCTAATCGGCCCTTTTGAAAGTTTATCTCAATCTGCACATTCAATTTTATCGTCAACACTATGGATAGCTATCTGGTGGATCACAGAGGCTATTCCAATTGCAGCAACTGCCTTACTACCCATAGTTCTTTTTCCTCTTTCAGGAGGATTAGATTTATCATCAACAACAGCATCCTATGGACACAAATTCGTTTTTCTGTATTTAGGAGGATTTTTAATTGCAATAGGTATTGAAAAATGGAACTTGCATAAGAGGATTGCAATCAATATTATTTCCTTTATTGGAATAGATGCACGAAGAGTGATACTTGGATTTATGTTAGCAACTGCATTTTTATCAATGTGGATTTCAAATACGGCTACCTCAGTCATGATGCTTCCAATCGGAATAGCCATTATTAAGCAATTAAATGAAAATAAAATAACTATTGTAAATGAAAATAAAATTTTTGGTAAGGCATTAATGCTAGGCATCGCTTATAGTGCATCAATAGGGGGTGTAGCAACTCTTATTGGCACTCCCCCTAATTTAGTTTTAGCAGGAGTTATTTCTGAAATTTACGGGTATGAAATCACTTTTTCAAAATGGTTTTTGTTTGGATTTCCTATTTCAATTATACTTTTATTTTTTTGTTGGATTTATTTAACAAGAGTTGCATATAAATTTGAAACTAACATTTTCCACGGAGGAAACACAGAAATTAAAAGACTAAAAAAAGAGTTAGGTCCTATATCTTATGAAGAAAAATTAGTTGCAATTGTTTTTGCTTTAGCAGGTTTGTGTTGGATTAGTAGATCATTTTTCTTGCAGAAAATTTTACCCTCATTAGATGACACCATCATAGCAATAAGCTTTGGTTTAATATTATTCATTTTACCATCAAAACAAAAAGCCAATGCATTATTAAGTTGGAAAGATACTATCAATTTACCTTGGGGAATTATAATTCTTTTTGGAGGGGGAATGGCACTAGCAAAAGCATTTGAAATTAGCGGGTTAGCTCTTTGGCTTGGAGAGCTAATGACTTCATTTAGTGTTTTACCGTTATTTTTACTTATTCTTTTATTAATTGCAGCAATAAATTTTTTAACTGAAATAACGTCAAATTTGGCTACAACTGCGATGCTTTTACCTGTATTAGCTCCTTTAGCTTTAGAGATAAATGTTCATCCTTTTGGACTAATGGTTGGGGCTGCTGTTGCAGCTTCTTGCGCATTTATGCTTCCGGTTGCTACACCCCCAAACGCAGTTGTTTTTGGTTCAGGATATTTAAAAATACAAGATATGGTTGCAAGAGGTGTTATTATGAATATATTTTCAATTATTTTGATTACACTAATGGTACATTTGATATTACCTATTGTTTGGGGTATAGAATTATCTTATTTTCCTGATATACTAAAGCCTTAATTAAATTTTAAGTTGTAAACTTATCTGAAACAATTACCTATTCGACTGTAAAGTCGAAGTATTTATTTGGGTAGGGTTCGTTGATTAAAGTAAAATGCCACCATTCTTTGTCATAGGGTTTAAAACCATAGGCAGTCATTACATCTCGAAGTTTTTTTCGATTTTGTTTTTGATTTTTATTAAGATCTTCGAATCCATAATTTGAAATATTTCCAAAAAAATCCCAATTCCCTCCCATGTCTAATCTTTTACCTCTGCATTCTCTAGATAAATAAACTAAAGTTAAATCAACAGTACTTCCCCTGCTATGTCCGCTTTTACTTGCTATGAATCCTAACTCGAATAACTTGGCTTTAGATAAATAAGGATAATATTTTGATTTTTTTATTGTGTCATTTTTTACTCTAGACCAAGTGATGAAATTATTTACTGCACGTTGAGGTCTATAAGCGTCAAAGATTTTTAGGCCAAGACCTTGAGGCTTTAATTTTTTTTGAACTCGCCTTAAAGCTTTAGCTAATTCTAAAGTCCCTATAGCTTTCTGTCCACTCTTGTAGCCCTCGACCTTTTTACCCAAGAAATTATCATCCTTGGAATAGCGAAGGTCAACTATCAAATTTGGAATTTCATTTTCTAAGAATACAAATCCTTCTGGAAGTGTTTGGCCACCTAAATAAATAAATGACATANTTGTAATTAATACAACATTAATTTTGAACAGCATAATCTAGTATTGATGATCTAATATTTAAATCATATAATCCTCTTTGAGTTCTATATGGATATACTCTATTAGTTAAAAGAATAAGAAAAAATTTATGTTTAGGATCAACCCAAACCATTGTTCCAGTATAACCAGAATGGCCAAAGCTCTCAGGACTAACCATTGCTGATGGGTATCGCTCCTTATCATATTCTACCGAAGGTTTGTCAAATCCAAGGCCTCTTGGATTTGTTCCGTTCGGGTAGGTCCTTTTTGTAAAAAGAGAAATAGTTTCAGCATTTAAATAACGTTTTCCATCATAGAGGCCGTCTTGCATAAGCATTTTGATTAAAGGGAAAATGGATTTTGTATTAGCAAAAAGACCAGCATTTCCAGATATTCCACCCATAAGAGATGCAGCTTCGTCGTGAACCCAACCGTGAACAAGTTGTTTTCTGAAAACACTATCTTTTTCTGTGGGAACTATCTCGATTTTTGAAAACTTTTGAGTTGGTAAAAAAGTTATTCGATTTATTCCCATAGGATCAAAAAAATGATAATTTAAGAATCTAGGAAATGATAATCCACTTATCTTTTTTACAAGTGCTGGTATAAAAAAATAGATCAATCCAGAATAAACCATTTCACCTTGTTTTGTAATATTTGTTTTTTTTATTCTTCTAAATATTTTATTTTGATAACCTTTATGTACAAATAGGCAATCAATAACTTGATTTGGGAAATCAGGATTTTTCAAACGAGAAAGAGATTTTTTTCTAAATCCNCCATTCTTTTTATAAACTAANTTTTGATGAGTTAAATATGGAATCCAACCAGCACTGTGGCTCAAAATTTGTTTTAGACTATGATTTTTTTTATTACTTCTTTTAAGCAAAGGGAACAAATTTGAAAAAGGAGCTTCTAAGTCAATATTATAGAGTTCATAGAGCTTCATTAAAGCCAGTGTACTTGCTAAAATTTTGGTTACCGATGCTAGATCGTAAAGATCATTTGATTTAACAGGAATCAAAGAATCATATGTATGATNCCCATAAGATTTACTAATAAGAATAGAATCTCTTTTATAAATTAATATCTGAGCCCCTGGGAATGCCATTTTCCGAATTCCATCATTGATGATACTATCAATTTTTTGATCAAAAGATGATTCTATATTTTTTTCAAATTCTTGAGAGAAACATAATATATGAGTAAACAAGAAAAAACTATAAATTAAAACTCCTCGAGTCAACATAATCTTTGGTTAAGACATAAAATTATGAATCTATTCATTTTAATCAATTAAATAAATCTCCATATCTTTAATTTAAATACTAATACCTGTTTTTCAAGACTTGGCTATTTATGTTTTCTAAACGTATATTTCTAATTTCTTTATTTTTTTTAGGGCAAATACTTTCTATTTATTCTCAAGACGAGGAGGAAGANANANCTGAAGATNTGGTCCCTTTTGATGCTGTTATACAATCTGAAATGGGTGGAAAGAGAGTTAAATTTTATGGGAATACAAGTTTAAATTTCAACCAGGCATATTTTTCAAATTGGATTTCAGGTGGTGAAAGCTCTCTAACAGTTTTATATAGACTAAATTACAATTTCAATTATTCNGACAGAACAGGTCTTGTTTGGGATACTAATATTTTATTTTCACTAGGAACCACCTACATATCAGGNAATAAATTTTTAAAAAAAGCAGACGANAGAATTGAAATATCTTCTCTTTTAGGTAAACAAATAAATCAATTCTGGAGTTACTCTTCATTATTTAATATTAAAACTCAATTGCTTCCAGGATATAGATATTACTTTGAAGATGGTGTTGAGGTTAGAGAAAAAGTTTCTCAATTTTTATCTCCCGGGATTGTTCAAACAGGTTTAGGATTGTATTATAAAAGGAGTGCAGACTTTAGGTTAAACCTTTCACCACTTTCTGCAAGAGCTATTATAGTTTCCAAAAATTTTACTGGTGTTCTATCAGAAGGAGCTCAATATTTTGGTGTTGATAAAGGTAGAGGGATAAAATATTTTTTTGGGGCTTTAATATCTGGGTATTANAGAAAACAGATAATGAAAAATGTAATTTGGGAAAATAATTATAGCGTATATGTCAATTATCTTGAAAAAACTAAAAATGTGGATTTTGACTGGAATTCAAATATTAGATTTAAAGTAAATAACCAGATTTCTGGAAANTTTGTNCTTCANTTACTTTANGATGATGATTTAATTGGNGANTTACAAGTAAGAGANTTACTCGGTCTGGGAATAAATATTGATTTATGACTTTACTTACCTTGGGCTCTNTCGATAAACCAATCGTAGTTGTAAAATGTAACAAAAACGTTGTAAACAGTTCCCTGCCCCCTGGGATATAATTCTATTAAAACAGTTTTATCTTCGTCAACAAATCGTACTCCTGGAAGATTTTTCATAATTAAATTAGGATTTGACCAATTTTCTTGAGCATAAACAACTTTGTAATTTTGCGATTCAAAATGCGATCTAGTGCTTTTTAAATAATTTGTGGCTTCTAGAAGTGTTAAATTTTGTTTACTCCAAATATTTATGCTTACTAGTTTCTTGTCTCTCTCAACAAAAGATCTATTCCTAAAGGCATAATTAGTTCCATTTCCAAACGANAATTTTTTCAGCGTCTTTGAGTTTTTATTTAATATGGCTTTTGCATCATCTACTGGCATTTGAAAAAAAAATGATTTGAATAGATTTTGCGCAGATAAATCAGAAAAAGATAGAAAACAAAAGATGGTAAATAGACAAGAATACTTCATCTGTNATATTATGGCTTCTACAAAGATAAATAAGTTTAATAATTTATTTTTCGAATATAAACTCAAAACTTATTTTTTAAATTGAAAAAAATACAGAATTTACATGATAAATCAATATGCATTAATAACTGGAGCATCCTCGGGAATAGGACTGGAGATTTCAAAATGTTTGGCGGTAAGAGGCTATTCATTAATTCTTGTTTCTCGAAGAAAGCAAAGATTAGAAGAGATTAGAGANGGCCTAATTAATGAATTTAAAATTAATGCAGATATAATTCCTGCTGATCTAGAGGATGAAAAAACACCTGATTTAATTTATGATTATTGTAAAGGCAAGGAATATTTTGTCAATTTATTAGTTAATAATGCGGGTTATGCTTTACCAAAACCATTTCATGAAACTCCAATGGAAGATGAGGAGAAATTTCTTCGTGTTTTAGGTATTTCAGTAGTAGCACTAACAAAGTTATTTATCAAAGATATGATAAGAGAAAAAAAAGGTAAAATCATGATGATTTCGTCTGTGGCTGCATTTGCACCCCCATCTTCTATTCAAACACTTTATGGCCCCGTAAAAACATTTATNAANAGATTTAGTGAAGGATTAAATCTTTCATATAATTCGTTAGGAATAACTTCAACCGCAATCTGCCCTGGTTATACCATAACAAATTTTCANANNGCAAGTGGGGTTCAGAATGAAATAGATCGTGTTCCTTCATTTATGAAAAAAAANGCCTCCCGTGTTGCTGAAGAGGCAGTTGTAGAAACATTAAAAGGGAAAAAAGTTTATGTACCTACTTTAACTTTTAAAATAATANTTTTTTTGTTAAAGGTAATGCCGCAATCTTTATTTTGGTTTTTCAGCAAAAGATTAGCCCCTGGGCGATATGAGAAAATATAGTTTATTTGATTCCAGTAACAATTAGCGTTCCTTTCCAATCTTCTTTTTCGCCATATCTCCATGATTTAATGTCATTATATCCTGCACTTTTAAAAAAATTTATCCAGTCTTTTTCACTAAACAACTTCATATCTTTTATCCCACAACTTTCAGGCCAGCTGTGAGAAATTTTATTTTCAAAATAGAAATCAATACCAATAATTAACCTACCATTAGGTTTTAGCCAAAAGTTAAAAATCTCATTTATCAGTTTTTTTGGATCTTCAACATAGTAAAAAACCTCCATCGAATGAACTATATTTACTTTTTCGTGTGGTCTCCAAGTCATTAAATCTGCACAATGGTATTCGAATCCTGGAAGTATTTTTTTTGCCTTTGAAATCATTTTTTTTGAGCCATCTATTCCAATAGCTTTTTCACATTTATCATCTTTGGACACTTTCCTTATGACCCAACCATTACCACAACCAGCATCAATAAATGTAAAATGATCTAAATTTTTTGTTGAATAATTAATCATGTTAATTACTGAATCTTTGTGGTTTATTTCCATACCAAAATCNTTGTTTAAATCAGCCCATTCACCAAATACCTCAATTGCATTTTTTTTCATTTTACTAAATAGTTGAANGTCAAAAGAAAAAATTATAACCCAAAATAGTTAATAAAGCCCAAACAATGTATCGTATCATTTTACCTACAAACATCCAAAGACTAACTTTTAAAAAATTTATTTTGTAAAACCCTAATCCTACAGCAAAAACGTCACCCACCAGAGGTAACCAACAGAAAAATGCCAAAGCACTTTTCCATTTGTCAACCTTCTCTCGAACTCTTTCAATTTTTATTTTATTCAAACCTGTAAAATATTTTATGTAAGTCCATTCTCCCAATCTTCCCAAACCATAACTACTTATTCCCCCAAGCCAGTTGCCCAGAGTTGCGATAATTAGGCACATTACAAGTGGGTATTGATTTGCAAGTAGAATGCTTAAAACTAATTCAGAACTAAATGGGATTATAGTAGCAGCGATAAAACTCGAAATAAAAAGGCCTAATAGACCCAGTTCTAAAAAACTCTCCATTTATTTCAAATTTGGTTTGATCACTAATTCAGATTTTCTTTCAATAACAATTGGTTAAATTAATATTTATTAAGAATCAAATTTGATTATATTNATGTGTCAATTTATTCAAATTTATCTATAATGAGACTTACCATAAACTTATCATTACATCTTTTTTTCTCATTATTTTTTGTTGTTGCTCAAGAAAAATTTCCCTCTAATGTTAATGACAAGAAACTGGGTAACCTAGAAATTAAAAATTATACAAATAAATTCTTAGAAAGGCCAGAGTCAGTATGGTCTGTTTTACGCTCTAGTAAGTCAAAAAAAATGTATTATGGTACTTATGGAGGAGTCCTTGAATACGACGGAATAAATGTAAAGTCAATTGAAATTGACGGTCCAATAGAAAATGAAATTAGAACATCGTTCACAAGAACCTTATTGGAGGATCGAAACAAAAATATTTATGCCGCAGGAGGAGGGTTTTTCGGGAAAATTATAGATAGTGATTTTGGCGGATCTGAATATGTTTCATTGATGGAAAAAATTCCTGACACAATCAATCCATACATCCAAGTTTTTTGGGGAGGTGTTAACAAAGAAAACGATATTTATCTATATACTAGAGATTTGATTTTTAAATATAATGGACAAGAATTTGAAAAAGTATGGAAGATTTCAGATAGAGAAGAAGGTGTGGATTCCTATGGGTCAATCCAAACAATAACAAAAGTTGATGACAGAATATTTGCCAGGGTTTGGGGGATAGGTCTTTTTGAATTGGTAAATGATAACTTTCAATTTATAGAAAACTCAGAGCTTTTTTCATCAAATAGAATTGAGTCAATGGCTTCTTTGGAGGACAATAGAATTGCTGTATTTAGCAGACAACTAGGTGTTGTAATTTTTGATGGCTTTAATAATTTTAAATTACTAAATAAAAAACAAGCAAATAAGTGGTTAAAAGAGAAACTTATATATAATGTATCAGAGGTAAAAAAACTTTCTGATGGGAAAATACCCTTAATTTCTTTTGAAGGAGGAGTTTTGGTACTTAATAAAAATTTAGATGTAGTCGATGTAATTGATCAGAGAGATGGATTACTTTCCAATACNATCACCTCGATTTATGTTGATCAAAATGATGATATTTATTCTACTAGTCTTTTATCAGCCTCTAAAATTAAGTTAAGTAATTCAGTTACTAGCTTTACAGAATCCAATGGGATAAAAGGTCTTGTCCAGAAAATCAAAAAAATTGATGACAAGATATATTTTAGCACAACCGAGGATATTTTTCGTGTTGATGAAAGTGAATCGTCACTAAATAATAACAAAATTGTAGACCTCCAAATAAATGACATACCTAAAGACTTTATTTCATTTGGTGGAAATATTTTATCAGTAAATAACTTAAACTCTTTACTTATTCGAAAGCAAAATAAAATTGTAGTATCCAATGATAGACTTTTAGAATCTCCAGTAAAAAGTATGTTGGATGACAGGCTCTTAATCATGACCCATCCTATTGATGGGATTATTTTCTTTAAACGACTTAATGATAATAGGATAATAAAAATAAAAAGTAGTAAAATACTGAATCAACAAGGAGTCTTAGGTATTAAGGAAATTGCAAAGGGAGTCTTATTTGTTGAAACTATAAATAATGAAGGGTCTTTTGTATGTAGCTACGATAGAAAAGGAAATATAAAATCTAAAAGAGTACTTGTTCCAGATAACCAAAAGGTATTTAATTCTGAGAATTTTCCAAAAGAACAAAAATTTAATTCTCAAATAGATCAAGAAGAATATTTTGTTCCATTGGAGTTAAATTTAATTAATACAGGTTCAGGATATTTCATTTTTGATCAAAATCTAGATCTGTACAGTTTTAATGATGAATTTGATTTAAGTTCAACAGGACAAAATTTACTGTCTATTTTTGAAAAAAATCTCACCAATTTTGATCCAATATCAAGACTTGCTAATATATCTGGAAGGCAGCAATTCACTTCTATAAATCCCTTAACCAGAAATAATTGGTTTCTATCGAGTCAGGGATTAATCGAAGTGAATTTTAAAGAAGATGGGCAATATGAGATTATTGGAGAATATCCATATGGAGTTATTGATATAAACGAATTGTCAGGAGCCATTCTTGCAGATAATATTGGTTCTGAAAATCTTTTATGGTTAGGTTCTAAAGACTCGAAACTAATCAGCTATCTCCCAAATAAATATTTAAATGAGAAAAAAATAAATGTAAAACCAATAATTAATAGTGCTGCTTTTAACGGTGAAATTATTAATTTATTTCAAAGTGATTTTTCCTATAATAATTCTAGAAATATAAAAATAGATTTTAGTTTTCCTTCACTTGAAAAGGTAGAGGAAAATCTTTTTAGATATAGACTTATTGGTTTAAATGAAAATTGGACAGATTGGTCTGCGACAACTGAAGGTATTTTTACTAACCTATATGAGGGGGATTACATTTTCGAAGTACAAGCTCTAGATGCAGACTTTAATGAAAGTGAAATCGAAAGTTATCTTTTCTCAATAAGTCCTCCGTG
>NHDV01000014.1 GCA_002167525.1 Flavobacteriaceae bacterium TMED68
GCAGCAGCAGGGGTGATTCCTAACGGTGCTGAAGTTACTTTTGAGGTAACTACACCTGGAGGGGGTTGTACGTATACAGCATCGGTAACTATAGATGTTTTAAGTGATCCACCACCCCCTTCATTAAGTACCAATGCCCCTGGAGACACGATATGCAGCGGTGGTGCAATAATAATTACCGCGAGTCCAGCCGGGCTAGCAAACTATGAGTTCCAGATAAATGGTGTTACTCGTCAAAATGGGGCAGGACGTATTTTCAATACAACATTAATTACAGGTACTTCGACTATTACAATAATAGCGACTAACGCATCAGGCTGTTCAGGAACAGCAACACGTACTGTTTTTGTCCCTGAACTTGCAACTCCTGGTGATATTACCACACCTGCAGATGCGACGATATGTCCCGGAGACGATCAACCGGCTATTAATAGTAATACTTTAGCTACGGCTTCAGGTGCCGCAACAGTTACTTATCAGTGGCAGTACCGTACTATTGGTGATCCGTGGCAAGATATACCAGGAGCTACTACATCGAGTTTAGCTACTGCGACTATAAATATTACAGAGACAAGCCAATTCCAAAGACTTGCATTTGCTATTCAAAATGGTGTTCCTTGTGATGCGACAGCATCAACTCGAGACGGAGGAGCTGCTGGTAGTATTACCATTACAGTTGACAACAGGACAGTCCCTACGATAACTACAAATGACGCAGATAACATTATATGTGATTCATTTGCTATAAACTTTACTGCAGCAGGAACTGTGGGTACAGATACAATAGCGTGGTTAGTAAACGATAATCCAGTAGGCGTGGCTACTCAAGTTTGGAGTCCACCCGCAGGAACAATAAATGATGGTGATTCAGTTAAAGTGAGAATAACCACTGCAGGTCCAGGGGGATGTGTTTATGAATCTCTTCCTACTGTAGTAACCGTTCAGCCTAATCCAACAGCTACCATCAATGTTAGTGCACCTGCTGGTACTATTTGTGGAGGATTAGATCAGTTTAATGTACCTTTTGCAGACAGTGTTACTATTTCTACTACTTTAATTCCTGGCGCTTCTTATCAATATTTTATTGATGGAGCTCCAATTTCAGGAGTTTTAGCGGGTGTTAATTCATTTACGACAGATAATTTTTCAGTTTACGATACGGATTTACATTTTGAAGTTGGTGTCAATGTTATTACGGCAGGAGGGTGTACAGGAATTGCAACAACAACGATAAATCTAAACTACGTTACAGCAGATCCTATTCAATTAAGTAATGGAAGTATATCACAAAATATATGTGCTGGTACTAATCCAAATTTAGATTTACAATCAGTTGGTGGTGAACAAGCACCTGATGGAGTCGATGATTTTAATGATGGAGCAGATTATCCAGATGGAGCTGCAATAACCTACCAATGGCAAAAAAGAATTAACGGTGGAACATGGGAGGATATTATAGGAGCCACAACAAGAAATATTTCATCTACAATTTTACTTGAAACAACTTTCTTCAGAAGAAAATCAACAAGTACACTTAATGGAAAACCTTGTGAGGCTATATCATCTAACATAATAACAATTAACGTTGCTCCTGACGCTACGGGTGGAAATGTAGAGAGAAATACAGACCCTGTTTTAAATACCTGGGTTGACTTAGATGAGGTAATTTGTGTTGGAGATTCACCTCAAGAATTAAGAATAGCAAATAGTGTTACTGGACCAGGAACAATCTATCAATGGCAATATTCAAGGGATAATTTAAATTGGGAGGATATAACTATCGCAAATGGTTATGTCCTAGATGCTACTTCTACACAGTATCAACCCGAAGCTATATCAGCGGGTAACATTTCATCTGTATCATCTTTCACAATAACAGCAGGTGGGGCATTAGCAGCAGGAAACTTCTACAGAATTTCTGTTGGGGCAGATGTTTTCACTGTTCTTATTGGGGAAGACAATACTGTATTGGGAGGAGACGGTAATGTTAATTCTATTGACGAAGTTTTAGCTCTTTTAGAATATAAGATTAACAATTCTGGTTCCGGTATAAGTGCAGTTGATAATTCTATAATAGACAATATTTTAGTAACAGTTGCTCCTGGTTCATTATTAACTCCAACCTATCTCATAACCAATGGTGCAACAACATCAGCGAATTCAACATCTACCATTACTTATAATGCTCAAGGTGCAAAAAGGTATTACAGGAGGTTAATGACTCAAAACTTTGGAGGCGCTCTTCTTCCAGTATGTCAGACTTTTAGTGACACCCATACTGTTGAAGTTAGTTCTGTAATTGCTGGAAAAGTTAGTAATACAAATTTGGTCATTTGTCATAATACAAACGCTACCCAATTTACATCTGAGCGAAATGCATTCTCGACGAACGCAGGTGCAACAATTGTTTATCAATGGTATAGAACAACAGATGCAGCCAGAACAGTGTGGCAAGCAATTGCTGGAGCTAATTTATCAACATTAAATTTTGGAACAGTTCTTACTCAATCAACCTCATTTAAAAGAAGAGCAACAAGTACATATAGTGGGCAAGTTTGTTTCTCTGAAACTGATCCTGTAACAATAACGGTCCTTGATCAAGTAAATACAGGATTTATTTTAGCTGATCAGTCTATTTGTAGAGTACCAGGCGCACCACTCACTGTAGATGTAAATGATCTTGTAAATATCGTTGCAAACGGAGCAGAAACTGATGATGGTGTGGGCGACGGTATTAATTATCAATGGCAGTTCTCTGCTGATAATAACAACTGGGATGATATTATTGCAGGTAATAGGGCTGACCTTTTAACAGGTGGTTTTGCAGCAACTATTTCACAAACAACAACAATTTCAGCCCTTCAATTAGATACTGATATTGAAAGAAGGTTACAGACTCTCATTGACCCTGATATTGCAACAATTGTATATTATAGACTGAAAACTACAAGGTTCAATGATATTAATAACAATAATATATTAGATGCAGGTGAAGTTTCTTGCGAGGTATTTTCTGGAGCTAGACAAATTGATATTAGTGAACAACCAACATTAGTTCAAACTACCGCCCCTTTAGGTGGTCAAACAGTTTGTATTGGTACAGCAATAGATCCAATAACATTCCAGTATGGTGGCTCAGCAACAGGAATTAGACTTGTTAATATTCCAGGTGGTTTAACAACAGCTACAGATGCTGCTGCTAAAACGATTACTATAAGTGGAATTCCGACAGGGACAGGTTTTGTAAGAGTTACTACTGAAGGAACTACATGTCAAATTCAAACTCTACAACACTTAGTAAGAGTAACTACTGCTCCACAGATTCCAGACTATATATTAATAGACAATGAGGCTGGTGGAACTGATCCAATTCCAATTATTAACAGACAAGATGGTAACATCTATAACGGCCAAGTATATTTGTGCGAACAAGCATTAGCAACCTCTCCAGGTTCTGCCTTTTTTAGTGCTTGCTACAATGACGGTAGAATTGCTCCACTTACAGAATCTTACAATTGGTTTATCTCACCACCTGATGCTGGAACAATATCAAGAACTACAGGTTTTGCTACATGGAATGATGGATTTATTGGTGATGTAACTATTCAAGTTGTTGCTGTTGGTTGTGACGGAAGTGCTACTGCTACCTTAACAACAGTTGTGACTGTTAATCAGTTTGATTCTTCCGCTTCAAATCCAAGTGAACCCGTCCCACTTTTAGAGCAGGAAAGTGAAATTATTTATATAAGAGAGAATGCAGGCAACATTAGATCAGAGGAAAGATTTAACATCAGCCTTAATGGAGTTAGATATACTTTCGAAACAACAGATACTGATGTCCCTGCTGATGGAATTGCAAATCAAACAAGTGCTCAGATAGCTCAACAGTTAAGAGATCTCATTAATAACGACACAACATCTCCAGTAGCAGGATTATTTACTGCAACTTCAGGTTCTTTTAATCCAGGAGATGCAAATAATAACGGACTAAATGACGATATCGGTGGATTTGTTAGAATTACAGCTCAATATGAGGGCAATTCTGCCCCACCAAATCCCCCTGGTAATCCAAGGGGAGCGGGAGGTGATATGAGGATTTCATTTAGTGTTACAAAATCTCCTGTTGAAGGACGTGCTTTTGGTTCAATGTTTGGATTTGAAACAAACCCAACTTCAGAGGTTATTTGTGGTGTTTCTACTGGTGCAGAGCCAATATGTGAAACAACAGCTGCCACTCCAAACACACAGTATTTTTCAACCGCCTCAAACTATGCCTCAATTAGATACGCTATTTCAAATATTGTTGCAGGACCTGGAAGTGTAGCATCACCTGGTAGTTTGGTAGGTTCAAATACTATAGATTGGAATGCAGGTTTCCATGGTACATTTAATATCGAATCCTATGCTACCGGTTGTGATGGATTTGAAAATCCAATACCGGGAGTTCGTACAGTAAGAATATATGAAAATGAAGATGCACCACTAGATATTAGCTTCGATCCGTTAACACTTCCAAATTGTCCTCCTCAAGCTGGAGACACAACACAGTTTAATTCTAGTGATTTAGTTACTTGGTCTTGGAACAACGAAACGGCAGGTACTTTAAACAGCGTAACAGGCCTAGTTACGTGGGAACCAGGATTTTCAGGAACAGTAATTATTACAGCAACTTCATTCGGATGTGGAGCAGCCTCATTATCTAGAACTATAGTAATTCCTAGTTCCCCAACTATTACAAGAACTTCTGCCCTGTTTACGACCAATCAAAGCGTTTGTGTAGGATCCACAATCACACCTATCAGATACGAACTCACAGGGGCGGCTACCGGAGCAGATGTGACTGGAATTGATGACCTAAATCTATTTGAACAATTAACATCGGAGAACCAAATTGACAGATTTGTAATCAGTGCAAATTATACTGATGTAGGAGACCAGTATACACTAAATATTGATTTTATTCCATATACAGTTACAATAGGAGAAGATGCAACAGCAGCTGGAGGTGCAGGTGTTGTAGATACTTTGGAAGAAATTGTACAGGTTTTTGTGTACAAAATCACTCAGGCTGGATTAGGAATTAATCCCAATAATGAAGCTGCTGCAGGAACTTTTACATTGACTTCAGCAGGTTTTGATTATTCTGTAGGTACATTAACTAATGATGTTGGTGGAAATGAGCCAGCTATTACATTCAGTAGAACGGTTGTTGCCGACGGTGGAACTTTCATAGAAATTTCTGGAACAATTTCATCGAATCTTGCAATTACCAATCCAACAACATATCAATATACAGTAAGGACATCAGGTGGAAATTGTCAACCATTTGAGGCACAAGGATTTATTTCAGTAAGCCCTAATTCAACAATGCAATTACAAACAGGAATGGATGTTGGTCAAATTATTTGTAATAATTCAATTGGTGCTTTAAGCCCAATTATCTACGATGTCTCTGGGGCTTCAACTATAAATGTTAATTGGACACCTACTAGACCTACTGGTATTGACCATTCTCACGTTATTCAGAACCAAATTTCTACGATAAATATTGGTGGTGTAGATGCAGACGTGGCTGCAAATAATGGACAAGATTATATAATTAATATAAATTCAACCTCAGTTTCTTATACTGTAAATACAGCAGCTCCTCAAAATGATAATGAGGTGGTGGATATCTTAAATGGTTTAAGGACTCAAATTATAAATGCAAATCTTCAAGTTGATCCAGTTGTAGTTGGTGTAAATTCATTAAGAATTACTTCGAGAAATGGATTACCATTTAGTTTGTCTTCAACTAGCCCTGGTATTAATGCACTAGTTTTTGGAGCTCCGAGTCAAATACAAACTGCAACAAACTCAGTTACAATATTTGGTGATCCTACTATTGTAGGGCTTGCAGCCGATACTGTATTTGGATTCACAATTTCAACAGTGAATAATGCATTTGGATGTAATGATCCTGCAAGTCAGGTGTCATTAACTGGGTCAGTAACTGTCGCGGTTGAGCCTTCTATAAATTTGACGTCAGGAAGTAGTAACTTAACAGTTTGTGTAGGCGAAACAGTATCAAGTACTCAAGGGGGAGTTGATATTGAATGGGACATAACTGGTTTTGCCCTGGGAGCATCGGTTAGCCCAACTCAACTTCCGAATGGAATAGATGCATCCTACACAGAGATTCCACAAATAACTGAAATAACTTTTGCTGGCAATGCTGCGAATTTTGATGATAATGACATTTATAGGATTACAGTTAATGGCATAGTTAATAATGTTTCTGTGGATGTAGGTGGGGGTGTAAATACATTTGAAACAATTTTACAGAGTTTNGAAGCTTTAATTGATAGCAACGTTCCTCAAGTAGACGCATCATATGCTGCAAACACACTAATAATTCAATCAAATTCTGGTGACGCAGTCGCAATTTCAGTAAATTTTATTGGCCCTGTTGATGCTGGTGACCCAACCTTAAATGCTCCAAATGTAGTCCAGGCAAATAGAAAGTTTTTGAGAATTTTTGGAACTGCAAATGATGCTACGGGAATTTACAACTATACTGTCTCAACTTTTGGTGGAAATTGTAATCCTACTAATGCAAACGGTGTCATTAGAGTAGTTGAAACACCTTCTATATCGGTTTCCGCAGGGAGTAACGCTTTCCCTAATACAGTTTGTAATTTATCACCTATGACTCCAATTATTTTTGATGTCTCTGATTTTGCAACCTACACTGTTACTTGGACAGGCGCTTCAGGTCAACCAAACGGTATATCACTTGTCAGGACAACAAGTTCAACAATTTCATTAATCTCAGATCCAGTTGTAAATATCCCTGGTGCACTTCCTGCTGGCGGGGTAAGCTACACCTATAGAATTATTTCAACGGTAAATAATAATGGATGCTCTACGGAGGCAAGTTTTGACGGGGTTGTGAATATTGTAAACGGTACAGCCACCTTAGCCCTTAATACTGGAAGCTCAATTCAAGATGATCAAATAGATGCTAACGGTGATGGTTTTGATCCTAGTACAGCTCCTGATTATGTTTTAATTGAAGCTTGTGAAGGATCACTCCTTGATAATGTTTTATTTGATGCTTCTGTTGATATTACAAATGTTACTATAGCTGCAGGCGGTAATTTGCCTAGCGGATTGTTTATTGATTTTAATGCTGGCGCTGGTCCAGGTGGAGCAGGGCAACTCGAAATCTATGGAACCCCTGATACAGCAACTACAGAAGATTTTGTTTTACAAGCTGTTACTGATGCCTGCGTTCCTGCAGCTGATATAAGAGTTCGTATTGTGGTATTTGGAAACTCTACAATTGCACTTGATGCAGGTTCGAATGATAACCAAACAATTTGTAATAATACTGCGCTCACAAACATATCATACACAATAGGCAACGCTTTAGATGCTGATATTGTTGGTTTACCAACTGGTCTTTTTGGGAATTTCCAAGCTCCTAATAAATTTGTAATATCTGGTAATGTGAATGTTGCTGCTTTAACTGAAACAACATCTTTTACTTATACCATAACAACAACAAATAATTCAGGAGGAACACTCCCAGGAGTTGGACCCTGCACAGAGGCCTCAATAACTGGAGTAATTACAGTAAGACCGGAAGAATCTTTAACAGTAAGTCCAGCTAACGGTCCTGTAATCCAACAAGTTTGCTATGGTGAGGATATCACTCCTATTGTAATTCGGGTAGTTGGAGATAACACCTTTGCAAGTTTAGTTAACCCCGCTAACTTCCCAGCAGGTATGAATTTCAATTTTATTGAAGATTCTGATAATATGGGTGGTACACTAACTATATCCGGAAGTCCAAGTGCAGCCATTGCTGGTAACAATCCTGTAGATTACTCTTTTATAGTTACTACAGATGGAGCTAATACCAGTCCTTGTGCAGGTTCAACTCAGCAAGTAGACATAACAGTTGTCCCTCCTTCAACCTTAGTGTATGCAGGAGCAGACCCAGCAATACTCAATCAGACAGTTTGTGAAGGCACGCTCATTTCAGATATAGAGTTTAGGATTGGTGGTGGTGCAAGTAACGTTTCAGTAACATTTGATGCGGGTCTTGGCTTTACTAGGGTAGGAAATGTTAGGGTTAATGATCCGTCTGATGTAAATAATTCTGTTATTTATGGTACGGCACCAAATGTTGTAAATAAGACGACCTATAATTTTGAAATTACTACTATCAATCAATGTAACCCTGGAACCAATGAGATATCATTAGCAGGAACTATTACTGTAATACCAGAAGAAACTATAGTTCACAGAGGTGCCTCTGGAGCAACTACACAGATAGCATGCGTCAATCAAGATATAACTCCTATCATTTTTGATGTAACCGGACAGGATACCTATGCCAAATTTGTTAATGCTAATTTGGTTCCTTCGGGAATTTCACTCGATTTCGCACCTGACCAAACAAATGGTAATGGAGGAGTAGCTTCAATAATTGGAAGTCCCGACAGTTCCAATGCAGCAGGAGATTATACTTTCGAAATTACAACTGGAGGAGGAGTTAACACAAGCCAATGTACTGATCAGACTCAATCTATCACAATAACTGTAAATTCTCTTCCAACTATGGTTTTCTCAGGAGCAGATCCAACAGTAATGAATCAATCAGTTTGTGAGCAAACACCAATTACCCCTATAGAATTTACACTTGGAGGTGGTGCCAATGATGTAACTTTCAGTTCCTCACCAGCAGGCTTAGGCTTTACTAGAGCTGCAAATGTGTCTGTAAATGCTAACTCAGTTCAAATTTTTGGGACTGCACCCACAGTATTAGCAGAAACAACCTATACATATAGCATAAGTACAGTAAATCCGAACTCTTGCACACCTAGTGTGACACTTGGAGGCTCAATTACTGTATATCCACCGGTACAATACAATAACTGGGCTGGTAATCATACTGTTAATGATCCACTTTGTAGCGATGACGGTGGTTCAATTGTTGTAAATGCAGCAGCAGTCTCAGGGGGCTTTGTTGCTGTTAAACAACAATCAAGAGTAGAACTAAATAATCAATTTGGAGTTGGAAATATTATCACTATAAACATTGGTCCGCAGTCATTTAATTATACTGTACAGGGAGTTGATAACGCAACGGGAAACCTTTCAAATGATCCTGCTATTTATGACAGAGCTCAAAGTAAATCTGAAATTATAACAGAAATTGTAGGTCTTATTAATGACTCTAGTTCTGGATCAACTCTTGTTACTGCGGTTGGAAATTCTCCATCAGTTGGAATAACCACATTAATAGCTAAAACATCTGGAATCGGATTCACAGTCACATCAAGTAAGCAGCCTGCAGCATCACCAGGAACCATTACAATTTCAACCCCAGTGCCTAATCAGTCATTAACCTATGGTTATTATTGGAGACAAACTAATGCAATTGGAACTCCTGTATCATCACTCGATACATCAAATCCAACTACATATGTTGATACAGGTTTAACATTAAATCTAACTAGTGTTACGGGTTCAGAGTACTATATGTTAACTACTGTCTCTAATAATTGTCAAGCTGACTCTCCTTTTGTTACAATTACCGCACCAGATCCATTAGCACTTTCAATCACGACTATATGTGATACTGAAATTACCGCGAATGGAAGTGGAGGAACAGGACAATTAACTTATATTTTATATAATTCTGGTGGTACTGAAATCGGAAGATCACCAGCAACTTTCGGATCACATACATTTAGTGATGGAGATGCTAATAACCTTCCTGGTGGTGGATCCATAAGTATTGACCCAGGATTCCGATATAATATTGGAATTAATGATGCAAATGGGTGCTCATTAAATGGAAATGATTCTACTGTTCAAGTAAATACTCCAATAGCTCTTGCAATTGATGAGACAACAATTATAGTTACAAACCCAGGTTGTAACGCTAATGACGGCAGTATTAGATTGGATAATGGTGGATTTACAATAACAGGTGGTTCTGCGGGTAATATAGGAGATTATTCTAATCTCACATTTTTATGGACAAGAAGCGGGGGGGGAACGTTTAATACACCAAACATTTCCGGTCTTTCACCTGCTGATTATACTTTAACTGTTACGGACAATTTATGTAATACTTTATTTATAACTTCTAATCCAATTTCAGTTCAAGATTCAACTGATTTTACTGTTACAAATGCAGTAGACAATTCAACTATTTCAAATTGTTCAGATGGACATCTGCAAGTTTCGGCTGCAGGAGGTTCTGGTAATTTTAGTTATACATGGACAGATCAAAATGGAGTAATAAGGGGAACCACAAATAGAATCGAAAATTTAGAAGCAGGAACATATACACTTCTTGTTGAAGATACCACTACGGGATGTAGTCAGCAATTTACTTATACAATTACAGGTTCTACAGGACCATTGAGAATGGTAAATCCAATTGCTGTAAACCAAGCAGACTTTGAAACTACAGATATAATATGTAGCGGAGAGTCAAACGGTAAATTTACGGTAGAGTTTACAGGTGGAAATCCTCCATATCAATATTCATTAAATGGTGGGGCATATCAAGGAGCAGGAACTGGATTCTCAACAAAAACTGTTACAGTAACAACAGGAGGTGCAAGTGCAACAATTGTTTCTTATACGACTCAGGTTTTAACGGTTGATACTTTAGAGGGAGGAACGTATTCTGTAAAAATAAAAGATAGTGGACTGTGTACGGATAACGCAGGAAATACAATAGAATTAAACCTTGGATCAGTAACAATTGCTGAACCGGACCCACTAATAATTGGAATAAATTCAGCTAGCACCGATGAAATTAATTGTTCTGAAGGAATTCAAGGCTCCTTATCCGTTATCATTGGTGGAGGAACCATTACTGCTAGTACTCCTTATAGCGTATTATGGGAACTGTATGGTCCCGATGGTCAAGTGCTTTATAAAAGAACTACTTCAGGTTCGCCATCAGATCCTGATGATCTAACTATAACAGGTCTAGATTATGCCGGAGATTATACTGTAACAGTTACAGATGCGAATGGATGTACAACGAGCGATATAATAACATTAGAAGATGGTTCAGATGAAGATCCATTTACCGTTGGCGAGACTCCTACTGTTACCCAACCAGGTTGTAATTCAGAAGAGACAGGTTCTATTGAGCTTGAAATGAGTGGAGGTGTCCAACCCTACGATATAAAATGGTATAAACTTTCAGTAGCTCAAGATAGTGCTACATCTTCATCATCTACATCTTCCGCATCAACAATTGAATTTACTGACGGTGGTTATGTGAGCATGAATAGGGATGGGTTCTACTTAATAGATAATCTTGAAGCTGGAAAATATAGAGCTATTATAACTGATGCTAGTGGTTGTCAAATTTTCTCTAGATCCGGTCTTATAAAATCAAATACCTTTAATATGATAAGCCAAAGGATCTATAATAAAGAAGTTATTGATTGTGATTCAGGAACTGTAGAAGCTGACTTTTCATTTAAATTATCAGGAACATCCCTTGCTTATAATATTTATTTGGATGGAGAGGCAGTTTATGGAGGAAATTCAGGTCAAATAAGTGGAACAACGGTTACAAGTAGTCCAACATTTGCAAACAGTATTATTAAGCAAGGAAATACATTTGTAATAAGAGGGTTAAGTGAAGGGAGGCACGTTGTTGAAGCCCAAGATGCGTCTAATCCAGCCTGTTCAATAGATTATGCATTTGATATAGAAACATACGTTCCAATCACTTTTGAAGGTCAAACAGAATATGAATTTGATATTTGTGAAAGCTCATATCCATTTGAATTAGATACATCTTTAATTCTTGGCGGTAACCCTATAATTGACGACAACGATAATGTTATTTATAACTTGAGATGGACATTTACTCCATTAGATCCTACAGAACCAGGAGCAAGTTTCGTTGGTCGAACTTCATTTAATGCAGGACGAGGAACCTACCAGCTTGTCATATCGGATGGTACATGTGAATCAGAACCAATAGATTTTGTATTTAGTGGAGATGTTGATATTTTATCAGTAACAGGTCTGTTGACTGATGAAGAACTCTCTCAACCTGTAAGCTGTGAATTAGGTGCAGAAGATGGCAGAATTTCAATTCAAATATCTGGGGGTCAAGAGCCTTATAACATAACATGGCAATTACTTGATCCTACACAAATATCACTTACTCCACCTACTGGTGGCACTTCACCAACCAATCCATGGATTGATTTACCCGATTATCAAGGATTTACTACATTAAATGATTTAAAACCAGGTTTATATAGATATAGAATAACAGGCGGTGGTGGTTGCCCAGATGATAATCTTTTCAACGAGTTAGAGGGTGAAATTAGTGTAGATGACGATAATACTCTAGTAATTACTGACGGCCCTTATATAGACCCTAAACTTTGTGAGGGATTACCTGGACTTCTAATTTTGGATGCGGTTGATAACTCGTCTACCTCCTCCTCATCATTAAATTTCTTCTACATAGATACAAATGGAACAGAGGATACTTTCGATGACGGGGCTCCAGTTGCTTTAAATGGCAACACTACAAAGTTGGATGAAGATACGTACCAAATTTTGATTGAAACTCCATTTGAATACGGTAAAATAGTTGTAACCACTAATGATGGATGTGGTAGAGAAGTTGAATTTAATTTAGCACTTGGAGATCCATTTTTCTCTTATACCTCTCCTTCTTATGAGCAGGCAGGTGAAATACCAGCTAGAGAAACAGTTACTTTTACGGATGAATCTGAGGGTGAATTTTCAAGACTTGAATGGGATTTCGGNGATAATTCAGATCCACAAGTTATTAATGTATCTGCNACTGCATCAGGTGTAACNCAAGTGACNCACGTNTATGGAAANTCAGGAACNTACTATCCAANATTAACTATTTTTAATGAAATAGGATGTTATGAGTCAGTTACGAACCCAATAATAGTTGGAAGAGGTTATAGCGTNTATTTACCAAATGTATTTACTCCAAATAATGACTGTTTAAACGATTTCTTCAGACCATTATTTACAGGATTTGAAAGTTTAACATTTAATGTGTATGANAACAAAGGAAATTTAATTTANACGGAACAAGCTCAGGATGGTTCTATTGATAGAAATGCTTGTCCAAATGTAATTAACACCTTAGGAAATGGGAAATCAGTTCTTGGTTGGGATGGTAAAAGATCAGACGGAACACCACTTGATTCTTTTAGTCCTTATTATATATATTCTATTGAAGCTATTCCATTAAATAGGGCAAATGACGAGCAAGTTGTTGAGAGAAGTGGTATTTTCACAGTATTAAAATGATTTTAAGAGNTAAAATTTTCACAATAATTTTNTTGTTTTTGATTACAACGTCAATGGCACAAGAAATGGTATTTAATTCTCAACCAAAGCTTATGCATGTCAGTAATCCAAGTTTTTTTGGATTAAATAGTTGGAATAGATCCGGATTACTTTATAATTCAACAGAAATTAACCCTAATGAAACACAAAATAATAAGTTTTTCTATGGATCATATTCTTTTGATTTATTGGACTTTAGTCTTGGGATTCAATTTAATAATTTCAGCGCACCAAATATAGGCTACAGAAAAAATGATTTAAATCTAAGTTATATTTATAAAATTGAATTAGGTAATGAGATGTGGTTTTTGCCTTCTGTTAATGTAGGGTTTGTTTCAAAAAATTTAAATNCCTCAAATCTTATCTTTGAAGATCAAATTAACTCAATAACTGGATACATTAATCAAGAATCCATTGATCCCCTAGCAGACTTTTTTTTTAGCCAAAAATTATTCAGATCTAGGAGCTTCCTTCATTGTTCATAATACCGATTTTTTAATTGGGATTAATTTTGATTATTTGAATCAACCAAATACTGCATACGATACAGATGTAGAATTTTTAGTTCCAATTTCCTATGGTATTCAGGCCGCTTATGAGTTTAATTTAAATCCATATGATAGAAGATTTTTGCCAAGATACTCATACTTATATGCTTATTCTTCTGTGAGAAGAGACTCCGAATCAATAAATATTTTTTCGTCACAAGAATTTCAATTGGGGGAATTTAGTGTAGGGATCAATCAACAGTTTGGCTTATTCGACAACTTTTCATTTTTAAACTTGGGATTAAGTGCAGGATTGACTTATGAAAACTTTGATTTTGGAGTTTCATATGCCTTTTCAATNCAGGATTTAACAACAACATATCGTTATCCACCAAGNATTTTTGATTTGTACTTAAGTTTTGACTTTAGTCCTTTTTTGAGAAATCGAAGAGGACAATACAAACGACTCCAAGTAGATAATTACTATTAATACTCAATAGTATAAATACTGTCTTTAAAGTAATTTTTCCAAACACCTATTCTTCTATTATCAAANAAAGACCCTTCGCTATTCAATTTACCGTTAGAATTGAAGATGATTTGATATCCTTTATTGCAGGAATCAAAAGTTTTTTCCATCAATAGNGNNTTATTTTTGAANGTTTTTTCTTTTTTTATAGCCCCCTTATTTACTTGAGTTAATACATNTTTATCTGCTTGTAAAATTTCAAACACACCGGTAAATTCNTTTCCTTNAATATAAACNTTACAATTATTGAAAGTCAATTCACTTTTATTCACAATTTTTTTACATCCAAAAAAAAGTAAAATAAAAATTAAATTAATAATTGTAAACCGCAACGCCTCCACTTATAAAATATTCATAAAATTCACCAATTCTCATTCCCATGTAATAATTTCCGCATTTTTTTAATTGACCATTTTCATGAAACTCTTCATAACTCCCATGACGATNGTTGTCATTATAAAATGTNATGATTTGCTGATTACCACTTTGATGGTATGAAGTAAATTTTCCATGAATTTCACCTTTTATAAAGTTAGATTGAGTTTGTAAATTACCATTTGTATGGAATTGTTTAAAAAGTCCTTCTTTANATCCATTTAAAACAGACATTTCCATTTTAACTTTACCATCATCATAGTACTCATTAATANCCCCAGTATAAGCTTTAGAATTTTTTTTAAAAAAAGTTTTTTTACCATTAAAAGTAATTTCGATTTTACTAATATCTATGACATCATTACATTGATAATAAATTAATGNAAACGATAATAATAGGATTATTTTTAATNTAGATGACNTCATTATTTACTTATACTCTAAGCTTAATAGAAAACTTTAAAAATTAAAACTATTTATATATAGTATGAGTTTTGTTCAATAAATGAATCCGCAACTTTATTTTTTAAACTTATAATATCTGGATATTCAGANTAAGAGCATTTATTTTTTACAACAGTTAAAAGTTTTCTTTTTTCTTCTCCTGATGTAATCCTAGATATAATTTCAGTGCTCTTTTTGTTGATTATATTTTGAGCTTCAAAAATATATAACTTTACAATATANATTTGTATNGTTTGTNATTCATAACTAGTCCNGTCAATGTTTTTCAAAGTTCTTAGTAATCCAGATTCAGAAAAATAAATTTCTAAAAGCATATCAGACAAACAAAGAAGTATCTGTTGATGGTTTTCAAGCTNTGANCCATATTTTTGNACACAATTTCCAANTAGAACTAAAAATAGTTGCTTNAACTTGTATATTANTTTTTGTTCTTCAATAAGTTCATCACTTGTTAAATTTTCCTCATCAGTATTTATTGATGAAGCTGCTCGCATTACAGCTGCCATAAGGTCTATCTGACCTTTCATTCCTTTTTTTAAGAGCATTCCAACAGANAGCATTCTATTTATTTCATTTGTACCTTCATAAATTCTGCCAATACGAGCATCACGCCATGCCGATTCCATTGGCGTATCAGCAGAAAAACCCATACCACCAAAAATTTGTATTCCTTCATCCGCACAATTTTGAATGTCCTCCGAAGCTCCAACTTTAATCAATGAACACTCAACTGCAAAGTCTTCAACTCCTTTTAATTCAGCCTCTTGATTTGACATNCCCTTTGAAATAAAATATTCTATACGATCTTCAATATCCTTAGCTACTCGATAGCAAGCTGATTCACCTATATAGCAAGAGCTAGCCATTGTTGCTATTTTTTCTTTTATTGCTCCAAATGTTGAAATCGGTACTTTGAATTGAACTCTTTCATTTGCATATTTAATTGATTCTGTTGTAATTCTTCTTTGTGCATCTAAACATGCAACTCCTAATTTTACTCTACCAACNTTTAAGGCATTCATTGCAATTTTAAATCCTCCATTTCTTTCACCTAGAATATTTTCTACGGGAACAACGGTTTCATTGAAAAATACTTGTCNTGTAGATGAAGAATGTATGCCTAATTTATTCTCTTCTTCTCCTAATTTAATNCCATTTGACGGATCGTAATCTACTAAAAACGCGGTTATATTTTTGTCATTCTCTATTCTTGCAAAAACTATCATTAAGGAGGCAAAACCAGCATTTGATATCCACATTTTTTGGCCTGATATTTTGTAGTGCTTACCATCATCAGATATAACCGCTTTACTTTTCCCTGAGTTAGCATCAGAACCTGCTCCGGGTTCTGTTAGACAATAACAACCAAAATATTCACCAGAACTTAATTTAGGTAAGTATTTTTCTTTTTGCTCNTCTGTTCCATAAAGAACGACTGGAAGTGTTCCAATACCAGTATGTGCACCGAATGCAGTAGATAANGAACCAGTTGATCCTGAAATATAATCACACACCAACATAGAAGATACAAAACCCATACCCATTCCTCCATATTCCTCTGGAACTGAAACACNAAGAAATCCNAGTTCTCCAGCTTTTTGCATTAAAGATTTTGTAAAGTCATAGTCTTTTTTTTCAAATCTATCTTTATAAGGCCATACTTCTCTATCAATAAAATCCTTAACAGAATCTCTCATCATTAATAGNTCTTCATTAAAATCTTCAGGAGTAAAAATTGAATTTAAATTATCATTATGGATAATAAAATCTCCTCCATATGTTTCTTTCTTTCNTGTCACTTCCATAATTAAATTGTTTCTATAGTTTTACTTGAAAAATATTCAAATTCTTTTGCTACAGTCCTTATAGATTCCATAACTTCAAAAAAATGTTGAATTTTTGTCTCATTAAGTTTTTTTTCAATCTTAGAGTTAAAGTTCAAAACAACAGATTTTGAATCTTCTCTCTTTGCAATACCAAATGGGGTTAGATGTATTAAAATACTTCTACCATCTCTAGGGTTTTGTGTTCTAAAAATTAGCTTCCTTTCTTCCATTGTGTTAAGAAGCCTAGAAAGACTAGTAGGCTCCATTCCCATTTTTGGACCAAGTGTTGTAGAGGGAGTGCCCTCTCCGTCGATACTTAGTAATGCAAATCCGGTAGCCATTGTTGAGTCAAATTTTCCAGCTTCTTTATTATACATTTTACTCACAATTTGCCAAGTTGATCTTAATACACTGTCAAAAGTTTCTTTTTTCATTAACTCAAATATAGTGATTTTTACTATGCATGCATAGTAAAAAACTAAATCTAATTTTGATGATTAATTTTAATTAAATTATTGATACATATTATCAATTAAATTGTTGTACTTTTCAGCAATAACCTTTCTTTTAAGTTTCATAGTAGGTGTTAAGTGACCTTTATCAATACTCCATTCATCTGGAGTAAGTTCAATTTTTTTGACTTGTTCCCATGAACCGAAATTTTGATTATGGTGCTCTACTTCATTTTCAATAACTTTTTTCAGAGTTGGCTCTTGAACAGCTTTTGAAAGAGAATCACACTCAATACCATTTTCATTAAGCCAATTTTTTACATAATCTGTATTGGGTTGAATTATTGCTGTAGCCATTCTTCTTCCAGCGCCAACTACCATGATTTGTTCAATAAATAGAGATTGTTTCATTTGGCTTTCTATAACCTGAGGTGCTATGTATTTACCGCCTGAAGTTTTAAACATTTCTTTTTTTCTATCAGTAATTTTTAAAAATCCCTGATCATCTACTTCGCCTATATCCCCAGTGTGAAAATAATCACCAGACATTACTTCTTGGGTCATTTTTTCTTCTTTGTAATATCCCATCATTACATTGGGACCTTTACAGAGAATTTCACCGTCGTGAGCTATTTTAACTTCAACTCCATCAATCACCTTACCAACAGTACCCATTTTTAGGTTATTATTTCTCATATCTCCAACTGTAATTATTGGAGAAGTTTCGGTTAGGCCNTATCCTTCTACTAAAATCATATCNGCAGCTGTNAAAANTTTAGCAAGNCTTTNCTGAAGANGNGNACTTCCAGAAACAATTATTTCTAAATTGCCTCCTAAGGCTTCTTTCCATTTTGATAAAATCAATTTTCTTGCAATTTTTAATTTTAACTCATACCATATTCCATTTTGTCCGTAGGGTTGATATTGCAAGCCTAAATTAACTGCCCAGTAAAAAAGAGATTTCTTTATCCCAGTAAGTTCCCCACCTCTNGCATAAATTTTATCGTAAACTTTTTCAAGTAAACGAGGGACAGCTGTCATTGTATTTGGTTTAACCTCCTTTAAATTATCAGCGATTGTCTCAAGTGACTCTGCAAAATAAACTGAAATCCCATTAAATGTATATATGTAAAGTATTACCCTTTCAAAGATGTGACAAAGCGGTAAGAAGCTTAAAGCTTTAGCTTTTCCCTTAATCAAAGGCAATCTTTTTGANCCAGAAATAACATTTGTTACAATATTTTCATGGNTTAACATTACTCCNTTNGGGGTTCCAGTTGTACCAGAAGTATATATAATAGTAGCAAGATCTTTTGGATTTACTTTCTCACGCATCTCAACTAATTTTTTTTCATTATCCATGTTTGATCCTTCATCTAANAGCTCAGACCAATGGGCACATCCTTTAATTTTGTTAAAGCTGTATATTTTTTTTAGTGATTTGATATCCTTAGATACTGCTTTTANCTTGTCATAAACCTCCTTATCAGAAACAAAACAATAAATACTTTCTGAGTGATTTAAAATGTATTTGTAATCTTTAGATNATATTGTTGGATATATAGGAACAGTNACAGCACCTAATGAAAGAATGCCAACATCCATTAAACACCACTCAGTTCTATTGTTTGTTGAGATAATGGCAATTTTATCACCAGCTTTTATGCCTTTACCAATAAATGCTCTACTGATTNCACTTGACTTATCAATGAAATCAGAAGTAGAAAGGCTNTCCCANGTGCCTTTNTTTTTTGTAGAAAAAGCCTTTTCAAGNGGAACATTGTCCTTTTGGAATTCAATAAATTCAAATAATCTTGTTGGTATCATTTATTCATTTTATTGCAAAATATGAAATATTTTGTAGTAAATGAAGAAGTTTTTNGCTCCTATTTATAAAGCCAATTGTATGCGTTTTCAAAAGCTAAAATCCAAGGACTCACCTCATCTTNTCGATTNTAAGGATAATGNCCCCAATTCCATGGAAATNTAGACCGCTCAAGATGAGGCATCATTACCAGATGGCGGCCATTGTCACTTACTAACATAGCNGCATTAAAATCTGAGCCATTTGGATTTGACGGATATTCTTCATAAAGGTATTTTGCTGGAATTTGGTAATTGATTTCGGCTTTTGGAAAGGAAAATCTTCCTTCACCATGAGCAGCCCAAATTCCTAATACNCTTCCTTCAAGTCCCTTTAAAATTATTGATGAGCTTGGCTTAATATTAACTGCTGTAAAGATGCATTCAAATTTCCCTGACTTATTATGCATCATCTTTGGCTTTTGAGTGTGATTTGCGTTGAGTAAACCAAGTTCAATAAATAATTGACATCCATTGCATACTCCTAGAGAAAGAGTGTCCGTCCTACTAAAAAAGTTTTCTAAGGCTGATTTAGCTTTTACGTTATATTTAAATGCACCAGCCCAGCCTTTTGCAGAACCGAGNACATCTGAATTNGAAAAACCNCCAACAGCTACTAAAAGNTGAATATCCTCAAGAGTTTCTCTACCCTCAATTAAATCTGTCATATGGACATCACGAACATTGAAACCACACAGATCCATCATATAAGCCATTTCTCTTTCCGAATTACTCCCTTTTTCTCTTATTACTGCCGCATTTAATCTTTTTTCTTTNTGAATAGGTTTCTTTCCTGAGAATTTACTTGGAAACTTAAATTTTAATGGCTGTTTGATTACATTATCTAGACGATGTAAAGCCAATTCAGCATNAGTTTGTTTNAATTCAAATTGAGTAGATGTTTTCATCCATTCCTTGCGCATTTCATTAATNGAAATATTGTTATTACCAATTTTTAACAAACTGTTTTGATTTACAACNCCTATTTTTAATGCTTTTACTCTATTTTTTGAAAATGAACTTTTAAGATCAAAATTTGATTGTAAAATAATACCAACTTTTTCAGAAAATAAAATTTTCACCAAATCAGTCTCTTTAAGGCAGGAAAAGTCAAGATCGATACCAATATTTAATGATGGAAAACAAAGCTCGAGTAGAGATGCTATTAAACCTCCTGATCCAATATCGTGACCTGCTGAAATTTTGCCAGCATTGATGTGATCTTGNACAGTATTAAATGCCCTTTTAAAATAGNCAGCATTCATAACACCTGGTGTATCATTTCCAATACACTCTTGACTCTGTGCAAAAGAAGAACCACCTAAATAAAATTCATCTTGTGCAAAATCAACATAAAAAAAATCTCCCCCTTTNAAAGTGGCTACNGGTTTGATAATATTTTTCAAGTNTGAACATTGACCAGCTGCTGANATAATAACAGTTCCTGGAGACAACACATCATAATNTGNGTATTTCTGTTTCATTGATAGAGAATCCTTGCCTGTAGGAATATTTATACCTAAATCAATTGCAAATTTTGAACACTCCTCAACAGCTTCATATAAACGACTATCTTCACCTGGGTTATTACACGGCCACATCCAATTAGCAGATAACGATATACTATGAATTCCGTTTTCAAGCGGAGCAAAAACAATGTTTGTCAATGCCTCAGCAATTGCATTTTTACTTCCTTTTCTAGAATCAATCAATCCACTAATCGGTGCATGCCCAATAGATGTGGCAATTCCTTTCTTACCAGTGTAATCCAATGATACTACCCCACAGTTACTTAATGGTAACTGCAACTCACCAACACATTGTTGCTGCGCTACTCTTCCCGTAACACATCGATCAACTTTATTAGTAAGCCAATCTTTACATGCCACTGCCTCCAGTTGAAGAACTTGTTTTATATAACTTAAAAGTTTGTTCTGTGAATAAGGAATTGCTTTAAATTCACGAAAAACTGAAAGGTCTTGCATCACTGTTTTTGGAGAACTACCAAATAGAGCGGAAAGATCCAAATCAATTGGAATTTCTTTTTTATTATCGTTTTTGAATACAAGTCTTTCATCACTTGTAACTTCACCTACTATATAAAATGGAGCTCTTTCTCTCTCAGCTATTTTCTTTAATTTTTTAGTGTCTTTTGGAGATATTACTAATCCCATCCTTTCCTGTGATTCGTTTCCAATGATTTCTTTAGCTGAAAGAGTAGGATCACCTAATGGAAGTGAATCAATTTCTATTGTGCCTCCAGTATTTTCAACTAATTCAGATAGACAATTCAAATGTCCACCTGCTCCATGATCATGAATAGAAACAATGGGATTTATATTACTTTCTACTAGAGCTCTAATAACATTTGAAACTCGTTTTTGCATTTCTGGGTTTGAACGCTGAATAGCGTTGAGTTCAAGTGTATTACCATATTTACCAGTGTCAGCTGAAGAAACAGCAGCACCACCCATTCCAATGCGATAATTATCTCCCCCCAAGATTATAATCTTATCGCCTTTTTTTGAAATACCTTTTTCTGCTTCATTTTTTTTACCATAACCAACTCCACCTGCAAGCATTATAACTTTGTCATATCCGAATAGTTGGTTGTTTTCTTTATGCTCAAAAGTTAATATAGAACCTACTATAAGTGGTTGTCCAAATTTATTTCCAAAGTCAGAAGCTCCATTAGAAGCTTTAATTAATATATCTGTTGGATTTTGATAAAGCCAATCACGTTCAGCAAATGAACTTTTTTTGAAATTTTTTTGGATACGAGAATATGAGGTCATGTAAACGGCAGTTCCTGCTAATGGTAAAGAACCTTTTCCACCAGCCAATCTATCTCTTATTTCACCACCTGATCCTGTAGCTGCACCATTAAAAGGTTCTACAGTAGTGGGAAAATTATGTGTTTCTGCCTTTAGTGAAATAACACTTTTAATTTTTTCTTTAAAAAAGTGACTAGGATTGCTAGGGTCCTTTGGGACAAATTGTTCAATCTCGGGTCCTTCAATAAAAGCGACATTATCTTTGTATGCTGATACTATATTGTTCGGATTTTTCTTTGATGTTTTTTTAATTAATTCAAAAAGACTATTTTTCTTTGGCTTTCCATTAATTATGAACCTACCATTAAAAATTTTATGCCGACAGTGTTCTGAATTAACTTGAGAAAATCCAAAAACTTCAGAGTCTGTTAGAAGCCTACCCAGAGTTTTAGAAAGATCATTAAGATATTTAACTTCATCGTCACTTAAAGCTAGCCCTTCTTTTAAGTTATATTGAGCGATATCTTTTATCTTGATTATGTCATCAGGTTTTATGTCAATATCAAAAATGCTTTGATTCAAATCTTTGAATTCTGAATACAGCATGGGGTCAACATTTTTTACTTCTGATCTTGAATGGAATTCTTCGATTCGAAGGATATCTTTTATTCCCATATTTTGAGTAATTTCTACAGCATTGGTACTCCAAGGCGAAATCATCGAAGGTCTAGGGCCAATAAAAGAACCTCTAATTTCTCGTGAATTTATAAATGGTACTTCCCCAAAAAGCCACTCAAGTTTTTTGATATTTATGGCTGAAAGGTCTGTATATGTTTGGACTACAAAAATCTTGGTTTTTTTCTTGCCAAAAAACAATAGCATAAGTATAACCTTTGAAGAATAAAAATAGCTTTTTTATGGAAAATTTTTTCTTCAATAACTCTATATATTTCCTAAGTTGTTGTAGAGTTATTCACAATTGAATTAAATATTAATACCTTAATAATTTTGCAACATAGAATCCATCCCCATCAGTATTTTGGGTTAGTAAAACTTCCTCTTTTTCTAAATTGAATTCAAGTCCAATCTTAGATTTTAAAAATTTTTTAATCTGGTTCTGATTCTCATTTGGGAAAATTGAACAAGTAGCATATATAAGATTACCTCCGCTTTTAACAAGAGTAGCATATTTATAAAGAATTTGCTTTTGAATGCCAACTAATTGTTTGATGCTTTTCGGGTTCATGTGCCATTTTGCAGCAGGATTTCTTTTTAGAACACCAAGTCCACTGCAAGGGGCATCGATAACTACAATATTTGCTGAATTAATATATTTTTTAAAAAAGTCTTTATTTTCACTATTTAGGTATTCCACTATAGAAACACCGTTTCTTTCCAACCGTTTTTCAAGTTGTTTTCTTTTTCTATCTGAAGAATCAGTAGCTATTATTTTACCCTTATTTTTCATAATTGCAGCAAGATGAAGAGTCTTTCCCCCACTACCTGCGCATGCATCAATTACTAGCATATTTGGTTTTGGATTTGTAAAAATTGATATCTTTTGTGAATTCAAATCCTGAACTTCAAACCATCCCTTTTTATAAATATCTAAATGAGTTAATATTTTATTTTCTTTTACAACTAAAGCATTTGGAATATTTGAAACTTTATCTGTATTTACTTTATGGTTTTCATTTAAATAAGCTTGGAGTTTTTTTACATTAGTTTTTAAGGTATTTGTTCTTAAGAATAATTTTGCCGGTCTGTTTAAAGTTTGAATTTCTTTCTCCCAAATAACTTTCCCATAGGTTTTCATTCCTAAATTATCTAGCCAATCAGGGATAGAATTTTTAAAGACTCTTTTGGATTTTTTTATTAATAAGGGATCGTGAATATTATTTTTTTGTAAATCAGAAAAAGTAAAACAATTTTCTAACTCAATATCATTATAAATACTCCAAACAACTAATAGGTTTCTGTAGTAATTTTTTGATTTAACATTTAATTTTCCAATGAGATCAAATTTTCTTTTCCACCTTATTATCTCTATTATTCCTTTACCAACCAATCTCCTGTCATTAGATCCCCATTTACGGTTTTTTATTAAAATATTTTTAAGCGTGGGTCTCAAAGCCATTCTATTTCCAAGAACTTCTTGCACTCCTTCTATTATTCCATTGGCAAGATTTCTATATAATTTCATTATTGCTGAGATACATTATCAAAATTTGAGGTTTAATCTATTTGCTGTTTTTCAACCCAACTTTTGTAATAATTACTTTTTACTAATAGTTCTTCATGTTTTCCCGAATTAACAATTTTGCCTTTATCTAAAATCAAAATGTTATCAGCCTTTTTAATTGTTGAAATTTTGTGAGCAATAACCAAAGAAGTTCTGTTTTTCATTAATTTATCAAGTGCTTGTTGTACTTTCAATTCTGCTTCTGAATCCAAAGCAGAAGTCGCTTCATCTAAAATTAAAAGCTCAGGATCTTTAAGTATTGCTCTCGCAATTGTTATACGTTGCTTTTCGCCTCCCGAAATTTTATTACCTAACTCCCCAACATTTGTTTGGTAACCTTTTGGAAGTTTTTTAATAAATTCATGTGCGTTTGCCACTTTGGAAGCATTCAGGATTTCAGTCTTTTTTGCATTAATTTTTCCAAGTGATATATTATTATATATGGTATCATTAAAAAGTATTGGCTCTTGAGTAACAGTTCCTATAATTTTGTATAGACTTTTTAGTAGAATTTTTCTTGAAGGGACACCGTCTATTTTTAAATTACCTTTATCAATGTCATAAAAACGATTTAACAAATGTGTTAAAGTTGTTTTTCCACTTCCAGATGGACCAATTAAAGCCACCATTTCACCTTTCTTGATTTCAAAACTAAGATTATTTATTACTTTTCGATTTTCATACTTAAAGCTCACTTTGTCAAAGACAATATTTTTTTTTAATTGGTTTTTTGGTATAGCATTTTCGTCGTCTTTCAGCACACTATTTGAGTCTAGAATTTCTTGGATACGATTAGCAGCAGCAATACCTTTTTGTATCGAAAAGCTAGACTTGCTCATACCCTTTGCTGGCGTCAATATATTATATGCTAGTCCAATGTAAACTAAAAATGTAGTATTTGAAAGATTACCTTCAACTAGTACCATATTTCCACCGAACCATAATAAAATTCCAATGGCAACTACCCCTAGAAATTCACTTACTGGTCCAGCAAGACTTGATCTCTGATATAGTTTATTTGAAAAGAGATAAAAACCCTGTGAAGCCCTGTAGAATTTTTCTATAAATAAATTACTTGCGTTTGATGATTTAATAATTCTTTGTCCGTTTATCGTTTCATCCAGAATGGAAATAAAATCACCTTGTTTTTGCTGAATTTTTGACGAATCAATTTTCAAACGTTTTCCAATACTTGAGATAATTAAAGCTGATAAGGGGACAAAAAATAAAACAAAAAGAGTAAGCTTAATACTAAAAAAAAACATAACTAATAAAGAAAATAATATTGTGAATGGTTCCCTAAAAATTAACTCTAAGATTGATAAATATGAATTTTGAATTTCATTGACATCGCTAGTAACTCTCGTAATAAGATCTCCTTTACTTTTTCTATTAAAATATGATATTGGGAAGTGAATAATTTTATTGTATGTAGCGTTTCTTATATCCTTAAGAATTCCGTTTTTTAAAAATGTTATAAAAAATAATGCTAAATAATTGCAAATATTTTTTAGTAGAAAAAGCACAATAACTAAGCTTACACTAAATATTAATGTTGATTCAACATCATCTTCAAGTCTTCTTGATAAATAGTTCTTGAGGTTTTCCTTTACAAAAATGTGTATATCCATTATACCTTTATATTTTGCTTCAACAAAATTATTTTCATTTGTATTAAAAAGGACTTTTAGCATTGGTATCAATGAAACGAAAGATAAAGCACTAAAAAGCGCATAAAGTATATTAAAAAGTATGTTTAAAAATGCAAAAGTTCTATAAGGGTAGCCAAAACGAAGTATTTTAATTAAAGATGAAAACATTAAGAGATGATATCATTTAATAATAAATCAATTTTTTTGTTAAGTCTTTCTTGTTGTTTTTCCCATGTATCGTTTGGTTTATATTTGTCAGAAACAGAAAAATAAAATTTTATCTTTGGTTCAGTACCACTTGGTCTCAGTCCGATTCTACTTTTATCTTCTAAAATAAATATTAAAACATCTGACTTTGGAAGTGAAATACTTTCTTTTTTTCCACTTTTCAAATTTAANATGGTTCNTTGAGAATAATCCTCTACTNTAAGTGTATTAATNCCNGCTATTTGCAGAGGTGGTTTTTTTCTGAATTTGNTCATTATATTTTTTATTTCCTCTAAACCNGCTTTACCTTCCTTTTTTATGGATTTNAGTCTTTCATTATAAATACCATATTTTTTATAACATTCTATTAAAAATTCGTAGATATTTTTATTNTGAGATTTCAGTTCTGATGCTAATTCACATGCAAGTAATGAGGCTGAAATAGCGTCCTTGTCTCGAACTTTATTTCCAACTAAAAATCCAAAACTTTCTTCTCCACCGCAGACGAATTCTAATTCAGGATGATCTTTAATAAGTTTAGCAATCCATTTAAACCCTGTTAAACAANACCTGTATTTTATACCATATGCGTTTGCTATAATTTTAATTATTGGAGAAGAAACTATAGTTGATGCAATAAAATTCTTGGAATTTAATTTTTTATTTATCTTTTTTTTAGAAAGTAAATATTCAGTTAAAACAGTCATTATCTGGTTACCATTGAGATAATACCAATCATCTTTCGAATTGCGAATAGCAATTCCCAATCGATCTGCATCGGGATCTGTTCCAATAACAATATCTGCATTTTTCTTCTCNGCTAGTTCAACAGCCATTTTAAGTGATTCTNTTTCTTCTGGATTTGGGGAACTCACAGTAGAGAAATTACCATCAGGCTTTTCTTGTTCTTTAACTATATAAATTTTTTTATAGCCTGCTTTTTTTAAAACCTGTGGAATAGCAGTTACGGATGTACCATGAATTGGAGTGAAAACAACCTTTAGCTCATCTTTATTTTTTTTATGCATTTGAGCTTCTTGAATAACAATTTTATAATATTCATTATCAATCTGATTATCAATATATTTTAGTAGTTTTTTATTTCTATTAAATAAAATTGTGTTGTATTTAATTTTATTAATTTCTTTTGTAACTAAAATGTCATCGGGAGGAACTAGTTGACCTCCGTCTTCGCCGTATACCTTGTATCCATTGTATTCAGGGGGGTTGTGGGATGCTGTTAGTACAATACCACAGTTTGCTTTTAAATATTTGATGCTAAAGGATAATTCAGGTGTTGGTCTCAGGTCACTAAACAAATAGCAGTAAATTCCATTTGCAGTTAATACGTCTGCAACATTATGTGCAAAACTTTTACTTTGGTTACGACAATCATAGGCAACTACTGCTTTAATTTTTTCACCTGAATATTTCTTTTTCAAGAAATTTGATAATCCTTGAGTACACTTTCCAAGGGTATACTTATTGATCCTATTAGTTCCAACACCCATTATTCCGCGTATACCACCTGTCCCAAATTCTAAAGAAGTGTAGAAGGCATCTTCTAATTTTTTTGGTTCTTTTTTTAACGAGAGTATGGCATCTCTAACATTTTTGTCAAATGGTGGTGAAAACCATTCTAAAATCGTTTCTTCTAAATTCATTTATAATGTTTGTTCTTTAATTTTATATTCATCATTATTCTTTCTGCTTTTTAGAATAATTTCACCTAAAAATCCAGCTATAAAAAATTGGCTGCCCAATAGCATTAGAGTAAGAGAAATATAGAATTCTGGTCGACTAGTGATTAGCCTAGCTTCTTTAAATAAAAAAAGCTTTTCAAATCCAAGATAAGCTGTAAATGCAAAACCGATAAGCAGCATAAAGCTNCCCCACAAACCAAAAAAGTGCATAGGTCTTTTACCAAACTTATTTATAAACCAAATAGTCAGAAGGTCAAAAAACCCTTTAAAAAAACGATCTGAACCAAATTTTGTTTTTCCAAACTGACGTGCCTGGTGTTTTACAATTTGCTCTCCAATTTTATTGAATCCCTTTTGTGCAGCTAGNACTGGAATAAATCGATGCATTTCACCATAAATATTGATAGATTTTGCCACTTCNNTTTTGTAAGCTTTAATACCACAGTTAAAATCGTGNAATTTTATTCCTGAAACACGTCTTGCTGCCCAATTAAAAAGTTTAGAAGGTAAGTTTTTAAACAAAATGGAATCATATCGTTTTTTTTTTCCATCCTGAGATTAGATCATAGCCGTCTTCTAGAAGATCAATCATTTTAGGTATCTCTTCAGGTGAATCTTGGAGATCAGCATCTAGTGAAANAATAAAATTACCTTTCGAACTTTTAAAACCNGCATGTAAAGCTTGTGACTTTCCATAATTTTTTGTGAAACGAATACCACTTATATTTTTGAACTTTTTAGATAGCTCNACAATAATATCCCANGANGAGTCATCACTNCCATCATCCACAAAAATAATTTCAAAGCTAAAACTANATTTTTTAAGTGATTCAAAAATCCAGTTGCTAAGTTTTACAAGTGATTCCTCNTCATTTAAAAGNGGAACTACAATAGAAACTAAAGTANANTTTTGCATAAAGCAAAACTACAAAATTTGACTTACTCAGGTTTTGATTTTTTTACTATTAGGCCACCAATTAAAGATATTACAAATCCAAAAAATAATGCAAAAATTATCTGTATAGCAGAAAAAATTAAAGGNGAAGACATTTTTTTTTGGATAGACCGTACACTTTCAAGTGCCTCTTTTGGCATTTCAGGGTTTTGAATCCGCATATTCTCAATAGTTAAATCCAAAGACTTATTCATAGTTTCAGGATCTAAAAAATTTAATAAAATTTGTGTGTATATAATACTTACAATTGCAGATACAAGAGAAACTCCTAATCCAATTTTCAAAGCTTCACTCAGGGAAATAAAGCCTTCATTTGCCTTTTTGAATTGAATGAAGCTGTAAACAAGAATCCCAATCATTATTATTAAAGATATGATTCCGGCTGTGGTATCATTTTTATAATGCATATCAAAAAAATATAGCATAAGTTGAAATACAACCGAAGTTAATCCTAAAATAAGACCAAAATTGATTATAGTTATTTTGATTGAAGTTGATGATTCACCCATAATTTTATTAAAAATATTAGTATCGAAATTAAAAAAAAAACATGGGTTTAATGTTTTTAAAAAAATAAAATTAAATTTGCATTCTAATCAACAAGATGAAAGCTAATATACATCCAGACAATTACAGGCTTGTAGCGTTCAAAGACATGTCAAATGACGATGTTTTTATTACAAAATCAACTGTCAACTCCAAAGAAACAATTGAAGTCGACGGAGTTAAGTATCCTTTAATAAAACTCGAAATATCAAGAACATCTCACCCTTATTACACAGGTAAATCTAAATTAGTTGATACAGCTGGACGTATTGATAAATTCAAAAATAAGTATTCTAAGTTTAAGAAGTAATATTTAATTTTTTACTCCTGATTTTTTTACATTCTTTAAGACTAATAAGTTAATAGGATTGATTTCCATTCCTTCAATACTCTTTTGAACAAAACGTACAACTTGGTCATAGTAAAGTGGTACGATTGGAAAATCACTGAAAGCAATTGAATCCATTTGCCTGTATTTTTCAAAACGTAAAGTGTCTGAGATAATTTCTAATGAATTTTTATACATTTTATCAAATTTTAGATTTTTATAATGAGTATAATTTGGACCGTTAGGTGAAAAGTTGGAACTGTTAAAAAGTGAAAGGTAGTTTTCGGCATCTGGATAATCTGCTATCCAACTCGCTCTAAAAAGGTCCAGTTTACCTGATGATTTAGCTTTGCGTAATGATGCCGTTGGCATTACATCAATTTTAATTTTGATACCAATTTTTTGAAATTCCCTCTGTAGATATTCACATAAGTCTAAGTAATTAGAATCAGTGGCCAATTTTAAAGTTGGCCATTCTCCAGTTTCTTTTACATAATCTCCAACTAATTTCTTTGCTAATTTGGGATCATATTCAATTTCTTCATTACTAGTGCCAGGCAGTCCTTTAGGTATAAAACCCTTTTTTGCAGGATAACCTACATTATTTCTTAAGAACGCCACCATCAATTTTCTATCAAACCCAATATTAAGTGCTTTTCTTATTTTTTTGGATTTGATTGCTGGATTTTTACTATCTAGAAAGATGCCTATATATTCAGAATTTAAATATGGTCCCTTAAGCATATTTATTTTTCCATAATATTTACTTTTCAAAGTTCCATTATAATTAAGTAGTTCATCTTTATATGATGCATCTAAAGAATTTATAAAATCTAACTTTCCCTGTAAAAAAAGCATAAATTCACTCTGTATATCTGGAATGAACCTTATTGAGATTGCATCAAGAAAAGGTAATTGATTACCGTTATTATCGTTCTCGAAATATTTTCGATTTTTTAACAAAACTAATTTTACATTTTCATCCCATCTCTTAAAATAAAAAGGGCCAGTACCAATTGGGTTAGATCTGAAATCTGTTCCGTAATGAGCAGTTACTTCCTTAGGTATAACTGAGCAATAGCGCATTGTCAGAAGCCCCAAAAAGGCTGGGAATGGGTTTTTTAGTGTAATTGTTAAAATATCTTCTGCTGTCGCTTCGTAATTTTTTACATTCTGGAGAATCCAACTTCCAGGAGATGCAATATCAGGATCTTTTAATCGATCAAAACTGAAAACAAAATCTTTCGCTTCCACCTTTCTTGTTTTATTCTCTCCAAAAAGAGGCGATTCATGAAAGTAAATATCATTTCGAAGATAAAATGTGTAAATTAAACCGTCAGAACTTACTTTCCATGAACTAGCGATCTCAGGCTCAATATTTAAATNCTTATTTAATTGAACTAGACCATTAAATAATTGATTAATTGGCCATATATTTTGCGGATTTCTTGAAAAAGCAGGATCCAGGGATGTAATATTTCTGTACTCATTGTAACGAAATACGGTTCTATTTTCGATATTTTTTGAGTTAGTACAATTAAGAAATAAAAAAAATAATACTAGATAAAAATTAATTGAATATTGAATCGAAAGTAACTTAGGCATGAAAATTTTGTTAATATATTTGANCTTGAATTTACAGCTTTATAATGGTTATGGAAAAAATTGTTCCTTTTGCAGATAAAAAAAACGTAAACTTAAAAAAGGTTGCCTTTTACACTCTTGGTTGTAAAGTCAATTTTTCTGAAACATCAACTATTTCAAGAGAATTTACTTCTTCACATTATCAGGTTGTTACATTTGATTCCTTTGCAGATTTGTATGTAATCAATACTTGTTCAGTAACTGAAAATGCAGACAAAGAGCTTACTGTATTGGTAAAGAAAGCCCTTAAAAAAAATCCGAATGCATTTATTGCGGCTATTGGATGTTACGCTCAATTAAAGCCTGATGAAATTGCCTCCTTAGATGGTGTAGATTTAGTTCTTGGGGCAACCGAAAAATTTAAATTAATCGAATTCGTTAGGAACCTTGAAAAAAGAGAATTTACAGAAATATATTCCTGTGAAATAGAAGAAGCAAATTTTTATGAGACCAGTTATTCTATAAATGAAAGATCAAGAGCTTTCTTAAAAATTCAAGACGGATGTGATTACAAATGCTCATATTGTACAATACCTAAAGCAAGGGGAATCTCCAGGAGTGACTCATTAGTGAATATAATTAATAATGCCAAAAAAATTGGTGACAGAGGATTAAAGGAAATAGTTCTTACAGGAGTCAACATAGGAGATTATGGAAAAGGTGAGTTTGGAAATAAAAAACATGAGCACACATTTTTAGACCTTATTAAAGGTTTAGATAATTTAAAATCTGTTTATCGTTTTCGTATATCATCAATTGAGCCTAACCTACTGAGTGAAGACATAATCAAGTTCGTTGCGAATAGTAAGCATTTTGTGCCACACTTCCATATTCCTTTGCAAAGTGGTAGTGATAAAATTCTAAAAAGTATGAAACGAAGATACTTATCTTCACTATATTCTGAAAAAATAAGGAAAATTAGATCCTTAATCCCTGACGCATGTATAGGTGCTGATGTTATAGTTGGTTATCCAGGTGAAACAGAAGAGGATTTTTTAGAGACTTATAACTATCTTTCTGGTTTGGAAATTTCTTATCTCCACGTATTTACTTATTCAGAGAGAGATGGCACAGAAGCAATTAAAATTAAACACAAAGTAGATAAATCAACTCGAAATAAACGTAGCAAAATATTAAGATCATTATCTATAAAAAAACGACGATATTTTTATGAATCCCAGCTCGGAAAAAATCATAAGGTTTTGTTTGAAAGTGAGAATAAAAAAGGTTACATATTTGGTTACACAGAAAATTATATCAGAACAAGAATGCCGTGGGATCCAAATTTGGTGAATACCATGCTAACAGTTAAACTTGATAGAATTGATGAGGATGGGTTCGTTAGAATTGAGAATTCTATTTAAAGCTTTATTCCCACAGGGAGTAATTGTTTATATCTACGATTAGTTCTAACAAATCTAGCTATTTTGGGAGAAGTTGGGACTACCCTTAGATTTCTGTCAGAAATAAACTCAAGAACTTTACTAATAAAGGCTTCTTCGAATTCTTTATTTTCAATTTTTTTAGGAATGTGTAATTTTGTAAGAAAAATTTTTCTCTCTTGTTCTGAATATTCTATTCTTGCAAGGCTTTCTTCAATTTTAACTTCAAACTGTCTAAGGAACTCGTTATTTACTAAAGTTAAATTATCTATAATCATAATGGTTGATTATTTATTTGATGTAGTTGATTAAATTTGTTTTTTAGGGATAGCTAAAATACAAAAAATAACCAAAAAAGAAATGATTTGAATTGACAAAATGACACCAATTCACATATATTGTATGCCTGGAATGGCTGCAAGTCCAAAAATTTTTGAGTATTTAAAATTACCTATGAATTTCAAAATTCATCCTTTGAGTTGGATACCCCCTTTAAAGGACGAACCTCTAGGTGATTACGCAAAAAGAATGTGTCTGCGTGTTGTTCATAAAAACCCAATTCTATTGGGTGTATCCTTTGGAGGTATATTAGTCCAGGAAATGGCAAAATATATTTCTGTTAAAAAAATAGTAATAGTGTCAAGCATAAAGTCTAAAGAAGAACTCCCATTACCGATGAAAATGGCAAAAAGAACTAATGCACATAAACTTCTTCCAACTCAATTGATCGAAAATATTGATCATTTAGCAATTTTTGCATTTGGTAAAGGAATTAAAAAACGTGTAGCTCTTTATCAAAGGTATCTTTCAGAGCGAAATTCAGAATATTTAAATTGGGCAATTAATGAATTGGTTAATTGGGATCAAAATAAATTTTCAAACAAACTTATACATATTCATGGTGACTCTGACACAGTTTTTCCAATTAAAAACCTTATTAATCATTTTATTAAAATAAAAGGAGGACATGCTGTTATAATTACAAAATCAATTTGGTTCAATAATGAGTTGCCAGCAATACTTCAAAAATGATTATTTTTAAATAAAATGAATTCTTATATAATTTCTAAAGGCATGCCTTATATTTTTCTGGTTTTATTAGCTTTTTCCTTAAGCTTTCATTTAAGAAGTCAAGAATCTGAGATTCCTATTACTTTAAATAATAAAAACACTTTAAAAGTATTTGCACTTAAAACCCCTAATAATTTAAATTTTTGTGGAGAAAGTGTACCAATTAGTTCTCCTGATATAAAAGAACGCTTTGATAGAGAATTATTAGTCAATACATATTGGCAATCAAATATGATGCTCTTGATAAAAAGAGCAAATAAGTGGTTTCCCATAATTGAGGAAATATTAAATGAAGAGGGTATTCCGGAAGATTTTAAATACTTAGCAGTTGCTGAAAGTGGTTTAGAAAACACACGTTCACCAAGAGGAGCAAAGGGATTTTGGCAATTAATGCCTCATACTGCAAAAGAATTTGGATTAGAGGTAAACAGTAATGTTGATGAAAGATATCACATAGAGAAATCTACTCGCGTAGCTTGTAAATATTTAAAGAAGGCAAAAAAAAAATTTGGAAATTGGACCTTAACAGCAGCATCTTTTAACAGAGGTATTTATGGCCTTGAAAAGGAATTACTTAGACAAAAAGTTAAAAGTTATTATGATCTTTTACTAAATAGTGAAACTAGACGGTATATTTTCCGAATACTTGCAATTAAATTGATCATGTTAAATCCAAAAAATTATGGGTTTGTTTTTGAACAATCTGATTTGTATAAATCCACACCCGTCAAAATAATTAATTGGGATCTTCCAATTCCAAATATTGCCTTTTTCGCTGAGGAACAAGGTGTCAATTACAAGCTTTTGAAAATTTTTAACCCATGGTTAATACAAAATCATTTAAATAACAAGTCAAGGAAAAAATATCAAATAAAAATACCCTTAGATTATAATTATTAAATGCGTTTCATTTGTTGCTGAATAATTTTCATTTGACCTTTTAGCATTCCATGTTTATCGTGCTTTTTGGCCTCATTTAATAGTAGCTGAGCTTCCCTTTTTCTTCTTTTTTGTAAATAAATACCTGCAAGACTCATTTTTGCCATAGCGAGGTCGTGATTCATAGATAATCCGAGTTTAATTGCAGTTTTGAAATATTTCTCTGCTCGAGTAAGGTTTTTTTGTGAATGAATAATTCCAAAGAGATAGTTGTAATAACCNTGCTGTTTNCGAACCAAATTTCTCTTAATNTTNGGTATTCGCATAAGCCACTTTTCAGTACCGATAAAGTCTTGNTTTCTCAACCTTAGAAAAGCTAAAAANATTATTTCATTTTTNAAATATAAAAGTATCAACANTCCTGATACAATTATCATCATAATNCCATTTCCAATATAATCGTCGATTATTTGATGTATGGCGTAACCTAATGATANAGACGATAGGAATAATTTTAAAATTTTTGGAAACATTTTCTTTTTTTTCAAAGTTAAAAAAAAAGAAAAGCTAAATGTTTTTTATGATAGTTGGATGAAAAAAAAGTTGTCGTATATTTGNCTNACTTTAGTTGACTCAAAATTCTGTCAAAATAAATTATGAAAAGAACATTTCAACCCTCGAAGAGGAAAAGAAAAAATAAGCACGGCTTTAGAGAAAGGATGGCAACTGCTAGCGGAAGAAAAGTCCTTTCTTCTAGGCGCGCAAAGGGCAGAAAAAAGTTGTCAGTCTCCTCTGAACCAAGACATAAAAAATAAATGACAAAATACTATTATTATAAAGGTGTTACTTTTTCATTGGTAGCACCTTTTTTTTTATTTAAATTATAANCATGCCAAAAGTCAATTCTATNNAAAGTATACTTGTTATNGGTTCTGGCCCAATTATTATAGGTCAAGCATGTGAGTTTGATTATTCAGGATCACAAGCNTTAAGATCTTTAAGGGAAGATGGTATTGAAACCATTCTTATAAATTCCAATCCAGCTACTATTATGACNGACCCNACAATGGCTGANCACGTCTATCTTAAACCATTAAATACAAAATCTATAATAGAGATTCTAAAAAAACACAATGTTGATGCTGTATTACCAACTATGGGAGGGCAAACTGCTCTNAATCTTTGNATTGAANCAGCAGATAAAGGTATATGGGATGACTTTAATGTAAAAATTATTGGGGTTGATATTGATGCTATTCAGATTACTGAAGACAGAGAACAATTTAGAGAGTTAATGACTAAAATTGGTGTAGGGATGGCNCCACAAGCTACGGCTAATTCNTATTTAAAGGGNAAAGAAATTGCTCAGCAATTTGGCTTTCCTCTTGTAATTCGTGCCTCATATACGCTTGGTGGAGCAGGAGCTTCTTTTGTGCATAAAGCTGAAGATTTTGATGAATTATTAACCAGAGGTTTAGAAGTTTCTCCAATTCATGAGGTTATGATAGATAAAGCATTAATCGGNTGGAAAGAATATGAGCTTGAGCTCCTCAGAGATAAAAATGATAATGTTGTAATTATATGTACTATTGAAAATATGGATCCTATGGGGATTCACACAGGAGACTCAATTACTGTCGCACCAGCTATGTCATTGTCGGACAAAACATTTCAAAAGATGCGTGACATGGCAATTCATATGATGCGAAGTATAGGTGACTTTGCAGGAGGATGCAATGTTCAGTTTGCAGTAAGTCCAGATGAGAAAGAGGATATTATTGCTATAGAGATTAATCCGCGAGTTTCTAGATCATCTGCCTTGGCTTCAAAAGCTACAGGCTATCCTATTGCAAAAATTGCTGCTAAACTTGCTATAGGATATAATTTGGATGAACTTGAAAATCAAATTACTAAATCAACATCTGCTTTATTTGAACCTACATTGGATTATGTAATTGTAAAAATACCTAGATGGAATTTTGACAAATTTGAGGGGTCGGATCGTACTTTGGGATTACAAATGAAATCTGTTGGAGAGGTCATGGGAATTGGAAGATCTTTTCAGGAAGCACTTCACAAAGCAACTCAATCACTTGAAATTAAGCGAAACGGCCTTGGCGCAGANGGTAAAGGCTATATCGATTATGATACNATAATTACTANATTAACCTACGCAAGCTGGGATAGAGTTTTTGTAATTTATGACGCCATTCAAATTGGAATCCCACTTTCAAGAATTCACGAAATTACAAAAATAGATATGTGGTTTTTAAAACAATATGAAGAACTATATCAATTAGAGCAACAGATTTCTAAATTTAGTATTAGTACGATTGATAGTTCAATGTTACTCGAAGCAAAACAAAAAGGGTTTGCTGACCGGCAAGTAGCTCATATGTTACAATGTTTAGAAAGTGAAGTATATGATAAAAGGATTGAACATGGCATTAAAAGAGTATATAAACTTGTTGATACTTGTGCAGCAGAATTTGCTGCAAAAACGCCCTATTATTATTCAACTTTCGAAGCTAATGTAAAATTAAAAGGTAAAAGCCCCATAAGTGATAATGAAAGTAAGGTGACAAATAGAAAAAAAATTGTGGTACTAGGTTCAGGACCGAACAGAATAGGACAAGGTATTGAATTTGACTATTGTTGTGTTCATGGAGTTTTAGCTGCAAGTGAATGTGATTATGAAACAATTATGATTAATTGCAATCCTGAAACTGTTTCAACTGATTTTGACACTGCTGATAAATTATATTTTGAGCCCGTATTTTGGGAGCATATTTATGACATTATTCAACATGAAAAACCAGAAGGTGTAATCGTTCAATTGGGGGGACAAACCGCATTAAAACTAGCTGAGAAACTAGACCGATATGGAGTGAAAATAATTGGGACAAGTTTTAAATCACTTGATTTAGCTGAGGACAGAGGGAGTTTTTCTTCACTTTTAAAAGAGAATAAAATTCCATACCCACAGTTTGGAGTTGCACAAACAGCTGATCAAGCAATAGAACTTGCAGAAAAATTAGATTTCCCTATTCTNGTTCGCCCCTCCTATGTATTAGGTGGCCAAGGAATGAAAATAGTTATCAATAAAGAAGATCTAGAGGCTCATGTCGTTGATTTACTTCAAAAAATACCAAATAATAAGTTATTGCTNGATCACTATCTTGACGGTGCTATNGAGTGCGAAGCTGACGCAATATGTGATGGAAAGAATGTAAAAATAATTGGTATAATGGAGCATATTGAACCTTGTGGAATTCATTCAGGAGATTCAAATGCAANGTTACCTGTTTTCAATCTNGGTGAATATGTAATTCAGCAGATTAAGGATCATACTCATAAGATAGCTTTAGCATTAAATACTNTGGGTCTTATTAACATCCAATATGCTGTAAAAGACGATAAAGTTTACGTTATTGAAGCAAATCCGAGAGCATCTAGAACAGTCCCATTTATAGCTAAGGCTTACAAAGAGCCTTACGTGAATTTTGCAACTAAAGTAATGTTAGGGAAAAACAAAGTAACTGATTTCGATTTTAAACCTAAACTTAAAGGATATGCGATTAAGCAACCTGTTTTCTCATTCAATAAATTTCCAAACGTTAATAAACAATTGGGTCCTGAAATGAAGAGTACGGGAGAGAGTATTTTATTCATAGATAGTTTAAAAGANGATGAGTTTTATGATCTCTATTCTAGAAGAAAAATGTATCTAACTAAATAATTTAAATTAACTGGAATTTTAAAAATTAAATATGAATGGGTAAGGTAGATAATGTAAAAATAAAAATGGTTTATGGTTTACTGGCACTTGCTATATTGACTAGACTTTTACCACACCCACCAAACTTTGCTCCTATAACTAGTATTGCACTTTTTTCAGGATTTCATTTTAAGGATAAAATATTTGCCATATTCTTCCCATTATNATGCATGCTTATAACCGATATTTATATAGGCTTGCATTCTCTTATGCCTATNATATATAGCTGCTTTGCAATTAATACTTATATTGGATTCAAATTCAAAAAACTTTCTTTAAGTTCAATTTTTTTAGCTTCATTTAGTTTTTTTCTAATCAGTAACTTAGGCGTATGGTTTTTTAGCTACCCCCTTAATTGGTCAGGTTTAACAGTATGTTTTACTCTGGCAATTCCTTTTTTTGTTAATTCTTTATGTGGTGATTTATTTTATAGTTTAGTTCTTGATTTATCATTTGAAAAAATAAAACACCCAAAGTTTATTTTGGTTCGAAGTAATTAAAGTTTTTCTCAATAATCATATTTTGCCTAATTAGCATATTTGGATCAATAATCAAAAACTCCCTATTTATTATTGGTTTTAAAGGTGATAATTTTTTTGTTCCAGAAATAAGGTTTAATGTTGAAGTTAATAATGGTTCCCCTAAGACGCCTAGAACCCCAAGTTTAGTTATATCTTCTTCAATCAATCTATTCGGTTCTAANCCATNTGTGTAATCTGCATAACCATCACTATTAGCCATTTTTAAAACTATAGGTTGCATAGCATAAGTATGATCTGGATTTTTGGTTTGTTCATTATCAATGTAATCGTANACTGTAATTGAACCAACATTTTTTCCTACAGTNCGTTCACCAATTTGTATAACTTCAATATAAGAAGAAAGACCATTTATTAAAAGCTCACTAGCTGATGCAGATTCTGAAGANGTTATCATGTAAACCCGATCTAAATTCAATGAGTTTATTTGAATTCCATTACTTAATGTATCAATGAAACGATTGATTAGTGATTCAGAACCAAACCTCTCCTCCAAGTAAGATACAAGCTTTTTATTCCATTGCTCTTCTGCAAAAACCTCAGACTTAAATTGACCAGTGATCATACTTGCTAATTCAACACAATTTTTTACTGATCCGCCACCATTATATCTCAAATCAATNATNAGATCATTAATATTTTCATTATTNAATAATCCAAAAATATCATTTAAATCNTCACTTTTATNTGCAACAAANTGATTATACATTAAATAACCAACNTGCTTCNCATCACCAATATTAAAAATTTTATTAACCTGAATAGGATTTGTTTTAAAATTTTCCTCTTTTGTTAGTTCAACATTTACTCCATTTGAAATAACTCTACCATTTTCAACTGAAGCCATATTTAGGGTGTAATTAAGATTTTCTCCAAATAATAATGAGATGTAATTACTATCGTTTAGAGTTATTCCATCAACACCATTAAAAAAATCTCCTCGTTTGATGTTTCTACCATCTGCGTTTGAGCCCTCTAAAATATATTTTACAAAACCAACAACTTCATTGCAATTTTCACATGCATATAATAGTCCAAATTCGACACCATTAGTCGCAAATACTCCTTGTAAAGTATTTTCTAATTCAACATAATTATCCTGGATCCAACTAAATCNATCATCAGGGTGTTTTAACGATTCAAAAAATAGTTCAGGATTTGAATTATTGTTTATGTATTCAGCATACTCTTTTTCATCATTTAGCATCTCATCAGAAAGTTCAGACACCTCTTCCTGCCAATAATAAAATTCATTTAAACCTTTCCAAATAAAATCACTAATTTGCAGGTCTCCTTCAAGATTAACCTCTAAATCGTCCGTATCTAAATTCGGATTAAACTCATCATTATCATTAGTTGGATCTTTAGAACAACTAACTCCAATTAATATGAATATTAGTAATAAGTTAGATATTATTTTTTTTANAGGGTAAANCATTTTAAAATATAGGTNATTGTAAAATTAATTAAAATNAAATTTTGAATTTCTTTTAACTGTTAAGTTTTATAATCTAATTCGTTAACTACAATTTTAGACCGGTATAATTAAATGGTGTGATTGATTTAAGCTTTGATTTAACCTGCTGGTCTATATTTAATTCCTCTATGAAATTTTGTATTTCCTTTTGATCAACTTTTGCATTTGAACGTGTTAATTCCTTTAGAGCCTCGTATGGATTTTTAAACCCTTCTTTTCTGAGAATTGTTTGAATTGCTTCAGCAACTACTATCCAATTTTNATTTAGATCTTCATTTAGTTTANTTGTGTTTACCACTAACTTTTCTAAACCCTTTAAAGTNGATATAAANCCAATCAGGGTGTGGCTAAAAGGGACACCTATATTTCTTAAAACAGTACTNTCAGATAAATCTCTTTGTANCCTCGAAATAGGNAGTTTTGATGATAAAAATTCAAANACAGCGTTAGCAATACCTAAATTTCCCTCAGAATTTTCAAAATCTATAGGGTTAATTTTATGTGGCATCGCGGAAGANCCAATTTCATTTTTATTAATNTTTTGCTTGAAGTAATCCATTGATATATATTGCCACATGTCTCTATTCAGGTCGATAANAATATTATTTATTCTCTTAATTGAATCACACAAAGCNGCAAAAGANTCNTAATATTCAATTTGTGTCGTNGGGTAAGAATATTTTAAACCAAGTTTTAATTCTACAAATCTTTCACCAAAACTTTTCCAATCTATTTTTGGGTATGCGACATGGTGAGCATTAAAATTTCCAATTGCACCNGAAAACTTAGCGCNATAGGGAACATTGGATAGCATTATTTTTTGTTCATTTATGCGGCTTACAAAAACTTGAATTTCTTTACCAAGAATAGATGGTGATGCAGGCTGTCCATGAGTTCTAGAAAGAATTGGGATTTCCTTATATTCTTGAACTAAATTTTTCAATCGATCAAGTATTTTTTCCAACATTGGTATATAAACCTTTTCAACACCTTTTTTTACAGATAAAGGGATTGCGGTATTATTTATATCCTGAGAGGTTAATCCGAAATGAATAAATTCCTTATATTTTCCTAGTTTGAATTTATCGAATTGATTCTTAATAAAATATTCGAGTGCTTTAACATCATGATTTGTAATTTTTTCAATCTGTTTTATTTCAACGGCATAATCAGTCGTAAAATTTTCATATAAATTTCTGAGTTGTTTAAAATTTCTTTTATCAAAATCTACTAATTCAGGAAGTTTTAATTCACAAAGCGCAATAAAATATTCGATTTCAACTTCTAAACGATATTTAATTAGTGCTTCCTCAGAAAAAAAAGTTGAAAAAATTTCTGTTTTTGAGCGATAACGACCATCAATAGGAGAAATTGCATTGAGTTCAGTTAGCGACATTACAAATTACTTTTTTGCAAAGATACAAGGAAAAAAAGCTTTGTAGAGTCCTTAATAGCTAAAATATGATGGTCTATTTAAATAAAATATCAATTAATTCAAATTCAAATACATTGTTAAGTAAAATTTTTTTTGAATTAAAAAGTTTTTCGTCAAAGTTTCAGAACCCTATACTCTTCATAACATCTTGAAATAGCCTCTAAAATTTGTAAATCATTAGCTTCATCCATAAACGTATCAGAATAATTACAATTCCTAAGTATTTCGTCAATGTCAATTCGTTTAATTCCTAAAAGTTGAATTAGCACTTGTCGATCAAATTTGGATATTAACAGGTTCTTGATTTCGTTATCCTCCCTCATTAGCTTAAGTTTTTTCATTTGTGAAGCATTTCTCCCAAACATATTATTCAGATAATCTACTGGATTTAGCAAGTTTCCAATAGCTTTAGAAAAGTTTCCAAATTTTCCATCACTAGATTCATATCCAAGATTAGGGAGCCCAGAAATACTATAACGTTGAGCAGTATTTATGGGGGTATTTTTTACATCAATATCCAAATAACCAGTTAGCTGGTAAGGGCGAACTTCTATTTCTTCCAGAGCGAAAGCCAATTCTGTCATAACAAACTTGAAGTTTCCAAATTTTAGCATATCATTTGTTACCGCAATCTTTAATGGTTTAAATCCAAGATAAGAAAAATATAAAGTATCATTTACTTCTGCAGAAATATTAAATATTCCTTTTTGATTTGTAATTGCACCAATCACCTTAGTTAAATTCAGTACGTGTACACTNGACATAGGTAAACCTGTAGTTTCATTTTCAACTAGTGCACTAAAGTCATTTTGCGAAAATCCTTTTACTGAAAAAAAAATTAAAACACCAACGCAAATCTTCCTCATGCCTTAAATTTATGTAAAAATCATTTAAAAAACTTTAGTGTTTGAAAGGATTTAATTCCTAGGAGACTCCAGAAAGACAGTTAATCAATTTTAAAGTAGCTTTTGCTCTATGACTAATTTGATTTTTAACTTCATTTCCTAATTCAGCTAATGTTTTTTTATATCCTTTTGGGATGAAAATGGGNTCATATCCAAAACCTTCATTTCCACGCTTTTCAAAAATAATCTTACCACTAACTTGTCCTTCAAAGCAATAAGTTTTCTTATTTAAATGTAAATAAAATATAGATCTAAAAGTTGCTTTAGTGTTTGAGACATTATCAAGTTTTTCCCATATTTTTTCAATATTTTCATCATTATTTTTAGATGGGCCAGCGTATCTAGCTGACTTTACTCCCGGTTCTCCCCCTAAAAAATCAATTTCTAATCCAGAATCATCTGAAAAACAATTTAGACCAAATTTTTTTCGAACAAAATCGGATTTAATTTTTGCATTTTCTTCTAAAGTTTTGCCTGTTTCTTCGATAGGATTTAAATAATTAATATCATTAAGACTCCAAATAATGATTGATTTGGGAATAATTCTTCTTAACTCAATAACTTTATTTTCATTGTGCGTGGCAAAGATTAAATGCATATTAATTATTGTGATATGGATGATTATTTATAATNGTGAATGCCCTGTAAAGCTGNTCACAAAAAAATAATCTAATCATTTGATGTGAAAATGTCATTTTAGATAAAGCAATTCTAATTGGGAAATTNTCAAAAAATTTATTTGATAAACCATAAGCACCNCCTATTATGAAAATNACTCTTTTTTTTCCTGTATTCATATAGCCCTTAATTTCATTTGCAAAATCAATAGAACTTAACAGCTTTCCTCTTTCATCTAATATTATAACAATATCATTAGATTTAATTTTTTTTATTACCAGCTCATATTCTTTTTCTTTTAANTGTTTTATGTTGTTTTTTTTACTTGTTTTTGTCTCTTCAATACTAATAAAAGAAAATTTAATAAAGTGTAGTATTTTTTTTTTATAAGCTTCTAATTCATCTAACAAATACTTTTTTTTGGTTTTACCCACAAATAATAGTTGAATTTCCATTTTACAAATCTACAAATGCTTTTGATTTTTTCTCCATTTTAATATTCTTACAATTAACCCTTTTATATTTGTACCACATACTTTTATATTTTAATAATGAAATTTTTAAAATTTCCACTTGCAAAATCTGCTATACGATTTTTAAAGGCTATTAAACCTCCTGGCTTTTATGGATTTTCAATTTATGATCTTTTAGAAATGTATATTCTAGGAATTGTTAAAGGCGCTTTAACTTACAGGGCAGGAAGTATTTCGTTCAGTTTTTTTATGGCATTATTTCCATTCATACTTTTCATCCTTAATTTGATACCATTTATTGACTTAATACCATTCATTAAAATTGAAAACTTTGATCAAACTTTTTTAAATTATATAGAATTATTTCTTCCTCCTGAAACTCAAACCTTTTTCGCAGAAATATTCGAGGACATAAGATCTAAACCAAGAGGTGGATTACTTTCATCTGTTTTTTTGCTTTCAATTTTTTTATCTGCTAATGGTATTTCTGCAATTTTTGGAAGTTTTGAATTTTCTTATCATGTTACTTTCTCAAGAAGTTTTTTTAGACAGTATTTTTTATCTGTTGGTGTCAGTGTTCTTTTAGCCTTTCTTTTATTAATAATTGTAGTTATCTTTTTTTACTTCGAATTTTATATCCTTAATAATTTAGACTCATTAATAGCTTCTGAAATTAGATGGACTCGTATTGGACAGATTGCTTTTTTTGGATTGTTCATTTACATAACAACAAATATTTTATATTATTTTGGAACAATTGAAGGAAGAAAAAATCAATTTTTCACACCAGGATCTTTAATGACAACTCTTTTATTTTTTTTAACGACTTATTGTTTTGGTATTTATATTGAAAACTTTTCTAATTATAATCAGCTTTACGGTTCTATAGGTGCATTATTAATTTTTCTTTTGTATATCTGGGTTAATTCAAATATTTTGCTACTCGGATTTGAATTAAATGCTACATTAACAAGATTTAAGAGAGAACCAAAGAAAAAAATTAATGGAGATTAAACCTTCAAAATATTTTGTTGATGTAATCTTACCATTAGCACTTCAAAAAACCTATACCTATATAATAAATCAGAAAGAAGCAATTATTATTAAGCCTGGATTTAGGGTAGCAGTTCAATTTGGGAAGCAAAAAATATATACTGCAATAGTAAAAAAAGTTCATTCTATATCTCCAGAATCATACAAACCAAAGCCTATTACTATGATAATGGATGAATATCCTTTAGTCACAGAAATACAATTAAAGTTTTGGGAATGGATTTCAAATTATTATATGTGCAGTGAAGGTGAAGTTCTTCGCTCTAGCTTACCTAGTGCACTATTAATTGAAAGTAAATCAATTATTGTAAAAAAAGAAGCTATAAAAAGCCAAATAGAAAATTTATCTGACCTTGAGTTTTTAATTTATGAAGCACTACAACAATCAAATCTGACAATTAACCAGATTATTAAAATTGTAGATTCAAAAAAAGTGATGCCTTTAGTTTTAGGTTTGATTGAAAAGAAAATGGCAACAATTGAGCAAAGTTTTGAAGAAAAATTCAAACCAAAAAAACAACGTGTTATTAGGCTAAATAAAAATTATAACAACAAAAATAACTTAGAACATATTTTTGACAGTTTAAAAAATGCTCCAAAACAAAAAGCAGTTTTAATGAATCTCCTAAAAAAACGAATTAAAATAGACTCTTGGACTCCTTTCGTTAAGTTAAGTAATGAATTGAAAATAAAAGCGTATTATTTAAAAAGTTTGATTGATAAAGGCATCCTTGAAGAAACTTATCAAGAAATAAATAGGGTTTTAATCAAAAAATCTGCAAATCTACCTGGAGACAAAAAACTGTCTTTATCACAACAAAATGCACTTGCAGATATAAAACAAAAGTTTAAGGAAAAAAAAGTAATACTTATAGAAGGAGTTACTTCATCAGGGAAGACGGAAGTTTACATAAAACTTATTAAAGAGGAAATAAGTAAGGGGAATCAAGTACTTTACCTTTTACCTGAGATATCTTTAACTTCACAAATCGTGCAACGACTAACCTCTCATTTTAGAGAAAAAGTTTTGGTTTATCATTCAAAATTTTCAACTCACGAACGAACAGAAGTTTGGAATCAAGTTTTAAAAAATGATATGCTTGGTAGCGTTATCGTTGGTGCACGTTCTTCATTACTTTTACCTTTCAAAAAGTTAAGCTTATTAATTGTAGATGAGGAGCATGAAAACTCTTTCAAACAATTTGATCCAGCACCTCGATATCAAGCAAGGGATAGCGCAATCTACTTGGCACGTGATTTAAATGCTAAAGTTATTCTAGGTTCTGCTACCCCTTCAATTGAAACCGCTGAAAATGTTCGCAACGGTAAATACGGCTGGGTTAAATTAAATGAGCGTTATGGTGGAGTTGAACTCCCAAAGATCGAATTGGTTAATCTCAAAGCGGAATATCAAAAAAATACGATGTCGGGTATTTTTTCAAAACAACTTTTATCAAAAATTAAAGAAACTATAAATCAAAAAAAGCAAGTAATATTATTTCAAAATAGAAGGGGATATGCCCCCATTTTAGAATGCTTATCTTGTGGACACTCACCTCAATGTGTACAATGTGACGTTTCACTTACTTACCACCAAACTACAAATAAGCTAAAGTGTCACTACTGTGGCTACAATAAAAATATGCCAACTCAATGTAATGCGTGTGGGATGACTACACTCAACAAAAAAGGGGTGGGTACACAACAAATAGAAGAACAAATAAAGAAAATTTTTCCAGACATTAATGTTGCAAGAATGGATTGGGACAGTACTAGAGGCAAATGGGATTTTGATAATATCATTGAAGAATTTCATGAAGAAAAAATTCAAATATTAATTGGTACCCAGATGGTTGTTAAAGGTTTAGATTTTAAAAATGTATTACTTGTGGGTGTTATTAATGCTGACAACATATTAAATTTTCCTGACTTTAGAGCACATGAAAGAAGTTATCAAATGCTTACCCAAGTGGCTGGGCGAGCAGGGCGACTTGACAAAAAAGGAAAAGTAATTATTCAAACATTTCAGCCCGATCATCCTGTTTTGTTACAGGTTTTAAACTATAATTATGAACAACTTTTCCAAACCCAAAAAAAAGAGAGAATCAAATATCGCTATCCACCATATTACAAGATGATAAAAATCACCTTTAAATGTAGGAATTATGATAATGTTAATAAAGCATCAGCTTGGTTTTCGAATGTTATAAAATCCTCATATAAGGGAACAATATTAGGACCTGTATTCCCAGCTATTATTAGAGTAAGAAATCAATATCAAAAACAACTAATTATTAAACTTGATCATGAATTAAAGCCAAACGAATTAAAAAAACTAGTCTTAAATATTTATAAAAGTTTTCAAACTATTGGTGAATTTAGAGCTACCCGAGTGAATTTTGACGCTGATCCATATTAACTAAAAATGAGCTCAACAATACTTTTTAAAATAAATTTTAGAATGAACACGACCAATCTTATATTCACCTATTGTAAGGGTAAATGAATTTTAATCAATCATTACAATTCAAAACAAAAATTTCTTTTAAAACTGTAAATATTTCAACCGTTTTTATAGTAACCCATTAGATTAAGATTTACTGTAGGTATCAAAACTTNNTATTTTTTTTGTGATTATTAGAATAGAAATGTATTTTTGCCATCCAAAATAAATTTATATGAATCAATATGAAACTGTTTTCATTTTGAATCCCGTTCTATCTGATAACCAGATAGAGGAAGCAGTTAAGAAGTATGTAAGTTTTATAAAGACCCAAAAGGGAAAACTATCTAACCAGGAAAATTGGGGTTTAAAAAAGCTTGCATATTCTATTGAGAACAAAAAGAGCGGATTTTACCATCTATTTGAATTCGCTGCCCCACAAGCCACGGTATCTGAATTAGAAATTGAGTTTAGGCGTGATGAGCGCGTGATGCGTTATCTTACAGTCAAGCTTGATAAAAAAGCTAAGGCCTGGGCAGATAAAAGAAAAAAACGGAACAGCGCTAAAACAAAGTAAATGTCTAAAATAGAAGAACAAAATTTAGGAAAAAAAGAAGGTGAAATTCGTTATTTAACACCACTGAATATTGATACTACAAGCCAAAAAAAGTATTGTCGTTTTAAAAGATCAGGCATAAAATATGTTGATTACAAAGACCCTGACTTTCTTATGAAGTTTGTCAATGAGCAGGGAAAAATATTACCAAGAAGACTTACTGGGACATCTCTTAAATATCAACGAAAAGTTTCTGTAGCTATAAAAAGGGCTCGCCATTTAGCACTGATGCCTTATGTTGCAGATATGCTAAAATAAAAAAATTTAAAATGAAATTAATTTTAAAAGAGGATATTCAAAGTCTTGGATTTAAAGATGACATTGTTAATGTTAAAAGTGGATATGGGCGAAACTTTTTAATTCCAAAGGGTAAGGCTATCATTGCCACATCTTCAGCTTTAAAAATACTTCAAGAGAATTTGAAACAACGTGCATTTAAAGAAAAATCAATTGTTGATGAAGCCTCAAAAAAGGCTGACAAAATTAAAGCTCTTAAAATTAAATTATCAAGTAAAGTTGGTTCAGAGAATAAGCTTTTTGGATCAATAACTAATTCTGATTTAGCAGAAGCAATTGCTAAAAAGATACCAGATATTGAAAAAAANCANATAAGTATTCCTGGNAAGTCNATAAAACGNTTAGGAAAATATGTAGCTAACATTAGGATNCACCGCGATGTAAACTTTGATTTTCCTTTTGAAGTAATTCCTGAAGAAAAGAAAAAGAAATAATATATTCTGATATGTTATCCCCACTAATTCCCNGTTATTTTAAAAAACTGGTAATAAGCTTTTAAAAGTTACTTTTATTTTACCAAAATAAAAGATATTTGTAGAAGTAAATTTAAGAATGACAATAAAACCTTCTACACCNAAAGGTACAAGAGATTTTTCTTCAGCGGATATCGCAAAAAGGAATTATCTTAAAAATATTCTCCAAAGTACTTTTGAAGAATACGGATTTAATCCACTAGAGACCCCATCTTTTGAAAAATTGGAAACCCTTACNGGAGTTTACGGTGATGAGGGTGATCGGTTGGTTTTTAAAATTTTAAATTCCGGTCAAAAGATAAACAAGGCAGATTTTAACTCATTTAAAAATGGGGAAATTAAAAAATTCGTGAGATCATTATCGGAAAAAGCTTTGAGATATGACTTAACTGTCCCATTTGCAAGATATGTCGCACAGCACCAAAATGAATTAACCTTTCCTTTTCGAAGGTATCAGATTCAACCTGTTTGGAGAGCTGATCGACCCCAAAGGGGAAGATACCAAGAATTTGTCCAATGTGACGCCGACATTGTTGGAACTAAATCTTTATGGCAGGAAGTTGAAGTATTACATCTTTATGATCGTGTATTCAAAAAATTAAAAATTAAAGATGTCTTTTTAAGGGTCAATCATCGTAATATACTATTTGCAATTATCTCCCTTTTTGAAGATGAATCAAGAATTCACGATTTTACTGTAGTTTTAGACAAGTTTGATAAAATTGGTAAAAAAGGGGTTTTTAAAGAATTAATTGGCAAGGGTTTTAATTCNAAACTATTAGANATTCTTGAAAAATTATCCGTNCTTCAAGAAAATTATAAAGATCAANTCAAATATTTGAAATCTTTATTCAAAAAAAGTCAAATAGGTTTAGAAGGCATCTCGGANTTAGAATTTATTATTAATTCCTTTAAAATAGTATCACCAGAATCAGTTGGACTAAAATTTGATTTCACTTTGGCAAGAGGTTTAAGTTACTACAGTGGAATGATTGTTGAGGTAGACGCACCTAGAAAAACAAATATTGGCTCCATTGGAGGGGGAGGAAGATATGATGATTTAACAACTATTTTTGGGATGAAAGACATTAGTGGTGTAGGAGTTTCGTTTGGTTTCGAACGCATTTATTTAGTGATGGACGAGTTAGACCTTTTCCCAACTAATTTAATTTCTTCAATAAAAGTTTTATTTATCAATTTTGGAAATTCTGCTGCAGAAGTTGCATATAGTTATTTGATTAAATTACGGGATAAGAAAATTTCGTGTGAACTCTATCCTATTGAAGCAAAACTTAATAAACAATTGAGTTATGCAAATTCAAAGGGTATAAAGAAAGTGGTCTTGATGGGATCAAATGAAATAAGAGATAAAGTTTTTGAGCTGAAGGACATGGAAAGTGGTAAACAAACTAGATATCCCTTATCAAAACTTACTGATCTTTTTTAAATTAATCTTTACTTTGTGCTGATAAAGTTGGTTTAGAGTATGGCTGGAAGGGTTGCTTTAATAAATGACTAATTTTTCCGTTTGCGTCTTCATCAAAAAAAACATCAACACCATAAATCAACTTTTCACGTCTTAAAGCCTTATAGGTTCCAAAAAAACGATCCCAAATTGAAAAAATATTTCCAAAGTTTGAATCAGTGTAGGGGAGGCGATAGTGATGGTGTGTTTTATGCATATCAGGTGAAACAAAAAAATAACTCAAAAACAAATCAACCTTTTTAGGAAGTTTAATATTAGCATGATTAAATTGAGTTGAGATAAGAGATATTGATTGATAAAGCATTACGATTCCTATATTGGCTCCGATTATTAATACTCCAAGTAACGTAAACATAAATCGAATTATACTTTCTAATGGGTGATGTCGATTAGCAGTTGTTGTGTCAACATGATGATCACTGTGATGTACAAGATGAATCATCCAAAGAGGTTTAATTTTGTGTTCTAACCAATGTGGTAGATATGCACCAATAAGATCTAGAAATAAAATACCTATTAAAACGTTAACCCAAATCGGAAGTATGTGAAGCCTATTTAATAAACCAAATTTATTTGAAATGGCCCAATCGGAAATATTTAATAATAAAAAAGCCAAGAAAAAATTTATGATTATGGTAGTTAGGGTGAAAAATAAATTTGGAATTGCGTGTTTCCATTTATTGTATTTGAAATNAAATAATGAAATATTATTTTCTAAAATCCAAAAAAAACTAAGCCCACTTATTAAAATCAAGCTTCTGTGAGATGAAGGTATTGTTTCGAAATATTCAATTAATANTTGCATACTTATNTAAAATTACAAATAATAAAAAAAATATTTATTATTTTGGACATTATAAATCNAATACAATAAACAGTGNTAAAATACAATATAATATTTTTNGNTTTTTTTCTTTTATTAAAAATTAACGCACAAAAAACAGATCAANCTCAGGAAAAGGAAATATATAGTTCAGAACCAAAATTGGTAGTNCCAGGNAATTTCTCATCTGCACCTAGTGANGCAGTTGTGCTCTTTGANGGTAAAGATTTTTCAAAATGGCAGCATTCAAAGTCAAAAGAGCCTGTCAAATGGCNATTAAANAGTGATAAATCTATGACAATCATACCTGGAAAAGGATCTATTGAAACAAAGGAGGAGCACGGATCTATTCAACTACATATTGANTGGAAATCTCCAATAGAGAATAAAGGTGAGGGGCAAACAAGAGGAAATAGTGGCATTATTTTTCAGGCAAGGTATGAGGTGCAGGTATTAAATAGTTATCAAAACAAAACATATCCTGATGGTCAAGCAGGATCAATATATAAACAACATATTCCTTTAGTTAATGCGATGAGACCTACAGGGGAATGGCAAGTTTATGATATTATTTTTAATTCTCCGAAGTATGATGATAATGGAGGAATAACAAAACCCGGAAGTTTTATTGTTTTACATAATGGAATAATTATACAAAATGGTGTTAAATTTAATGGCCCCACACTTGGTATAGAAAAAGGTACAAGAAAAGTATTAATCCTTCAAGATCACGATAAAAATGGTAAGGTTAGCTATAGAAATATCTGGATGCGAAAGCTATAAAAAAACCCTGCTTTTTAACAGGGTTCTTATTTCTTATTTATTTTAAAAAATATCAAACTGTAAACCCATCTCTATAGCCTCTTGTGACAAATTGATTAGCAGCTTCTAAATTGGTAATTTTCATATTATCACCATCCCATAAAAGTTTCTTTCTAGCTAAAAATTCTTTTGTGCTTTCATCTCTTAGCATATAACTTCTAATAGCAAGATTACCCATAAGAACTGTTTCTGTCATTGGTCCGGCATAATCAAAAGATGAAGTCAATGCTAAATGTTCTTTACTATTGAATCCAGCTTTGCAAGCATCTACCCATTTTCTTTGATGACCATACTCAGGTTCAGTCATTTTTTCTACTTCAGGTCCAAAATCAGTTGTACCATCATTAAGATATAGTTTAGGCATTAGCGGTTCACTGTCGTTAATATTTGTTGAAATAACTCCTTTTTCTCCAATTATTAATACTCCATTAGCACTATTTTTTCCACCAATATCACTATTTGCAGGAATGACACTAGGGTGAGATGGTCTTATACCTCCATCGCTCCATGTCATTACTATAGGTGACTTTGATTTTGAAGTAGCATCGAAATTTATAGTTATAAATGATGAAGGAGGACAGCTTTCAGGATTGAAATCGGGAGACCACATTTTAGAAAAAACACTTCCTATACTGCATTCTGCAGCCTTTGGATACTTTAGGCCAAGTGTCCTAAAGGGAATATCAATTAGGTGGCATCCTACATCACCTAAAGCACCAGTCCCATAATCCCACCAACCTCTCCAATTAAAGGGATGCATATTAGGAGTATAAGGTTTTAATTTTGCAGGACCAAGCCATAAATCCCAATTCAGCGCACTTGGTTTCTTTGAAATATCAGGTTTTGGCATAGAAATTCCAGAAGGCCAAACTGGTCTATTTGTCCAAATTTTAACTTCTGATATAGCGCCTAATTTACCTTTATCAATCCAGTCTTGAACCATATTTAGAAGAGGGTTAGACCCCCCCTGGTTTCCCATTTGAGTAACAACCTTTTGTTCTCGAGCCATTTCAGTTAAAATTCTAGCTTCCCTAATATTGTGAGTCATTGGTTTTTGAACATATACATGTTTACCTCTTAACATGGCATATGTCGCAGCAGGTGCATGAACATGATCTGGCGTAGAAATTGTGACAGCATCTATATTTTTTTGTTTGTCAAGCATTCTTCTGTAGTCGTCATAAAGTTTAGCTTTAGGGAATTTTTTTACAGTACTTGAGGCACTACCAGAAAAGTCTACATCACAAAGAGCTACAACTCTTTCTCTTCCCCTTACTGATGCGTTACTAATATCACTCGCACCTTTTCCTCCGGAGCCTATAGCTGCGATATTCAACTGGTCACTCGGAGAAATATAACCTTTTCCACCAAGAACATTTCTCGGTACTATCATTATAGAAGACGCAGCTATTCCTGTTTTGATAAAACTTCGTCTTGAAGAATTTTTTTTATTTGGTTTCATTTTGTTTATCCTTTGTTTAGTCAATTCGTAAATAAAGATAATTATTTTTTAAAAAAAATAAAACTGTATTTTAAGTCGACCTAATATTGATTAGATCATAGGTCCAATTAAGGTTTCTATTTTTATATTTGGAAGAGCTTAGTAATTAAATTTTAAAAAAAGTCTCATGAAAATTAACTTTCTAGTTTTTTACCTTTCTTTTTTTACGCTAGCATTTTCTCAAAGAGGAATTACGGGTGATAAGACTTTTGTTTCAAGATTCCCCGAAGATAAATTTAACGAGATATCGAATGCATCATTAGAAATAGTAAATGAGGTGGATCATGATATTATAGTTGTAATTCGAGATCAAAGAAAAAAATATATCCGTCATGTCTACATTAGAAATAGAGAAAAATACAAATTTGAGGAATTACCTATTACACGGCTATATGTTCAATTCAAGTCAAAAGAATTTTATTTTGAAGATTATGAAAGGACAACAATCAACTTTGGGGACCAACACATATTTAATTTTTATTTTGATCCGCGACAAAACGAAAACTATTTTTTAATTACTGAAGAAGAATTTTTCAAACCTTAGTTACCCATATAATCCAATAAAAATATGAGAATCTATAAAATTTACATCTATTTAATTGTTCTATCAGTTTTACATATTTCATGCTACTTAAATCATAATGAATTAAAAGTAGCTCCAGTTTTTTCAGACCATATGGTACTTCAGCAAAAATCAGACGTTACTATTTGGGGTAGCGGTAATCCTGGATATAATATTGAGGTAACTTCTAGTTGGGGTGAAAATTCAAAAAATAAAATTGCAGAGGATGGTAGTTGGAATGTTTTATTAAAAACACCAAAATATGGTGGTCCTTATGAGGTAAAAATTATTTCAGGTGAAAAGGAAATTATTTTTGAGGATGTTATGATTGGCGAAGTTTGGCTTACATCTGGACAATCAAATATGGAGTGGCCAATGAGTGCAAGAATATTAAATCAAAATGATGAGATCAATAATGCAAATTATCCAAAAATTAGAATGTTTTCTGTACCAAGAAATCTAAATGGTAAAAATATTTATGATGCGAAATGGGAAATTGCAAATAGAGAAAACATTGAAGATTTCAGTGCAGTAGGTTATTTTTTTGCTCGTGAAATATACCAAAAACTTGGTGTACCTGTTGGAATTTTAAATAGTTCATGGGGTGGAACACCTATTGAGGCATGGACAAGCATTGAAAAATTAGAAAGTATGAAGGGAAGTTCTAGCGAAGCAAAAAGAATTCTTAGTGAGGGAGGGCTAGATGAAATAAGGCTGAAAGAGGAAAAATATAACAAAAAAGCAAGAGAAGAAAATGAAAATTATTTTAGCGCAAAAAGCTATAACATTCCAGAAAGTATTGAAGATTATTATCCAACTGGTGTACTTTATACAGTAAACAAAAATAAAAATATAAAACCCCCAAAAATATTATCAATTCTTGTCAAGAATGAATACGGAGAAAGTGCAAAAGATAAACCCAATAAATATGAAATTGTAGCAG
>NHDV01000015.1 GCA_002167525.1 Flavobacteriaceae bacterium TMED68
CTGTCCCAACCGCATTTATCTTTCCACCCTTAGCAATAACTAAAACAGTTGCGTCAGCACCATCATCGGTTTCAGCTTTTACAATAGTACCTGCCTCGATAGTAAGTGTTGCGCCATTACGGACCACTATTTTTCCGTCCATCAACCAAATCCTGTCATTAGTCCATGTTTGGTTTTCCTCAATATAAGTAACGCCACCTGTACCTACAGTTTGTACATCTGGAATTGTTGGTTGTGCCTGAACTTCAACTTCTACTGTTTCAGTAACTGTTACATATTCAATTACAGGTTCTTCCTCAGAACAACCTATTAGTACTATAAAAAGTAAAGAAAGTAATATTTTTAGTGTTTTCATTATATATGATTTAATTTTGATCAAATATATTCTACAGGCTTAGTTGATATTTTATCCGAAAGTTAAATTTGAGCATCATAGAATTAAATAAATATTAAATGAAATTAATTTTGATAATATTTAGATAACATAAAGATGATGTTTGGTAAATTTACCTTATGATTTGGGAATCACTTCTTTCATTAAAACGTTTTGGAGATACCAACAAGCGCCTTAGAATTGAGCAGGACAATTTACGTTTGGGATTTGAAGTAGATTACGACAGAATAGTTTTTTCAAATCCATTTCGAAGTCTTCAGGATAAAACACAAGTAATACCTTTTTCTAAAACAGATTTTGTTCATACTCGATTGACACATAGCCTTGAAGTTTCAGTTGTTGGAAGAAGTTTAGGTCGAATGGCTGGCCATGCCATCTTGCAGAAACATCCGCATCTCAAACAATCATTAGGATATCAATCAAATGATTTTGGTGCTATAACTGCTGCAGCTTCTTTAGCTCACGACATAGGAAATCCCCCATTTGGGCATAGTGGTGAAAAAGCTATTGGCCACTTTTTTAGTTCAGGACAGGGTGTAAAGTACAAGAATAAGTTAACCGGTAAGGAATATCAAGATTTGTGTGATTTTGAGGGTAATGCTAATGGGTTTAAAATTTTAACTGAATCTCATCCAGGAACACAAGGTGGACTTAGACTTAGTTATGCCACTTTAGGAGCATTTGTTAAGTATCCAAAAGCTAGTTTACCCGTAAAACCAACACCCCATGTAGCGGATAAAAAATATGGCTACTTTCAATCCCAAAAAATATTTTTCAAAGAAGTAGCAGATGAATTATCATTAATTGATGGAGAAAAAATTTTTCGTCATCCATTGACCTATTTGGTTGAAGCTGCAGATGATATTTGCTATACGATTATTGACTTTGAAGATGGAATCAACTTAGGATGGATATCAGAAGAATTTGCATTAGAATATTTAATCAATCTAGTAAAAGACCAAATTGATTCTAAAAAATATGCACAACTTGCTTATAAACCGCAAAGATTAAGTTATTTAAGAGCACTTGCCATAAATAGCTTGATCAAAGATGCTGTCGATACATTTATTGACAATGAACAAAATATACTATTAGGAACTTTTAGTCAAAGCCTTTTGGAACAAAGTAGATTCAAACCCCAGATTGAGGATATTATTAAAATAAGTGTTGAGAATGTTTATCAATCAAAAGAAGTAATTCAAAAAGAGGTCATGGGGCATAGGGCTATAACCACATTACTAGAATACTATTGTGAGGCAGCAGTAAGAAGCTTCAACAATAAGGCTAATGTTCATGATAAATTGATCCTTTCTTTAGTCCCAGAGGGAATTTCAATGGCTGGGAAAACGCTCTATGAAACTTTGTTGAATTCAAGCTGTTTTGTTGCAAGCTTATCTGATGGTAAGGCATTGAGAATGGCAAAAGATATTGGAGGCTAATTAGATTCGTTAATTATCTTTTTACTGTTTACCTTTGACGAAAATTGTATATGCGCTGGCTAATAACCCTGCTACTTTTAGTTTTTTTTCAGTGGTATAGCTACCAAGCTCTAAAAACTGCCATATCAAATCGTTGGATACTTCATGGTTATGTATTTTTTACTGTAATTATTGTAGGGAACCTTTTATTCTATACTTTGATTTTAGAAAGAAATACAACTAACGAACCCCGCCTTATGTATGCAATTGGTTTTTTTCTTTCTCTTTTAATTTTTCAACTGCTTGTAAGTGTGATACTTCTAGCTGAGGATGTTTTTAGGATTCCCCAAGCTTTATATAGTTTTTTAAAAAGGGTACCAGAGCAAACACAATTTATTCCTTCTCGCAGAAAAATTATTTCTCAAATAGCACTTGGTCTAGCTTCAATCCCATTCGTATCGCTTTTATACGGCATGTACCGTGGAAAATATAATTATAAAGTTTTGTCTTATAAATTAGAATTTGAGGACCTCCCTGATGCATTTGATGGATTCAAGATTACACAAATTTCAGATATACATAGTGGGAGTTTTGATAACCAAACTAAAGTAAAGTATGGTGTTGATTTAGTAAATCAACAAAAATCAGACTTAGTGCTATTCACAGGTGATCTTGTCAATAATCGTGCAGATGAAATTAAGCCATGGATTAAAATATTTAATAAAATTAAAGCAGAATTTGGTGTTTTTTCAATTTTGGGTAACCATGACTATGGCGATTATATGCGCTGGGAAAGTCCAGCTGCTAAGAGAAAAAATATGGAAGATTTATATGATGCTCACAATGAAATGGGGTGGGATTTACTACTTAATGAATCTCGTTTTATAGAAAAAGATGGAGAGCGATTAGCTATAATTGGTGTTGAAAATTGGGGATCTGGATTTAAAAAAGCGGGAGATCTTAACAAAGCTCTTAATAAGGTTTCCGAAAAAGATTTTAAAATTCTGATGACCCACGACCCTTCGCATTGGGAAGCACAAGTTATTCCACATCCATTTAAAATTCATCTTACTTTAAGTGGGCATACTCACGGCATGCAATTTGGAATTGAAATACCTGGTGTTATCAAATGGAGTCCAGCAAAATGGCGCTATAAACAATGGGCAGGAGTATACGGTGAAAACAAACAGTATTTAAATGTCAACAGGGGGTTTGGTTACTTAGCCTACCCTGGGAGAGTTGGAATGTGGCCAGAAGTTTCAGTCATAACTTTATCAAAGGCAAAATCAAGCATTTAATTGATTTTTTTACATTTGTTTTAAATTTTTAAGTGAATGTCAAAATTCGGTGAGCTTTTAGATGAAAAAATTCCAATTCTTCTTGCTTTTTTTAGAAGCCAAGAAGAGGCGTCGCAGGACATGAATCCCATTTTAAAAGATGTGGCTGCTGCTATGGGTGATAAAGGCAAGGTAATTAAAATTGATGTTGATAAAAATCAACAATTATCAGAGGCACTAAGAGTTAAAGTGCTACCGACACTTATGATATATAAGTTTAGTGAAATGGTCTGGCGTCAAAGTGGTGAACAAGATGCTAATACATTAATAAGTCTTTTGAAAGATCATATAGATTAAAAATCATTCTTTTTTATTTTTTTCATTCAATCTAACTACGTTTTGATTGTATTGAGTTTCTAATTTTTTAAAAAATTCAGAATTATCATACTTATTTACAATTTGAAGAAAATAATTATAGGCAACCCACTCTTTTTCAATTCTATCTTTTAGTTGCGCTCGATTTGAAATAGGGAATTGGGCATACAATTCCATTCTTTCACTATACTCATTAGCAATTTGGATGCTTAAATTTTGTGCTAATTGTATTTCATCAATAATAAAAAAACCCTCTGCAACATCTACAAGATTCGTATAAAACTCGTAATCTCCATAAAGATATTTAAATGGACGAATAGCAGTTGTAAAATTATTTAAAGAGGGCTTTAAGTCTGATTTGTCAGCGTGTTTTAATTCGGCTTCAATAAGAGATCTGTAACGTTCAATTTCAGTTACAATTTCCTCACCTAACTCATATTGTCTTTCTGCGGATAGAGAATTAAAATATTCAAGCCGGTCAAAATATTTATAACCAATTTTTTTCGATAAACCTTGTGCAACTTTGACATCATTTATCCTGTAATAACCGTCAACAAAAGGAACGAGTAAACTATAATAACCAAAATAGTCTAAAGGCATTTTTTCAATAGCAAGATCCATTACTTTTTTTGCCTTTTCAGTTTTATTCTCATTTATCAATTGTTCTGCTAAACGAGCCATATTACTTCTAAATGAAATACTATTTTTCCTTGTTTCAGGATCATGATAGATATCTGTCCGCTCTGAATTACCCCAATTCCAATTAAGTACAATGTCATACATTAAATCACTATCTATTCTTCCCATTAGGTAGGGATTTTCTTTACCTAGGTTAGTTTCAATCGGAACCAATTTATAAACTAGTCCTTCTAGTTGGAGATATTTTTTCATCCAAATGTATTCAGAATCTGAATAACTTCCTCCTGTAAAATAAATAGGTCTTTCCCAGTCATTATTAGCTAGAATATCTAGCATCATCATTTGGTTTTTCAAAAGAGCGGATTCTGGAAGATCTATATCTATATGTGACAAAATTTTGTCAGCATCCTCAGGTTTGACAATACCACTTTTCAAAACATTTTCCTTATTCACCGGAACACGAATTTTTCTTGTGGGATAAAAAACACCTTCTTGCTGACTTTTAGGTAGCTGGTTGGGATCACGACCTGTCTTTGTTAAAAAATCTTTAATCTTAGTACGTGGGTGGTCACTTGAAATCCAATTCATAAAGTCTTTAATATCCCATCTCACTGAATCCAAAACTGGCTGATATCTTATCACGTCTCTTACTCCGTATGCATACAAGTCATGTGTCATTTGTGAAGGTATAGGTTCACTTTCATAAGTTTTTCTCTTCATCTGATCTATATACCAATCCGTACCCAATAAACTTGAATTTATAGTACGTACATCGGTTCTGTACCCTTCGATGTCTTGAGCATACCATAACGCAAAAGTATCGTTATCACCAATTGTAAAAATTATTGCTCCTTTATCTTTTTGAATTGATTGTAAGTACGAGCGTGATAGCGACTGCGCAGTGTAACGGTTAGAACGGTCGTGGTCGTCCCAGTTTTGAAAAGCCATTAGAAAAGGAACAACTAACAAAAATATCATAACCACAAGTGGTGAAGCGACACGATTTGAAATATATTCACTTATTTTTTTGATTACCCCCATGCATCCCAAACCAATCCAGATGCTGAAAACATAAAAGGAACCTACAAGGGCATAATCTCGCTCTCTCGGTTCAAAGGGTCGCTCATTAAGGTATACTTTCAATGCAACACCAGTAAACAGGAAAAAAAGCATTAGAACCCAAAATCTTTTTGGATCTTGGTTATATAAAAAATATAATCCAACAAGTCCTAGAAGAAAGGGAAGAAAGAAATATGTATTACGTGCCTTGTTATCTAAAGCATCATCATTTAAATTTTCTTGATTTCCAAGGCGGATTTTATCAATAAATGGAATTCCACTTATCCAGTTACCGTCAAGAATATTATATTCCCCTTGGTTGTCGTTCTGTCTACCAGTGAAATTCCACATAAAATATCTCCAATACATATAACCTAGTTGATATTCTATGAAAAATCTCAGGTTAGAAAAAAAAGAGGGTTTTTCAATATCTAAATATGGACTGAAAGTTTTTAAAAATTCATGAAATTGATCTCCATCAATTGATCCATCTGAAATATCTTCACGGAATTGATCAATTCTATTTTTCAATTGTGCATTAGAGCGATATTCTGGCTTAATACTAAATTCTAAGGGTTCTGTAAAATTCATGTAATTACCGGCATGCTCACTACTCCAAAGGCGTGGTAGTATACCGTTATGAGCACTATTAGAATTAAATCTAGCATCTTTCCAAAAATTAACAATCTTATACTTCCCTGTTTTATAATCTCTTTCATATTTGGGCTTATCGTCTATATAAGGTCTATCAGGATCTTGCCCAGCATATACATCAGAGAACATTGGTCCATAAAAAAGTTTAGTTTCTGGATATTGTTCTAAGTTATAATAAGCTAAAAGTAGACGCGCATCTGATGGAGAATTTTCATTAATTACTGTATTTGCATTGGCACGTATAGGAATCATAATCCATGATGAGAAGCCCAAAAAAACAAATAGTATTGCTAAAATTCCAGTATTTAAGTTTACAAGATTACGTTTCTGAGAAAATTTCAAACCAAAATAGAAAATTCCAATAATAATCAAAGCAGCTATAATTGTTCCACTATTAAATGGAAGCCCCATTGTATTTACAAAAAACACTTCAGCTTTTCCAAAAAATGCTAAAGTTGAAGGGAGTAACAATTTGAAGATGATAAGTAAAATTGCTGTTGAAATCAGGTTAGCATAAATAAAACCTTTGAGTGATATCTGTTTGTAATTTTTAAAGTAATAAATCATTCCTAATGCAGGAATAGTTAAAAGACCCATAAAGTGAACACCAAATGAAAGTCCTATAACAAAAGCAATAATTAATAGCCATCGGTCACCCCTTGAAGTATTCATTTCTTCTTCCCATTTTAAACCCAACCAAAATAATATTGAAAGAATCAGCGTAGCCATTGCATATACTTCGGTCTCAACTGCGTTAAACCAAAAACTGTCAGAAAAGCAAAACGATAACGATCCTACTGCAGCACTACCAAAAAAACCTATGTGATCTGGAATTGAATCTAAAGTTTTAAAAAAGGGAAGTTTTTTTAATAAAAGTGTTAGTGTCCAAAAAAGAAATAGAATAGTAAATGCTGATGAAAAAACAGACATATAATTTACCATTAAAGCGATTTTTTCTGGTCCTGAAGCAAATAAAGCGAAAAAGGCACCCATCATTTGAAAAAAAGGCGCCCCAGGGGGGTGTCCGACTTGAAGTTTAGCAGAAGTTGAGATATACTCTCCTGCATCCCAAAAACTTGCAGTTGGTTCAACTGTACTTCCAAATGTAAATAGGGCTATGGCGAAAACTGACCATCCAAAAACCAGGTTCCAAATACGATATGATGCATTTGTGTTTTGCATTAATTTTTTTTACGAATTTAATGATTAATAGAGGAAGAGAAAATGAATTTTGAATTGTATGGTTTTTTTAATAAAACTTGGTGTAAAAAAAACTTTCATATAAATTTGCAGCTCAATTGGCCTATGGTGTAACTGGTAACACGTCTGATTTTGGTTCAGAAGAGTCTAGGTTCGAGCCCTAGTAGGCCAACTACTTTTAGTTCATCTACATTTTTATTTAAAATAATAGAAGGCCTTAGAAATCAAATGTTATTTTCTTTGTTATAACTTTTTTTAGTTTTTTATTGAATCTAAATATTTTCTATTCATAAAAAAACCATCTTTTATAACGGCACTTATTTTCCTTGTGTTCCTAATATCAATCAAAGGATTCTGATCTAAAATTACAAGGTCAGCAATATAATTTGGTTTTATCCTTCCCAGGGAATCCTGAAGATTGAAATATTTTGATGGATTTATGGTAGCTGCCTTTAAAGCCTCCAAATTATTTAGGCCAGAGTTGGTTAATTCTTCAATTTCATGATGTAAACTTAACCCGGGAACTAAAAAGTTTATTGGAGTGTCTGTTCCTGCCATAAATGTAATTCCATTTTTGTGCATATAATCCACCATACTAGATTGCCATTTTGTAAAATCAATTCTTTCTTTATCTAATTTATCGTCTTCAGAACTTATTTCTTTTTCCCAATTATTTTTAATGTTTACTGGGAGTAAATTTAAATCATTAATATATTCATCAGACTTATAAATTTTATATGCTGAATTCTTATAAAGTTTCAGAGTGGGAATTTGCCAGGTATCATTTTTCGCCAGAATATCTACAACATTTTTAATTTTTGAAGAATCAAGGTTATAAATAGACCTCATGCGTTGTTTATTATGCAATAAGGACCTGAGACTGGCACCCCTTAAGGCAGATTTATTTTTTAAAATTACTTTTCTTTCTTTTAAAAGATCATTGGTCATTTTAGTCATTGAAAGTTCAATATTTCTAAAATGTTCTATACTATTTAAACCAGAGTTAGATGCAATTTCTACATTTATGCTAAGAGGCACATGACCCGTAAGTTTTAAATTATTTTTTTTAGCTAACTCTGTTAGAAGCGCGAATTGTGATGGACTTAACATTTCATATGCTTTGAGAAAATCAACTTTATTTTCAATTAGNATTTCCACATTTTTTCTTAATTCATTGTCATCAATATTTNTTATTGAAAGTATGGGATGATTGTGGTCACTGCCATCATAAACATTAAATTTCCCATCTAATAAAGGTCCTGCAATTTTTAAACGAGCTTTTGTTTTGGGATTTTCCAATGAATTTTGTTTATAGCTATTTACAAAATCAAAAGGCCCCCCNGTGTCNCTTAGACTTGTTATACCGTGTAATAAAAAAAGATCCATCATCGAATCGGCNAATTCTGTTTGATAAGCAAAATGNACATGTGCATCCCAAAGNCCNGGNATTAAAAATTTAGCCTCACCATTAAATATTTTATTTTTCTTAGAAACTTTAATTTCATTTGAATTAAAAATTNCGGTTATTTTATTTTTAGTAATGACGAGGGTCTTGTTACTACTAAGACCATCAATGGGGTCAATTATGCTAATATTTTCAATAACATAGGAGTTTTCAAAAAAAATAGTTTCTTCTGAGCAAGAAAAAATGAATAATGAAAAAAAAAGAATAAATTTTTTCATGAAAAAGTCATCTTGTTTAATTTGTTATTAGTTAAATATTAAGTTTTTTAAGCTCTGAAACAGCACGATCTACTGCTCTTGCAGTAAAAGCCATGTANGTCAAAGACGGATTTTGGGTTCCTGANGAAGTCATAAAANCNCCATCTGTGACAAACACATTTTTGACAGAATGTATCTGATTNTATTTATTNAATACAGATGTTTTAGNATNACGACCCATTCGTGCTGTTCCCATTTCATGNATTCCTTTTCCAATNGGNGCNTTTGAATCATTAATAGTCACATCCTTACAACCNGCATTTTCAAGCATTTCAGCTGCCTGAATTTTCCAATCTTCCTTCATCTTTTTTTCATTCTCTTTGAATTCAGCATCAAAAACTATTTTGGGTAAACCATAAGAATCAATTTTATTATAATCTAAAAACATACGGTTTTCNTGATAAGGTAATACTTCTCCAAAACCTCCCATCCCGATACTCCAGCCTCCAGGTTCTAAAATGGCATTTTTAAAATCAGAACCATAACTAAGTTCTTTAATTGCTTTTGACCAATCTCCTCTACTTGCACCTCCTTGATATCCNTANCCCCTNATAAANTCTAAATTTTTTGATTTTCCACCAATATTTCTAAATCTTGGTATGTAGAATCCATTCGGTCTTCTGCCATAATAATAACGATCTTTATANCCTTCATANTTTCCTGATGCACCACTTCCTAANTGGTGGTCCATNATATTATGTCCTAATTCTCCAGAATCNTTTCCAAGACCATTGGGGAATCTATCTGATTTAGAATTCATTAAAATNGCNGTAGAAGCCATTGATGANGCACATAAAAAAATAATTTTCGCTTTAAANTCAGAAATTTCTTTTGTAATTGTATTAACTACTCTNACTCCTGTAGCTNTCTTTNTNTCTTTNTTATAAATTACCTCTGACACAACTGAATTTGGANGCAATGTTAGTTTNCCNGTTTTTTCTGCTACAGGAATNGTAGANGAGTTAGAGCTAAAATAAGCGCCNTAGGGNCAACCTCTGTCACACCTATTTCTATATTGACAAGCTTTTCTTCCTGATCCATTTTTAGTTCCTTCAGTTATATGAGCAACCCTACCAATGGTTAAAACTCTATCGGTGTAATTTTTTGCTATAGATGATTGTAATTCTTTCTCTACACAATTCAGTTCCATAGGTGGTAGAAACTCACTGTCAGGGAGTTGAGGTAGGTTTAGAGCCTCACCACTTACTCCAATAAATTTTTCAACATAAGAGTACCATGGTGCAATCTCTTTATATCTTACTGGCCAATCAACGGCTATACCATCTCTCAAATTTGCTTCAAAATCATCGTCACTCCATCGATATGTTTGTCGCCCCCAGATTAGAGAACGACCACCTACCTGAGTTCCTCTGATCCAGTCAAAGGGTTTAATCTCATCGTAGTCATACTCTGAATCTTTATTGTAAAAATGTCTATTGCCTTCGTGAATCCCCCACCTTTTTTGTTTATTGTAGTTTTTTAATTCCTCTTGAGTAGTTCTTCCGCTATGTTTTACATCCCATGGGTCAAGATTCATTGTAGGGTAATCTTCGATATGCTTAACCATTCGTCCTCTTTCTAGAACCAGTGTTTTTAATCCCTTTTCACAAAGTTCTTTAGCCGCCCAACCACCACTTATTCCGGATCCAACAACTATGGCATCAAAGTTTTTATTCATTTGAGTTTCACTAAATCAGATATTAAATCAGTTGTTTTCACTCTAAAATAGGGAATATTTAGAATTTNGCTCAATTAGACTTAAGATTATTTNAGTGATCTTATTTCTTCTTTTATTNTGGGNATTAACATTGGAGGCATNCTCAAACTACTNATGCCTATANCAATAAATTCATTTAAGTAATTTATATTAGAAGCTAGTTCCCCACAAATGCTAATTTCTTTTTTCTCGGGAATTACCTCTAAAGCAAAATTCCGAATTAGTTTTAGGACACTTTGATTACCAGATTCAATATAATGTGAAACATTTTTGTTTGTGCGATCTGCAGCCATCAAAAATTGAGCAAGATCATTAGTTCCAAAAGAAAAGAAATCTGCTTTTGAAATAAAATCATTAGGGTTTAAGGCTACATTTGGAACTTCAACCATAATNCCAATAGGAGGTAATTTTTCAATAATCTCACCCTGTTGATTTAACTCTTTTTGTTCCTTATGAATAGCAGTTANAATTTTATCCAAGTCATTGGAATTTGTAATCATTGGGCAAAGAATTTTTATATTAAAATCTTTAGAAAGTTTTAAAAAAGCTCTTATTTGTGGTTTTAAAAGAGTGTCATAATAAGAAAAACCTAAACGAAGGGCTCTTTGACCCAAAGCTGGATTTTCCTCATTTTGTAAAGGNAGGTAAGAAACCTTTTTATCACTTCCAAAATCAATAAGTCTTAAAGTGTGAGTTTTTTCAGGTAAGTTGTTTAGAATTTTAGAATAAAGTTCAAGCTGTGATTTTTCGTCTGGCATTTTATAACTTTCAAGAAAGCAAAGTTCAGTTCTCAATAATCCGATCCCATCAGCGCCAAATCTTTTTGCTTGTACAGCATCATCTAGTGATCCAACATTTGCCATAATGTCAACTTTTTTACCAGACTTTGTAATTGCTTCATATTTTGACTTAATGAGTTGATTTTTATTTATAGATTTTTCCTTTAAAATCTCTTTCTCAAATTTTTGACTAATCTCCTTTTCAGGATTTATATGAATGCATTTATTTTTGCTATCCAGTATTATTTTATCTCCGTTTCTGACAATATTAACGACATTTTTTACTCCCAATATATAGGGAACACCTAATGCTTTGGCAATAATTGATGAATGATCTGTAACTCCACCTTCCGTTGTAATAATGCCTAATAAGTTTGTTTGATTCATCTCTGCAATTTGACTAGGGTCTATCTTTTCAGCAATAACTATTGAGGGACTGTTAACTTTAGAAGTAACTTTTTCATCACCTAGTAACGATTTTAAAACCATATCCGAAATCATTTTTAGATCTTCGGCTCTTCTATTGAGATACTCATCATCAAGGCTTTCTAATTCAGAAATAAAATTTCGAGTTACTTGATAATACGAATATGCAGCGTTAAAATTTTGTTTTTTTATTAAGTCTCTAGTCTGATCCAAAACTTCTGGATCGTTAACAATGCTGNTAAATGCNGTGTAAATTTCAAGNTCTTTTTCCGAAAGGTTTGCAGAAAGATTTACTTTTTGAGAATCTATTTTTTTTATTGTCTTATCTATANCTTTTTTTAGGTTACTTATTTCATTCTCTGAATTAATGCCTGTTTGTTTTTTAATCTCAATAGGATCATTGGAGTATAATATCTGTGCCTCACCAATAGCTAATCCCCAACTTGCTACTATTCCTTGAAGTGTTTTGATAGTCTACTCTTTGAAATTATTTTTAATGTATGATACTAAAGCTTCGTGTGCTTCTTTTTCGTCACTTCCTTCAGCTATAAGCATAATTTGGTCCCTAGATTTTACCCCAAGAGTCATTAATGATAATGTGCTCTTTGCACTTACTTTTTTACCATTAAATTCCACAAAAATATCAGAATTAAATGTAGAGGCTTTTTTCGCAAATAAAGAGGCTGTTCTTGCATGAAAACCAATTTCGTCCTCAATATTTATTGAAAAACTAATCATCAAACTATTTTTTAATTAACAATTCTGCTTTGTCCATAATAAGACTAGGTTTTCGCAAAGCCTCATTCACACTTACATCCAAAATNTTTTTACCTTTAAAACGATCCTTACCTGAGATAGAAACCATTTTTGCAATTATAACAACATCCACTTGTTCAATTTGTTCTTTTGAGATCTTCACTGGAATTTTATGCCCTCCTTGTTCTTCTACACATATTTCGTGACCTCTGATTTTGGCTTCTTTTTTTAAAGCTAAAGCTGCCATTTTACTGTGTGCTACTCCAGCTAGGCAAGCTGTAATTAATGCAATTTTCATAATTATTTATTTAGGTTTCATTTAATTCAGNNTCTGCAGCATCGAGCGCATCAATATCTCTATTACTTATGCTTTTTAGAAAATTTGCTGTCAGTGCAGTAACTAGAGAACCAATTACTACACAAATAACAAAGATTAATGGCTTATCATAAAAAAACCATTGTGCAATTCCCAAAACAGGAGTACTTAACTCTAATAAAAAAATACCAGCGATAGTACCTCCAATTGTNCACCCCAAAACAGTAGCTATTGTTACACGTACAATGTCACCCACTGCTAGTGGGATTACAATTTCAGTAAACCCCCCAATTATTGAATATATCCAGGAACTCTTCGCATAATTACGCTCTACTTTTGTATAAAGTTTTGGTTTTAAAAATGTTGCTAAACACATTCCAAGAGGAGGTATGATAACAATACTTCCACAAATTCCTAATGGTACATATAAATCTAAATCCATAACTGCTGTTGCAAAGGTACTTTGAGTNTTACTAAATGGACCTCCGTAATCAATACCTCCCAAAAATCCCATAACTGCCCCCATAATTGCTGAGCCCTCTTCGCCTAAATTAGAAAGGAAAGAGGAAATAACTTCCATAAGCCANGCAATTGGCGGACCAAGGAGATATACCATAAAGACTACNACTATAAGTGTACTAAAAACTGGAGCTATAAATCCCCAAGTGCTCTGAAGTATTTCTGGAAGTTCTAGTTTCATAAGCATGTAGGTAGCATAACCCACTAAAATCCCACCGAGTAGTGCTCCTAGATAACCTGTATCAATTTGCTGGGCTAAAACACCTACTATGAATCCAGGAGCAATACCTGGAGTATCACTAATACTGTATGCTGTGTAGGCAGCCATAATAGGAACAAAATAAGTTAAGCCTATCGTGCCAACATCTTTAAATATTTTCCAAATAGAACCATCTTCGTAACTTCCACCTCCCAATACAGCTAGACTTCCTACCATACCCCCTATAAGNAGAATTGGCAGCATATAGGAAACTCCAGTTCTAAAGTGAGTTCCAGTTTCTNTAAAAATATTTCCTGTTTCTTTCCAAAAATCCATAGTAAATAATTTATTGAAATGTTTTTGAAATTTCTTCGACAGATTTTGCTTCTTCCCAAGACTTTCTTACTTTTTCNTCTAATGCTAAGCTAGCTATCTGAGACATCAAATCTATATGAAGATTNTCTTCCTTTTTATTTGAATCTGGTATTGCAAGAATTAATATAAATTTAACTTCATCATCATTTTTATCCCATTCCAAACTAACGGTTCGGCAAAAACCGAAGCTTACTTTTTTAACCGCTTTTGAAATCGCATGAGGTATTGCAATATTATAACCACAATAAGTTGACAATAATTCTTCACGTTTTAAAACAGCNTCAAAATATTCTCTTTTGTCAGATAAACATCCTTTATCGTCTAATTTGTTTACAAGAAAATTTAAAGCGTGNGATTTATTTTTTAATTCNGAGTTAAGCTCAATAAAAGCTGGAGAAAGCAGATTCATTTTTTAAAATTTAATGTTGGGCTTTTTCAATAGCATTTCTACATTTTATCATTGCCTTTTGAATTCCATCAGGATCTTTAAAAATGGCGGATGATAGAACTACTACATCTGGATTACATGAAATAAGAGGATTTAAATTATCTGCCCTTATTCCACCATCAATAGCAATTTCACAATTTGGATTTTTTTCGTCAACTAGCTTTCTTGCTCTTTGTAAAAGATCCAAGCATGATTTTCTCCAACCCCAATTATCCTTACCATCGGTTTCATCTACCCCATGAACTACAACGTGTAATCTATCAATATCATAAATTGACTCTTCAACAAATGAGAGTGGGGTATAAAGACCTATTGTTAGTCCGATCTTCATATTTCTTTCCCTGCACCAATTTATTATGTAAGCAAGGGGAGCCCCAATGAAATGTTCAGCAGGTATTATAAGCATGTTTGTTCCCACTTCAGCTAACTTGTCAATAAATAATAGATCACAAGTTTTAGTATAAATATGACATTCTATGGGTAGTTTAGTTTGCTTTCGAATTCCACTAATTATTTGATGTCCACCCATAAGTTGCATATTTTTTAAATCATGCATATCAGCTGCATCTGAGTGAATGTAATCTGCTCCTGCAACTGTGACTTGGTTTACTAAATCTGCAATATTTCCATAGTCGACATGTGCTAATCCAGCAGCTATTTTGATTTTTCTCATGGATATTTTATTCTTCGATACTTTGACTNATTATACTTAATATTTTCTCACTATTTTTTGGATCTAACTTTTTCAATAAAGGATGAGAAAGAATTTCTTCTTGTTCATTTAAAGTAATTGCAGCACGAGATTTTGATCTAATTAAATCAGTAGTTTTTAATAACCCAATTACCTCATTNGTTAGTGCCTNTGGAGTTTTTTCTATTCNTAGGTAANNAGCAATATTTCTNAATTTTTCNNCAGCAATTTTTNCCTTNTATTCTAGGAATGCAGGGTAAACAATAGCTAGAGTTTCACCATGAGCTATCCTCTGGCATATTCCACCTATTATTTCACCTAGTGGATGAGGTAAATCTGCACCACCATTTGATAAGCATATACCAGCGGCTGTATCCGCCCAAGCTAATTTTGTTCTATATTCAATAGAGTCAGGTTTTTGAATTGCTTTTGGTAAATATTCAACAACTAGTCGAATTGTTTCGAGAGAAAGATATTCTGTTAAAGGAGATGTCCTTTGTCCTAGGTAGCTTTCAAAAGCATGAGTAAAAGCATCAAAACCTGTCGCAGCTGTTATCCTAGAAGGAACAGAAAGCATCAATTTAGGATCTATTATTGCAACTTTAGGAAAGAGATCTCTATGAAAAAGTGTAATTTTTTCTCTGTTTTTAGTATCACTTACAACGGCTGCTTGAGTACACTGTGAGCCGGTGCCTGAGGTTGTTGAAACTGCAATAAATGGTAGACTTGAATTTTTTGAGGCAACATAATCAAAAGGATGATTATAGTTTGAAAAAGCATTATTCCAGTCAACTATCCCATTCGATTCATATAATAATGCAATTAATTTTGCAGAGTCCATCACTGATCCACCACCTACGCCTAAAACAAAGTCTACTTTATTTTCACTTGCAATTTTAACCCCCCTATTGATACCTTCTAAAGTTGGATTAGGGACAATCTCATCAAAAAAACTTACATAAACACCTGTGGAATCAAGTAGAGTTTCAATTTGTTTGTAAATAGCCTTTAAACTTCCATCTTTTGGTCGAGATACTAGCAAACATTTTTTACCATAAAGTGGTGCAATTTGCTTTAAATTTTTAAGACTTCCACTACCAAAAATAAGTTTAGTGGGTGTGAAAAAATTAAATGAAGTAGTGTCCATATTTCTTGTTTTATTCTATCATCTCAAACTTTGCAGTAAAATGACGTAAACTAATAATAGGACCCTCATAGGAAAGTTTTAATCCCTTCATTTTATCTCTCCTTTTAAAAACATCTTCAAGAGCATTAATTACAACATCCATATGTCNNTTTGTNTAAACTCTTCTTGANACTGTGAGACGTACTAGTTCTAAATCAGGGAAAATTATCTTTCCNGTTTCTTTATCNTTTTTTGAAAAAGCACAGGANCCNANCTCNACACCTCTAACACCAGCNGTCTTATACAATTCTATNACTAGAGCTTGACCNGGAAATTCTTTTTGAGGAATGTGGGGATAAAATTTTTGTGCATCAATATANACTCCATGTCCACCCGTAGGAAGAATAATAGGTATTCCTCGTTTAAATAATTCTTCCCCAAGATATTGAACTTGTTCTATTCTATATTTAAGATATTCTTCATCAATTCCTTCTTGCAGTCCAATNGCTAGTGCTTCTAGATCTCTTCCACTCATNCCTCCATANGTAACAAAACCTTCGTTNATAATTGCCAATTGNTTAATCATTGGGAATAATTCTTCNTGTCGTGTACAAATGAATCCACCTATGTTTACTAATCCATCTTTTTTAGAACTCATTACGCATCCATCTGCATAAGAGAATAATTCTNTGGCAATTTCTTTAACCGATTTATTTTCATACCCTTTTTCTCTTTTTTTTATGAAGTAACAATTTTCTGCAAATCTTGCAGCATCNATCATTAAAGGAATATTATTTGCTTTAGCTATTGATGAAACGCTCCTGATATTTTCCATAGACACGGGTTGTCCTCCATTTCCATTTGATGTAACTGTAATTATAATAAGTGGAATATTTTGGCTCCCCTTTTCTGAAATAAATTTTTCAAGTTTTTCCAAATCCATATTTCCCTTAAATGGATAGGGATTTGAATTAGCCGTTCTGCCTTCTTCAATTATGAGATCTACAGGTATTGANCCTGCAATTTCTGAGTGACCTTTAAAACTGTCAAAATGTAAATTACCCAATATATACCCACCTTTGGAAGCATAAAGTTGAGACATTATGAAATCTGCAGCTCTACCTTGATGGGTAGGTTGAACATATGGGAAACCCATTATGTCTTGGACTGAATCTCTGAGATGATAAAAACTTGAACTTCCTGCATAAGACTCGTCACCTGTCATTATCCCCCCCCATTGCTTGCTACTCATCGCCGAAGTACCACTGTCTGTCAACATGTCTATAAATACATTCTCTGCAGGTATTTTAAAAATATTGAANTCTGCTGCTTTAACTAGTTTCTCTCTTTCTTCTCTTGTGGTTTTTCTTATGGGCTCCACCATTTTTATTCGAAAAGGTTCTGCGNCATCAAGAAAGTTCATATGATATTAATATTAATTANACATTTATTNGTAACTAAAANTACATTTTTCTCNCTTTTTGATAGCTTTTTTTAATTAATTTTAAATTTTTNGCAGATGGAAAGACGTAATTTTTTAAATCAAATTGGACTTTTAGGNGGGATATCACTTGCAGGNNTTTCNATCGAAGCATGCAATTCATTTTCAAAATATAAAATGGGTCTTCAGCTTTTTAGTGTTCGTGATGCTATGGAAAAAGATCCAATTGAAACCCTTAAAAAATTAAAGTTAATGGGATATGAAGATTTTGAAACTTATGGTTTCGATCCAAATACTAATAAAATTTATGGTTTAAATGTTTCTGATTTCAGTCAAATTTTAAAGGATTTAGGTCTTTCAACCACTAGTGGTCATTTCGGATTTACTGATTATTTTAATTCTAATGAAGATAAACTTAAGTGGTTTGTTGATAGTTGCATAGAGGCATCTAAAAAACTTAAAGCATCCTATATAACCTGGCCATGGGTACATCCCGATCAGCGTAATTCAGAAAGTTTCAAAATTTTAGCAAACAAGCTCAATCAGATTGGAGAACAAGTAAATTCTGCCGGTTTAAAATTTGCGTATCATAATCATGGGTATGAATTCGAAGATTGGAACGGNACAACAGGTCANGAAATNTTAATTAGAGTAACAGATCCNGATTTTGTCAAACTCCAGATGGATATGTATTGGGTTGTACATTCAGGGAAAACTCCAAAAGAGCTAGTTGACCAACACCCAGGACGTTATACGATGTGGCATATAAAAGATATGGATAAAATCACAAGAGATTATAGTGAATTGGGTAATGGTTCAATTAACTATACGAGGCTTCTTCCTGATTCTGAAAAAAGCGGTNTAGAATATTATTACATAGAGCAAGGGGGTAATTTTAAATATAATTCAATGAAAAGTGCAGCAACATCAGCAAAATTCTTTAAGAAAAATCTTCAAAACCTAATCTAATTTTTCTTATTTTACCTTAAAAGCTCCTTTTAAATAAGTTCTTGCTTTTCCGCCGATCAATACTCTATCTCCCCGGTTATGGCATAATAATTCCCCACCTCGCTGAGATAGTTGTTTAGCATGCATTTTCTCTTTGTTTAATTTTTTTGCCCAGTAAGGTATCAAAGAGCAATGTGCAGAACCAGTAACNGGATCTTCAAGTAAAGTAGCTCTTGGAGTGAAAAAACGAGAAACAAAATCAACATTATNTCCNGGTGCTGTTATTATNACTCCACCAGTTCCTANATTTAAAGTGTCAAAAATATTTCTTTCAATTTGAATATTTTTTACATCTTCCAAATTGTTATAGACTANAACAAAGTCCCTTGATTTAAGAACCTCTTGTGGTTTTTTACTTAAAGANTTTTCTAAATTCGANGGAAGTTCNTCTTTTACTGGCATTCGAGAAGGAAAATCCAAAAAATAATAATCTTTTTCAANATTAACACTAACTTTTCCACTNAGAGTCATAAAAATTAGGTTTGACTCAGGATTTTGTAAATGTTTTTTTATAACATGAGCAGTTGCAAGAGTAGCATGTCCACAGAGGTCCATCTCTAGGTCAGGAGTAAACCATCTTAAATGAATTGTGTCTTTATCTTGAACGAAGAAAGCAGTCTCAGGCACTGCATTTTCTNTTGCTATATTTAAAAGTATTTCGTCTTCTAACCATTTATCTAAAGGAACNACNCAAGCCGGATTTCCNTTAAAAATTGAAGTGGTGAATGCATCAACTTGATAAACAGANTAGGTCATTGTTAAATATAATTACTTTTTGAATCTTATTGAAAAGAACTCAATCAAATCCTTGTATACCTTGAACCGTCGTGTATTTTAGAGTAAACTTCTTCTCTGGATTAATAATTTTATAAGCAGCTTGAACAGCAAGTGTTGCCTCATGAAAACCACACAATATCAGCTTCAATTTTCCTGGGTAAGTGTTGATATCTCCAATAGCAAATATTCCTGGCATATTGGTCTGGTAGTCAATCGTATTATCAACTTTAATTGCATTTTTCTCAATTTCTAAACCCCAATCAACAATAGGTCCTAATTTTGGAGACAAACCAAATAGTGGTAACCAGAAATCAACTTTTACAACCTTATTGTTTGCATTTTTTTGTTCTATTTCAATTTCTGACAACACTTTTTCTCCTTTTAGGCCTACCACCTCAGCATGAGTATACAATTCTAATTTNCCTTNATTTTTCAATTCAAATATTTTCTCCACTGAATCCTTATGAGCTCTAAATGATTCACTTCTATGAACTAATCCNACTGATGTATTACTTTGATTTGCAAAAAATATGGCCCAATCTAATGCTGAATCNCCACCACCTGAAATAAATACTTTTTTNCCCATAAATAAATNAGGTTCTTTGACAATAAATTCAACCCCTTTTCTCTCAAATTGTTTNAAATTTTGAATTATTGGTTTTCTTGGTTCAAAGCTTCCTAANCCACCNGCTATCATTACAACAGGAGCNATATGCTCTGTCCCCTCNCTAGTTGTGACAATAAAACATCCATCTTTTTGCTTTTTTATTTTTTCAGCCCTTTCACCAAGAGTAAAACCTGGTTTAAAGGGTTTGGCTTGCTCCATTAAATTGTCGACAAGCTCACCAGCCAAAACAGTTGGGTAGCCAGGGATATCATAGATTGGTTTTTTTGGATAGATCTCTGAAAGTTGTCCACCAGGATTTGCAATTGCATCAATTAAATGGCACCTAAGCTTCATCAGACCAGCTTCAAAAACCGCAAAAAGGCCAACTGGACCAGCACCAATAATAATAATGTCTGTTCTAATCATAGCTTTAACCAAAATTCAAATTTCGTAAGTATTTATTGAAATAACTAATCTTTAATTCTATAGACCGCTTATGTAACTCCCAAGCGTGTCTTTGAACTGAAAACCTTCAAGAGTTCTGTATTTATTTAAACGCTTGTTGGCCTCAAGTCCCCAAAGAAGAAATTCCATCATAAAATAGATATCATCTTTTTTGCATTTAGCATGATGTTTTTTTATGATATTTTGGATATCTGGAATCATTTCTAAGGTATCTCTATATGCACTCTCACCCAGAGTGTCTTCTAGAAAGATTTCATTATCACTTAAAAACCATCCTAAAAGTTTATCATATGGACTTTTTTGATCTTCCTTTTCAAGTTTTTTAATCTCAGGGAAATAAGAAGGGAAAAGAGTTTTGCAAGCCTCAGAAATTAAATGATAGGAAATTTGTTCCGCGCCTTCCTGCTCACCTTCATATACTAATTCGACTTTTCCATTAATGGACGGAATAATTCCTAAAAAATCTGCCATACGAATACATGTATTTTTTTCTCCATTAATTAAAATTCTTCGCTCCGCAGTACTTATTAGATTTTCAAATGCTGTAATACTCATCCTTGTACTAACTCCACTTTTAGAATCAACATAATCACTTTTACGTGCTTCAAAACTTATCTGTTCAAGGATGTCTCTTGCCAACTCAGGAACATGAATTTTTGTTTTGTTNNTGTTTTTAATGTTTGCTTCTTGTTTTGTAATTGCTTTAGCAATTTCGATCGAGTGTGGATAATGCGTTAAAATTTGTGAACCAATTCTATCCTTAAGTGGAGTTACAATGCTACCCCTGTTAGTGTAGTCTTCTGGGTTGGCAGTAAATATGATTTGTGTTTCAATGGGAAGCCTCAATTTAAATCCACGAATTTGAATTTCTTTTTCTTGTAAAATTGAAAAAAGNGCTACTTGGATTCTTGCCTGTAAATCGGGTAATTCATTTAAAACAAATATACATCTATGGGCTCGAGGTATCATGCCAAAATGTATAACACGCTCATCAGCATAAGAGAGTCTTAGGTTAGCTGCCTTAATTGGGTCTACATCTCCAATTAAGTCAGCAACAGTAACATCTGGTGTAGCAAGTTTTTCAAAAAAGCGATCATCACGATGCAGCCATTTAATTGGAGTTTGCTCCCCTTTTTTAGAAATTAATTCTTTAGCCTCCTGACTAATTGGTGAAAGTGGACAATCATTTATTTCAGAACCATCTACAATAGGGATCCACTCATTTAATAATTCGGTCATTTGACGAGCTATACGAGTTTTAGCTTGTCCTCTTAATCCAAGAAGATTTATATTGTGTCCAGATAATAAAGCTCTCTCGATATCAGGAATTACAGTATTTTCATACCCAATTAATCCGTCAAATGTACTTAAACCATTACTCAGACGTTGTCTTAAATTACCAGCTAACTCTTGTTGTATATTTTCTGGNNTATAATCAGTTTTTCTTAATTCTCCTAATGTTGAAATTTTTGGTGAATCCATATTTTTATCCTTATTCTAGTCTTTTTTTTCTGTTTTTATTGTAATCTTCGAAAATCATTTGNCCTAAACCTTTNAAACCAGTAAAGAAAGCTTTTCCTTTATTAATTTCAGTGAATGTGCGAACGAATTGTTGAAGGTAAGGGTCTTGTGCTATCATAAAAGTTGTAATAGGAATTTGTAATTTTTTTGCTTGCCTAGACATATTGTAGCATTTTTCTACGATACTTTCATCTAATCCAACACTATTTTTGTAGTAATTTCCGTCAGGCATTTTTAAACAACTCGGTTTGCCATCAGTTATCATAAAAATTTGCTTATTAGTACTTTTCTTTCTTCTAAGTAAGTCCATAGCCAGCTCTAATCCNGCNACTGTATTAGTATGATACGGNCCGACTTTTAAATATGGTANTTCTTTTAAAGAAATTGGCCATGCATCATTACCAAATACGAGTATATCGAGTGTATCTTTAGGATATTGGGTTGTTATCATTTCAGCTAGAGCCATAGCTACTTTTTTAGCNGGTGTAATACGATCCTCTCCATAAAGTATCATACTATGGCTAATGTCTATCATTAATATAGTGCTCATTTGAGTTTTAAAGAAATTATCTTCAACAACAAGGTCGTCATGTTGAATTGAAAATTCGTTACTTATTGACCTAATCTGAGCGTTTTTAATGCTTTGTGTTATGTCAATTTTTTCTAGTGGATCTCCAAATTGATAAGCCTTGTATTCACCTGTATTATCTTCTCCTTGACCTATTTTTCTTGTTTTGTGATTTCCGGACTTAGATTTTTTTAATTTTCCAAAAATCTGCTTAAGGGCGTGTTCTCTTAACAGTTTTTCGGTTTTTGGAGTTAACGACAATCCGTCTCCTTTACCACCTTTTTTATTATTTTGTTTTATATATGATTTTTTGAGCAAGTCCTCTATGAAATCATCAATTGTATAGTTTTCATCTGTAAGCTTGTATTCTTTATCAAGCTCTCTGAGCCAATCTATAGCCTCATCAAAGTCCCCAGATGTGTGAGTAATAAGTTCCTTAAAGATCTCGAATAAACGTTCAAAGGGNGTCTGATTTTTTTTTTGATGCTTAGTAAAGCTTAATCCAGTTCCAATAGCAATAGATTGTAATTTCATAGCCATTAAAATTACAATTTTTTTGATGTACAAATATTAATTTCAATNAATTTCCAAAANTGTGACTGCGGTATTTAATATTTAANANNTAAAATCAATAAAATTTNCAAAGTGTTAAAATTATATNCACATTATTTCAAATTTTTTATAGAAAANAAAAANTTGGTCATNTTAACAAATTCTCCTATNTTTGNTATGTTTTAATGATTCAAATCAAGGAGACTTATATGTCCCCTTTTTTTTTATATGAGTTTACGTTTAAAAGTAGAAAATTTATTGTCAGAAATATTAGATNNAAATTCGTNATTGTTCTTGATTGAACTNAGAATTGGAATTGATAATACTATAAATATTANTCTTGATGGTGATAANGGNGTTACACTAAATGATTGTATANAAATAAGNAGGTTTATTGAACACCGATTAGATAGAGATGATGAAAATTTTTCTCTTGAAGTNACATCCTCAGGGGTTGGAAATCCATTAAAAAACAGCAGACAATTTCTAAAGAATATAGGAAGAAAACTTAAAGTGGAACTGACAAATGGCTCCTCATTACATGGACTGTTAGATGCAGCTGATGATTTTGGATTTACATTAAAATGGAAACAAAGGGAACCCAANCCTATTGGCAAGGGTAAGATTACGGTAGAAAAAAAAGAGAAACTATCTTACCATGAAGTTAATAAAACAATTGTATTAGTATAAAGTAATATTTTAAAATGGAAAATTTTGCCTTAATTGATTCTTTTTCAGAATTTAAAGATGACAAGTTAATTGACAGAGTAACATTAATGGTTATTTTGGAAGATGTATTTAAGAATACCCTAAAACGTAAATTTGGGTCTGATGAAAATTTCGATATCATAATTAANCCAGATAAAGGAGATTTGGAAATCTGGAGAAACAGGATTGTAGTAGAAAATGGAAAAGTTGAGGATCCTAATCAAGAAATTGAACTCAGCGAAGCACAAAAAATTGAACCTGACTTTGAAGTTGGAGAAGACGTATCTGAAGAAGTAAAGCTTATTGACTTAGGAAGAAGATCNATTCAATATTTGAGGCAAAACCTTGTAGCAAAAATTTTTGAACATGATAGCACAACCATTTTTAAACAATTTAAGGATAGGGAAGGTGATTTATTTACTGCAGAGGTTCATCATATAAGAAATAGAGAAATTATTCTCTTAGACGACGATGGTAACGAAATCATACTGCCAAAAGATCGTCAAATTCCTAACGATTTTTTTCGAAAAGGGGACAATGTAAGAGGGATTATTGAGAGTGTTGAACTTAGAGGTAGTAAACCTAGGATTATACTTTCAAGGACCTCACCGATTTTTTTGGAAAAACTTTTTGAACAAGAAATTCCTGAAGTTTTTGATGGTCTTATAACAATAAAAAAAGCAGTNAGAATTCCNGGNGAGAAGGCAAAAGTTGCTGTTGATTCATATGATGACAGAATAGATCCAGTCGGTGCTTGCGTTGGAATGAAAGGATCACGCATACACGGTATTGTAAGAGAATTAGGAAATGAAAACATTGATGTTGTTAATTATACCAACAATCTTCANCTTTTTATTTCTAGAGCATTAAGNCCAGCTAAAATTAGTTCACTCAAAATTGACGAAGAAAATAAGCAAGTTGAAGTATTTTTAAATCCNGAGGAAGTATCAAAAGCNATNGGNAAAGGTGGCTCTAATATTCGTCTTGCTGGAAAACTAACAGGTTATGAAATTGATGTATTCCGAGAAGGGGTTGAAGAAGATATTGAGCTTAAGGAATTTAGCGACGAGATAGAAGAATGGGTTATTGAAGAATTTAAAAAAGTAGGATTAGACACAGCTAANAGTATTTTAGAACTAGAAAAGGNGGATTTAATAAAAAGNACTGATTTAGAAGATGANACTGTAGACGAGGTTTTACGTATACTGAGAGAAGAATTTGANGAGTAGACAGGATGAATTTTTATNTTTTTAATAAATTTTAATTGACAAATGGAAGACAACCCAAGCATTAGATTAAATAAAGTTCTAAGAGAGCTAAACATTTCTTTAGATCGTGCTGTAGAGTTTTTGAATTATAAAGGAATAGAAATTGATGCTCGTCCAACTACAAAAATCACAACAAAAGTTTACAAACTTTTATCAAATGAGTTTGAGACAGATAAATCCAAAAAAGTTGAATCACATGAGGTTAGTGAGGAGAAAAGAAAAGAGAAGGAATCACTTAGAATAATTCAGGAGAAAAAAGAACAAGATCGTTTAGAAAAAATTGCGAAACGCGAGGAACTCAAAACTAATAGAGTAGCTCTTGAAAAACCGAAATCATTAGGTAAAATTGATTTGAACAACTTGAGTAAAACTAACTCAAAAGAAATCGATCAGCAATCTCCTGATATTTCAAATAGCAATATTGAAAAAACACAAACGGTTTCCCAAAATAATATTGATGCTCAAATCAATTTTGATGAAAATAGACCTATCGAAGATAAAATTGAGAAAGAAGATAAAGAAACTTTACAAACAAATTATCAAAAGCTTTCTGGACCAAAAGCAACTGGACAAAAAATAAATTTAGAAAAAGTTTCGGAAAAGGAAAAGACCGTAGAAGATGCAAGAAAAAGAAGGCGAAAAAGAATAAGTAAAGGCGCAAACAACTCGAAAGTAAGCGAAATATCTAAGAGGAAGACAAATCGCCCTACCCCTCCAAAAAAAGAAGAGCCATCTGAAGAAGAAGTCCAAAAACAAATTCGTGAGACACTTGAAAAACTCCAAGGGAAATCATCAAAGTCTAAGGGAGCTAAGTATCGAAGAGATAAAAGAACTCAGCATAAGCAAAAATCAGAAGAAGAGTTAGCGCAGATGGAAGCTGAGAGCAATGTTTTAAAAGTAACTGAGTTCATTACTGTAGGCGAGATAGCAACTATGATGAATGTTTCCTCAACGGAAATCATTTCTACATGCATGACTTTAGGTATAATGGTAACTATGAATCAGAGGCTTGATGCAGAAACCCTTAGTATTGTGGCAGAGGAATTTGGTTATGAAATAAGTTTTGAAAAAACTGAACTTGAAGAAAATATAGATCTGGAAGAAGACAAAAATGAAAACTTAGTCTCTCGTGCTCCAATCGTTACCGTAATGGGTCATGTAGATCACGGGAAAACTTCCCTTCTAGATTTTATTCGGAAAGAAAATGTAATTGCTGGGGAGTCAGGTGGTATAACTCAGCACATAGGAGCATATAGCGTAACCCTAGAAAATGGTGAAAAAATAACTTTCCTTGATACACCAGGACACGAGGCATTTACGGCAATGCGTGCAAGAGGTGCTCAAGTAACTGACATCGCAATTATAGTTGTGGCCGCTGATGATAATATTATGCCTCAAACTAAAGAAGCAATTAGCCATGCACAAGCAGCAAACGTACCTATCGTCTTTGCCATCAATAAAATTGATAAACAAGATGCTAATCCAGAAAAAATAAAGGAAGCATTGGCAGGAATGAATCTAATGGTTGAGGATTGGGGAGGAAAAATTCAATCCCAAGATATATCAGCCATTAAAGGAACTGGGGTAAATGAGCTTTTGGAAAAAGTTCTTTTGGAAGCAGAGTTATTGGAATTAAAAGCAAATCCTGATAGAAAAGCTAAAGGAACTGTCGTTGAGGCCTTTTTGGATAAAGGTAGAGGTTATGTTTCTACCATTTTGGTTCAAAACGGGACTCTAGGCATGGGGGATTATATACTTGCAGGAAAGCAAAGTGGAAAAGTTAAAGCTATTTTTAATGAAAGAGGAGTTAATTTAGATAAAGTTCCACCAGCTACTCCAGTTTCTATATTAGGGTTAGATGGGGCGCCCCAAGCTGGTGACACCTTCTTAGTCTTAAATGATGAGAGAGAAGCTAAGCAAATTGCGGCTAAAAGAACTCAACTGCTCCGTGAACAAAATGTTCGAACACAAAAACACATAACTCTTGATGAAATTGGGAGACGAATTGCCTTAGGTGAATTTAAAGAGCTCAATATAATACTTAAGGGAGATGTAGATGGATCAGTTGAGGCACTGACTGACTCATTACAAAAGCTTTCTACAGGTGAAATAGAGGTGAATATTATTCATAAAGGAGTTGGAGCTATAACTGAATCGGATGTTCTTTTAGCCTCAGCTTCAGATGCAATTGTAATTGGTTTTAATGTTCGTCCAATGGGTAATGCCAGGTCTGTCGCTGAAAAAGAAGAAATTGACATTCGCTCTTATTCTATAATATATGACGCTATTAATGATGTTAAAGACGCAATGGAAGGAATGCTCTCCCCAGAAATGAAAGAAGAAATTACTGGGACAGTTGAAATTAGAGAAACATATAAAATATCTAAAGTAGGAACAATTGCTGGCTGTATGGTTACTAATGGAAAGATCTTTAAGAATTCTGGTATTAGAATTATAAGGGAAGGGGTAGTGATTTACTCTGGAGATTTGATTTCCCTTAAAAGATTCAAAGATGATGTTAAAGAAGTTGCGAAGGGGTATGATTGTGGTTTACAAATAAAGAACTATAATGATGTCAAAACAGGTGACGTTTTGGAATGTTACCAAGAAATTGCAGTAAAAAAATCTCTTTAGTCGTTAGTTTTTTTTAGTAAAAAAGCTGTAGGAAATACCCTTTTTAATGTATCTAGAGTTTTCATACTGACTAATTTATCTTTAAAAAAACCAGCCTGCACTTTATAATTTGGTGTTTCAAAACTCAAATCAACTGNTAAGTGAGGGAACTCTACCTTACATTTTTCTAAGATTTCGTTTGCAGATTTCAAATTTCCATAATACAATTGAAGAGTAAAATAAGTTTTTTCATAGCGCTCTCTGTCCAATGCAATTTTCAATTTCAAAAGGCTATCTATTTTATCATTTTGTTTAATGTTAATTTTTGGATTTTGAGAAAAAACTGAATAGCTAAAAATAGAAAACACTAATAAAAACAGAGTATTTGAAAGATTATTTTTCATTGAACAAAAAAACAAAATTTTCTAATTACTCATTGTATATTTAACAAACTATCTAACTTATTTAGAATCAATATAAATTACGAAATTCTATAATCTTAAGCTATATAAAAAGCGGTCTATGACTTATTTTTGTTATGGATTTTAGATATATGTTTTGGGGAATTATTTTTACTCGAATTATAGAGAAGTTTTTTTAGGATTTATTAAACCTCTATTTTTCCTTTTCGTCTTTTTTGCTGCCTCCTACAATTTTATTATTTCAGCTCAGGAACTAACCTCTGCAGATAACACTGCAGCAGTTCAGGCTGGGAAGAAATTATTTAATGCGAATTGTGCTGCTTGTCATAAGTTGAANAAACGNGCGGTNGGTCCAGCACTCAAAGGTGTTTCAGAAAAATATGATAGAGAATGGNTGTATAGTTGGATAAAAAATAGTACNGCAATGGTAAAATCTGGAGATCCACAAGCAGTTGCAGTCTATGAAGANTATAATGGGTCNGTAATGACTTCATTCCTCCANCTTTCCAACTCAGACATTGACAANATTTTAGCATATACTGATTATATTCCNCCNGCACCCGTTGCTGCAGTTGCTGCNTCTGGTAATGTTGGNACAAAAACAGTTTCATCTTCTTCAAGTGTAAGNAACACAATNATATTAATAGCTTTAGCATTAGTATTNACGATNCTNGTAGTAATGNTNTTTTTAGTTCAAANAACATTGATGCGAATTGCNAANCTNAGTGGNGTNGANATNAAGCCTNAANNNAAACCNNANAGGATNCCNATCTGGATGGCNTTTGTTCAAAATCAATTTGTAGTTTTAACGGGTGTTGTTTTTTTACTTCTAAGTAGTGCATACTTTGTATACGGATACTTTATGCAAGTTGGAGTCGATCAGGGATATATGCCTATCCAACCGATACATTACTCGCACAAAATTCATGCTGGTGCAAATCAAATCGAGTGTAAATATTGCCATTCATCTGCAAGAGTTTCAAAACATTCGGGAATACCTTCTTTAAATGTATGTATGAACTGTCACCAAAATATTGCAGAGTATAACGGAGAAGAAGATCTAGAAAATGGTTACACTAAAGACTTTTACACAAAAGAGATAAAAAAGCTTTATGCTGCTGTAGGGTGGGATGAAGAAAATCAGAGGTATACAGGCGAATCCCAACCAGTTAAGTGGGTTCGTATTCACAACCTTCCTGATTTTGTATATTTTAATCACGCACAACATGTGCAAGTTGGGGAGATAGAATGTCAGAAATGCCACGGTCCAGTTGAAGAAATGGAAATTATGTACCAGCACTCGCCACTTACTATGGGCTGGTGTATAAATTGTCACAGAGAAACCAACTTAAAAGTTGAGAGTAATGAATATTATGCTAAAATCCATGAGGCACTCTCCAAAAAATATGGAGTAGAAAAACTTACGGTAGCACAAATGGGTGGATTGGAATGTGGAAAATGCCACTATTAAATGAAGTTAAGAAAAGCTTATGGCGTTGAATAAAACATATTGGAAAAGCATAGATCAGATAAATTCTTCTANTGAGGATTTAAAGAAGCTAGAACATAATGAATTCGTCTCAAAACTTCCCGAAGATTTTTTAAGTGATGAAGAGACACTTGATAAAAGCAATACCTCTCGGAGAGATTTTCTGAAATATGCTGGATTCACCACTGCTGTGGCAACAATAGCAGCTTGTGAAGGTCCTGTTATTAATTCAGTTCCTTATGTATTCCAACCAGAACAAATTCGCCCCGGAATTGCTAATTACTATGCCACCACTATGGCAGATGGTTATGATTTTGCAAGTATATTAATTAAAACAAGAGANGGTAGACCAATAAAAATAGAAAGTAATCCGGATGCACCAANACTTGGTTCTGCNAATGCTCGAGTTCATGCCTCTGTACTTTCTTTGTATGATAATATGCGTTTAAAAGGGCCNTTAGCATTTGGCAAAGAAGTGTCATGGGAAAATCTTTGTGTTCAGGTTGAAAATCGAATAAAAGCGATGGCTAAGGTCAACAAGAATGTAGTTCTTTTAACCCCTACTATACCAAGCCCAACAACAAAAAAAATCATATCAAGATTTAACAAATTATTCCCAAATATTCGCCATGTAATACATGACAATATATCCTATGATTCAGCTCTTAATGCATTTGAAACTTTTTATGGACAAAGAGCTTTGGCAGATTATGATTTTTCCAAATCAAAAATAGTTGTTTCTATTGGTGCAAATTTTCTTGAAGATTGGCAGGGTGGAGGTTATGAATCAGGTTACGCTAAGTCAAGAATACCTCTCAAAAAANATAAAAAAGCTAGNATGTCAAAGCATTTTCAATTTGAATCAAACATGTCTTTGACAGGGGCCAACGCAGATTATCGTTTACCTTGTACNCCATCGGATCAAAAAAACATTTTAGCTTATATATATGATAATTTAATTCTTGGATTACCAGGGCAATTGTCNGAAAAATTAAANCCATTAGCTGATAAAGCTNTAGNTGAACTTAAAAATTTTGGTTCTGAAGGAGTCATAGTAACTGGCATTGAAGATGAAAATGCACAAGCAGCTGTTTTTGCTATTAATACGTTTCTCAATAGTAAGTCTTTTGATCCTCAAAGCCCGAAACTAATTCGCCAGGGTAACACAAAAGAAGTACTTGCTTTATTTAAAGAAATTGAGAAAGGAGACCTNGACGGTCTTATTACTGTCGAGGTGAANCCAGTTTTTACTTATCCTAACGGCGAGGNTCTTTCTGAAGCTATAAAAANTTTAGAATTTTCTCTAAACTTTACTTCAACTATCAACGAAACATCTTCAGTTTCTCAATTTGTAGCTGCTGTACCTCACTATTTAGAATCATGGGGAGATTATGAATTTAAACCTGGGTATTTTGCATTAGCTCAGCCAACAATTAGACCCCTGTTCAACACCCTACAATTTCAAGATGTTTTGAATAGGCTTATGGGTAGAGATCTAAAGTTTTACGATGAAATTAAAACCCACTGGGAAAAAGAAATTTTAGGGACAAATTCTTGGAGTAAAGTATTNCACGATGGATATTTTTCTTTAGCAGCCTCAAAAAAAATAGTATCTCCAAACTTTTCAAATCTTAACATAGAAAAGCTTAGAGAATCAAAAAAAGAGGGGATGAGCCTTGTATTATATTCTAAAATAGGTATGGGTGACGGCCAACAGGCAAATAATCCGTGGCTACAAGAATTTCCCGATCCAATCACAAGAGTCAGCTGGGATAATTATCTAACTGTATCCAAGTCAGATGCAGACAGAATCGGTTTGAAAAATACAAATACTTCAAATGGAGCCCTTAACGGGAATTATGCAATTGTAAAAGTAAAAGAGAAAAGTCTTAAAGTTCCAATTATAATTCAACCTGGTCAAGCTTTAGGAACTGTTGGTTTATCCTTTGGTTATGGCGAAAGGATTGGCTTGAAGGAGGAAATGCAAACAGGAGTAAATGCTTACAGCCTTTACCACGACTTTAAGAATGTACAACCTGTAGAAATATCAAATGTTGAAGGAGTGCACGAATTTGCTTGTGTTCAACTACATAACACCTTGATGGGTAGGGGTGATATAATTAAGGAAACAACCTTGGAAATTTTCAATACAAAAGACAAAAAATATTGGAATCCAATGCCCCATGTTTCCAAAAACCATATTGAATTCGATGTTACCTCAAAAGAAGTCGATATGTGGCAAGAATTCGATCGGTCGATAGGGCATCATTTTAATCTCTCAATTGATTTAAATTCTTGCACTGGCTGTGGAGCCTGTGTTATCGCTTGCCATGCAGAAAATAANGTGCCTGTAGTTGGTAAGCGAGAGGTGAGAAAATCAAGGGATATGCATTGGTTGCGAATTGACCGTTATTATTCATCTGCCGATACATTCAGTGGTGATAGCGAAACAAAAGATAATATCTCTGGGATTGGTGATTCATTAACCACATTTGGGAAAATGGAGCAGGCAGCAGAAAATCCACAGGTCGCTTTTATGCCAGTAATGTGTCAACATTGTAACCACGCTCCTTGTGAAACAGTGTGCCCTGTAGCAGCATCATCTCATGGCAGGCAGGGACAAAACCATATGGCATATAATAGATGCATTGGCACTAGGTATTGCGCAAATAATTGTCCTTACAAAGTCCGGCGCTTTAACTGGTTCTTATATAATAAAAACGATGAGTTTGATTATCATATGAATGATGATCTTGGCCGAATGGTTCTCAATCCTGATGTAGTTGTTCGCTCAAGAGGAGTTATGGAAAAATGCTCGTTGTGTATACAAATGACTCAAAAGACAATTTTAGATGCGAAACTTAAGGGTGAAGAAATCAAGGATGGTACTTTCCAAACTGCTTGTTCAAATGCCTGTGATACGGGAGCCTTGGTTTTTGGAGACATAAACGATAAAGAAAGTAAAGTTGCAGAATTACACGAGGACGATCGTATGTATCATTTGTTGGAACATGTTGGAACGAAACCAAATGTGATGTACCAAGTTAAAGTAAGAAATACCGAAGACGTTTGAAAATCAATAGATATTTAAAAATATGGCATTACATTACGAAGCACCAATAAGAAAACCACTTGTAACAGGAGATAAATCATATCACGATGTTACTATCGACGTTGCTGCACCTGTTGAGGGAGCCGCAAATATGCAGTGGTGGACTGTTTTTGGTATTGCTTTAAGTGCATTTTTATGGGGTGTAGGTTGTATAGTCTATACTATTTCTACAGGCATAGGTACTTGGGGACTTAATAAAACAGTCGGTTGGGCTTGGGATATAACCAACTTTGTTTGGTGGGTAGGAATTGGTCATGCTGGGACTTTAATTTCAGCTGTNCTATTGCTTTTCAGACAAAAATGGAGAATGGCAATAAACAGATCTGCTGANGCTATGACAATTTTTTCTGTGNTTCAGGCAGGATTATTTCCTATCATTCATATGGGTAGACCATGGCTAGCTTACTGGGTTTTNCCCATTCCTAATGGATTNGGATCTTTATGGGTTAATTTTAATTCACCTCTTCTTTGGGATGTATTTGCTATCTCAACTTACCTTTCAGTTTCACTAGTTTTCTGGTGGACAGGATTGCTACCAGATTTTGCTATGATTAGGGACCGAGCAGTGCTCCCTTTTCAGAAGAAAATTTATAGTCTATTAAGTTTCGGATGGACAGGAAGAGCTAAAGACTGGCAGCGTTTTGAGGAAGTATCNCTAGTGCTCGCGGGTTTNGCNACGCCGTTAGTTCTTTCTGTACACACTATTGTATCTTTNGATTTTGCGACATCTGTTATTCCTGGTTGGCACACAACGATTTTTCCACCATATTTTGTTGCAGGTGCAATATTTTCAGGATTTGCTATGGTAAATACTTTACTTATAATTATGAGAAAAGTATCACATCTGGAAAATTATATTACTGTACAGCATATAGAATTAATGAATATCGTTATCATGATAACAGGTTCAATAGTTGGTGTGGCATATATTACTGAACTTTTTATAGCTTGGTATTCAGGTGTTGAGTATGAACAATATGCATTTTTGAATCGCGCCACAGGTCCTTATTGGTGGGCTTACTGGGCAATGATGACATGCAACGTTTTCTCTCCTCAATTTATGTGGTTTAAAAAACTTAGAACAAGCATCATGTTTTCATTTATCATATCGATTGTTGTAAATATCGGAATGTGGTTCGAGCGCTTCGTAATTATAGTAACCTCTCTTCATAGGGACTATCTACCTTCCTCATGGACTATGTTTTCCCCGACATTTGTTGACATAGGTATATTCATTGGAACAATTGGATTTTTCTTTGTTTTATTTTTACTCTATGCTAGAACTTTCCCTGTAATTGCCCAAGCTGAGGTAAAGACAATACTTAAATCATCTGGTGAGAAATATAAAAAATTAAGAGACGCAAGGTAATGAGTGGTAAAAGGTTTATACATGGGATTTACGACGACGATGACGTTTTACTAAGTGCAATCAAAAACATTCGGGCTGAAAAGTATGATATTGAAGAGGTATATACTCCTTTCCCAGTTCATGGCCTTGATAAAGCACTTGGAATCGAAGAGACTAGAATCGCAATCATGGCTTTTATTTATGGCTGTATTGGGTTAATAGTAGCATTTCTTATGATGGACTTTATAATGATAAAAGATTGGCCACAAAATATTGGTGGAAAGCCAAGTTTCAGCTTTTTAGAAAATATGCCTTCTTTTGTTCCTGTTATGTTTGAAATGACTGTATTTTTTGCTGCACACCTGATGGTCATAACGTTCTATTTAAGAAGTAAACTTTGGCCTTTTAAAAAAGCAGAAAATCCTAATCCATTAACTACTGATGATAAATTTTTAGTTGAGATTGAACTTAATGATAATGAAAAAAGACTTACTACTCTTTTAAAAAAATCAGGAGCTATTGAAGTCTCTGTAATTGAAAAATCAGAATAAATGAAAAATAAAATTATTGTTGTCCTTTTTTTTCTTGGAATATTATTTAACTCTTGTGCAGACCCATCTCGCCCGAATTACCAATATTTTCCTAATATGTACGAGTCTGTTGGCTATGAAACCTACTCCGAATCGGATGCTTTTAACAACGGTATTGAAGCTCAAAAGCCAGTTGAAGGGACGGTAGCTAGAGGCTGGGAACCTTATGACTATCCTGACACAAATGAAGGATATGACGGTGCAAAATTAAACCTAATTTCTCCACTAGAAATTAGTGATGCAAATTCTAAAAATGGTAAGGAACTTTATGGAATCTACTGTGCGGTTTGCCATGGGAATAAAGGTGATGGACAAGGAATTTTGATGACAAGAGAAAAGTTTTTAGGTGTTCCTAGTTATGCAGATAGGGAAATAACTCCCGGCAGTATTTACCATGTTTTAATGTATGGGAAAAATGCTATGGGATCCCATGCTGGGCAGGTTAATTCAGAAGAACGATGGCAAATTGCACAACATGTTATGGAATTAAGAACAAAACTTAAAAAGTAATATGGAAAAGCAAATGATGTACATATTTCCGAAAAAAATTAAAAGTCTATCCATCTATTTGATGGTAGCAGGTTTTTTTGGTTTGGTCTATGGATTTTTGAGCGCACCAAAAAACATAGAGGAATCTAAAACCATTATTGCAGCTAGCCACGGTGATCATCACGATGGCCAATACAATGCGCATAGTTCAGGCTTGCATGGAACATCCCCAAATATCAAAGATGCAGCAAATTATACCGATGGAGATATGCATGTAAGTTCAAATACAAAACTTAAAAATGCTGAAATCCATTCTGAAAGCCATGATAAAAAACATGATGAACACGTTTACCATCAACTGGCGAATAAGCCCTGGGCTGCTCTTTATGTATCTGCTTTTTACTTCTTTATGATTTCACTAGGTGTTTTAGCATTCTATGGAATACAACGTGCAGCTCAAGCAGGGTGGTCACCAGTCCTTTTTAGGGTCATGGAAAGTATAACAGGTTATTTGTTACCAGGGGGAATAATAGTTATTGTAATTTTGTTTCTTTCGGGTTTACATTTAAATCACCTTTTTATATGGATGGATCCTGAAGTAGTTGCTCATGACAAACTAATAGCAGGAAAGGTTGGATATTTAAATACGCCCTTCTTTTTAGCAAGGGCAATATTTTTCCTTGGGGGTTGGTCTTTATATAGATTTTTTTCAAGAAAGTTTTCTTTAGCCCAAGACAATGCGTCTGACACCTCAAATCATAAAAAAAACTTTAGAATTTCTGCGGCTTTTTTGGTATTCTTTATAATTACAGAATCTATTATGTCTTGGGATTGGATAATGTCTATAGACCCTCATTGGTTTAGTACATTGTTCGGATGGTATGTCTTTGCGAGTATGGTGGTTTCTGGTGTTACAGCTATTGCGTTGATAACAATTTATCTAAAATCGAGGGGCTATCTAGAATTTGTAAATGATAGTCATATTCACGACCTGGCTAAATTTATGTTTGGCTTTAGCATTTTTTGGACTTATTTATGGTTTTCACAATTTATGCTGATTTGGTTTTCTAACATCCCTGAGGAGGTTACTTATTTTATTTCTAGAATTGAAGATTATAATTTACCCTTCTTTGGAATGTTGGCAATGAACTTTATTTTCCCATTGCTGGTTCTTATTAATAGTGATTATAAAAGGAAGAATTATTTTGTGGTAATGGCAGGAATAGTCATACTCTTGGGCCACTACATAGATATATTCAATATGATTATGCCGTCTGCCGTTGGGGACAAATGGTTTATTGGGATTCCTGAAATAGGGGGGTTTTTATTTTTCTTAGGACTATTTGTATTTACAGTTTTTAAAGAATTAACAAAAGCTCCTTTGTTAGCAAATGGGGATCCGTATGTTGANGAAAGTAAAAATTTTCATTACTAATAATTAAAATAGATGAATATAATATTAGCATTTTCCATTCTTATCTTAATTGCAATAGCGATCTGGCAGGTGACTAAAGTATTTGAACTGTCTCAGGGTAAGAAAATTTATACTCAAATTGCCNATGACAACGATAATAATTGGAATGGTAANTTGATGTTTGCATTTTTAATTTTCATCTATGGAATCACAATTTTTTCNTTTGTTTCATATGGGGATGTCTTGCTACCNCAGGCAGCTTCAGAACACGGTTTAGATTACGACAATTTAATGTGGGTTTCATTTGCTATCATCTTTTTTGTTCAAACNATTACCCAAGCACTTTTGCATTATTTCTCTTATAAATACAGGGGAGAAAAAGGGAAAAAAGCATTATTTTATGCTGATAACGATAAGTTAGAAGCGATATGGACTATAATCCCAGTTATTGTTTTAGCAGGATTGATTTTAGTAGGCCTTTACACTTGGACAGATATTATGACTGTCGAAGAAAATGAAGATGCCTTGGTAGTAGAGCTTTATGCCCAACAATTTAATTGGAAAGCCAGGTATGCCGGAGAAGATAGTGTTTTAGGGGATGCAAACGTACGTTTTTTACAAGATTTTGATGGGAAAAATTTAGTTGGAATTGATGCAACTGACCCAAACGGTTTTGATGATGTAGTAGTGCAAGAACTTCACCTGCCTGTCGGAAGAGAAGTAATTTTCAAAATGAGATCACAAGATGTTTTACACTCGGCTTATATGCCATTTTTTAGGGCACAAATGAATTGCGTCCCAGGAATGATAACAGAATTTGCTTTTACACCAAATAAGACTACAGAAGAAATGCGTCAGGATCCTGATATTATTTCCAAAGTAAAAAAAATTAATAAATTAAGAAGAGAAAAAAGTAAAGAATTAATTTTAGATGGCGACGCCGCTTTAGACCCATATGAATTTGATTTTCTTTTACTTTGTAATAAAATTTGTGGTGCATCACACTACAACATGCAGATGAAAATAATTGTAGAATCAAAAAAAGAATATGCTAAATGGATGTCTGAACAGCAGACTTTCGCAGAGGTAATTCAATAATTAAACTATAAAAAAAGTAAAGATATGTCAATAGCAGTAGCACACACAGAAGAGGATCACGGACATCATCATAAGGAAACATTTGTAACAAAATATATTTTTAGTCAAGATCATAAGATGATCTCTAAACAGTATTTAATAACAGGCTTATTCATGGGTATTATTGGGATAGCAATGTCTCTGTTATTTCGTTTGCAATTAGCATGGCCTGAACAACCATTTGGCATTTTTGAAGTTCTACTTGGAAAGTGGGCACCAGATGGGGTAATGGATCCAAATGTTTACCTTGCTCTAGTTACCATTCATGGAACAATAATGGTATTTTTTGTTTTAACTGCAGGTTTGAGTGGAACATTTAGTAACCTCTTAATCCCCTTGCAGATTGGAGCTCGTGATATGGCATCAGGATTGTTGAATATGATTTCTTTCTGGCTTTTCTTTCTCTCGAGTGTAATAATGGTAATGTCACTTTTTGTAGAGGCCGGACCTGCTGCTGCGGGATGGACTATATATCCTCCGCTTTCTGCTTTACCACAAGCTCAACCTGGTTCAGGTACTGGAATGACGTTATGGTTAGTATCGATGGCAATTTTTATTGCATCCTCTCTATTAGGGTCATTGAACTATATAGTTACTGTGATCAATCTTAGAACTAAAGGAATGACTATGACTCGTTTGCCTTTGACCATTTGGGCATTTTTTGTCACTGCAATAATTGGTGTTGTTTCCTTTCCAGTTCTTCTTTCTGCTGCTTTACTTTTAATTATGGATAGAAGTTTTGGCACCTCATTTTTCCTTTCAGATATATTTATTCAAGGCGAAGTTCTTCACTACCAGGGGGGATCACCAGTACTTTATGAACATTTATTCTGGTTTTTGGGCCACCCAGAAGTTTACATAGTATTACTACCGGCTCTAGGTATAACATCCGAAATTATAGCTACAAACGCAAGAAAGCCAATTTTTGGTTATCGTGCTATGGTTGCTTCAATTTTNGCAATTGCATTTTTATCTACCATTGTTTGGGGACACCATATGTTTATTTCGGGAATGAATCCATTTCTTGGATCTGTNTTTACNTTCACTACCTTACTTATAGCCATTCCTTCTGCNGTTAANGCTTTTAATTACATTACTACGCTTTGGAAAGGAAATCTTCANTTAAACCCTGCAATGCTTTTTTCCATAGGATTAGTTTCTACTTTNATAACAGGAGGCTTAACAGGAATTATTTTAGGAGATAGCACTCTTGANATTAATGTACACGATACTTANTTTGTTGTGGCTCACTTTCATTTAGTTATGGGAATTTCTGCACTATACGGATTATTTGCTGGGGTTTACCATTGGTTCCCTAAGATGTTTGGACGAATGATGAATAAAAATATGGGTTACTTTCATTTTTGGGTAACAGCTATTTGTGCTTATGGAGTATTTTTCCCAATGCACTTTATTGGAATGGCAGGTTTGCCAAGACGNTATTACACNAANACTGCCTTNCCATACTTTGATGATCTNGCAGATATAAATGTGTTAATTACAGTCTTCGCCTTNGTTGCTGGTTTTGCTCAACTTGTATTCTTGTATAACTTTATACANAGNATGTTTTATGGTAAGGAGACAGTTCAAAANCCNTGGAGATCAAATACTTTGGAGTGGACTGCACCCATAGAGCATTTTCACGGAAANTGGAAAGGTGAGATCCCTCATGTACATCGATGGGCATACGATTATTCAAAACCGGGACATAAAGAAGATTTCATGCCTCAAAATATACCACTTCAAAAGGGAGAAGAAGAACTACAACATTAGTCTTGTAGTCTAGTAATAAAAGAAATATTTGTTTCATAGATCTCGTTTTTTTTATTTATTATGCCTTTTCACAAGACCAGGTGATTTGCTATATTTGAGAAAATGAATGAGCATTTAGATCCCACTGATAAGCAATTTTCTAAGGAAGATAACGAAATTGATAAAGCATTAAGGCCTATCAGTTTTGATGACTTTGCTGGGCAGGAAAGTATTTTAGAGAATTTAAAAGTTTTTGTCACTGCTGCAAAACAAAGGGAGGAGGCCCTAGATCACACTTTATTTCATGGCCCGCCTGGATTAGGAAAAACAACTTTAGCTCACATTTTAGCCAATGAATTGGAAGTGGGTATCAAATTTACCTCAGGACCTGTTTTAGATAAACCTGGAGACTTAGCTGGTTTACTGACAAATCTTCAACCCAGAGATATTTTATTTATCGATGAAATTCACCGATTAAGTCCTATTGTTGAGGAGTACCTATATTCTGCCATGGAGGACTATAAAATTGATATTTTAATCGAGTCAGGACCAAATGCGAGAACAGTTCAAATTAATTTGGAGCCTTTTACTTTAGTTGGTGCAACTACTCGTTCAGGGCTTTTAACAGCTCCAATGAGAGCACGTTTTGGTATTAGTAATCGTTTAGAATATTATTCCACTGAACTGTTGGCTACGATACTTGAAAGGAGTGCCAATATATTAAACGTAGAAATAAATTATGAAGCTGCGACTGAGATTGCTAGAAGAAGTCGGGGTACACCAAGAATATCAAATGGTTTACTAAGAAGGATAAGAGACTTTGCGCAAATAAAGGGAAATGGAAAAATTGATAAGAAAATTACTCAATTTGGTCTAAAAGCACTTCAAGTTGATGCCTTTGGATTAGATGAAATGGACAATAAAATCCTAATTTCAATTATAGATAAGTTTAACGGAGGTCCTGTTGGGATTACGACCTTAGCAACTGCTGTTTCCGAAAATGCTGAAACAATAGAGGAAGTATACGAGCCTTTTTTAATACAACAAGGTTTTATTGTTCGAACTCCAAGAGGTCGTGAAGTAACCATGCGAGCCTACAAGCATCTTGGGAGAATAAAAAATAGTCAAGGAGGTCTTTTCTAAAGATCCAAATATTAATTATGGATTCAAACGCCCAAAATAATTCAAAACTCATTAAAAATAAAGCTAAACACCTTGGTTTTATTTCTTGTGGAATTTCAAAAGCTGATTTTTTGGAAGAGGAAGCGCCTAGATTAGAAAAATGGTTAAACCAAAACCATAATGGGAAAATGGCCTACATGGAAAAAAACTTTGATAAAAGACTCGACCCAAGACTACTAGTTCCAGATTCAAAAAGTGTCATTTCTCTTCTTTTCAATTATTATACCAACCAAAAACAGGATGATAACCAAGCACCAAAAATTTCAACATATGCATTTGGAGAGGATTATCATTTTGTTATTAAAAGAAAATTGAAAGAATTGATGAGTTATATTAAAAGTGAGATTGGTGATGTTGGAGGAAGAGTATTCGTTGATTCAGCGCCTATCATGGAAAAGGCTTGGGCCTCAAGAAGTGGTTTAGGATGGATAGGTAAGAATACAAATCTAATTTCAAAAAAAACAGGATCCTTTTTCTTTATTGCAGAAGTAATTGTCGACTTAGAATTAGAATATGACAGGCCAACCACTGACCATTGTGGGAGTTGTACTAAATGTATTGATGCGTGCCCTACTGAAGCATTAATAGCACCTTATCAAATTGATGGTAGTAAGTGTATTTCCTATCTGACAATAGAGCTTAAAGATCAAATACCAAATGAATTTAAAGATAAAATGGATAATTGGGCTTTTGGATGTGATATTTGTCAGACCGTATGTCCTTGGAATCGATTTGCAAATGAGCATGAGGAAGAATCTTTTTCACCCAAAGAAGAACTTTTGAAAATGACAAAGAATGAATGGAGTGAGATTACAGAAGAGGTTTTTGACAAGGTATTTAAAAATAGTGCTATCAAAAGGACAAAATTCGATGGGCTTAAAAGAAATATAAAATTTCTTAAAAGCTAGCCATTTAACCTTAAAATATCAAAATTTTGGAATTAAAGCATATTTGTAATAGTTATTAAACTATGTGAAAGTCAGATTGTTTACCAGGATATTTAAATTCTTAAACAAAACCCCTAAAATATATGATATCGTCATTTTCTTAACAAAATATTAAGAAATTAAAAAAAACATCACTATAATTGTAGGTTGATTAAACGAAATCAAAAAGAATTAATTAAAAATAATTTAAAACCAAATGATGAAAAAAGAGTTCTTTAAGAAATTCTCATTCCTCTTCGCTTTTATGTTGAGTGTGGGAATTTTCGCTCAAACAGTTACGGGAGTCGTAACGAGCGATGACGGTCCACTTCCTGGTGCTACTGTACTAGTTCAGGGGACAAATGATTTCGCCACAACTGATTTTGACGGTAACTTTTCAATTGAAGCAGCCCAAGGAGATATCCTTATTGTTTCGTTTGTAGGTTATGAAACTCAAGAAGTTGCAGTTGATGGTGACAATTTAAACATAACAATGGCTCTAGGTAATCTATTAGATGAAGTTATCGTAACTACTGGTTATGGTACGCAATCTAAAAGAGATATTACAGGAGCAGTATCAACAATAGAAGCTGACGATCTTACAGCAGTTCCTGCGACAACATTTTCGCAGCAAATGCAAGGTAGAGCTTCGGGTATTTCTATTGTAAGTGATGCAACACCTGGTGGTGAAGCTACAGTTCGTATCCGTGGTTTCGGAACAACTGGAAACAACGAACCACTTTACGTTATTGATGGTGTACCATCTAAGTCTCAAGGTAACCTTAACCCGCAGGATATAGAATCTTTACAAATTCTTAAAGATGCATCTGCGGCTTCTATTTATGGTTCTCGTGCGGCGAACGGTGTAATCATTATTACAACTAAAAAAGGTAAAATCGGTTCCCCAACTATCCGTTACAGTACATTCTACGGNTGGCAAACTCCGGAGAAGGACGTTGAGGCATTAGATGCAGCAGGTTTAGGTGAGTACCTATATCTTGCTGACTATTATGCAGGCAAAACACCATCTCACGGTCAGTACGGATTTAGTGGAACACCAGAAAACCCCCAGATTACTATACCAAACTATGTTTTCCCTAGTGGAGCTAGTTCAGTTGACGAATCTCTTTACTCATTAACTCCAGACAATATATATGCGATTACTAGATCAGCAGATACAAACTGGTGGGAGTTATTAACAAATAACAACGCACCAATCTTACAACATCAAATAGATGCAAGTGGTGCTAATGAGAATTCTCAATATGCATTCAGTGCTTCTTATTTTAAACAAGATGCCGTAATTAAGTATCAAGGGTATGAGAGAGCAACAATTCGTGTAAACTCTTCTACTAAAACATTTGGCGGTAAATTAGAGGTTGGTGAAAACTTATCATTAAACCTTGATAACAGAAAAGGTGGTTATGGTAACGACGGCGAGCAAAACGCTGTTTCTGGTTCATACAAACACCACCCACTTCTTCCTAATTACGATATTGCTGGAAACTTTGCTGGTTCTAGGGGTCTAAACCTTGGTAATAACTATAACCCTTATGCTTCACAGTCCAGAAATCAAGATGACAGAACTAGAAGAGCTAGAATGTTTGGTAATGCTTATGCACAATTAACAATTGCTGATGACTTCAAAATAAGATCAAGCTTTGGTGCTGATATTACAACAAACAGACGTGTTGACATTGGAAGACCTCAGCCTGAATATGTTGAAGGTAACTTTATAAATAGTTCTAGAGCTGAGCAGAATTGGGGATACGAGTGGACATTTACAAATACCCTCTCATGGTCTAAAGTTATTGCTGATGTTCACGATATTAGTGCTTATGCTGGTGTTGAGGCAATTCAAGGTTTTTCAGAATTCTTTGGTGCTGCAAGAGAGAGATTCCCATTTGAAACTACCTCTATTATAAGTTACCTAGATCTTGGTAACCAAGCAACTGCTTCAAACTTTGGTAATATTTCTAAAGACTTCTCTTTATGGTCACAGTTTGCACAAGCTAACTACCAATACAACGAGAAATATCTTGCGACAGTAACTGTTCGTAATGACCAATCTTCAAGATTTAGACAAGCTTCTAACAGCGCATTTTTCCCAGCATTTAGTGTTGGTTGGAGGGTTTCTGAAGAAGACTTTATGTCTGGAATATCTTTCATAGATGACCTTAAAGTTAGATACGGATGGGGTAAAACTGGTAACCAAGAAATTGGAGACTACAATGCTTATACTACGTTTGGATCTGGTTCTTACAACACAGGTTACCCAATTGATGGAAGTAACTCAGCAGCCACTCTTGGTTATGCTCCTGCTACCTTTGGTAATCCAGCAGCAAAATGGGAAGCTACTGTTTCAAACAATATTGGTTTGGATGCAGCGTTAGGAGGACAAAAACTATTTGTTGAATTAGACTTATGGAACAGAACTACTACTGACTTACTTCTTACTGTACCTGTTATCTATTCTGCAGGTGATGCTGGTGCTCCAGCTGTTAACATCGGTGAGATGTATAACGAGGGTATTGATTTCGGACTTACCTATGATGATAACTTTGGTGATCTTAACTTATCTATTACAGGTAATATTTCTACTTATAGAAATGAAATACTTGCTTTAGATGAATTTTCTACACCAATCTTTGGATCTAACAGAAGGGTTCCTGCCTTAACTGTTACTCAGGTAGGAGATCCAATATCTTCACTATATGGTTTTGAAGTGGAAGGTATATTCCAGTCTCAAGCTGAAGCTGATGCTCACGCACCTTACGGAACAACAGGTTATAATGCACCTGGTAAATTCAAGTACGCTGATATTAATAATGATGGCGAGATTAATGATGACGACAGAACTGTCATCGGTAATCCACACCCTGACTTTACATACGGTATAAACTTGAGTTTAACTTATAAAAATATCAATTTGACTGTCTTTGGAAATGGAGTTCAAGGAAACGATATCTACAATTACGTAAGATACTTTGCTGACTTTAACACATTCCAAGGTAACAGATCTACAAGAGCACTTAACGATGCTTGGCAACCAAGCAATCCGTCTGCTCCAAGATCACAATGGACAGCTGCTGACCCTGACGCTACGTCTCCTATTATGGACGCGAACGATCAGATTAGTAGTAGAACTTCTTCTTATTTAATAGAAGACGGTTCATATTTCAGATTGAGAAACGTACAACTTACTTATACGTTTAGTGACGAATTAAACGACACTTTAGGTATAAGTGGAGGAAACATATATTTCCAAGGTCAAAATCTATTAACTGTCACGAACTATTCTGGTCTAAACCCAGAAGTTCAGACAACTAATGATATTCAATTAGGATACGACGGAGGATTTATGCCGGTTTCACGAACACTGACTGTAGGATTGAATCTATCATTATTTTAATAATTAATTATTTTGTAAAATGAAAAATTTGAAAAATCTATTTTTTGCTTCACTAGCCATTGTAACTCTTACGGTTGCTTGTGATGAGGAATTTTTAACAAAAGAGCCCCAGGCTTCACTTTCTGGACCAGCATTAGCTAATGCAGACGGTATTGAAGGGAAACTGGTCGCTGCTTACCGTACCCTTGCAGGTTACGGAATGAGCGGAGGAGGAACATGGTATTATTCTACCTGGTCCTGGATTTTTGGTGCAATATCTTCTGATAATGCATTAAAAGGAACTGATGCTGGTGACCAGCCAGAGCACTCATTTATTGAGTCATATGACTTTAACACTTTTAATGTTCACAACCGCGACAAGTGGAGATCTGGATATTGGGGTGCTGCTAGAGCTAATGACGTTATAAATAGTGTAGCAGAAGCTGAAGATATTGATGCAGCTAGGGCTGCGCAAATNATCGGTGAAGCTAAATTTATTAGAGGTTGGCAACACTTTGAAATGCAGAAGATGTATAGAACACCTAAGTATGTTAGCGAAGCTAACTTTACCTTAGATGATCTAGAGGCTTCAAAAGTTCCTAATACGGGAAAGATTTGGGCTAACGTCATTCAAGACTTTGCTGATGCTGCAGCTGCGCTTCCAGAAACCCAAACTGAGGCAGGTAGAGCTACTAAATGGGCTGCATTAGCTTATCAAGCTAAAGCATTAGTCTATAGTGGTGACTATACTTCTGCACTTCCAATTTTGGAGAATATTGTTAACAACGGTCCATTTACACTTGTCGACAAATTTGAAGACAACTATTTGGTAGCTACTAGAAACAATTCAGAATCCATTTTTGAAATTCAGTATGCTGTTAGTAGTGCTGACACAAATGCATCTAATGCTGAAATTGGTCTTGCACACCCATATATTGCCCCTTGGGGATGCTGTGGTTTCTTACAAGCACCTCAGGACTTAGTAGATTTCTTCCAAACTGACGCTAATGGATTACCATTATTAGACGAATCTTGGAAAACTAATCATATCACTAATCCTACAGGAGCTAATATAGGTGAGCCTATTGGAGATCCAAGTGTTGACCCAAGACTTGACCACACTGTTGGACGTCCAGGACAACTATTCAAGAACCACCACATTATGCAAGTAGATTACATTCGTGATTTAACTTATGCAGGTCCATATTTTTCTAAAAAGCATATTGCTGAACCAGAAGGATTTGGTATTGGTGGATGGGGTAACCTTTCTGCGAATAATTTTAGAATTATGCGTTTAGGACACGTTAAACTTTGGTTGGCTGAAGCTTATGTTGAAGCTGGACGACTAGAAGACGCTCGTGCTCAAATAAACGATCTAAGAAGACGTGCTGCTAACCCAGACGGATTTAATAAGGGTGCAACTCAAGGCGCAACTCGTGCTGACTACACTTTAACAGGAGCACCAGGTGCAAACTATGTTATTGGTGAGTATACTGCAGCTTGGACTGACCAAGCTATTGCAAGAAAGGCTGTGCGTTACGAGTCTAGACTTGAAACTGCTATGGAAGGTAATCGTTTCTTTGACTTACAAAGATGGGGTGTTCAATCTCAAGTTCTTAACGAATATCTTTCAAGAGAATCACGTTATAGAGTTTACCTCCAAGGTAAGTCCTTTACCTCACCTAAAAATGAATTCTATCCAATTCCAACTTATGCGATTGATAGATCATTCTCAGAGGGTGAGCCAACTTTAACTCAAGATCCTAACTACTAGTAGTTAAATCTTTGAAAGTTCAAAACCGTGGAGTATATTTGCTCCGCGGTTTTTTTTTGATATATGATGAAAGGGAAATATTTATTAATCACACTAATTTTTTTAATCCAGTCCTGTTCAAAGCAAAACAAGCTATTTGTTTTATTGAAATCAGACAAAACCGGTATTGAATTCAACAATAAAATAACTGAAACAGACGACTTTAATATACTTACGGATGAGTATATTTTTAATGGAGGAGGGGTTGCATTAGCAGACTTTAATAGAGATGGTTTACCGGACCTTTTTTTTACAGGTAATATGGTATCAAATGAGCTCTATTTAAACAAGGGTCATTTAAAATTTGAGAATGTAACTAATAGCTCAAAATTAAATTCAACTGGGTTTTGGTCCACAGGAGCAGCGGTTGTAGATATAAATTCAGACGGTTGGATGGATATTTACGTTTCTGGAGCTATGAATACAAATAATAGAAAAAATAGGCTTTATGTAAATCAGGGTCTAAATAAGGATAACATACTTGTTTTTGAAGAACAAGCAGAAAAATTTGGTATTGATGATGACGGTAATACCATGGGGGCATGTTTTATTGACTACGATAAAGATGGTGATTTAGACTTATATGTTCTAAATAATGAACAAAACGAGACCATTCCAACTAACTACAGAAAAAAAATAATTGATGGTTCAGCCCCAAGTAATGATAAATTATATAAGAATAATGGGGATGGAACTTTCAGTGATACGACTCTTGACGCAGGAATATTGTTCGAAGGCTTTGGGTTAAGTGTTACACCAGTTGACATAAATAAAGACCAGTGGATAGACCTATATATAACAAACGATTATCTTACAAATGATCTTTTATATATAAATCAAAAAAACGGAACATTTAAAAATGAAATCCAGAACTATCTATCTCATCAAAGTAAATTTTCAATGGGTTCAGATGCTTCGGATTTTAATAATGACGGCTATACTGATTTAGTTTCCCTTGATATGCTAGGAGAAAGCCATGAGCGAAGAAAAACAACTATATCTAAAAGCTTTTTTTTTCAAAATGTATTAAATAAAAAATGGGACTATCAAGACCAGCATATGCGAAACATGCTATTTAAAAATAATGGACCAAATCTCCCATTTTCAGAGATAGGACAATTTTCAGGTGTTTACCAAACAGATTGGAGTTGGTCACCACTTTTTGCTGACTTTGACTATGATGGAAATAGGGATTTGTTTATAACTAATGGATTCCCAAGAGATATAACTGATATGGACTTTGCAAATTACAGGCTTAGTTATGGTGCCTATACTCCGGTATCAACTCTTTTGGATTCCATACCTATTGTTAAAATACCTAACTATGCTTACAAGAATAATGGTAACTTAACTTTTGAAGATGTAAGTAAAAAGTGGGGTTTAGGAATTTCCTCATTTTCTAATGGAGCTGTTTTTAGTGATCTTGATCTTGATGGAGATATAGACTACGTTGTAAATAATATAAATGACAAAGCATTTATTTTTGAAAATATCTTATCTCAGCAAGAAAATACTCCCAATTATTTACAAATTGAGCTCAAAGGAGATAAATTAAATCCAGATGCTCTAGGAGCAAAAGTTGTTTTGCGCCTCTCAGATAATTCAATTCAATTTCAAGAGCAACAAACATCACGAGGTTATATGTCTTCTGCGGATCCTATAATGTATTTTGGACTTGGAAAACTAAAGGATGTAGTTTCTGTAGAAATTTTGTGGCCAAACGGACTTTTATCGAAAATGAATAACCCTAATATTAACAAAAGACTAACATTCAGTCAAAGCAAAGCTTTAGCTGATAATTCTCTTATTTTTCCTTTCGTAGAGGAACAAAAACTTCTTCCTTACAAAGAGATTTCTAGTAAATACAACATAAATTATTTTCATAACGAAAAANACGTTCAAGACTTTTTTAAACAGCGTTTATTACCACACAAACTGTCCCAAAATGGTCCGTGTATAGCAGTCGGTGATATAAATAGTGACGGGAATGAAGATTTTATAGTAGGTAGCTCAACATCATTTTCACCCAGGGTTTTTATACAAAGTGACGACAGCAAATTCACTTCGAGGGATTTATTTCAAAAAGAGGAAGAAAAAAAATATGAAGTTGAAAGTATGACTCTTTTTGATGCAGACCAAGATGGAGATCTTGACCTTTATCTTGTTTCCGGTGGAAACGAATATGACATTGGCTCTGAGTGGTACCAAGATAGATTGTTAATTAACGATGGCTTCGGAAATTTTAAAAATCAACAAAATAGACTTCCAAAGATGCACATTAATGGTTGCATTGTTAGACCAGCTGATTTTGATAATGATGGAGATTTGGATTTATTTGTCGGAGGACACAACAAACCTGGAGCTTATCCACTAGCTGACAATAATTTTTTATTAAGAAATAATAACGGCTTTTTTGAAGACATTACGGATACTATCATTCCTCCATTAGAATCGTTTGGTATTCTAACAGATGCTTTATGGACTGATATCAATGGCGATAACCGAAATGACATAATTTTTGTAGGAGAATATAGCCCTGTTACAATATTGTTAAATAAAGAAAAGGGTTTTGAAAAATTGGAATCAGAAACTCTTAAAGATACTCAGGGTCTTTGGAGGGCGATTGAGCAGGTTGACATTGACCAAGACGGCGATTTAGATTATATTTTAGGAAATTTAGGGAAAAATAATATGCTGTCTTTATCTCCAGAAACCCCAATGTATATATCAACTAAGGATGTAGATAAAAACGGGAGTGTTGATCCCTTAATTTTTAATTCCCAACAAAATAGCAAGGGAGAATTAGATATTTATCCAATTCAATTTTGGGACAATCTAACCCAACAAAGTCCAATGTTTAGGCAAGAATTCAATTCGTATCATTCATTTTCAAAAGCTAACTTTGAATATTATAAAGAAAAAGGATTCATAGATAATGACAGTATTTTGATAGCTAAACACAGTGAATCCAAATGGATAGAAAATTTGGGTGAAGGTAATTATAAACTTAATTCATTACCAGATTTACTCCAGTTAGGCCCCATTAATGATTTCCTTATTTTTGGCGCTGGTAATAAACGTAAAGTGTTTGTCGTAGGGAATGATTTTGGGGGTGCACCATTTGAAGGGAATACGGACGCATTACAAGGGACCATTTTATATTTAGATGAAAATGAAGGAGAGAAAGTTGTAAGCGCGCAAGATTCAGGTTTTCATGTTTTCGGTGATGCCAGAGAGATTAAAAGTGTTAGGCTTAAGAATGGTAAAATTTTGATTTTGGTAGCACAAAATCAAAACAAACTGCTAGCGTTTGAAGAGTTTTAGTTTTTAGGACTCAAAAAATATCATTTCACTATTACATATTCAATTTATTTGACTTAAATGTCCTATTTTTAACTCCCTATAATGTGTTGAAAACTGAATTTTACTTTTGATCGTTTTCATTAGTTGTTTTAAATTCAGTAAGAATAAATGTATGAGGAATCTTAGAGCTTTAATATTTTCAGTCTTATTTATCCAATTATCATGTAATCAACATGAAAGTAGTGAATATATTCAAAAATTAGATAATCCTGAATTATTCCAGTCTGCAATGCAAAACCTTACTGACATTGTAGTTTACGATATCTTTTCACCACCTGTTGCTTCAAGAGTCTACTTATATCCAACAATAGCTGCATATGAGATAATCGCTGCGCATCAGGACAAAAGCTTTAATAGTCTTGCAGGCCAGGTCAAAGATTTGAATGAAATTCCAAAATCAGACAATAAGGCTATAATTCCAAACCTTGCTGCTCTATTTTCTTTTAATAGTGTTGGCAAAAAACTCATTTTTTCACAAGATAAAATGGAATCCTTTGAAAATGAATTTTATCAAAAATTGGTTGAGTATAATGTTCCAAAAAACGTGATAAAAGCCTCCAAAAATTATGGAGAAGAAGTAGCACAATTTATTCTAGAATGGGCTTCTAAAGATATGTACAGCCAAACCCGTACATTTCCAAAATATGCTATCAAAGAAGAAGATAAGTATTGGAAGCCAACTCCACCTGATTATATGGATGGAATTGAACCTCATTGGCAAGAAATTAGAACTATGGTTTTAGATTCGTCAAACCAATTTCCCCCAAAAGACCCATTACCATTTGATTTAGAAAAAGATAGTCCTTTTCATAAACAGTTGATGGAGGTTTTTAATGTTATAAATGGACTTACTGAAGAACAAGTAGAAATCGCAAAGTTTTGGGATTGCAATCCATACGTAACTCATCACAAAGGACATTCTATGTTTGCTACAAAAAAGATTACACCTGGAGGACATTGGATTGGAATAACTTCTATAGCCACTAGAAAAGCAAAAAGTTCTTTTGCAGATACAATAAACGCGTATGCTAACGTTTCTATTGCTTTATTTGATGCATTTATAAGTTGTTGGGATGAAAAATGGAGAACTTTGGTAGTGCGACCAGAGACATTAATTAATGAACATTACGATGAGGAATGGCTACCATTATTACAAACCCCCCCATTCCCGGAATATACAAGTGGACACTCCGTAATTTCAAGGGCTGCAGCAGTAACTTTAACAAAAATCTACGGAGATAATTTCAGTTTTGTAGATACTACAGAAATAGCTTATGGTCTTCCTGAAAGAAGCTATAAGTCTTTTATACATGCTTCTGAAGAGGCAGCGATATCAAGACTGTATGGAGGTATACATTACATGATGGCAATTACTGAGGGTGTTTCTCAGGGCCAAAAAGTAGGTTCATATATTGCTAGCAAATTACAAACAAAAAAAACTTCTGACAGGTTATTAACTCTTAATACAACAAATGGTGAAAAAAAGCCTTAGTTTTTGGCAGATAATTACCATGAACTTTGGTTTTTTNGGGGTGCAATTTAGCTTTGGTTTGCAACAAAGCAATATGAGTGCAATTTATAGGTATNTGGGTGCAGAAGAATCTGAGTTACCTNTTTTATGGCTAGCGGGTCCAGTTACNGGNCTNGTTGTTCAGCCAATAATNGGAGCAATNAGCGANGGNACNTGGTCACCNANATTTGGTAGAAGAAAGCCTTTCTTTCTANTNGGAGCAATAATTGCAAGTTTAGCTTTAATTGCTATGCCTTACTCNAGTTCAATATGGATGGCNGCNGGNCTTTTATGGATTNTAGATGCTGCAAATAANATAGCTTTGGAACCNTACAGNGCNTTTATTTCTGACAAATTACCNAAAAAACAATTTTCATTTGGTTTTTTAGTNCAAAGTTTTTTCACTGGTCTAGGAACTACATTAGCCAATTTNACACCTGCTATTTTGGTTTCCTTTGGCATATTAGCGTTAACCGACAAAATGGANAATGGNATTCCTGTTTCAACTTATTGGGCTTTTNNAATTGGTGCTGCAGCATCCATNATNACNATNNTGATTACTGTCNTTACNACCTCGGAATATCCACCTNCTTTAGAAGAGTTNAAAGAAATTCAATCCTCTAAAACAAATAAAAATTTATTAATAAAAACTTTTCAAGATATTGTTTTTGCATTCAAAAATATGCCTGCAACTATGAAACAGTTAATACCGGTTATGTTTTTTCCTTGGTATGCAATGTTTTGCTATTGGCAATATTTAACTTCAGCTCTTTCACTCTCCTTATATGGTACCCTAGACGAAACAACTTCATTTTTCAATAAGGCACAACTTTTGACAGGTAATTTAAATGGTACTTACAATATTATTTGTTTTTCAATTGCTTTTGCACTAATTCCAATTGCAAAAAAAATTGGACCCAAAAGATTACACTTTTTTAGTTTAGCTATTGGAGGATTTGGTCTTTTATGCATGCCGTTATTAAATGACACAGAGATTTTATTTGTTTTGCCCTTTGGAAGTGGAATTGAAATTTCCCAAATATATCTTTTTTCCTTTTGTATGGGTATTACCTGGGCGTCCATGNTGGCTATGCCTTATCAAATGTTAGCATCAACTATTCCAACAAATAAAATGGGAATTTATATGGGTATATTTAATATGTTTATTGTTATCCCAATGATTATTCAAATTTTTTCTGTTCAGTATATTGTTTATGATCTTTTAGGACAAAATCCAATAAATATTATACGCCTATCGGGCACNTTTCTTATTATAGGAGGAATTTTTTCTTTATTTGTTAGCCAACCTGCGAAGGCAGATTCAATTTAATTGAGTAATTTCAGCATTATAATTTTAACTCATGTCAAATCAGCAACATAGAAGGGCTGCTCTAGTTTATCATGCTAAACCTATACCTGGAAAAANAAAAGTTGTTCCAACAAAAAATTATAATACTCAAAGGGACTTAGCATTGGCCTATTCCCCTGGTGTTGCNATTCCGTGTAATGAGATAGAAAAGCAAAAATCTGATGTTTACAAGTATACCAATAAAGGAAACTTGGTTGCTGTTATTACCAANGGTACCGCTGTTCTTGGACTAGGAGATATTGGTCCATGCGCCTCTAAACCTGTTATGGAGGGTAAAGCTTTACTTTTTAAAATTTTTGCAGGTATTGATGTTTTTGANATAGAATTAGACGCTAAAGACCCAGAAAAATTTATTGAAGCAGTTAAAGCTATTTCTCCAACATTTGGAGGAATAAATTTAGAAGATATTAGATCACCAGAAGCATTTGAAATTGAACGTANGCTTAAGNAAGAACTTNATATTCCTGTTATGCANGANGANCANCACGGAACTGCTATNATATCTGCTGCTGCTCTTTTAAATGCGCTAGAACTTGCAGGTAAAAAGATTACAGANGTGAAAATTGTCGTTTCTGGAGCAGGTGCNGCAGCTATAGCGTGTGCCAAACTATATGTTTCTTTTGGTGCAAGAACCAAAAATATTGTAATGTTGGATAGTANGGGAGTGATTCAAAAAAATCGTGAGNATCTTACTCAAGAAAAAGCTCAATTTGCTACAAAAAAAGACCTAAAAACGTTNGAAGAGGCTATTGTTGGTGCTGATGTCTTTATTGGTTTGTCACAACCTAANATCCTTAAAAAAAAGATGCTCAAAAAGATGAGTATTAATCCAATTGTTTTTGCAATGGCTAACCCAGATCCAGAAATTGGATATNATGATGCTTGTAATACACGAAATGACATTATTATGGCAACTGGTCGTTCAGATCATCCCAATCAGGTNAACAACGTACTTGGTTTTCCNTTCATTTTTAGAGGTGCTNTAGATGTAAAAGCAACTTCAATAAATGAAGAAATGAAGATGGCAGCAGTAAAGGCAATTGCTGATCTTGCAAAAGAGTCTGTTCCAGAGCAAGTNAACATAGCTTATGATGAAACAAGATTGAGTTTTGGCAGGGACTATATNATACCTAAACCTTTCGATCCCCGTTTAATTACAACTGTACCTCCTGCAGTTGCAAGAGCTGCAATGGAATCAGGTGTAGCTACAGAACCAATACAAAACTGGGAACGTTACAGGGAAAACTTAGAACAACGTCTTGGCAACACTCAAAAAATGATTCGATTGCTTCACGATCGNGCTAAATCAGCTCCTAAACGCTTGGTTTTCGCAGAAGCAGACCAAATGGATGTTCTTAAGGCCGCTCAAATTGTTTTTGAAGAATCTATTGCCATACCTATATTATTAGGAAATAGAAAAAAAATTAAAGAATTGTGTGATCTTATTGAATTTAATGCAGATGTTGAAGTAATAGATCCCAAAGAAAACGAACNAAATAAGATTAGAAATAAATATGCTGAGCTTTTTTGGCATTCACAAAAAAGAAAAGGNTACACNTTNTACGATGCACAACGCTTAATGNGAGAGAGAAACTATTTTGCGTCTATGATGATAAAGAATGGAGANGCAGATGCTATGATTTCAGGTTATTCTAGAAACTACAGATCAGTTGTCAAGCCTATATTAGAAACNATCCCAAAAAATAAAGGAGTNAGTCGTGTAGCTGCTGCAAATTTGATGTTAACAAAATCGGGACCACTTTTTTTAACAGATACAACAATCAACGTTGATCCATCATCAAAAGAATTAGCAAAAATTGCACAAATGACCGGACAAATGGCAAAAATTTTTGGATTAGAACCCGTGATAGGGATGCTTTCCTTCTCAAATTTTGGATCTTCACGCTTTCCACAGGCAAAAAAAGTTTCTAAAGCAGTAACTATGCTTCACAGAAGTAATCCAGACTTAATTGTTGATGGACCTATACAATCAGATTTTGCTCTAAATAAGAAACTTTTACAAGACAGATTTCCATTTTCAAGTCTTACTAATAAAAAAGTAAATATTTTGGTTTTTCCAAATTTAGATGCAGCCAATATAACCTATAAGCTTATGAAAGAATTAAANGAAGCACATTCNATAGGNCCAATTTTAATGGGTCTAAGTGAACCAATTCATATTTTNCAGTTAGGTGCTTCCGTATCTGAAATNGTTAATATGTCTGCTGTTGCAGTTGTGGATGCCCAAACAAAGAAAAAATAAATAAATGATTACACAAATTATCGGNAGATTGGTTGAAAAAACTCCTACACAAGTTGTAATTGACTGTAANGGAGTAGGTTATGCAGTTAATATATCACTTCACACCTTTTCTCAGATTAATGATGGCGAAAATATTAAACTCTATACCCACCTACAGGTNCGCGAAGACTCCCANACATTATTTGGCTTTAATACAACTATTGAAAGATCAGTTTTTTTACTTTTAATTTCAGTTTCTGGAATTGGTTCTAGTACAGCAAGAANNATGTTGTCATCTCTTGAGCCTNTTCAAATCCAGCGTGCAATAATTTCAGATGATTTAAATACTATAAAATCAGTTAAAGGTATTGGTTTAAAAACAGCTCAAAGAGTTTTAATTGAATTAAAAGATAAAATGTTAAACCTTCAAGTCGAGGGTGAAATTCAAAATTTTGGAAACAATACAATCAAAGATGAAGCGTTATCAGCATTAGAGGTTCTTGGTTACACAAGGAAGCAGTCTGAGCGTATCTTAGATAGCATTATTCAGAGTGCTCCAGAAAGTTCNGTTGAAGAACTTATCAAGGAGGCTCTGAATAAATTGTGAATTTTTGATTGAAATATCTGAAAATGTAGTTTTTAAACCATCCAAAAACTTCATCATCATTTTTATCTTGATGATGCTAGTTAGTAAAATTGTTTTTGGACAAAAAGCNGCTGAAATAGNNTCCANTATTGANCCAAAGTCAAGTAGTATTGAAAACTTATACACCTATGACCCTGAAAGTAATCTCTATATTTTAACAGAGGAAATAGGAGGNTNNCCTATNAGTACCCCAATGGTNATGACTNTTGCTGAATATGAGTCATTTATTCTAAANGAACAAATGAGTAGGTATTTTAAAGNAAAAATTCANGCACTTAGTGGANACGGCTCAGATATCGANGATGCACAAAAAAATTTACTTCCAGAACTTTANGTAAANAATGAGTTTTTTGAATCAATTTTTGGTAGTAATACCATNGATATNAAACCTCAAGGTTCAATNGGAGTGGATTTAGGATACCGATACCAAAGAAGTGATAANCCTATTGCCTCAGTNATTAACCGTAGATCACCAGGTTTTGATTTTGACCAAAGAATCAGTTTNAGTTTNTTAGGAAATATTGGTGAACGCCTNCAAATTACAGCNAATTATGATACCGAATCTACTTTTGATTTTCAAAACTTGGTAAAAATAGAATTTAACCCTCCNAAATTATCGGAATTAACAGAAATANTTCCAGGNAAATTAGGTTCAAATATTTCTAATTTAGAAAAGGNTATTTCAACTATAAATGACTCTGTTAACNANATAAGTCAAACAATTAGTGANGCAGAAGAAACTATCAGTGAATCAAAAAATTCATTGANTANGGTNAGACAAAAAATTGAGAATCTTAAAAATAATGTAAAACAGCTTCCTAATAATTCAGAGCTTNTNGGAAACAGGGTGTCTGAATACTTAAGAGGTAAAATAACNGAAGATGCTATTATTCAAAATATAGATATTGGGAATGTCAATATGCCAATAAATAGTAATCTNATACAAGGAGCNCAAAGTTTATTTGGAGTACGTACAGACTTGAAATTTGGAAATACAACTATATCTGGAGTNTTTTCAGAACAAAGATCTCAGTCACAAAATATAGTTTCCCAAGGAGGAGGAAGATTACAAGAGTTCAACTTTTTTGCTTTAGATTACGAGGAAGATCGACATTTTTTTATTAGTCAATATTTTAGAGATAATTATGATCGATTTTTAGCTAATTATCCATATATCAATTCTCCAGTTCAAATTACTCGTATAGAAGTTTGGGTCACAAATAGGGGGTATCAAACTCAAAATGTTAGAAATATAATAGCACTTCAAGACTTGGGAGAACCTAACCCTGATAATACTAAATTAGATGATAATTATCAGGGTTTTATAAATTCATTGAATCCTTTTGCCCCACCTGATAACAATGTTAATAAACTCGATCCAGACGAAATTGGTTTTAATGGTGTACTCAATACAAAAATAAGGGACATAGCAACAGTTAACAATGCTTTTGAAAATATTAGTGCGAATGAGGGATTTGATTATGCCGTTTTAGAAAGTGCAAGGAAACTTAGTTCACAAGAATATACGTTCCACCCTCAATTAGGATATATATCTCTTAATCAGCGTCTAAGTAATGACGAAGTTCTAGGAGTTGCTTTTCAATTTACTCATTTGGGAAAGACTTATCAGGTCGGAGAATTTGCTAATGGAGATATTCCAGGAACTTCAGTGATTCAACAAAATCAAAATTTCATTCAAGNGCAAAGTCAACAAGAACAAGTTCAAACAAATAGTTTAATTGTAAAAATGTTAAAAAGTAGTTTGACTGACGTTCGCCAGCCAGTTTGGGATTTGATGATGAAAAATATTTACAATACAGGGGCATTTCAACTTTCCGAGGAGGATTTTCGTTTAAATATTTTGTATAGTGATCCATCACCAATTAATTATTTAACTCCAGTTGATAAATCTATATGGCCAGAAGATTTAGATAATGAAATATTATTAAACACATTAGAACTTGACAAACTAAATGCGTATCAAGATTTAGTACCTAGTGGAGATGGATTTTTTGACTTTCTTCCTGGTATTACAGTTGAACCTCGTTTTGGAAGAATCATCTTCACTAAAGTTGAGCCATTTGGAGAATTTTTATTTGGAATTTTAGATAATCCAAGTTCAGCGAAAGAGGATTATGACATAGATAATACATTTAATGCAAATCAAAAAAAATATGTTTTTAAGGAAATGTATACTCTTACAAAAGCAGCTGCTTTAGAATTTACCGAAAAAAATAAATTCCAACTCAAAGGAAGATATAAGTCTGAAGGAGGGGATGGTATAAATATTGGGGCGTTTAATATTCCTAGAGGTTCTGTTAGGGTTACTGCAGGAGGAAGGATTCTTCAGGAAGGATTGGATTATACAGTAAATTATGAAATAGGAAGNGTAAAAATATTAGATGAAGGTCTTAANGCATCAAATATTCCTATCGANATTTCAGTTGAAAATAATTCGTTTTTTAATCAACAGAATAAAAGATTCTCTGGAATTAATTTNAAACATCGGCTNANTGATAANTTCTATGTTGGAGGNACACTTATAAATCTAAGTGAAAATCCTCTTACTCAAAAAGCAAATTATGGAACCGAACCAGTAAANAATACAATGAAAGGCNTAAANACAAATTTTTCTACTGAACTTCCCTTNTTAACTCGTNTGGTNAATAANTGGCCAACTATAAGAACTNGTATTCCCTCTCAAATTTCATTTAGAGGTGAAGTTGCAAGCATNAATGCAAATGATCCTNGAAATACAAGATTAAATGGTGAAACAAACGTTTATATAGANGATTTTGAAGGNGCACAAACAAANATTGATGTNAAAGGATTTAATGCATGGAANCTNTCTAGTGTTCCGATTAAAGGAGTTTTAGGATCATCACTACAGGGACTTGAAAGTGGATACGGNAGATCTAAACTAGCATGGTATTCTATTGATCAAATTTTTTATTCTAGACANCCACCAGGNATAAATAATGATGANATATCNAGNAATGAAACTAGAAGNATATCTATAAATGAACTTTTTCCAGANCAAGATTTNGTNCAAGGNATGATTAGTAGATTACCAACCNTAGATTTGGCATTTTANCCNANAGAAAAAGGNCCTTATAATAATGCAGAATTNTCACAATTTTTATTAGANCCAAAAAAAAANTGGGCTGGNATTACACGNACACTAAATGCAACAAATTTTGAACAGTCAAATGTTGAGTTTATNGAATTTTGGTTACTNGATACATTTTCAGANAANACTTCAGAAAATGANGAATTAGGNGAATTAGTATTTCACTTAGGTAATATATCTGAAGATATACTTCGCGATGGNAGAAAACAATTTGAGAATGGACTTCCAAGTAATAGCGAAATCACACCTACCTATGAAACTCCTTGGGGTAGAGTCCCTGCTACCCAATCTTTAGTATATGCTTTTAATTCAAATTCTGAGGATCGTATTTTACAGGATGTTGGATTAGATGGTCTTAGTGATCAAGAGGAGTCTGAGGTTTTCACAAATGGTCAAACAAACGATCCTGCAGGCGATAATTATGAATATTATCTACAAGCAGAAGGTACTATACTTGAGCGCTATAAAAATTATAATGGATTTGAAAACAATACTCCAATTGAATTCAGTGATAATGATCGAGGTAATACAACTGAACCCGATACAGAAGATATAAATAGAGATCAAAGTATGAATACGATTGATAGTTATTTTGAATATCATGTACCAATCTTTAAGACAATGCGGGTAGGAAATCATCCATTTATAACTGATGTAAGAGAGAATGTAGAAGTGAGAGCTCCAAATGGTGACGAGTATACTACTAGGTGGATACAATTCAAAGTTCCTATTCAAAAGTCATACTATGAAAACACTTCTTTTAATTCATATTTTGGAGCAGTAAATGATATTAATGATTTAAGATCGATTAGATTTATGCGAATGCTATTAAGTGGTTTTAGCGAAGATATAGTATTTCGTTTTGGCACACTGGATTTGGTGAGAGGAGATTGGAGACGTTATAACAAAGCTCTTAATGAAAAAATAATGGCAAATGAAAATACCACGGTTGATATTAGTACAGTAAATATATTGGAAAATGAAAATAGAATTCCAATCAATTATGTTTTGCCACCTGAAATTCAAAGAGAGCAGATAAATAATAATAATACTATAATTCGTCAGAATGAACAATCTCTAGCGATGCGAATTTTTNATCTAAAGCCTATGGACTCAAGAGGNATTTTTAAAACAGTTGATCTTGANATGAGGCAATACAGNAAACTACGAATGTTTTTACATGCAGAGTCATTACCNGGNNATGANCCTCTTCCNGGTTTAAANTCTGAAGATGANTACGATAAANGAATAGTNGCNTTCATTCGNTTAGGNACAGATTATCAAGATAATTTTTATCAAATTGAAATTCCTTTAAAACCCTCTGATTATGATGAAAATATTTCAAATAGTTTGACCTCNGAAGAAGTATGGATCCCGGATTCTAATTCTATTGAAATATCTATTGACTTACTTTCAAGGCTGAAAGCTAAAGCATTGCAAAAATTGGGGTTAGGCGAAACATTATATTTCGATGAGGAGTTAAATGAAATTTTTGAATTTACACCAATAAGTTCTCTCTCAGGGCAAAAAAAATATAAACTTGCAATTAAAGGGAATCCATCACTTGGTAATATAAGGACATTAATGATAGGTCTGAAAAACCCATCAAGTAAATTGGGAGATGACCTTTCTGGTGAAGTTTGGTTTAACGAGTTGCGTATTTCTGGAATAGACAATCAAGAAGGATGGGCAGCTATTGGTGCATTAGATGCAAACATAGCAGATTTCGCAAATTTTTCTGCTAATGGGAGATATTCATCGATAGGGTTTGGCAGTATAGATCAAACACCCAACCAAAGAACAAGAGAGGAACTTTTACAATACGATTTTATTTCTAATCTAAATTTAGGCCAGTTGGCACCATCAAAATGGGGACTACAAATTCCATTAAGTTTTGCGAGTGGAGAAACTTTCATAACTCCTAAATATGATCCTTTTTATGAGGATTTGAAATTAGAAGATCGCTTGGAAACATCAGAGCGAAGATCACAAAGAGACTCAATTCGAAATCAGGCAATTGATTACACAAATAGAAAAAGTGTAAGCCTAATTGGAGTAAGAAAAAATAGTTCAGGGAATGGCAGTCAAAGATTTTATAGTCCAGAGAATTTTGATTTTTCGTATGCCTACAACAAATTAGAGCATCGCGATTTTGAGATAGAAAAACAAGAAGAGATTAATTTGTTGCTTGGAGCTAATTATGGGCATTCATTTAATACAAAAACAATTGAACCCTTTAAAAATGTAAAGTTTTTTAATAGGAAAAGATATTGGAGATGGCTTCAACAATTTAATTTTAATTTATTACCAAACTCTCTAGAAGGTTCGATAAACGTGAATCGAATTTTAAATAATCAAAAGTTTAGACAGGTTTATTTAGAAGGTACCGATGCTTCACTTCAACGAAGTTTACCTAACTTACAGCAGAGAAATTTTTTGTTTGATTATAATTATTCACTAAGTCATAATATCACACGTTCTCTTCGATTTAACTTTAATGCTGCGACAAGTAGTATAGTGAGGCAAAATGATCAAAATTACCAACAAGACAATAGTAATATTTTATTGAGAAACCTATTAAGCACTGGAGAACCAAATACTCATTTTCAATCCTTGGCATTAAATTATAAATTTCCTTTTCAGAATATACCATTTTTGAGTTTTATTGATGCAGCCTATAGTTATGTGGGTAATTTCAATTGGCAGCGAGGATCAGAAGCATTAGCAGAAGTTACTAATGATGATGGCTTATCATTAGGAATTGTAAACACAATTCAAAATAATAATAAAAAGACATTAACTGGAGCAATTTCTTTTTCTAAACTCTACAGTGCACTTGGATTAAGGCCCAATACAATAAGGTCACCAAAAATGACAAGTGAATTAAAAAATAATGATACAATTAAAAAAAATTCTACAATTCGGAAAAGTTTAATTAAAATAGTAGATGCTCTAGCTACATTAAAAAGAATTCAGTTTAATTATAATGAAAATAATGGGACAGTTCTTCCTGGCTATCTTCCAAGTGTCGGTTTTGCTGGAGGTATGCAACCTACTCTCGGTTTTACAATAGGCAGTCAAGCTGATATTAGATATGAAGCGGCAAGAAAAGGATGGCTAACNGGATTTCCAAACTTTAATCAATTATTCACTCAACTCAGATCAAATAAATTTCTTGCAACTGCACAGATGGTCCCCTTTAAAGGCTTGATTATAGACCTTAATGCAGAAAGAGATTTTGCGGAAAATAAGATAGAAAACTTCAGTATAAACAACTTACAATATTACCCTCAAAACTCAAATATTTCAGGCAATTTTGGCATTTCTACTATAATGATTAAAACAGCATTTAATCGTTCAGATGGTGAAGGGAGTAAAACCTTTGATGAATTTAGGAAAAACAGAACTATAATAGCAAGACGTCTTTATGAAAGAAGTAATNTTTCAGAATTAACAAGTGAAATTGATGGATACCCGATTGGTTATGGTAAAAATCAGCAATCAGTTTTGCTTCATTCATTCATAGCTGCATATTCAGGTATTGATCCATACAAAATAAATCTAAATCCAATAAGACAGACACCNCTGCCAAATTGGAATTTAAAATTAACAGCTCTTTCAAAAATTGAGTTTTTATCAAAAATTTTCAATCGTTTTTCTGTTAATCATGCCTATAGAGCTAGTTACACATTAAATAACTTTCAAACAAATTTTGATTATGATTCAACCGTTCCTTTTCAAACAGATAAACTAGGAAATTACATACCGGAGCGACTTTATTCTAATATTAATTTAGTAGAACAATTTAATCCTTTAGCTAGGGTAGATATGGAATTTAAAAATTCAATAAAAATTTTAGCAGAATTTAGAAAAGAACGTGCAATTTCTTTAAGTCTTGATAATAATTTAATTACTGAGACTCTCGGAGATGAATACATAGTTGGTCTTGGATATAGAGTTAAAGATGTAAGATTTAGAACCAATATCAGTGGGAGAAGAGTGATTTTGAGTGGTGATTTGAATGTTAAAATTGATGTTTCATATCGTAATAACTTAACATTACTCAAGAATCTTGAATATGATAATAACCAAGTAACAGCAGGACAAAAACTTATGGCAATTAAAGTAACTGCTGATTATGCACTTACAAAAAATCTTACAGCTCTATTTTTTTATGATCATAATTTTTCTGAGTTTGCAATTTCAACTGCGTTCCCACAAACTAGTATTCGATCAGGATTTACAATTCGTTATAACTTTGGTAATTAAAAGTATTTTTGATAAAGGAAATATTTTAAATTTGTCAAAAAAAAATGAGTATCCCAGCTGATTTAAAATACACAAAAGACCATGAGTGGATAAAACTTGATGGCGAAATTGCTACAGTAGGAATTACAGATTTTGCCCAGGGTGAACTTGGTGATATAGTTTATGTTGAAATTGATACTCTAGATTCTAAACTTGATGCCGAAGAAGTTTTTGGTTCTGTAGAAGCAGTAAAAACAGTTTCGGATTTATTTATGCCTGTAACTGGGGAAATAATCGAAATTAATGAACTTTTGGAAGACAGTCCTGAAATAGTTAATGANGATCCTTATGGAAAAGGTTGGATGNTCAAANTACGNTGTAGTGATTTGGATCAATCNAAAAATCTTTTAGATCACGAATNATACGATGCATTACTCAAAAAAGGATGAATTTTANCGCTTTGGTCATCATGTTTNCTCAACAGACTTATTATTAGTTAAGAAATGATTGTNTTTTNTATATTTTTTTTAGATTAGCTTTTTAAATTTATCTTACAATGCAGCCAAAAAAAAATGAAAAAGTAGATTTAACGAAAAACAGTAGTTTATACTTTGTAATTGGTTTATCTGTTGTTTTATTAATCACATGGCAAACAATTGAATGGAAAACTTACAAAAAAACTTACGATTACGAGGCATTAAATGTTGATGACGATGATGATGAAGATATCCCAATTACAGAACAAATTAAAACGCCACCACCACCACCACCGCCTCCCCCTCCGGCACCTGAAATAATTGAAATTGTTGAGGATGAAGAGGAGGTCGAAGAGACTGTAATTGAATCTACNGAAACAGACGAGGAAGAAATTGTTGAAATAGTTGAAGTTGAGGAGGAAGAAGTTGACATTGATGTACCTTTTGCAGTTATCGAGGATGTACCAATTTTCCCAGGCTGTGAAAGAGTTAAAAAATCAGAGAGACGTAAATGTTTTCAAGAAAAAATGAATAAGCATATAAGGAAAAACTTTAGGTACCCTGAAATCGCNCAGGAAATGGGTATACAAGGACGAGTATATGTTAACTTTATAATATCCAAGGATGGAAGCATAACAAATATTAGAATGCGAGGACCAGATAAAAATTTAGAAAAAGAAGCACAGCGAATAATTTCAAAACTTCCGTCTATGACACCAGGAAAGCAAAGAGGACGCCCTGTCAGAGTTCCATTTAGTATACCTATTACATTCAGACTGCAATAAAATTTNTCTGGNGATAAAATCATTGCTCAATGACTTATTCTGNACTATATTTGCTTGTTGANTGATGANGTCTGATGCCTCTTTATAAAACCATTTCAATAAACTCACGATACCAAAACTTAATTGATTTTTCTCAGCTTACAAAACTAAGGCTGTCAATCTCAATAGTCTTATCTTCAATTGCAGGTTATTTTTTAGCTGCTGAGGAAATTAACTACTCCTCATTGGTTTTGCTNATAATNGGAGGTTTTTCTATGGTTGGAGCCTCAAATGTTTTTAACCAAATATTTGAAAAAGACTTGGANAAGAAGATGTTAAGNACNCAAAATAGGCCACTTCCCGGTGAGAGAATTCAACCTAAGACAGCGATGTATATAGGAGTTATGTTAACTCTGATCGGAGTTGTTTGTCTTTATTTAATAAACNTAAAAACTGCCTTTTTTGCAAGCNTCTCCACATTTTTGTATGCATGCCTATATACCCCCCTTAAACAAAAAACACCACTATCAGTTTTTGTGGGTGCATTCCCAGGAGCNATACCATTTATGTTAGGATGGGTAGCTGCNACTAATAAGTTTGGNATTGAACCTGGACTATTATTTATGTTGCAGTTTTTTTGGCAATTTCCTCACTTTTGGGCAATAGGATGGCTCATGCATGATCAGTACGAATCTGCAGGTTTTAAAATGTTACCTTCTGGATCAAAAGATCAAAGTACAGCTTTNCAAGTTGTCTTTTACACACTTTGGACAATCTTAATTTCTCTTATACCTTCATTCAAATTTACTGGGTCGCTTTACTTAACTCAAGTAGCCTCAGTACTTATATTACTATTAGGAATAATGTTTTTCTATTTTGCTGTAAATTTAATGTTGTCAAAAACCNATAAATCGGCAAGTCTTTTAATCAAATCAAGTATTNTTTATATAACAGGAGTACAAATTGTTTATGTGCTAGATAAATTATTATTTCAATGAATAATGACTCNNTATTATTAAAGTCTAATAAAGCTAAAAAAATGATGCTTTGGCTTGGTATGATAAGTATGAGTATGACTTTTGCTGGTCTTACAAGTGCATATGTAGTGAGTAGCTCACGAGCAGATTGGATACAACAAATTGACCTCCCTTTTGATTTCACTATCAGTTCTCTAATAATTATTTTAAGTAGTCTTACTTTTTATTTGGCATTTAAAATGCTAAAAATGAAAAATTTAAAAATAACCCAATTATTACTTCTTATAACTCTATTATTAGCGTTTGCATTTATTTTTTTTCAAATACAGGGCTTTAATGGGATAATAGACAGCGGATATTATTTCACAGGACCTGAAAGTTCAATTACGACATCTTACTTGTATATATTAGTTTTGTTACATATGGCTCACCTTGGTGCAGGGATTATAATTGTTTTATATGTTTTAATTAATAGTTTTAAGGGAGTTTATTTTAATGGGAATACATTAGGATTTGAACTGGCCTTAACTTTCTGGCATTTTCTCGATATACTATGGCTATATTTATATTTATTCGTTTCATTCTATGGTTAAAATTTAATAAATTTATACCGGATTTGACTTAATTCATATGGAAGTAACTACAAACACACAAGTCAACGAGAGGGAACTTTGGGGTGGTGGAGCAAAGCCTTTTAGCGCGAGCTATGGTAAAATAATGATGTGGTTTTTTATTGTTTCAGATGCGTTGACATTTACCGGGTTCCTAGTTTCTTACGGTTTTTCAAGATTTAAAAATATAAACTCATGGCCAATTGCTGACGAGGTTTTCACTCATTTCCCATTTTTACATGGTATTGACGCCCCNATGTATTATGTCGCTTTAATGACATTTATTTTAATCTTTTCATCTGTCACTATGGTGCTTGCTGTTGACGCTGGCCATCATATGNATAAGTCTAAAGTTACCTTTTATATGTTATTGACCATCATTGGTGGAGCAATTTTTGTTGGATCACAGGCCTGGGAATGGAANAATTTTATAAAAGGTGAATACGGTGCATTAGAGACAAAAGGAGGCCAAATACTTCAATTCGTTAATTTAGAAAACGATAAGCGCATATCTATCAAAGATTTTGCAATTGGAATTAATTCAGAACGTGAAACCCACAATTCAAATATTGGCGTATGGTATCAGAACGAAAAAATACTNCCAAAAATTACCTTGGAAGAGGTTAAAAAGGGTTTTATAGCTAACCCTAATCTTACGATTAGAACAGAACAGATTTCTGAAAATGGTCAAAAAACTTTGCTTTCTAGAGATGAAGCAATTTATAAGATAGATGATGCAATAGGAGTTGTTGAAGGNGCAAATTTGATTCANAATGAGTATGGNAACAGATTATTCGCNGANTTCTTTTTCTTTATAACTGGTTTTCATGGTTTTCATGTATTTTCAGGAGTNGTTATAAATATCATNATATTTTTTAATGTTATACTGGGNACNTATGAGAANAGAGGTCANTANGAAATGGTTGAGAAAGTNGGANTATATTGGCATTTTGTAGACCTNGTATGGGTTTTTGTATTTACATTTTTCTATCTCGTTTAATATAATTATTATGGCAGAAGGACAGCATAAANTAGCAATTTTTAGAGGACTATTAAAATTNAAATCTAANCAACAAAAGATTTGGGGAGTTNTNATTTTTCTATCTATAGTTACAACTATCGAAGTAGGACTAGGAATATTAAAGCCAGAAGTTCTCATGACAAGTTTTCTGAGAATGAAACTTCTTAACTGGATTTTTATTTTACTAACAATCGTAAAAGCATATTATATCGCATGGGACTTTATGCATATTCGTGATGAACGAAGTGGTTTAAAAAATTCAATAGTCTTGCCATTAGTCATTTTGATTCCATATCTNATATTTATTCTNATACTAGAGGCAGATTATATTTTTGATGTTATGGATATNGGATTTGTTTCCTGGAATTTCTAACCTAGNATAATCTTTAAAATATAGTTCAACTAATNATTACTATTCATTCATAGTNAGNAAACTTTTATGACTAANGATTTAAATAAAAAACTTGTTTTAGGGATACTGTTCATATTCCCACTATTGGTTTATTTGTTCTTTGCTTCTGGGAAGAATAACTTCGCAAAGCTTCCAATTCTAACAGAGAAAGTAAATGAATTNCCTATAGGTTATTTAGGGNAAAAAATAAAATTAAAAAACAAGATTACAATTCTAGGTTACTGGGGTGGTGATTTAAAAAATAAAAAGGCTGAGGCACTTAATTTAAACGAAAAAATTTATAAAAGGTTTTACCAATTCGATGACTTTCAGTTTGTTTTTTTTGTAGACACTTTTCAAATTAAACAGGTTCAAGAATTGAAAAACGAACTTGTAAAAGGAGTAGGGACTGATATTTCAAGGTGGAATTTTTTACATACGACTGCAGAAAACATGAAAATTCATTTTAGCTCACTAAAAACTCCTTTTTTATTAGATGAATCAGGCAATACACCATATGTATTTATTATTGATAAAGATTTGAGTCTAAGGGGAAGAAACGATGATGAAGATTCAGGGATGTTATATGCATTTGATGCTCGATCTGTAGCGCAAATAAATAAAAAAATGATTGACGATGTAAAGGTGATNCTTGCTGAATATCGATTGGCACTTAAAATTTATAATTCTGAAAGAGATAAATGAAAAAGTTAAAAAGTATTGGACNTTTTTTAATTATTATAATTTTTGGAATTTTATTTATTCCAAAAATCTTCAACAGAATTATTNATAATAAAGTTGTAGATCATAATCGATCAACTTCTGCAGTACCCCTTCAATTCATTTTTTTAAATGGTGAGGCTAAAAAGGTCCCTGATTTTACATTTTTTAACCAAGACAGCTTAATTATATCAAATGAAGATTTTAAAGATAAAGTTTACGTTGTTGAATTTTTCTTNTCATCATGTCCAACCATTTGTCCTNTCATGAATAAAAACATGAAAAAAATTGAAAATAAGTTTGGAAACAAAGAAAATTTCGGGATTGCNTCTTTTACAATTGATCCAACATATGATACNCCCCAAGTTTTAAAAAATTATGCAGAATCTTATAATGTTTTTTCACAAAATTGGCATTTTCTNACAGGTGAAAAGGAAAATATATATTCTCTTGCAAACGAAGGATTTAATATATTTGCNTCNGTAAATNCAAAAGTTGCGGGTGGTTTTGAACATCAGGGATATTTTGCGTTGATTGATAAAAANGGTTTTATNCGCTCACGCTCCGATAAATTTGGTAATCCCATAGTATATTATATGGGAGTTGACCAAGAAAANGTAAAACATCAAGAGGTNGATCTACTTATTGANGACATAGAAAAGTTGTTAAAAGAATAGGAAATGAATAAAAGAGGTGAANTAATTACAAAAAAATATACCCCTTGGGTTTGGATATTATCGATTGCTATTCCGATAGTAGTTGTGATTCTTTTTATGATTAAAATTCCTAATGTAAAGCCNCTTACTTTCCTTCCTCCTACTTATGCTACCATTAANGCAATNACTGCTTTGGTCCTTGTTTTTGCTTATGTAGCAATTAAAAAGAAAAGAATGATTCTCCACGAAAGGCTTATGAAAATAGCAATATCCTTATCTGTTGTTTTTCTTACCATGTATGTTGCATATCATATGACTTCTGACCCTACACCTTNTGGTGGACAAGGTATCTTAAGACCNATATATTATTTTATTCTTATTACACATATTTTACTTTCANTAGGTATTATACCAATGGTATTAGTTACCTATGTTCGTGCGATATCAAATTTTTTTGAAAATCATAAAAAAATTGCGAGATATACTTTTCCTATTTGGATGTACATAGCTGTTACAGGTGTTATAGTATATTTAATGATTTCACCTTANTATGTTTAAAATAAATATACCTTTTTCTATATTATTAACATTTTCTCTAATTATTCTTAGCTCTGATACCTACAGTCAGTGTTCAATGTGTAGAGCTGTACTTGAGTCTGAAGAAGGNCAATCTACAGCCAAAGGGATAAANAGTGGAATTTTGTATTTGATGGCAATTCCTTATTTCTTAGTTGGGTTAGCAGGTTGGAAAATATACAAGATTTTAAAGAAAAAATAATTNTATTCTAAAATTCAAATAGAAAATATTTCACTAAAAAGAGTTGAAACTTAACAAATTTTTAATCGAAATTTTTAGCTCTAAACCGTAATTTTACACCACCTTTGCCAAATAATCAAATTTAAGAACTGTAAATTGTCTTATATGATTAAATTAAAAAATCTTCACAAATCATATAAAATGGGTTCCTCCTCATTGCATGTTCTTAAGGGGATTAATCTAAGTGTAGAGGATGGTGAANTAGTTGCAATTATGGGATCTTCTGGATCTGGTAAATCAACNTTGCTTAATATTTTAGGNATGCTAGATACAGCCGACAANGGCGATTANATTTTAGATAGNTTCAAGATTGAAAATTTAAATGAGACCAAAGCAGCAAAATATAGGAACAAGTTTCTTGGATTTATATTTCAGTCGTTCAATTTGATAAATTATAAAACTGCTATAGAAAACGTTTCNTTACCACTATATTATCAAGGAATTTCAAGAAAAGAAAGNCAGCAAATAGCTGCAGATTATTTAGAACGNGTAGGTTTAAAGNAATGGGCAACACATTTNCCTAGTGAACTTTCTGGAGGTCAAAAGCAAAGGGTAGCTATAGCTAGAGCTATGGCTTCAAAACCAAAAGTTCTTTTAGCAGACGAACCAACAGGAGCTCTAGATACTAAGACATCATGCGATGTAATGGACTTGATTCAAAAAATTAATGAAGAGGGTAAGACAATATTAGTTGTAACTCACGAGATAGAGATTGCAAAAATGTGTAAAAGAATTGTGAAACTTAAAGACGGAGTTATAGTCGAAGATTCTGNAGTTAATCAGGTAAAAGCCTCATCNTATGTTTAATAGAGATCGNTGGACAGAAATTTTTGAAACGATAGGTAAAAATAAGCTAAGGACTTTTCTATCTGGTTTTACAGTTTCCTTAGGTATATTCATTTTTATTATTCTTTTTGGCCTCGGTAATGGCCTTAAGAATACTTTTCAAGAATTTTTTTTAGATGATGCCAGTAATGCCATTTTCTTATATCCTGGAAAAACTTCAAAACCCTATAAAGGCTTTAAGGCAAATAGGCGTATTGAATTTAAAAATGGTGATTTAAGCGACATAAAAGAAAACTTTTCATTTTATTTAGAACACTTAACACCAAGAATAACTAGAAATGCACTGACTAAATACAAAAACAACAGCAACAATTACAGCACTCGAGGGGTTGCCCCTGGACATCAGTTTGTTGAAAAAACAATATTGATGGAAGGAAGGTACATTAATCAATCCGATTTAATTAGTAAAACTAAAGTTGCAGTAATTGGAAGAATGGTTGCTAAAGATTTATTTAAGTCTGAGGAAGCAATAGGGAAATACATAAATTTAGGTTCTTCAGCATTCAAAGTTGTTGGAATTTTTCAGGATGACGGTGGAGATAATGAAGAAAGAAACATTTATATACCCTATACAACTAGACAGCTAATTGAAAAAAGTAATGATAAAGTAGATCAAATTATACTTACATATAGAAAAGAACTTGGCTACCTCGGAGCAATGGGCTTAGAAAACGGACTTAAAAAGTATTTTAAAGAAAAAAAGTCTGTATCTCCTGAGGATCCAAATGGTTTTTACATAAGAAATATAGCAGACGATTTAAGAGAAACACAACAATTTGCTGTAGTACTTCAGCTAATTGTAAGTTTTGTTGGTCTGGGGACATTGATTGCGGGGATTATTGGTATTTCAAATATTATGGTTTTTGTAGTTAAAGAGCGTACTAAAGAATTAGGGATAAGAAAAGCTTTAGGCGCTACACCTAATTCAGTAATAAAAATGGTTCTGCAGGAATCTGTATTTATAACAATAATATCTGGCTATTTAGGCCTATTTTTTGGAGTTTTAGTTCTTGAAAATATAGGAATAAAATTAGACAAATATTTCATCAAAAATCCTTTTATTGAAATTTCAACAGCTTTAATGGCAACAGTTGTACTAATTATTTTTGGTGCAATTGCCGGTTATATTCCTGCAAAAAGGGCATCAAGTATCAAACCCATAATTGCTTTAAGAGATGAATAATTTAAAGGTGATTTTTGATAGGGATACTTGGCAAGAAATTTTTGGATCAATATCAAAAAATAAAGTAAGAACTATCATCACTGTGATTGGAGTTTTGTGGGGAATATTTATCTACATTACTTTATCTGGTGCTGCCAAAGGACTAGATAATGGATTTGAGCGTCAGTTCGAAAATATAGCAATGAATTCAATGTTTATTTGGTCTGAAAGAACGAGTATACCATATGCTGGGTTCAAAACAGGAAGGAATATTCAGCTAACACTTTCAGACATGGATTACATTAAAAAAACAATTCCAGAGGTACAATTTATAGCACCAAGAAACTCAAGGGGTGTTTTTTGGGGTGGTCCGCCTTTGGTTGTAAGAAAAAATAAATCAAGCAACTATAATATTTATGGTGACTTTCCTGATTATACAAGAATTGCAACCAAAAAAATCTTCAATGGTGGTCGTTTTATAAATGAAGAAGACATAAAATATAAAAGAAAAGTATGTGTCATAGGCGAAAGAACAAAAACAGAATTATTTGAAAAAGACGAAGATCCAATTGGGAAGTATGTAAAAATTGATGATATATATTTTCAAGTAATTGGAGTTCACAAGTTTATACCTGGAGGTGGATTTGAAACTGATGGAGATATTTTTATTCCATTCGAAACATTTAAAAGACTATATAATACTGGTGACGATGTAATGTGGTTTACGATAGCAGCATATGATGATGCTGATGTGGTTTTAGTTGAAAAAAAAATAAAAGCAGCTTTAAAGAGATTACACAATGTTTCTCCTAAAGATGACCGTGCGTTTGGAGGGTTTAATCTAGGAGAAATTTTTAATAAAATTATGGGATTTTCAAAAGGGATGACACTTTTGTCGCTAATTGTAGGCATAGCTACTATAATGGCAGGTGTAATTGGAATTGGTAATATTCTTTTAATTTCAGTAAAAGAAAGAACGAAAGAACTTGGTGTAAGAAGGGCTCTCGGTGCTACTCCTACAGAGGTACGAAATCAAATTATTTTGGAATCGGTTTTTCTTACACTCGTAGCTGGAATATTTGGNATTATTTTAGGAGCTTTTGTTTTATTTGGTATTAGCTNTGCTACAAAAGATTTAACNGACNTCCCATATACAAATCCAACTGTACCAATTCCATATATCCTTGGAGCACTATTTCTAATGATTTTTCTTGGAACATTTATTGGACTAATTCCTGCTCAAAGAGCAGTTAACATGAAACCTATAGATGCACTAAGAGAAGAATAAAACTATAAACAACTAATGAAAATTTTAAAATACATCGGGATTTCGATTTTAATAGCAGGTAGCTTATTTGCGGCAGCATTTTTTGTAAAAACAAACAATAAATCTGCAATAACCTTTGAAACACAGAAGATGTTTGAAACATCTATTGAAAAGAAAACTGTCGTAACTGGAAAAGTAATACCTGAAGATGAGGTAGAAATTACACCGCAAATACAAGGTATTATTGACGGAATTTATGTAGAAGAGGGAGATCAGGTAAAGAATGGAGACCTACTAGCAAAAATTAAAGTAGTTCCAAACGAACAAAACTTAAATAGTGCTGAAGGGAGACTGGCTAATTCAAGAATTATTTTAAAAAATGCAAAAATTGAATATGAAAGAAACAAAAATTTATTCAAAAATGGGATTATATCAAAACAACAATTTGATAATGTTGAGCTGAATTATAACCAAGCTAAATTAGATGTCTCTAATTCAAAATCTGATTTACAAATTATAAGATTAGGATCTAAAGGTGGTTCAGCTTCTGCTAACACGAATATTAGGGCCACAGTAGCGGGTACTGTACTTGAGATTCCTGTTGAAAAAGGAGATCAAGTAATTGCAAGTAACAGTTTTAATGCAGGAACTACTGTCGCAACTATTGCAGATTTAAACAAAATGATTTTTGAGGGAAAAGTTGATGAAGCTGAGGTTGGAAAATTAGTAATTGGAATGCCTCTTGAGGTAAATCTGGGTGCGGTTGAAGACAAATCTCTAAAAGCTAAGTTAAAGTTTATTGCTCCAAAAGGGAATGAAGAACAGGGAGCAGTACAATTCAAAATAGAAGCAGATTTATTTCTAAATGATTCGATTTTCGTACGTGCAGGGTATAGTGCTAATGCTTCCTTAATTCTAGAAAGAAAGGATAGTGTCATGGCTATATCAGAGTCATTATTACAATTTGATTCAAAAACAGAAGAGCCTTATGTTGAAATAGAAGTTAGTGACCAAAAGTTTGAAAGAAAGGATATCGAAATTGGTATTTCTGATGGAGTAAATGTTGAAATTATCACTGGTATTAATGAAGACGATAAAATTAAAGTTTGGAATAAAACGGAGCCTTTAAAAAAAGATGGTAATCAAAATAGTTTTAAGTAGGAATAAAAACTAATCAAATTTAAATCAATTTTATCATGAAAAATATTTTCAGCATTTTGATATTTTTAAACTTTCAATTTCTTATTGCACAATTAAAAACCTACACCTTAGAAGAATGTGTATCAATAGCTCTTGAAAAGAATATAAGAATCCAACAATCAGAATTTGATTTAGATGGAGCTGATATCGATAGGTTAGATGCGATTGGTAGTTTTCTACCCAATATAAATGCTCAATCTCAACATATTTGGAACAATGGATTAAGTCAAAACATTACAAACGGTCTTATTGAAAACCTGACAACTCAATTTTCTGCTTTTGGAGGAAATATAGGAGTTACATTATTTAATGGTAAACAAAATATAAATCAATTAGCTAGGGCTAATCTAAACATCATATCAAGACAATATCAGCTTGAGGATATGAAAGATGATGTGAGCCTTTTTGTTGCAAACTCGTATTTACAAGTGATGTTTAACAAAGAGTTAGAACAAGTTCAGCGTTATCAACTTGAATTGGCAAAGCAAGAATTAGAAAGAACCCAACTTAGAATTGCTGCAGGAGTTCAAACTCAAGCAGAAATTTATGAAATTGAAGCTAATCTTGCTTCACAAGAACAGGCCTTGGTTCAGTCGGAAAACACCACACGGCTCTCATTAATTAATTTAGCTCAGTCACTTTTAATTACAGATTATGAAAATTTTGATATCGCAGATGTAGATTATTCTATCCCTCTTTCACAGATTCTCATAGAAAAACCTAAAAAAATTTTTGAAAAATCTTTGACCCTAAGAAATGATATAAAAGTAGCAGCAACCAATATTGAGATAGCAAAAAAAGATATTGATTTAGCAAAAGGCGCACTATTACCTACAATTTCAGCATTTTATAATTACAATACACGCATATCTTATAGTGACCGATTTATAGAAACGGGAAATCTAATAGAAACCCCAATTGGGGTTGTAAAAGAAAATGGTTCACTTGTGATATCTCAGTTTCCTGAGAGAGAGCTAACAGGGCCTTTATCTTTTACTGATCAGTTTCGTCAAAATGATGGGCACAGCTATGGACTTAATTTAAACATTCCATTATTTAACGGTCTTTCATTGAGGAATAATATTAAAAGAAGAAAACTGAATTTAAAAAGATCAGAAGTTCAATTCGAGCAAACTAAGTTAGATTTAGAAAATACGATAAATCAAGCCTATAATAATGCAGAAGGGGCTTACAAGTTTTATCAGGCATCCGAAAAGACACTTAAAGCTAGAAAGGAAGCATATCTAATGGCAGAAAAACAATTTGAAGCAGGCATTTTAAATTCATTTGACTTTATACAAATTAAACAACGTTATGAAATTGCTTCATCTGATAATATTAGAGCAAAATATGACTATATCTTCAAGTTAAAAGTATTAGAATTTTATTTTGGAATTGAGATATCTGTCTAGTTTTAAATTTTCTTAATTCAATTATTTAAATTTCCTTTAAGATCAAATTAATTAAATTTATATATAAATAATAACTAATTCGTGAATAAGTACGCTAGCGAACATAAAGAAATTCCTGGTAATCCATCTACTGCAAAAAGTAGTTCAAAAAAGCTTAACGATCGTCAAAATAGAAGTCCTCTAAGAGTTTTGACTGAAAAACAATGGTCTTTTTGGATTCGAAAAGGATACATCGTTATTAAAAAAGCAATACCAAAAAAACAAGCTNAAGCCACAGCTNCTTTCTTATGGGAATTCGAAGAGAAAANNCCAAAAGATNTTTCCACTTGGTATAGGCCACCNAGAGCTGAAATGCAAATGAAAGAGCTTGCAGGAACAGGTATGGTTGAGGTATATAATAANCAGNATTTNTGGGATAATCGTCAGACTCANAAAGTTTATGATGCTTTTGTNGATATCTGGGGAACAGAAAAGCTATGGGTTACAATTGACCGAGCAAATTTAAATTTTCCTATCAAGAAGGGCTTTGAGTATAAGGGATTNATTCATTGGGATTATGATCCAGAAACTAANCCTCAAAATGTCCAAGGTGTAATCGCATTGTCAGATCAAAAAGATATAAATATGGGAGGATTTCAGTGTATACCGTGGTTATTTNAAAACTATGATTTNTGGAAATTANNNCAACCAGAGGATAGAAATCGCTTTCAGCCTGATATTTCAGGTATTGAAAATTATATTGAAAAAGTAGCAATGGAAGCAGGGGATTTACTNATTTTTAATAGTCTCCTACCGCACGGAATACGTCCTAATCTCTCAAAAGATAAAGTCCGTATTGCCCAATANATATCGATGATGCCTGCAGAAGAAGATAACAAACTTCTTAAGCAGTGGAGGATNAACTCTTGGAAAAATAGGATAGCACCAGAAGGATATGCATTTCCTGGAGATCCAAGAAATTGGGAGCAAAAAAAGTATGAAACGGCAAAATTATCCTTANTAGGNGAAAAACTTTTGGGGAAAACTTCATGGATCTAATTGAAAATGGATTTTAATTTAAGAGGTAAAAAAGCCTTTATTTCGGGTTCAACTTCAGGAATAGGCTTAGAGACGGCAAGGATTCTGTTNAATGAAGGTATGACTGTTTACATAAATGGCAGGAGTGAAAAGACTGTTAAGAAAGCAGTAGAATATTTAAAAAAAGAAATTAAGGGATCNGANGTTAAAGGTATTGTAGCTGACTTTCNCAAGCANGTACAAGTAAAGAATCTTCTATATTCTTTAAAAGATGTTGATGTCCTTATAAATAATGTAGGGATATACACTTCGACATCTTTTGTTGACACTNNANANAAAACTTGGTATGACCAATTNCAAGTTAATGTTATGAGTGGAGTTACNTTGACTAAACATTTTTTAGNAGGTATGATCGCTAGAAATTGGGGAAGAGTTATATTTATTTCAAGTGAATGTGTTTATTTAGCTCCTACAGATTTAATTTCATATAGTTCGACAAAAGCNGCTTTGCACTCTCTTTCAAGAGGAATAGCTCAACTTNCGGAAGGATCAAATGTAACTTCTAACGTAGTTGTTCCAGGATCTACTNTAAGTGATGGNGCAAAAAACTTTTTAGAAATTAAATCCNAATTAGAAAATGTAACTAAAAATCAAGTTGAAAAGAATTTTTTTAANGATGAAAGAAAAACCTCATTGATAAAAAGATTTGCTTCAACAAACGAGGTGGCGNCNACAATAGCCTATCTTTGCAGTCATCATTCTTCAGCTTCTAATGGTGGAGTTATCAGAGTTGATGGAGGTAGTTCTTTNGGAACATTTTAATCAATTTATGTCTTACATTCTANACATAGAGACTTCAACAATGCAATGTTCAGTTTCAATTGCTTACAAAGGAGAATATATTNTTGGTAANCAATTATTNGCAAATAAATTCATCCATGGAGAAAAACTTCATGTTTTTATAAAAGAAATANTTGAAAAAATAAAAATCAAAACACCNGATCTTANNGCAGTAGCAGTGAGTAAAGGCCCAGGNTCTTATACTGGGNTAAGAATTGGTGTAGCTGCTGCTAAGGGTATTTGCTTTGCACAAGGAATACCACTTATAGGTATAAATACTCTTGAAATTATGGCAGCTCCNTTTTTTNATAAAAATGAATACAATTANTTAATTCCTATGTTNGATGCCNGAAGGATGGAAGTNTATTCNGCTATATTTGATGCNAAAAAAAGGTATATTCAAAAAACAAATGCTNTTGTACTNTCGGAAAANAGCTTTTTTGANAANGTTGAAAATGNATNATGCTTAATAATTGGAAATGGNGCATCNAAATTTAAAACCCTTAANCCAAAAATAAATGCNCATTNTAATGAAGAACACTTTCCATCTGCNATAGACATGTGTGATATTTGCTGGAANNANTNTAAANATANNAANTNTGAAGATNTAGCACTNTTTGAGCCCTATTATCTNAAAGACTTTCANACACAGNNTNNTAAGAGAAAATAAATNTTAGCCNTTTAANGCTACAACANTTTCTATTTTNCCNGGCATCATTTCTTTAAGCATTGTTTCGATACCATTTTTCAGTGTTAATGTTGANGANGGACANCCNCTGCANGCACCTTGAAGAANAACTNGNACAGATTTTTTATTGGAATCATAAGAATCGAANTCGATATTTCCACCATCAGNNGCNACAGCTGGTTGAATATATTCTTTTAGAATTGAAATAATTTGCTTTTCCAAAGCATTTAGATTTTTAAGACCAGAAGCATTTTTGACATCTCTTTTAAGTTCTTTTGATTCTTCAATAATAATATTCCCTTCCTCTAAAAAAGAGCGCACAAATTCTCTAATTTCCATCACAACTTCATCCCATGAATTAATTTCATATTTAGTAATTGATATATAGTTAGAATTTATAAAGATTTCTTTGATAAATGGAAAATGAAAAAGCTTCTGAGCCAGAGGGGATGTTTTGGCTTCATCAATATTTTTAAACTCAAAACTCTTAGACACCAGAGATTTATTAGCAACAAATTTCATCACAGATGGGTTAGGTGTGCTCTCCGCATAGACAGTAGTTGGAATTTTTTCAATTATGGATCCTCCGTTATTTAAATAACTTTCTAACTGCTCACAAACTTCGTCAGCAACTTCCTCCCATTCTAAAATATTGAAACGTTCAACAATTAGATACTTTTCTTCAAGTAGTACTGATTTAACAAAAGGCAGAAAGAATAGTTGTTGAATTAAAGGAGCACCTTTCGCATCATCAACATTTTTGTAAAACTGAGATTTCTTATATCCAATTATATGATTAAACAAAAATTGAGCCTTATCATCTCCTTTTTTTATGTTTGCGGTTATTTTATACTTTTTCACAGCTTGTATTTATACATTATAAAAATAACTAATGCTTAAGAAAAATTTGAAAAAGTTGACATTTAATTTGAAAATAATCTTTTTGTATTTTGCATTAAAAACAAATGTTGTGTTTATAAAATCTGTAAGAGGCTACAATCCCAAATTTGGGAAAGACTGTTATTTTGCTGAGAATTCTACAATTATAGGTGATGTAATTATTGGTGACCAAGTTTCTATATGGTTCCAAGCTGTCATTAGAGGTGATGTCAACTCTATTCGTATTGGAAATAAAGTTAATATCCAAGATGGTGTTATTATTCACGGCACATATAAAAAANCTTCTACGAATATTGGAGATAATGTATCAATTGGTCACAATGCTATTATTCATGGATGTAAATTACATGACAATGTACTCATTGGTATGGGAAGTATTATAATGGATAATTGTGTGATTCATAGTAATAGTATAATTGCAGCAGGAGCTGTATTGACTCAAAATACTATTGTCCCGCCAGGATCAATCTTTGCGGGTATTCCCGCAAGAAAAATTAAAGAGATAGATAAAAAGCTTCAGAAAAACGAAGTTGAAAGAATCGCAGAGAATTATAATCTTTATGCAAGTTGGTACAAAAAATGAAAGCCACAATTAACGTGGCCTAAATTTATTTGTAAAAATTNATNANTTATTTAGAAACCTAAATCAGATTTTACATCTGCAATTAGGTCTTTACCGGTAGCCATTATTACACTTCCGCCTGGGCTAGAATCTAAAACATAATCAAATCCTTGTGCAGCNGCTACCTTTTCTATTGATGTACGCGCCTTTTCATAGAGTGGGCGCATCATTTCTGAAGAACGTTTTTGAAGTTCTTGTGCAGCTGTTTCTCGAAATTCNTGAATTCTTTTCTGCATTTCTTGNAATTCGACTTGTCTTTGCTGGTTAATTAATTCTGTTTGGTTTTCGGCATCTCCTTGATAACTTTGGGCTTTTGTTTGAAATTCTTTAGCAGATGTCTCTAATTCCTTTGCATATTGATCTTCAAGTTTTTTCAATTCNTTCTGAGCTGCTATAACTTCTGGCATCTCACTTATTAATTGCTGAGTATTAATGTGAGCGACTTTTGATTGAGCATTAATATTTAGTGGAAGGGCTATTAAAAATAAACTAACAATTAGGGTATTAAAGTATTTCATAATTATCAAATTTTTTAATTATTTAAGGATCTTTTGATTTAGATTTTAATTTTTCTATTTGATCCTTTCTATTTTGAATGCGTTGCTGTCTATTGATTCTTTTTATTACTAGATCACTAATATCGTAATTTTTTGCGGAATATAACATCGTTAAGCTTGAAGATCGGTCAAAAATAAAATCGTATTTTTTTTCTTCAGCGATTTGCTTAACAACAGATAGAACTTGNTCCTGTACAGGCTGGATTAGTTTTGATCGTTGAACAATCATGTCTCCCTTTGGACCAAAACGTTTTTCTTGTAAGGATATGATTTCAGTGGCAAATATTTGGATCTCCACTTCTCTGTCTTTGATGAGTTCGGGGGTTAGAAGTATTCTTTCAACATTAAGCTGTTCTTCATATTGCCTTAATTGAATTTTTTTTAATTCAATTTCTTTCTTCCATTTTTCAATATTCTTATCNAGTAAATCATTTGCCTTATTATATTCTGATATATTTTCAAGAATTACATTCATATCCATNTAGCCNACTCTTGTTCCCTTTTGAGCAAAAGTTGCAATGCNNANAAATAAAAAAATCAATTTGTATANATTTCTTTTAAGCATAANNTAATAACGNNNTAATNANNATTATATTNNNAACGTTNNTNGCCNCTTTGNTTTTTTNTTTAGAATCTTTGNCCAATAACAAAGTGNGTTTCCCANCCATTAGGTGTNGTNAAATTTGANTTNACNTTGTCAAAACCNTANCCAAAATCTATTCCAAGTAAACCAAAAGCAGGCATAAATATTCTTACTCCAGCACCTGCTGAACGCTTGGATCTGAAAGGATCAAATTCTCTAAAGCTACTATAACCATTTCCTGCTTCTAGAAAAGTTAGAGCATATATTGAGGCACTCGGTTTAAGTGTGATTGGATAACGGAGCTCTAAAGAAAATTTATTAAAAATTACGGAGCCATCAGTACTAGAAAGAGATTGATTAGGATAGCCGCGTAAAGCGATAGTTTCACGTCCATCTAGAGCATAATTTATCATTCCATCACCACCTAAAAAAAATCGTTCGAATGGAATATTACCACGTGCAAGATTATAAGTACCTAAAAACCCAAAATCTGCCTGTGTTTTAAGAATTAATTTTTCATAAATAGGTGTGTACCAAGTTCCATTAAACTTGATTTTATAAAATTCGAGCCATCTAAATTTTTCTTGGTCTATTTGAGCAAGATCTGGATTACCATTTTCGTCTTGAAATTCTGCTAAAAGTCCAAGGTTTGAAAAATCTTTCTTGCTAAACAGAGAGTATGGAGGTGTTAATTTTGCACTAATGCTAAATGTAGATCCACCAGTTGGGAATATTGGATTAATTCTAGTATTATTTCTAGTAAGGTTAATTGTGTATGAAAGATTATTTGCTTGACCGTCACCGAATGTAAATAGTCCTGTATAGTAGTTCTTTAAGTTATAGTATTGAAATGAAATAGCCTGTGAAAGCTGGAAGAAGTCATCTGGAATTCTAAGTCTTTTTGCTAATCCAATTGTTGCACCGCTTATTTGAAAAGATTGAGACTTGTCTGCTAGACCTGTAAAAAAGTCATATCTATATTGAATTGTATGTTGCAGTGAGGTTGAAAACTGGACTGGTTGTTGCCCACCAAGCCAAGGTTCGGAAAAACTAAAACTGTACGTGTTATAAAATTGACTCGCCTGAAGTCTTAGTGCTAGTGTCTGTCCATCACCCATTGGGAGTGGTTTGTATTTCGTTTTGTCCAAAATATTTCTCATCGAAAAGTTATTAAATGAAAGCCCTAATGTTCCAATAAATCCTCCTTGACCATATCCTCCTTGAAGTTCTATTTGACTTGCTCCGGACTCAACTAAATCAAAACGGACATCAATTGTCCCTGAGTTAGGATCAACATTTTCCATCTGTGGGTTTATTTGTTCTGCATCAAAGAAACCCAGTTGCCCAACTTCTCGAACTGTTCTTACTAATTTGTCTTTACTATAAAGCTCACCTGGTTTTGTACGGAGCTCTCTGTAAATTACATGATCATTCGTTTTTGTGTTTCCTTCAACAACTATTTTATTAAAGTTTGCTAATTTGCCCTCTGTAATTCTAATCTCAAAATTGATCGTATCTTCTACCGCGCTTACTTCAACTGCATTTATGTTAGAAAAAAGATATCCATTGTTTTGATATAAGTTAGTTATATCATTTCCATCTGGTTTACTGGTATCAGCAATCCTTTTTTTTAGTATTACACCATTGTAAACATCTCCTTTCTTAAGGCCTAAAATTTGTTGTAGAACATCATTAGAGTAGACAGCATTTCCGATGAAATTAATGTCTCCAAAATAATATTTATTACCTTCTTCAATTTCTAGATTTAGAGTTATCGATTTTGATTCTTTTTCATCTCTAATGAGCGTATCTGAGAGTATTCTAGCATCTCTATAACCTTGTTCCTTATAAAAGTCAATCAATCCGACCAGATCTTCTTTAAAATCATCTACTATATATTTTGATCTCTTCCAAACACGTATAGGATTTTTCGATTTGGTATTTTTTAGTTTCGATTTTAATTTAGTCTGTTTAAATATCTCATTTCCTTCAAAATTAACATCCCTTATCTTAATTCGTGACCCTCTATCAACATTAACAACCATTTTAAATGAGTTTGCACCAACTGTATCTTTTATAGTATTTAATGAGACTTTTGTGTCTAAAAATCCTTCTTTTTGAAATTTATTTATGATATAATTTTTAGTATTAGTTAAAAAACTTTCTGAAAGTTTTTTTCCTTCAACCATATCTGTATCTTTAATAATAACATCGATTTTAGATTTTTTTAAGCCATTAATTTTTACATTAGTTAATGTTGGAAGCTCAACAATTTCTAATTCTAGAGATATGCTACTGTTATTNACTTTAGTTACAAAAACATTAATNTCACTGAANAGTTCTAATGCCCAAAGTTTATTNATCATAGCNCTAATTTTTTCTCCNGGNACTTTAATTTTTTCACCTNTATTTAGTCCACTATAGGAAATCACGGTTTGCTCNTTAAATGTCTTTATTCCACTNACACTTATTGAATCAAGNTTNTANGTCTTTCCCTTTACAAATCCACTAGTTTGTGCATAAAANATATTTCCCACAAAAAAAATTACTCCAATTAACCNAATCTTTAGTAAGAAATAATTATATGATTTGTTCGCTAGTTTTTCCAAATCGTCTTTCTCTTTTTTTGTAATTTATTAATGCCTTTTCTAGATCTTCTTTTTTAAAATCAGGCCAAAGAGTTTTTGTGAAGTATAATTCTGCATAGGCGATATGCCATAAGAGAAAATTACTGATTCTTTCTTCACCACTTGTCCTAATTAATAAATCCACCGAGGGTAAGTTTTTGCTATAAAGATGACTAATTATCGTGGATTCATCAACTTTTTCAGGGGAAATTATACTATTTTTAACTTTACCAGATATAGTTTTGACGGCTTCAATTATTTCTTCTTTTGCTCCATAATTTAGTGCAAGTGTNAGAACCATCTTTTTNTTGTTTTTTGTTTTTTCANTCACAAACATTAGCTCATCTCTNACTGAATTTGGCAATGAATTTAGATCACCAATTGAGCATAATTTAATTTTGTTTTTATTTAGTCTCTTAAATTCTTTTTTTAAAGAACTTACAAGTAGTTTCATTAGTAAGTTAACTTCCTGTTTTGGACGGTTCCAGTTTTCAGTTGAAAAAGCAAAAAGCGTTAGAAATCTGATCTTTTTNCTAGNGGCTTCCTCAACAATTTCACTAACNGTCTCCGCACCACGAGTATGACCAGCAAATCTTTTTTTACCAACTTTTTTTGCCCAACGGCCGTTGCCATCCATTATGATGGCTACATGTTTAGGTATTTTGTTCATCTATTCTTTGCAATAACATGGAAGATCGCCAAAGGTAAATGAAATTGTGAGACCTGTAAAAATATACCAATCATTATTATTAATATTTCCAAATTTATAATTTAAATTATTTGCGTATTGATTTTCAGGATTACTACCATCTAAATTATCAGTTAAAGCATATCTAGCACCAATTTCAAAGCCTAGAACAAAAAATGGATGTGGGTTAAATTTAAATCCAATACTTATTGGAATAGCAATTTTTCTATCTTTTCCATAGTTATTGTATACAGGTTCAATTAAGGAATTNCCNGGNTCNATANAAAATTGGTCATACCTAAAATANCCTATACCATAAAAAATATATGGAGTAAAGCTTAAAACAGGGTCATGTAAATTAAACTCTTTAAAATTTATTTCTACACCAGCAGCTGCTTCTTCAATTGAATTACTAATTTTATATGATCTTCTAAATCTATTAATATCATTGTTTCTGTATTCATTTTCATTTAGAGTTGTTAATGTAAATCCACCTCTTAAAGAATATCTATCTGTTATATTCCATCTATAGAGGATACCATATGCAAGTTCATTTGGATCTAAATATCGATGAGATCCAACATCACCGATATAGTTACTTCCCCCAAGAAAAATTCCGATTTCATGAAATTGGGCTTTAATTAAAAGAGTAAAAAAAAATATCAATATAAAATAATGAATTTTCTTATCCATTTTTCAATTCAACTAAAACGATGTTTGGTGTTTAGTATTAACCGAAAAACCCCAAATTTATTGTGTATTTCGTGAATCGTGTCCCCAAAAAAATTTTTCTCTTAATGTATCGAAAAAGTCTGTTCCATGTAATTGAACAGTTAGAAGATTAAAATCTGCTTTTTTTATATAAATATCGTTNCCATTTTCAATAGTAAATATTTTTGAATCTAATGAAAGTAAATGAGTGTTACCTCTCCCTTTTACAGATATTTCTAAAGTTGTTTCTTCGGGTACAATTAGGGATCTCATATTTATATTATGTGGAGCTATAGGATTAATTACTAGGCATTTAGACGACGGAGTGACAATTGGACCACCACTACTTAATGAATAACCAGTTGAACCAGTTGGTGTTGCTATAATTAGCCCGTCAGACCAGTAAGTTGTTAGGTATTCGTCATTTAGCCTTGTATCAATACTAAGCATAGAGGTAGTATTTTTTCTATTAATGGTGACTTCATTTAAGGCATAACCAAAGTCATTTGATGCTTCAGAGTTATGTTTTGTAGATACCTCTAATAAGGATCTTTCAATAAAATCATATTTGCCCTCAAAAAATTGTTTCAGCCCTTGTTTTAAAGTATCTTTTTTGATAGTAGTTAAAAAACCCAATCTTCCGGCATTAATTCCTAAAATAGGGATTTTGGAATCCTTAATTACCGATATAGACCTTAATAGTGTTCCATCACCACCAATTGAAAACAAAAAATCAACCTTTTCATTCAGTAATTCATCATCTTTGAAATAATTGTAATTAACTGCACCATCACCTAAATATTTTTTTATCCTATCAAATAGTATAAAATTGTGTTCCTTAGAATTAAGATAGTCAATTACAGTTTTGACATAATCAATTGACTTTGGTGAAAAAAATGCGCTATATATAGCAATGTTCATAATATCTATATTAAGTGTAAAGTTACAAAACTCGTTATAACCTTGATTTTCAGTTTCAATAATTAATTTGTCGTTAATTTATTTTATAAGTCTAACATTAAGGATATTTTTGCAAATCAAAATGACTTTGCTTAGTGTAAATATTAATAAAGTAGCAACCTTGAGAAATTCAAGAGGCGGGAATGTGCCAGATCTACTGAAAGTTGCAGAAGACTTACAGGAGTTTGGAGCACANGGAATCACAATCCATCCAAGACCAGACGAAAGACATATTCGTTACGAAGATGCAAGAAATTTACCTAAAGTGGTTAAAACAGAGTATAATATTGAAGGTAATCCTACTACAAAATTTTTGAATCTAGTATGTGAGGTAAAACCAACCCAAGTAACATTAGTTCCTGATGCTGAAGATGCAATTACTTCAAGCGCTGGATGGGACACTAAAAAACATGTAAAATTTCTAAGGGGTGTCATTAATGAACTAAAAATGGAAGGTATTCGTACTTCAATTTTTGTCGACCCAGACATCTCTATTATTGAGGCAGCACTAGATACTGGAACAGACAGAATAGAGTTGTACACAGAAAACTATGCTAGAGCTTACGATTTTGACAGGGAAAAAGGAATAACTCCATATATTGTAGCAGCTGAGAAGGCAAAAAAAATTGGTATTGGGGTTAATGCCGGACATGATTTAAACCTTAAAAATTTAACATACTTTACCCAAAACATTCCTGATTTACTTGAAGTTTCAATTGGTCATGCACTCATTTCTGAAAGCCTATATTTAGGGTTTAAAAATGTTATCCCTATGTATTTAAAATGTCTAGTAAATTGAAAATACTTCACAGTAAAATTACTGCTGACAAGGGAAACGAATTATTAATCCTCCACGGTTTTCTTGGTATGGGAGATAATTGGAAAACATATGCCAATGTTTTAACCAAAATAGGTTATAGGGTTCATTTAATTGATCAAAGAAATCANGGTAAAAGCTTTTGGAGTNAGGAATTTTCCTACTCAATTATGGCAGAGGATATTGTAAATTATTGCAAATTTCATAATCTTGAGAAAGTTTTTATAATCGGCCATTCTATGGGNGGTAAGGTTGCCATGAAGCTTGCGTTTAGTCATTCTAATTTAATCANAGCATTAGTTATAGCTGACATTTCACCTAGAAAATACAAANCTAAGCACCAANATATTTTAAATGGTTTNTCATCTCTAGANTTTGATAAAATTANTTCAAGAGCTGCTGCCGANGAAAAAATGTCAAGTATAATATCTGAATATGGNCTNAGACAGTTTTTNCTTAAAAATCTTCACTGGGTAGAAAAAGGAAAACTTGGTTTAAGANTTAATATTGANGTTCTTAAAAAAGCTAATCATACAATTGGAGAAGAATTGAATTATGANTTTCACTCTGAACTACCCTGCCTTTTTCTNAAGGGGGAAAACTCTGATTATATTTTAGATATTGACNAACAATTGATAAGAGACTATTTCCCTAAATCTAAAATAGCCACAATATCTGGCGCAGGCCACTGGTTGCANGCTGAAAANCCAAAAGAATTTATTCAAGTTACTTCCAAATGGTTAAANGAATTTAATTGATTTATAACAACCACAGAAAAATTGTGAAATTTATNGTAGTTCGGTGCTAAAAAATAATCTTATCATATTTTTATTTCAAAATTTAGTTACATGAAGTTTCTTATAAGAACAGCTGAAAAAAAAGATAGTTTAGCTATATTAANTTTGATTAAAGAACTTGCACTTTTCGAGAAAGAGCCACAAAGTGTCAAACTTAAATTATCTGATATAGAAAATGATGGTTTTGGGAGTAAACCATTATTTGGATGTATTGTTGCAGAAGTAAACAAGAAAATAATTGGAATGGCTATCTACTACCCACGTTATTCAACTTGGAAGGGACCAACTATTCATTTAGAAGATTTGATTGTTTCTAAAAAATATAAAGGAAAAGGTATAGGCACCCAATTATATTCAAATTTTATTAAAATGGCTNTTAATTCAGGAGTTAAAAGAATTGAATGGAATGTTTTAGATTGGAATAGTCCAGCAATAAACTTTTANAAAAAAAGTGGGGCTAAGGTTTTAGATGATTGGCGAACAGTTCAAATGCATCAATCCGAAATGAANACATATTTGAAAAGTTTATCAAGTAATGAAAGTATTTAAATTTGGTGGGGCATCTCTTAGAGACGCCTCAGGGGTAGAAAATCTTGTTTCGATTTTAAAAGAACTTGGGTATGACAAAACAATTGTAGTTGTTTCAGCAATGGGAAAAACAACTAACGCCCTTGAAAAAATTTTAGATAATTATTTCAATGACTCCAACAAGATTGCAGGTGAATTACTTCAACTTAAACAATATCATATCGAAATTGTCAGAAATTTATTTAACAATAATAGCTCTAAAATTGAAGAAACCATACATAAACTTTTTGAAGAATTATCTGGATTTTTAAATTCAAATAAGTCACCAAATTATAGTTTTGTTTACGATCAAGTTGTAAGTATTGGTGAACTTTTATCTTCAAAAATAGTGCATGCGTTTATGAGATTTTCTGGATTAGAGAATCATTGGCTTGATTGCCGCGAATGCATAAAAACCGATGACTATTACCGTGCTGCGAATTTAAATTGGGAGTTAACGAGTCAAAATATTACAAATAATTTTAAAGGTCATTCTCTTGTAGTAACTCAAGGATTTATTGGTAGTAATTCAAATAATTTCACAACAACATTAGGTAGGGAAGGGTCAGATTATTCTGCTGCAATCTTTGCATATGGATTAAATGCAACATCTCTTACAATATGGAAAGATGTTCCTGGAGTCTTAAATGGGGATCCTAGAGTATTTAAAAAAACTAAATTATTAAATCAAATATCCTATAGGGAAGCCATAGAGCTTGCATTTTATGGTGCATCGGTGATTCATCCTAAGACTCTTCAGCCGCTGCAAAGAAAAGAAATACCTCTTTACGTAAAATCCTTTGAAAATCCTAAAAATAAAGGAACTGTAGTATTAAAAGGGAAAAATTTAGATCCTCTTATTCCATGCTATATCTTAAAAAAAAATCAAGTCTTACTAAGGCTTTCTACGATTGACTTTTCATTTATGGTTGAAGAAAATATTAGTTATATTTTTAAATTATTACATGAGTATCAGATGTCAGTGGAGCTTATCCAAAACTCGGCAATCAGTTTTTCAGTCTGTATCAATAATAAATACAAAAAATTAGATGAGTTATTAATTATTCTACGTGCCAAGTTTAATGTAAAAGTTGATCAGGGCGTAGATCTATTTACGATTAGACACTTTAATCAAGAAGCATCTAATTTTATTAGAAGTATTGGAAAACCAATTTTATTAGAACAAAGAACAGAGGAAACAGCTCAATTTATTATTTAATTCGTTAATCTTAAATTCTTAATTTTTCTAATTATTGTTAAAGCTAATTTTTCATGGCTTTCGTGAGTCCATCCAGCTACATGTGGACTTAACAAAACTTTATCAGATTTAATTAGATATTCTAGAGATGGAGTAATCTTAGATGAATTTATTATTGAATTAAATGAATTAGACTCATACTCTAGAACATCTAATCCTGCACCTAATATTCTTTTTGATTTTAACCCTTCAATTAAATCGTCTGTAACAACTACTTTTCCCCTTGAGGTATTTATTAGCCAGAATGGGTTTTTCATTTTTTTTATAAATGATCTGTTAATAAATCCAATAGTTTTTGGAGTTTCTGGAACATGTAAACTTAATATTTGGGCTTTATTATTTATTTCTTCAAGGCTCACTTGAGATGTTATTTTGTCACCTAAATTAGGTTTGATATCATAGCATAGTATTTTCAAATTATTAAAGCATGCTAATTTTTTCGCAAAACTTTTTCCAGTATTTCCATAACCAATTATAGCGACAGTTTTTCCTTCTAATTCAAATCCTCTTTGCTCTTCTCTTATCCAAAAACCATTTTTTATTTTTTCGTGACCAGAGTGGAGTTTATTCATCAAACTCAATAAGAGACCAAGGGCATGTTCCCCAACAGCATTTCGATTACCTTCAGGGGAGGAAATTAGATGTATTTTCTTTGAAATAGCGTATTTTACATCTATATTCTCTAGCCCTGAACCTACTCGAGCGATAAACTTAAGTTTTTTTGCAGCATTTAAAATTAGTTTATCTAAGGTAAAGCGGCTTCGTATTACAATACCTTGATATTGTTCTATACTCTTCATAATTTCATCTAGAGGAGTTTTATATGATATAATATTCTCGAAACCTAGTTTTTCTAGGCCAACTGTGAGAATCGGATGGTTCTTATCAACATGGAGAATTTTAGGTCTCTTCATTAGAATCCTAAAATTATTTTTGCAAAATAAAAAAACAGAAAAATTCCAAAAATATCATTAGCAGTAGTGATAAATGGACCAGTAGCTATTGCTGGGTCAATACCTTGTCTATTAAGAACTATTGGAACGAAAGTACCTACAAGTGCAGCGACTATGATCACTAACATCATAGATCCAGCAATTGTTGTGCTTACAAGAAAAGATTGATTTATAAATTGTCCAAAAATGAGAATAACTATAGCTAGAGCAAATCCATTTATTAGACTGAGGCCAATTTCTTTAATTAAAATATTAAATAAAGATCCCTTTACTATATCATTAGCTATACCTTGAACTATAATTGCTGAAGATTGAACCCCCACATTACCTGCCATTGCTGCTATTAGTGGTGTGTAAAAAAATAAATTACGCAAACTAGGTTGTTCCATAATTGTTTCAAAATCTTGTAAAATAAAAACACTACCTATACCACCTAACAGACCTAGAAAAAGCCAAGGGAGTCTTGCTTTTACCAAATCTAATATTTTATCATCTGCTACAACATCAGCTGAAATTCCAGCGGCTAGTTGATAGTCTTTGTCTGCTTCTTCCTTAATAAAGTCGACAATATCGTCGATTGTAATTCGCCCCAATAATTCTCTTTTCATATTCACTACTGGAATTGCTTCCAAATCATATTTTGACATAATTTTTGCAACCTCATCAGATTCTTGATCAACTGTAACATAATCTACCTTTGGGATGTATATATCTTTAACTTTTGCTTTTGAATTTGCAGTAATTAAATCTTTAAGAGACAGCCTTCCTTTAAGTTGGTTCCTTTCATCAACAACATAAATGGAATGAACCCTTGTAACATTCTCAGCTTGAGATCTCATTTCATTCAAACATTTTAGAACACTTAAGTTTTCATTCACTTTTACTAATTCTTTTGCCATTAAAGCACCCGCTGTATTTTCTTCGTATTTAAGTAGATCACGTATATCACTGACATGTTCATTATCTGCAATCTGAGACATTACTTTCTCTTGTCTTTCTTCTGGAAGTTCAAGGATTATATCTGCAGCATCATCGGTGTCGAGTTCAAGAACTTCTTTTGCAATTTCTTTTACTGAAAGCTTTTCCAAAATTCCTTCTCTAATATCTGGATTAACTTCAGCGAGTGCATCTGCGGTTTTATCACTACCTAATACTTTTACTAAATATGTTGCCTCATTAAGAGAGACGGCTTCAATAATTTCTCCTAGATCTGCATAGTGAGCTTGTCCTAGTTTTTTTTTAATACGAGAGTTATCCTTATTTTTAACAAGGTCTTTTATCTCAATTAAGTAAGCTTCATTAATTCGGAATGTTGCCATTGTCAACCCTTTTTGCAATTTGGACGAAGTCATAACCCGAGAGCATCTCAGGGCGTTTATCAAAGATACTATCTTCTCTTAACTTTTCAGAAATATTAAGATTTTTTAAACTATTCCGAAGAGTTTTACGACGTTGCTGAAAGCTTAACTTAACGATTCTAAACAAGAGTTGCTCGTTGCAGCCTAAATTAGTATTGTTTTTGCGCACTAGCTGAATAACTGCAGAAAAAACTTTTGGAACAGGACTAAATACTTTCGGAGGTACTTCGAAAAGTAAGTCAGTTTTATAAAATAATTGAGTAAGAACAGAAATAATCCCATATTTTTTTGATCCAGGAGACTCACAAATGCGTTCAGCAACCTCTTTTTGAAACATTCCAGAAAAAAATGGAATACTATCTCTATATTCAAGTGTTTTAAAAATAATTTGGGTTGAAATATTGTAGGGATAGTTTCCAATAATAGCAAATGGTTGGTTACCAAAAATTTGATTTAAGTCAAGTTTTAAAAAATCTCCTTCTATAATTTTACTTTTTAGATTAGGATACTTTTTTACAAGATATTTTACAGCCTCTTTATCAATTTCAATTAGATTTAAATCATCAGTTTTAGGTATCAAAAAATCAGTTAATATCCCCATCCCAGGTCCAATCTCTAAAACTTTATTGTAGTTTTTAAAAGTCAGTGTATCAGAAATTGACTTTGCAATATTTATATCTTTTAAAAAATGTTGACCTAACTTTTTTTTTGCGCGAATCGTTATGGTTTTTTCTTTCAATTAAATAGTACTTTATTAAACAGTATTAGTCCAAAACTAATCTTTTTATTTTTACTAGTTTTTGGGAATTCTTAGATATAGATTACTTTTAAATCAGTTAAAAAATCATAAGCTCAATTGTGTAAATATATGTTTATTGAATTTTTTCAAATCCCATATAAGGAACTAAAACTTTTGGAAGATTAATTCCATTACCATCTTGAAAATTTTCTAATAAACCTGCTACAATTCTTGGTAGTGCTAATGAGCTTCCATTTAAAGTGTGTAAAGGTTCTTTTTTGCCGTTAGAATTTCTATATCTCAATTTTAAACGTTCTGCTTGAAAACTATCAAATGTTGATACCGAACTTACTTCAAGCCACTTACTTTGCCCAATCGAGTATATTTCAAAATCATAGGTCAAAGCAGATGAAAAACCTAAGTCTCCACCACAAAGTCTTAGAATACGGTACGGAAGTTTTAATTCATCCAAAATAGATTTTATATGACTTACCATCCCCTTTAAAGCATTTAATGCATTTTGAGGTTCTTCGATTCTTACAATTTCAACTTTGTCAAATTGATGAAGTCTATTTAATCCTCTAACGTGAGCTCCGTAGCTGCCAGCTTCTCTTCTAAAACAAGGTGTATAACCAGTTAGTGCAATTGGAAGTTCTTTAGAATCTAATAAACTGTTACGGTAAAGATTTGTTACGGGGACTTCAGCAGTTGGAATTAAGTAAAGGTTATCTTGATTTATTTGATACATTTGCCCTTCTTTATCTGGTAGTTGACCAGTTCCAAAACCTGAAGCTTCATTTATTAGAATGGGAACTTGAACCTCCTTATATCCCGCTGAAATATTTTTATCAAGAAAATAATTAATTAGGCCGCGCTGCAATCTTGCACCTTTACCCTTGTAGACTGGAAATCCAGCTCCAGAAATTTTATTTCCTAGTTCAAAATCAATTATATCATATTTTTTTCCAAGCTCCCAATGGGGAAGATAATCAACATTTGATTTGGGCATCTCTGATTTAAATACCTCTTCGTTGTCTTTTTCTGAATTACCTTTTGGAACAGTTTCGTATGGTACGTTTGGCAACTGAATTCTTAAGTCTAATAAACTTTTTTCAATCTCAATTAGTTGTTCCTGTAAAGTTTTGGTCAAACTTTTAAGATTAATACTTTTTTCTTTTAAGCTACTTACTTTTTGAGTTTCACCAGTTTTGAATAAGACCCCTATCTCTTTGGCAATTTTGTTAGAATTAGCTAGATGATTGTCTAATTCTGTCTGCTTTTCTTTTCTTTTTTTGTCAAGATCAATTATTTTTTCAATAATATTTGTAGAGTCAATCCCTCTTTTTTTGATTCCATTGATAATGGATTTTTTATTTTCTTGAATATACTGTAAGCCAAGCATTCTGTTTTTTATTCAAAAATAAGGCAATTTTGTTTTAACATTTAAATTACAAGTTTCTTTTACATGTATTCTTATCCTTAATAAGTTGGTTTTTTAAATCTTCAATGGAATTAAACTTTTTTTCATCACGGATTTTTTTTAAAAAAAGGACTTTCAAGTATTCACCATAAATATTTTTATTAAAGTTAAAAATATGTACTTCTTGTGTTTGATCAATTCCTTGGATTGTTGGTCTATTACCGATGTTCATCATCCCTTCAAAAAAATTATTGTTATAATATACCCTGACAAGGTAAACACCCTTCGATGGAATTAATTTATATGATTCTTTAATACTCAAATTTGCTGTGGGAAAATTTATAGTTTTTCCTAACCCTTTTCCTTTGATTACGACACCGTTTAATTCATAATCACGCCCCAAAAATTTTTTTGCTATTCCAAAATTACTATTCAGTATAGCATCTCTAATTTTAGTTGAGCTTACCGTAATTGACGAAATGTTTTCAGCGGGTACAGTTCTTACATCAAAGCCATATTTTTTACCAAATAAAATCAGATCATCAACACTTGCTTCTTTATTTTTTCCAAAATGATGATTGTAGCCAGTATATAAAGAGCAAATTTTAAGTTTTTTAAGTAAAATATCTCTAACATATTCAACAGCACTCAGTTTTGAAAATTCTAGTGAAAAAGGATGGATTATCAGGTTATCAATCCCTAATTTTTTCAAAATTATTTCTTTTTCCTGAATTGTATCAATTAATTTAAGGGTCCTCTCACTTTTTAAAATCATCCTAGGATGTGGGAAAAAAGTCAGAAGATTTGCTTTAAGTTTTTTTTCTTTGGCATCCTTTACAAGAGCATTAATAATTTTTTGATGTCCCACGTGAACACCATCAAATGTTCCTATTGTAAGAATTGATTTTGATGCTGAAGTGTAATTTTGAATTCCTTGGATTATATCCATTTAAAAAACTATTCAAATATGCAAAACAAAAGTACGTTAATATCGATTATGGAAGAATTAGTTTGTTTATTTTTAGCTAAGACTTGAATGAACGTAAATGGGAAATGACAAAATTTACCGCCATAAAAAGCCATTTATAATATGGGTTATTTTTATTAGTCTATCAATAAATATAGCTTTAAGCCAAGGTAAATGGATTAAAGTAGATACTCCAAACCAAAATCTAAATTCATTTTTTGAATATGGTGAAAACTATTATATAATGCCACAAGATTTGTTTAGAAAAGATGCTTCAAAAAAGGAAGATGTTATGACAGAAATTTCTCTTCCAAATGAAATAGGGGAAGAAGAAATTTTTCAAATTGAAGCTGTGCCATTATTTTCTGAAAAATTATCAAAAGAATATCCAGCGATTAAAACCTTTAAGGGTAAAAGTAAAGTGCGAAAAGATGTTGAAGTTCGTTTAAGCACTCAACAAGGAGGAATCAATGCTTGGATTCACCTTAAAAGCAGCCCTGATTTATTTTTTCAACCCGTGAAAGGAAACAAAAATTTGCACTACAGTTATTTAAAAAGAAAAGAATTTAATTCTTCCAATTTATTTTGTAAAACAGAAGTCCAAAAAGAAAAGAAGAAGTCAACAAGTGTAAAATTATATAATAAGTCATTTAGACAGAAAATTAGAACCTTTCGTATTGCAATTGCAACAACTGCTGAGTATACTAATTATTGGGGTGATAATAATCAGAGTAATGGTTCAAATAAAGAAGATGCTCTTGCATCCATAGCAAGTACTCTAAATAGAATTAATTCAATTTTTGAAAGGGATTTAAATATACGTCTTGAATTAGTTTCCGATGACAGTTTGATTTATGAAGATACAGATCAAGATCCTTTTACAGGAAATTTTGGTTCTGAGCTTCAGAGGACTTTAGATGACGTTTTAGGCGATGAAAATTATGATATTGGTCATCTTTTTGACTATGGAGAACCAAATGGAGATGCAGGCTGTATAGGCTGTGTATGCTTAAAAGGTAAAAAAGGTAAAGGATTTTCTACTCACCCATTTAGGGATACATATGGGGGTGAATATCGTAACGATTATTTTGATCTTGATTATGCAGGTCACGAGATAGGGCATCAATTTGGAGCATATCACACTTATTCGTTTGAGACCGAGGGAACTGGCTTTAATGCTGAACCTGGTAGTGGATCTACAATTATGGGTTATGCAGGGATCACCGGACCTGACGACTTACAACAACATGGAGACCCCTATTTTCATTACTATAGTATTCAAAATATATTAAACTATGTNGANTCCATAAATTGTGGAACTANTGAGAGTTTNTCNTCAGAAATCTTAANTATANATGCNGGTCAAAATTATANTATTCCCNTTGGTACGCCCTNTGAGTTAAAGGTTGATTTATCTCCAAATTNAGAGNTNGAAAATTANACTTATTGTTGGGANCAACTCGATAGTGCAGAAATTACATCTAGCAATTTTGGACCTTANAATCCNATTGGNTCNATGGCTAGGTCTTTACCACCAAANATTTCACCTAAAAGAAAAATTCCAAANTTAAAGAGAATATTAGATAGTGAATTAACAGAACAAAACCCTAGCATAGGCGATGACTGGGAAACGACTCCGCTTATTGGAAGAAAAATGCAATGGGGCCTTACGGTAAGAAAGCAAACACCTACTTTATCATTAGTTGCTCAAGACTCAATCGAGATAACTTCATATGCAAATGCTGGGCCTTTTAAAATAAATTCTCAAANTGAATTAGGACTATCCTTAAAAGGAGGATCCTTAGAAAATATTCTTTGGGATGTTGCCAAAACTGATCAAAATCCTATTGATGCCTCTCATGTAAATATTACTTTATCCACAGATGGCGGAGAAAGCTTTCCAATTGAACTTGCAAATGGGATAATTAATGATGGATTTTCTAGAGTAATAATTCCTAATGAAATCAATACTGATCAAGCTAGATTGATGATTAAGCCAACTAATAATATTTTCTTTGCAATAAATTCAAGTGATTTTAAAATTGAGTCCAGAGATTTAATTTTAAACTTAGATACATTTATAAAAGAAAATTGTGGAAGTGATGTGCAGCTTTTTACATTTGAAATCAAAAAATATAATAATTTTAAAGAGCCATTTACACTACAACTTAATCCAAAACTGCCAAACATTGATATAAAATTTTCAAAACCAGTTTTTGTTGAAAATGATAGTTTAGGATATTTTGAATTCAGTGGTCTAAATGCCTTANAGACTGGGGATTATGACTTCACTCTTGAAGCACAATTTTCTTCAGGGTCAGAACAATTTCCATTTATCTTGGAGCAGCGTAATGATGAAATAGAAAATGCTGATATTTTGGCGCCAGAAAATAATTCAAATAATGTCAGTTTAAATCCTATTTTATCCTGGATGAGTGATTCAAATATAGATAATAGTAGAATTCAAATTGCTATTGATCAAGATTTTCAAAGTTTAGTAATTGATACTACATTAGCATCATCACAATTTCAATTGAGTAAATTACAACCATCAACAAAATATTTTTGGCGAATTCAAAGCCAAAATAACTGTGAGATTGGAAATTTTTCTGAGGTTTTTACATTTCAAACGAATTCAATTTCTTGTGAAGANATNAATTCAGANGATTTACCAAATGATTTAGAAGATGCTACAGAAGAGAAAGATGGTGAAACTTTATCTTCTNTAGAAGTAGATTTTAANTCTACAATTATAGACTTAGACGTTTTAGTTGATCTAGAACACTCTTATACGGATGATCTTACTTTGTATTTGGAAACACCAATTGGAGAGCGTATTCTATTAAGTAGGGCTTTAGGAGATTCGGGAGATAACTATACACAAACAATTTTTGATCAAGAGGCTAATCTTAATATTTCTCAAAGCCAACCCCCATTTACGGGTTCATTTGTTCCTTTACAAGATTTAAGTATTCTATATGGGACTTCGTCCTATGGTACTTGGAAACTTATCGTTTTAGATCAGTATAAAGAAGATACAGGCACCCTTCTAAAATTTCAACTTAATCTTTGTGTTGAAGGGAATATCGAAAATAATAGTGATAATGATTCATTTTCAGATAATCAGGACAATTGTCCATTTGTAACAAATGAAGATCAGTCGGATATTGATAATAATGGGGTAGGAGATATTTGCGATCTTTTTTCAACCCAGAATATCTCTATAATAAAAAATGATGCAACATGTCCAGATCAGGATAATGGGACTTTATTTTTCAATGCTAGAGCTGATTTTACATATACAACAGAAATAAATGGACCAAACGATTTCTATAAAACATTTGATTTTTCAATATTAGGTGAAGTTCTTGAAAATTTGAAGCCTGGTTCATATAATGTTTGTATAAGAGTAAATAATTATCCTGACTTTCAATATTGTTACGAAACTCAGATTAATGCTCCAGAAAAATTATCCGTTCAAGCTGAATATAATCCATTTTTAAGTGTTTTAAATATTGATTTATCTGGGGGTAAATACTATGATATAATGTTAAATGACAAATCGTACAAAGTATCAAATCAGAATAATATTCAACTACCAGTGAATGAAAAAATAAATCGAATAGAAATAAGAACTGATAAGGATTGCCAGGGTATATTTGAAGAATGGTTAAATCTAACAGAAAAGGCAAGGGTTTATCCTAACCCAGTATCTGATTTAATAAAAATAGTTTTACCGAAAGATTCAGCACCAGACATTTATTTATTTTCGGGTAATGGAGATTTATTTTGGTCTAAAAAAAGTGCTAACGGTTTTTATGGACTAGTTGAAATTCCTATGCAATTTTTACCTGCAGGAATATATATATTAAAAATAGATTATAATGGTCATATAGAAAATCATAAACTTATCAAGAAATGAGAAAATTTTCTGTTTGTTTTAGTATTATGTTTTTCTATTGCGTTTCAGACACTGCCTTGGACCCTGAGAGTGTTTCTCTAATTTCTCCAAAAAACCTAGAGTCCTGTACAAATGCTGTTAGAATTAATGATGCTGATCGTCAAGTACGTTTTGAATGGACAGAAGCTCTAAATGTGGATCAATATGAATTAATAGTCGAAAATTCTATAACAAAAGAAAAATTTATTTCTAATACACCTCTTTTAAATAGTTCATTAGTAATTTCCGCAGGTGTACCCTATAGCTGGTTTGTTCGATCAAAATCAGATTTTACCTCGGTAACAAAAAACAGCGAAATTTGGCAATTTTATCTTGAAAGAATACCCACTGAAAGTCATATCCCTTTTCCAGCTTCGCTATTATTTCCTTTGAATAATACTTCTGTAAGTCTAACTAACGAAAATCAAATCCTATTTCGTTGGAAAGGCTTAGATTTAGACAATGATATTGAATCCTTTAATTTTTACATTGGACTTCAAGATGATAATCTCAGTCTTGAAAAAGAAGACATAAATACAAGTGAAATTTCTATAGAATTGGATTCCAGTTCAACTTATTTTTGGCAAATTAAGACAACAGACAAAAGCAATAACAGCTCTTACTCTAAAATATTTAGTTTTGAAACAGAATAGCTATTTACCATTAAATTTATTCATAGCATTATTTATACCCTCTAAACCAAAACATACAATAGCTTCTGTACAAATTGAAACTCTCTTATTTATTTTGGTTTTTTCTATGTCGTCCCATTGGTCCAGAACAAATTTTACTTGATCAAATATTCTATTCTTCTGTCCAATTCCAAATCTTAGTCTAGGGTAATTTGAAGTGTTCAGTTGATTTTCTATGTCTTTTAATCCATTATGACCCGCTGGACTTCCTTTAGACTTTAATCTTAAGTTGCCAAAGGGAAGATGCAAGTCATCTGTAATAATAAGAATATTTTGTAAAGGAATTTTTTCTTTTAGTGCCCAATATCGAACTGCTTTACCGCTATTATTCATAAAAGTTGAAGGCTTAATAAGTAAAAATTGGCGTCCTTTTTTTTTAAATGACGAATATTCAGCTAATTTTTTTACTTCCCAATCTGTTTCGTTTTTCTCTACGAGTTTGTCAAGAATTTCAAAACCAATATTATGTCTTGTGTTTTTGTATTCTTCACCAATATTTCCGAGACCTATAATTAAATACTTTTTCATGCTAAGTTTAGAAACCTTTTTCTTAAACAAGTTTTTTAAAAATTGCATTTTCTAAAATAAAAAAAAGCACGCGATTGAGTTACCACATGCTTGGAATTTTGATGAAAAATATTTTTTACTCTTCAGATTTAGTTTCACTTTCTCCACCCTCTTTAGCAGGAGTTTCTGAACTTACCTCTGATTCTGCGGCTTCTTCAGCTTCAAGATCCTCTTCTTTTATTGAGGCTCTTGACGTTCTTACTTGGCAAACAACAGTATTATCTGGATGCAAAATAGTGTAAGAGTCGTTTTGAAGTTCAGAGGTGTAAAGTTTATTTCCCAATTCTAAACTTGATATATCTACAGTAATGAAATCTGGTAAATTTTTTGGTAACGACTTTACGCGCAGTTTTCTCTTATTAATAGATAAAACACCACCACTGTTTAATACCCCTGGTGCGGATCCCTCAATTTTGACAGGTATATTCATGGAAATTTCTTTGTCATCGAAGAGTTGATAAAAATCAACATGCAATATTTTATCTGTTAGAGGATGAAATTGTATATCTTGGAGAATTGCATTGATTTTTGTTTTGTCATCAAGTACGATTTCTACTGTATGTGCGTTTGGAGTGTATACAAGTTTTTTGAAATCAAGTTCCTGAGCGGAAAAGTGATAAGACTCACCACCGCCGTAAAGAACACAGGGAACTCTTCCAGCATTACGTAAGGCTTTGGTCGCAACCTTTCCTACGCTTTCTCTTTTAGAACCGTTAATGGTTATTGATTTCATGATATATTATTTAATTACATTATAAATTTTGAACTTATCGACTTATTGAAATGCAAATTGTGCATTACTTCAGCAAATAATGGGGCGCAAGATAATACTTTTACTTTATTGTGACTAATTCTCGGAGGTATAGAATCAGTTACTATTAACTCTTCAAGTTCAGATTTTTCAATTTTATCGTAAGCATCTCCTGAAAGAAGAGCATGAGTACATATCGCTCTAACTGAAATAGCTCCTCGCTCTTTCATAAGTGTAGCTGCTTTAGTCAGTGTTCCAGCTGTATCTACCATATCATCAACCAAAATTACGTTTTTGTCTTTTACATTACCGATAAGTTCCATATGTAAAACTTTGTTCGCTTTTTCTCTTTGTTTGTAACAAATTACTACTTCGCTTGATAAATATTTAGAGTAGGCATATGCCCTTTTTGAACCACCCATGTCTGGAGAGGCAATTGTAAGATTTGATAATTTTAGAGACTCTATATGTGGCAGAAAAATCGTAGAAGCAAATAAATGATCAACTGGTTTTTCAAAAAACCCTTGAATTTGGTCAGCATGTAAGTCCATTGTAATTATTCGAGTAGCACCGGCAGTTTCTAGAAGCTTTGCAATTAATTTCGCACCTATAGGAACTCTAGGTTTATCTTTCCTGTCTTGCCTGGCCCAACCAAAATATGGCATAACAGCTGTTATATGTCTTGCAGAAGCTCTTTTAGCAGCATCTAACATTAATAACATTTCCATTAAGTTATCAGAACTGGGGTGTGTGGATCCTATAATAAATATTCTTGCTCCACGCACTGACTCTTCAAATGAAGGTTGAAATTCACCATCACTATATCTTGAGAAATTTACTTTTCCTACTGGGATTCCAAAATGATCCGAGATTTTTGAAGCAAGTAACTTACTTTGATTGCATGCAAAAATTTTAGCTGGAGTTTTCATTCAAATGAATATAATGCAAATTTAAAAATAAATTTTGCCGGGAGTAGTTTTTAAAACAAAACCTAAAAAAATATTTTACTATTTTTAAAAGCTTTCTTGAAATATGCCTCGGTGGCGGAACTGGTAGACGCGCTGGATTCAAAATCCAGTTCTTTCGGGAGTGTGGGTTCGATTCCCACCCGAGGTACAATTAACAGAATTATTTTAAAACCAAAGTTTAATTAATTCTAATTTATAATATTCAATTTGAGTTGAACATGGATAGAAATTTACTAGTATTTTTTTTGTGTTGTATTCAATTTTTTTCTTGTAAAAAGACATTGCATAAAAAACTTAGTCCCAATGTTATTATTATTCAGCCAATCATAACACAATCTGATATTGGGGATGAGCCATCAAAAATAAATTTATCAAATAGATTAGTCAATGGAGCATATTCCAAATTAGATTTAGACTTTCATTATCTAGAACCAATTTATTTTAATAATACAAATGCTAGAGATGGAAAAATCAATCTAGACAGTATAGTTTCAATTGCAAGAGAAGAAAAAATTCTGAAAGGTCAATGTGATATTATAAACATGTTTTTTGTTAATGCTATTGATGGAAATAAAGGCCCAACTGGAAGAGGAATGATAAATGGGAACCTTGTATTTATAGCTCTTGGCGATGAAAGTAAGTACAAGGGTTTAGAAAAAAAGTATGTGGAAGCTTTTGTTGTAGCTCACGAAATAGGCCATAACTTGGGGCTAAAGCATGCTATCGATGATCCAAATGTAAATGACTCTTTGCCAAATATTCAAGGTGAGGGAGATTTTAAAGACAGAATTGATCCAAAATTTAGTCTTAATCATTATCAAATGGAGCATATCAAAAAAAGTCCTCTTTTTCATTCAAGGATAAATTTTTTAAGTCCAATTCAAGGCAAAAAAGCAATATTAGATGAAACTTTTGAACCTTATTTTTCAAAACTTCAAAGTCGCGAAATTACTACATTTGTTCAGCAAATATCTCCAATAAAGATTGATTCAGCACAAAAATTTGCAAGAGAAAAATTTTCTTCAGCCGTAATGGAGTTTAGTGAAAAAGAAAAAAAGATACTTTCATTTGTTGTTGAGAAAACAAACGATTGGTTATTACAAAACAAAATAAATCTTATGGCCCGTCAGCCTTGGAGATTTATCAAAATTCAAAATTGGCTATGTGGTGGATTTGCCCACACAAGGGGGACATATATTATTTTAAGTCAAGCCTATCTTGATAAGCTTTCCACTAATTGGAGTGAAAAGATGGATAAGAATAATGAAGCAAAATTAGTAACTTCTTTAGGCGGCTTATTGGTACATGAACAAATGCATTCTCTTCAACGTACTTTTAAAACTAAATTTGACAAGCTTTATTCAGAAAAATGGAAATTTGTAAAACAAAAAGTAAAGGATGAGAACGAAATAATACTAAATCAAGTTTCAAATCCAGACGCACCTTTACCTGAGTGGTTGATTCAAGACCCTCAAAATGAAAATAAGTTTTTTTGGTTAAGAACACTTTTAAAAAAAAATATTGAGATACCGAAAATGGGTAGAGATTTTATAGATTTGGCTTTCCATGTTGAAGAGAAAAATGGGGAATACTTTGTTTTAAATTCTGAAAATAAATTAGTAAATCAGCCTTTACAAGAACTTTCATTTTATACTAAGTCTTATCCTGTGTCAAGAGGTCTCGACCACCCTAATGAAATTTCTGCATATATGTTTTCAGAATTTTTTAAGTCAAAATATAATTCTAGAGAACCTTTTCAAGAAAAAAATGAGAGCTCAAAAAAAAATACGAGGTTATTTATTGAATGGATTAAAACTGATATGAAATAGCTATTAAGATTTATTCAACTTCAACAATAAGTTCAATTTCTACCGCAAGTCCCAGAGGAAGTGCAGCCATCCCTACAGCAGAACGAGCATGTTTACCACGGTCACCAAAAACTTCAACCATTAAGTCTGAAAAACCATTTATAACTTTAGGCTGATCTTGAAATTCTGTAGTAGAGTTTACCATCCCCAAAACTTTCACAATTCTTTTGACCCTATTTAAATTTCCAAGTTCAGATTTTAAAGTAGCAATGTGGTTTACACCAGTCAGCCATGCTGCTTGATATCCTTCTTCTAAAGTTAATTCTTTACCTAATTTACCAGTAATGTGAGATCCATCTGCTTTTTTTGGACCGCTACCAGATAGAAATAATAAGTTTCCTGATCTTACTACTCTAACATAATTTGCTACAGGAGGTACAATCTCAGGTATTTTTATACCTAATTCCTCTAATCTTTTTTCAGGATTATATTCTAAATTATTATCACCTTTTTTTTTAGTTTGATTTTGTTCACAATAAAAAAATAATAACGAAAAAAATAGAAGATTTCTTAACTTCATACTACGGTAATTTAAACATGCGCAATTTACAAAATCAATTAAATTTTTAATGAATTACACTTTTACTTTATAATATTTATATTTTCCCTAATTGACAAAACAATTAATCAATGAAAAATTTTATTTTAAGATCATTATTACTATTGTTAATAGTATCATTTTCCTGTACTAAGGAAAATAAAAATGTTATAACTAATAGTTCAATATCCGCAGCACATCCCCTAGCATCTCAAGCTGGAAAAAAAATGTATGAACAAAATGGAAATGCCTTTGATGCTGCAGTTGCAGCTGGTTTTACTTTGGCTGTAGTAGAGCCAAGCATGAGTGGTATTGGTGGTCGTCTTCAAGCTATATATAGAAACTCATCTGGTAAAATAGGAGGAGTAGATGCTTCAACTCAAGTTCCCATGAATTATAAAAAAATGAATAAAAAATACAGTTATGGATATAAAACTATCGGAATACCTGGAGTTGTAGCAGGTCTTTTAAAACTTCATGAAAGTTATGGATCATTATCTCTTAAAAAGGTTATGGCCCCGGCAATTGAATTCGCTGAAAAGGGTTTCAGAATTCTTCCTCTTGA
>NHDV01000016.1 GCA_002167525.1 Flavobacteriaceae bacterium TMED68
AAAGATTTCTGAAAAACCCTTGTGGGCGCTACAGGATTTGAACCTGTGACTTCTTCCTTGTAAGGGAAGCGCTCTGCCAGACTGAGCTAAGCGCCCTTTGGTAAATTATATATTCAATATTTAAATAGGTAGAAAATTAATTTTCTTACAAACTTTTATGATAACTCATTGATTTTTTCTTTAAGTTATTCCTACATTAAATAAACTGTTTAAATCATGAAAAAAATTGTAATTACAGGTGGTCTTGGATATATAGGAATGGAGTTATGTAAAATTTACTCTGGACAGTCAAGAATTAAAAATGTTGTAGTAATAGATAATAAATTTCACTCATCAAGGGTTGAACAACTTAAAAGATGGGGTATTAAGTTCAAACAAATTGATATTTTAGATTCAACTAATTTAAGTAAAGAAATTAATAACGCAGATATCATTTATCACCTTGCTGGCATAACAGATGTAGCAACTGTTAAAGAAAATATAAATATTAAACATGAAAAGCTAGTTTATGAAGTAGGAGTTGAAGGAACAAGAAATATCATAAATCTATCATCTAAAGAAGTCAAAATAGTTTTTCCCTCTACGCATGTAATATTTGAAGGACTAAGAAAAGTTGTTCACGATATCGATGAAGATTATCAACCAATTCCAGTTCTAGACTACGCAAAAGGAAAACATGATTCTGAAAATGACCTTGTTGAATCAAATAAAAATTATGTAATTCTCAGACTTGGCTCACTTTATGGAAAATCTTTTGATTCGACCCGCTTAAATATAATGCCAAATTTATTTTCAAAGATCTCATCCTTGCATGGAAAAATTACTTTATATTCAGGTGGAAAACAACTTAAAAGTTTAGTCTCTATTAATGATGTTGTAAGGTGTATGGAGTTTGTAGGTGAAAATAAAAAAATAAATAAAGAAATATTTAATTGTGTAAATGAAAATTTATCAGTAAAAAATGTTGCTGAGTTATGTAAAAAAATAAACAAGAAAACTGAAATCATCATCACAGATGATCCTGTCCCTAATGAAGGATACACATTAACAAACAAAAAGATAAAAAGTAAAGGGTTTAAATTTTTATATAATGTCGAGAACTCTTTTAGAGAAATGATAAATGCTTGGACTGATCAATCGCAAATAATTTCTAACGAAATTATTGAAATTGGTGCTGATGAATTTGTAGATGAAAGAGGAATTATTTCAAATTACTATATTGATGATTCAATCAACATGATTGGTTATGTAGAGTCTAATAAAGGTTCAATCAGAGGTAATCACTACCACCCTGTACAGACACAAAAATGCTTATTAATTAAGGGAAAATATATAAGCGCAACAAAAGACCTTTTAGACCCAAATTCTGTAGTCGAAACACGATTAATTCAGGAAGGAGATCTTTCAACAATACCTCCAAACGTTGCTCATACAATGGTGTTTTTAGAAGATTCAATTTTCTTAAATTTAGTAAATGGTGAAAGAGATCACGAAAACTATGGTATGACCCACACTTTGAAATATGACTTAGTAAACAGACAACTTGGTGATCTTTTAATAGAAAGCTATAAAACTGAGTGTAGGGTATGTGGTGGTGGTATAAATCATTATTTATCGCTAGGTCTTTCACCACTCGCAAACAATTTAAACAATGAAAAAAGTACTGAAAATGAAATGTATCCGCTTGATCTAAATTTTTGTAAACAGTGTTCTAATACCCAATTAAGTGTTGTAGTTCCACCTGAAAAAATGTTTAATACATATCTTTATTTATCATCAACCTCAGAACAATTCAGAAATCATTTTATAGGATTTGCAAATGAATTAAAAGCTGATTTGAATCTTAAAAAAAATTCAATTCTTGTCGACATAGGTAGTAATGATGGAATATTTTTAGACCCAATTCAAAAGCTTGGTATTACATCTGTTGGAGTAGAGCCAGCAAAAAATGTTGCAAAAATAGCAAATTCAAATGGATTAACAACCTATACGGAATATTTTAGTAATGAAACAGTTAGTAAGATAATTAAAAAATATGGCAAAGCAGACGTTGTTACAGCTTTTAATGTTTTTGCGCATAGTGATGGACTCAAAGATATTTTAGAAAATGTACAAAAGCTTTTAAAAAACGAGGGAGAATTTATTTTTGAAATACAATACTTACTTAGAACAATCAATGATTTAACGTTTGATAATGTTTATCACGAACACGTTAATTATTGGTGTTTATTATCAGTTATTCATTTTTTCAAAGATTCTGAGATGAAAGTATATAAAGTAGAAGAAGTCGACACACACGGTGGTTCATTAAGAGTTTATGCAACAATGAACAAAAATAAAAGAGCACATAAAAGCATAAAGGAATATATTGAGCTTGAAAAGAAAAATAAATTAGACAAAATAGAAACTTATTATAAATTTGCTAATGATGTTGAAAAAATTAAATCTAATTCTTTGAAAAAGATTGAAGAAATACTTTTGGATAATAAAAAGATTATTGGATACGGAGCACCAGCAAAAGCTACTACCGTATTAAATTATTTTGGAATAAATAATGATCATCTAGAATTTACGATCGATGACAATAAACTTAAACAGGAAAAATTTATACCAGGTACAGGCATTGAAATTAAAAGTGCTAGTAAAGTCAAAAAAAATAATTATGACTATGTTCTTGTTTTAGCTTGGAACTTTTATGAATCAATAGTATCAAATAATCTGAAAAAATTTCCAAATAGCAAGTTTATAAAATTAAAGTAAGAAAGCTATGAATACTAATTCCAATGAAAAAGATATATTAGCTTTAGAGACAATCGCAGAATTAAAAAATTATAATAGTTATACATTTAATCTAATTTCTCAAAAAATATCTGGAAAAAGTATTTTAGATTTTGGTTCAGGATACGGTGTCTTTTGTCAATATATGGTTAAAAAAGGCTATAAAGTAAACGGATTTGAAATCAACAATATCGCATATCTCGAATCTAAAGAAAGAGGAATAAATACATATTCTAAATTAAATCAAATTGATAAAAAATTTGACACAATAACATCATCAAATGTTTTGGAACATATTGAGGATGACATTATTGCAATAAATCAAATGCGATCATTACTCGTTGAAAAAGGTACTTTAATACTTTATCTTCCAGCTTCACAAGCTGTATGGACGAAAATGGATGATGACGTAAATCACTTTAGACGATATTCAAAAAAAGATTTACATTCAAAACTTGAATCAGCAAATTTTGAAATACTGGAATCAAGATATGTAGATTTTATAGGATGGTTTACATTAATAATTTTTAAAATTTTTAAAATAAAACCAAAATTTAATAAAAAACTGATAATTTTTTATGATAAGTTCTTTTTTAAATTTTTAAAATATCTTGATATTGCTTTTAAGAATATAATTGGAAAAAATATTTTGGTAGTTGCTAGAAAAAATTAGTTTAGAATATTCTTTTTTTTAAAATCATATAAATAACTTTTAAAACATGTCTACCTTTAATCTTTTTCCCTTCTCGAAATGTTCTACCAGAATACGAAATAGGAACTTCATAATGAATTGTTGAATTTTGAATCGCAACAGAAAGAATTTCGGCTTGTTGTTCCCAACCATTTGATTTTATTTTATCTTCGTCAATACTTTCTTTTTTAAAACATAAATAGCATGAGTAAATATCTGTAAAAGTTGTATTATTTAAAAAATTAAAAATTCCAGTAATTACTTTATTGCCTAATTTATGAAAGAAATTATATACTCTTACATACTCTGGTGATAAATTTCGACTTCCAATTATTACTTCAGCATTAAAATTTTTTATTACATAAAATATTTTTGAGTAATCACTTGGATCATATTCTAAATCTGCATCTTGAAAAAGGATATAATCACCAGTAGCAATCTTTAGCCCTTCTTTTACAGCTGCACCTTTTCCCGAATTTTTTTCCAATTTTATAAAATGATTGTATAACTCGGTTTTTTTAGATAGCAACTCAGCTGATCCATCTGTAGATCCATCATCAATTACTATTACTTCTAAGGAAATATTTTCATTTTTCTGTTTATTTACTTTTTCAAGTATTTCAATAACAGTATTTTCTTCATTATAAACTGGTATTAATATTGAAATCTTCATGTGTTTAATTCTAATTATTTAAATAAATTTATCATCCTTAAAAATTCATCAAACTTTCCAAGTCAAAAACTATTAAAATGAGAAAGTGAGAAATAAAAAATCATTTTTCTACTTCCTTCTATTGTTTTTGCTTTTTAAGCCATTATGGTTGTTTAACAACCAGAGTCTTGGAAATTTTGGAAATGATGATTTATCTTATTGGCTTCATGTATCAAGCATAATTAATGATTTTGACTTAGATTATATGGAAGATTACCCCATTCAAAAAGACATATTTAATAACTCGACAAATGCACCGAATCACCCACCAGGATCTTCAATTTTGGCTGTGCCAATTGTTATGTTATTCAATATTTTTGACACAGAGGCTTTAGAAAGAATTAATCCAACAGGTACTTACGCTTATGCTGGATACTTTGCCTCTAATCTTATATTTATATTAATTTCTTTTAATTTATTAAGCAAAATCATAAAAGCAAAAGGATTAAATAATAATTCTGATCTAATTTTATTTTTAGCCTTTATAGGAACTCTTGTTCACTATGTAACAACACGTTTTATGATGGCTCATGCTGCTGAATTTTTATTATGTAGCTTATTACTTTATATTTTCGAAACTAAAAAAAATCCATTTAATCTTATGAACACTTTCAACTTAACTACGATATATTTTTTGTTATCCATCACAAGGCCTTCAACCTTTATTTATTCAATATGCTTATTGGGAATTTATATATATAAATTTAAACTTGAGAAAAAAAATATTAAATTTTACTTATTTTTTATTTTNCTTTATTCNTATNTTCATTANNTNATATCAATNAANCTNTANGAGTCNTCAAATTTCTTTTTNAANTATTCAAACGTNCTTGATCAACAAAATTTNTCTAACGAAATTACNNTNCAGTTTATATTGGGNAATTTAACNAAATTACCCAATTTATTTTTTTCATTTTCAATGGGAATTATTTGGGTATGTCCAATTATTTTTATTGGTCTGATTTCTATATTTNTAAANAANAAACTTTTAATTAGATTAAATNNTTTATCAAAAACNTTTNTTTTTTTGTATCTTGTTGGAGCTTTTGCAGTTGTAATTGCATGGCAAGGTAGAGATGTTTCTTTTGGCCAGAGGCTTTTGATAGGTTTAGTNCCATTTTGTACAATTAGAGCAGCTGAGTTAACTAACACTTTACGGAANGTTAAATATTATCTTTATCCATTTTTATCCNCAACTTATTTNGGTTATTTATATTTTTACTCTTCTANTGTTTTAACTTTAAGAAAAGGAAAAACACTATGGGGAAATATTGTGGGTTATTCTGGTGAAGACTATTTTCTCTACTTATTTCAAAACTTATTAAATTTAGAAAATATATTATCGGTCCTCTCTAGAAATATAGCTGCTGTTAATTTCTTCCACTTCATTAAATTTGAAAATATTGAAGTATACGTNAAAAGTTTTGATTACATATCTTCCGAAAAAATCTTAACTTTATCTGAATATGCAAATATTTATAGAGAAGTTAACCTAGGATATCTTCTGATCATAAACTTTTTAATAATTTTATTTTGTTTTATGTTTACCAAAATAATAATGAACAACAATGAATGAAAAAGATTTTCTGTTGTANCTCCTATTNATAAAGAAAAGGATAGAATAACAAAGTACTTAAATGAAGATAATACAACTCAAAAGTGATGATATCNATCGATTAAATCTTTTATCAACTCTTCACAAAAAAATATTTTTAGGAACAATTGCAACAACTCTTTCTGTAAACAATCTTTCAAAACTTTATGGCTTGCTCATAAAGAATAAAATTATTTCAGTTAACGTTGCTTTTGATGAGGACAATAAAATTCTTGGCGCATTAACTGTTAAGCTTGATAAAAATNACAGAGCTGTTAATTTTTTTGATTATTTTAAAATTTTGATAATTTTAATAAAAGGACTGCTTTTACATCCAGCTATTTGGCTCACAGAATATTATTACAAAATCGGGTTGTATAAAAATATTGACTCAAATGTAAACATCATCACTCTATTTGTAGATGAAAAGCATCAAAGTAAGGGAACTGGACAAAATTTAATTAAAAGTGTTATAGATCAATATCAAACAAAAATCTCTGTTGATACTCGAACAAATAATCAGCGTGCGATAGATTTTTATATCAAAAATGGTTTTATATTAAAAAATAAAAATATAAAAAACACATCTCTATATTTTAGTTAAGTTATTGATTTTCATACTCATGCCAACAATCAGTTGACCTTATATCTTCCAGACATTCTTTAAATGAAAATTCATAAGTAGATTTTGATGTAGTTTCGTAAATTCCATTTAATGAATTAAACAGCAAAAACAATAGCAACAAAGAGCTTGATGATGTCTTGTAAAAATTATTTTTTGATACAAAGTTTAAAATTGAAAAGATGACTAACCCTGCTAACAGAAACACTGAATTCAAAAAAATGCTTATATAAAGAGAAAAGTATAAATAGAATCTTTTGTCTACTAATTCATTTTTACTTAATGAAAAAATAAAAAAGATAAAGAGTATTGAAACCATCAAAAAATGCTGGGAATATCTAATCCATTTTGTTGGACTCATAAGCCAAAACCATAAATAATGAACAGTTGTTGATAAAACGATTGGCAAGATTAATTTTTTTAGTTGATTTGGGAGACTATTTTTAAAATATAGAATTCCTAAATTAAACATGATTGGTGATATTAAAACTCTTAAAACATCTGCTGAATTCCAATAAATAACTTCAGTGTCTCTATAGGAGAGTAGATAGCTTGAAATAGTTGTTGAATTTCTATCAATTCCAGCGCTTCTGTTATTTGTAAAATTAAAATTAAAAAAGTTAATTATATAATCGACAACGTTTCCTTTTTCGTAGAATAAAAAAACAAGAAAAAGCCAGATAAAAAGTGGAATTGAAAAAGTAAACCCATCTTTAATTACATATTTAAATTGTTTGTTTTGAATTATATATGTTAAATAAAAAACAGAAAATAATATTACTAGAATAAATTTTCCAAAAAAAATACTTGTACCGATAAAAATTAAAGCAAGGTAACGATTCTGTGGAAAAATTACTATTGAGTAGAAGAATAAATAAGTTGAAGCTATTTCCCCTATTGAATATAAAACCCCAAAATACCATGGGATAAGCATAAAAGTTAAACTAGAAAGAATTAGAAGAACTTTAAGATTTATGTCGTAGTATTTTTTAATTAAAAAAACTAAAGATGATTGAAGTAAAAAGACCCAAATAAAATTTAAAAATCTTGCTGTAATTAGATCTTTAAATATTGTTAAACCTAAAACTCCTCCTAATGCAGATATAGGACCACTTGTAAGTTCTACTCCATAGCTTCCACCATGATCAATCCCTGCATCGAAATCTAAACTTGTAAAAAAACCAAGATTCGAAGTTAGGGAAACATATTCATCTGCAAAAGGTTTTAGGGTTTTAGATGTAATATAAAAAAGATAGAATAAAACACTTATTTGAAATAAATATACAAATATAAAAGTTTTATTTTTTNTCACTTACTAACCNTATAGAAATATTTTCTATAAGCATTCTAAATGAGAATTTAAAAAATTATTGGTTGAAATTTTTTAACTACAACCTAAAGAATTTCCACAATTTAAGCACTTATAACATGAACCATTTCTGATCGTTATATGACCGCACTCATTACAAGCAGGAGCATCGCCCATCATGTCACCTAGTACNTCTTGAACAGTTGTAACAGAATTTGATACAGTTTCCGTTGNATCTAATTTTTCGATTTCNTCNNCCTTTGTTAAAAATTGAACTTCTTGAACTTCAGATNTNGGCTCTGATTGCTGAAAGCTATTAGTTGTTTCAATTTGCTCTATTTCAGTTGTTGGCTCGATTAANTTTTCTTGAACAGGGGNACTNGGCTCTTGTTGAACAGGGGGAATAGGCTCTTGTTGAACAGGGGGGCTNGGCTCTTGTTGAACAGGGGGACTAGGCTCTTGTTGAACATCATTGNCTTCATCTTTTGGGGGATTTTGAACAATATCAGTCCTATTTAANTATTCAAGACCAAGTGCTCTAAAAACGTAATCAACAATTGAGTTNCTCATTTTTATATTTTCGTGGCCTTCAACNATNCCACGTGGTTCAAATGTTTGAAAGGTAAATGTGTCAACAAATTCTTCGAGTGGTACACCATATTGTAGACCTTTTGAAACTGCGATAGCAAAACAACCAAGCACACCCTTAAGAGTTGCCCCTTCTTTTGCAATATCTATAAATATTTCACCAAGTGTCCCATCAGGATATTCACCTGTTCTGAGATATACTTTATGTCCAGCAATCTTAGCTTCTTGTGTCCACCCTTCTCTTCTTTCTGGTAGTAAGAAGCGAGGTCTTGTTGTTCCCGCATATGCCTTGCTAGGGCTTGTCCCAGCAGCAAAGTTTCCATTCATCAGCATTGATTCA
>NHDV01000017.1 GCA_002167525.1 Flavobacteriaceae bacterium TMED68
AATTCTCCAACTATTATCACCAGTATAATTTTGTGGAATTGCAACTTGCTCCTGCCATGAGTTTATCCCAACTCCCATTTCATGTTCTGGCCAACTGTAAGAATTGATGTAGAAATATTCATTATCGCTGTTGATGGATACACCAGAAAATTTTTCAAAATAACTTATTATGGTGTCTATACCAGAGCCCTCTGTAGTCTGAGAATTATTTGAAGATGATGTATCTGTGGAAGATGTATCAGTTGATGTATTATTTGACGTGGGTTCAGCTGAAGATGTTGGTGAAGTATTTACAACATCATCTGGTACCTGACCCTCATCTGAAGAACAAGCAATTAAAACCAATATAAATGAAGAACAAACAAAACTTATCAATGCTGTTTTTCTAGCTTTTTGAAAACCAAAATAAAAAATAATTGAGAACAACAGAAAAGCTGAAAACAGAAATAGGATCAGAGCTTTATTTTTACTATACCTTTTAACTTCTGAAATTCCTAAATGATATTTTTCTGATTTATTTAAATTGATTTTCTCTGATAATTCATTTTGCTTTAAGATTAAAAGTTGATCCTCCATAGAGAAATCTGTTAACGGGAAATTTATGATGGAACTTGTCTTTTCATCCCTAAGAAAAACTTGTTGGTCTTTCAAATAGATATAATTTGCTTCAATAGTTTTTGTATTATCTTGAATATTCCAAAATTTATTTTGGATAGAGTGTTCACCTACATGTGAAAATCCGATAAAAAAGCTATTTAATGCAAGTATGAAGAAAATACTTAGAATATGATTATTTGTTTTTTGATTTATGGTTTTAATTCTCATTTTCAGATATAATAAATCCGATTGATTTTAAATTTAACTTTCTTTATTTTTACTAATTGCTCCAACAATGAGACCTAAGGTAAAGCTATAAGGCTTAATCCAACGTCAACAACTAAGGATGCAAATAGAAGCTTCTAGAGACACTTTTAGAGACAGTCTAAAAGTACAAAAACCTAGTAAATTTTAATAAAAATTTAAAACTGTTTTAGGATAGATCTTAATACGGGCTCATAAGCATCGGCATAACGAAGCATTCCAAGATCGTTTGGATGTGAACCGTCAGTGGCACCCTCACCGTCTCTACCCAACAAATTATCTCCATCTAAATAGTATAAATTCACTACCCCTTCATAAACCAACTCTGCAAATGCTTTTTTTAATGCAGCTCTACTTTTATGGTGGTGAATTTTAGTTGAGGGGAAAAACGATGTGTTTGTGAAACTCCTGTCTTCAACTAAAAGTATTGGTGTTTTGGAATGTGACTCCCTCAACTTTTTAACTAATGGGATTGTTCTCTCTGAAACATTTTTTTCATTCATGTTTGGGAGACAATCAATTACAAATACACAGGGATCTAACTCAGCCAGTAGAGATGCTACTTCGGGTTCCATAATACCATTTCCAGAAAAACCTAGATTAATTGTTGGTCGCCTTAATCTTCTACCTAAAATGGCAGGAAATGCCAATCCAGGTCTTGATGCACAAGCACCCTGAATAATTGAAGTTCCATAAAAAAGGATTGGTTTTTCTTTTCGGGGACTAAAAGGTTTAAAAAAATTATCTTTATCTACACCGATTTCCATTTTGTCAACCCCATTATATAAAGGTAAATACAATGTATATCGACGAGAACCAGGAGCTAATCCTTTAGCTATTGATTTTTCAACTTGTTGTTCTTCAGGTCCTATCACAGACACCCAACGATAAATACCTTCACCATCTTCACCATATAAATCTACACCACTAACCCCTGTTGCAGGCATATGAAACATCGAAAGACTTTCTAGATGTAATTTATAACGGATATATATGTTTGGTGAATCCGTTTCAAACCGTAAGCACATTCCAGCTGAATGTCGAGACAGATCCCAAACTGGATCTCGAACAATACCCTCTGCCTTTGCCGGTAAGCGGTCAAAATATCTTTTAGTATCTGACCATCCCTTCCCCTCTACTCCTATATCTTGAGCATTATACCAATTAATTTGTCCCTTTAATTTGAAATTTTTTTGAGCTATTAAACTTTGGGTCGCACTTAAACCTAATGTTCCTAAAATAATTCGAGTGTTAAACTTACGACGGCTGAGATTGTTTTTTTTCATTTTCTGAAATAGTATTTGTTATTAATATACTTATTAATTGAGATGATTCTGCCAAGTTTTAAGATATTTTTTTTAGTGATTTTATAACTAGGAATGTAGATTATAAAAGTTAATAAGAGTATCTAAAAAAAACAGAATATAATTTTTAAATTCACTTTATGAAAAAAAATATATCAATTTCTCTATTATTTAGTTTTTTGATCCTACATAGTCAAAAAAATACAATTGGTTCTTTGGAATTCTTGGACCCAGAGATGGAAAAACTAATAGATAAAAATACCAAAATTGAATTANTGGCTAAAGGATTTGATTGGGCTGAAGGGCCAGTTTGGGTGGATAAGTTAGATGGAGTTTTATTTTCAGATGTACCTAATAATAAAGTTTATATGTGGAATGAAAATGAAGGTTTAAGTGTTTTTCTAGAGCCTAGTGGTATGACTAATTACTCTCCAACAAGTAAAACAGATGGATCCAATGGATTAGCCCTTGACTCAAAAGGAAATTTAATCTTGTGTCAACATGGAGACAGAACANTTGCNCGCCTGAAATANTGGNATTTTAAAAGCCCTTCCTTTGAAATAATCGTAGACAACTACAGAGGTAAAANACTCAATAGTCCAAATGATTTAGTTTTTGATAAGAGTGGATCAATTTACTTCACTGATCCACCNTATGGATTGAAAATGAAGGATGATGACACNCTTAAAGAACTTAATTTTAACGGAATTTATAAATGGAGTNAGTCANAGGGAATTGAATTACTTTCTAAAAGTATGAAACGTCCAAATGGAATTATTCTTTCAAAAGATGAAAAAACAGTTTACGTAGGTAATTCCGATAAAGACAATAATGTAATTATAGCTTTTGATAATGATAATGGGCTAAAAAATGAAAGAATTTTTTTTGATGGTAACAAGTTAAGCAAAAGTAGGATTGGTCTTTTTGATGGCCTTAAACTTCACTCTACTGGAATTATCTTCACAACTGGACCCGGCGGTGTTCTTCTTTTGGACCCTAAAGGAAAGCATCTAGGCACTATCATGCCAGGTAAGGAAACNGCGAATTGTGCTTTTGATAGTGATGAGAGTTATTTATATCTCACATCAGATAATGTGCTTGCAAGAATTAAATTAAAATCATAAAATTCTAATAGGCGACTTGTGATTTTGGATAATAATTTATTCTACACAATAAGTATCCCCAACCTGATAACTATTATATATATCTTCACTTACAGCACCTGAAGGAATTGCCCCATATTGATCAAGTACAGTTGGGTTGTTAAAGAGTGGATTATACTCATCTTCAAAAAAAAATAAAAAATTACTCCCACTTTTCTGTTTTCTAGTTATTTCAAAACAATCTGTTTTTTCACAAAAACAAAGCAGTAGCATGGGTAAAAGCAAATAATAATTTTTCAAAGTCCTAAGCTTAATTCTAAAATTGAAATTAGAGAGATACCAAATGCTGCGCCGGACACAAATAAGTTCCAACTATAATATTTTATCTTTAAAACACTCAAGAAAACATAGGAAATTAAAACTATAACAAAAACAATTAAAAATTGTCCTATTTCTAAACCAATATTAAAGGCCAATAAAGGTATGATAATTTCTTCAGGCGAAATGATTAGTGCTTTAAAGTAATTTGAAAAGTCCATACCGTGAATTAATCCAAAAAATAGGGCAAGAAAATAATTTTTTGACATATTTGAATTTTTTATTTTTTCAATACTTCTGATATTATACAAAGAGGTAAACATAATTGTTATTGGTATGAGTAGTTTAACGTAACGTGATGGGATTGAGAAAATATCAAAAGAGACTAAGAATAGTGTGATGCTGTGTCCAATTGTAAATGCAGTTACTAAGATTATTATCTTTTTCCATTGTTTCAATTGATAAACTGCACAAAGAACAACTAAAAAAAGAATATGATCATATCCATTAAAATTTGCTATGTGATTAAAACCTAATTTTAAATAAAATTGAAAAGGATGCATTTTAAAATTTCAATTGATAAACGGAGGTTTTTTTATTTAGCATTACACTATTCGATTGATTATTATGGTGAATGTAAACAATGTTATTTTGATCAAAGAAAAGGTCAGTAAAAATAGCATTTTTGATTTCGATGGAGTTTAATTCACCCAACTGACTATGTTCTAAGTAAATCCATAAAGCGGTATTTTCATCCTCACCACTTAATCTTTTATTTTTAATTTCTAGAGGAATTGATTCTTCATTCACCTTAACATAAAAATATCTATTTACATAATCTAAAAGCATTTGGTTTGCATTAATTGATTCGTTAGGCTGGCAAAATGCGAGTTGATTGTTATTTGGATCAAAAAGAATAGCTTCATTCACATCTGTTAGAAATAACTTTAAGTTGATCGAAATAATACGTGTTTCTGAAAAATACTCTATTTCACAAAGTGATAATCGTAGTGGGTGTTCATCTAAATTATAGCAAAATAGAAGTGCTAAACTGATTAATAAATGGTTAAAAATCAATTATAAAGATGTATCAGATTTAATTTTTCTTGCTATTGTTTGAACTTCAGAAAAAACCCGAATCAAATTACCGCCCCAAATCTTTGCTATTTGATCTTCGTTATAACCTCTTTTCACAAGTTCAATAGTAATATTCATAACTTGACTAACGTCAAAAACACCATTGATTCCTCCACCTCCATCAAAATCACAGCCNATNCCTACATGGTCAATACCTGCAACATTAANAATGTGATCAATATGATCGACTACATTTTTCAAATTGGCCNGTGCTACAGGATANTTATNATCTATCTCATTNAGACGTTTTCTCATAGTCTCTNTTTCTAAAGTTGTNATTTGGTCANNGGNCTTTATANTTGACAANAGTTCCTTTTTTAATTTTTCAGCTGTTATATTAGGAACAGGATCTCTTAANTAATTTGATAACATNGTAAGTTGAACAACNCCACCATTTTTAGCTATTAGCTTTAGCATATCATCAGTCATATTTCTTTTGTGATTAGTTACTGACCTTGCATTCGAATGCGTTGCAATAATAGGAGCCTTTGAAATTTTAATCGCATCATAAAAAACAGCATCACTACCATGAGAGACGTCAACCATAATACCTAAGCGATTCATCTCTTTTACAACTTTAGATCCAAACTCACTTATCCCATTNTGNTCTGGTCCAGCAGGNTCAGTAGCAGAATCNGCTAAATCATTATTCGATGAATGCACTAAAGTTATATATCTAACTCCTTTTTTGTAATAAGTCTCAATGTTCGAAAGATCCTCTCCAATTGGATATCCATTTTCAATTCCAATATAAATCGCACGCTTTCCCTNCTTCTCNANAGAGTAAGCATCTTCTGGGTTTAAAGCAAGACCAACANCATCAGAATTTTGCTGTATTGAAGACAAAATAGAATCAATCATCTGAACACAAAGAGTTTTAGCNCTAAAATTACCTTTATCATTNCGGATGTCTTGAGCTACAAAAGCAGCAAAAAATATTGCATCNAGACCTCCTTCAATCATTCNNGGGTAGTCNACTTTNGAACCTGTTTCATTTGGATCATGTCGATCAGACATNCTAAATCCAGGCTCTATCATCCTCAAGGGTGTATCAGCGTGAGTATCCAAAGTAAGAACTTTTTTATGTATTAGAAGAGCTCTTTCTATTAATTCGCTTTCAGTTTCAGTCCCATAAATTCTTTTTAAAACATTTTCGTTACAACCTAAACAAAGAGATAAGAATACGAATAAACAAAGGTGATTTTTTATTTTCATTTTGGATGATAATATTTGTCAAAAATTAATTTACAATATATTTTTTAAAGGTCTATCTCATTAATTTATTATTTAAGTGAATTGATTTTAAATTTTGGATTCTATTTATAAAATATGATTAGCATAAAATTTTTTGAATAGTGGAAAAGTTTAATTTTAAAAAATTTAAAAAAAGGCGAAAATTGGTTAAAAATTGATCGAAATTGATCAAAAATGATCAAAAATGGATAAAATTAAGCGAAAATTGGATAAAAATGAGAAAAGTGATATTTTGATTTTTACTCTTTTTAGAGTCCCATCACATAGTCATAAAACTCTTCTGTAACTCGAAACCAATATCCATTTTCTTCATGTAGACTGCCATCACCTTTACCATCTTTTGAATGATATTTTTTAATATGAAGTTTAAATGAATTTAAGTCTTCAATTTTATATTTTTTACCATTATCATCTTCAATTTGAACCATCCTTCTTTAACTATTTTATTATAATCTATTAATCTTAAATAAATGATCTGAAAATTAAATCAATTTCTGGACCCACACTTGGAATGTGTTCGGTATTACTTAATTTAAAAAACTCTTTTTCAAATTCTTCTTTTTTTAGTTCATGGCCATTGAAATAAAAAGTTGCTGCAAGTTGCTTCCACCTTAAATTACTTTCTATTTCCAAGTGTTCTCTGTGAGATGCACGTATTATAAAGTAAATTAAAGCCCTAAGAGGTCCTTTCCAATTAATCTTATTTTTAATATGGTTTAGCTCAGTACCCATAAAAACTCTTGCAAAATCAATAAAATTTGTTTTTCGTTCAATTAAATTAAGTTCCTCCTTAAATTTCACAAAAAGAGTATTTAACTGCTTTTGAATATTATACCCTAACCAAACGTAACTTCTTTCATTAATATTGATTTTATTATATTTTTCAACAATAAGTGATTTATTGTCTAAATTAGTTGAAATTAAACTTTTATATTTTTTTACATTAGAAATAATCTTGACATAGAGATCTGTGTTATTCAGACCATCAATTATCATTTTTTTTTCCCAATAGTTGAGGCTAGCTAAAATAATTTTTTCAAGAATATTATTATTTTCTTGAAATGGTGCAGAGATTATACTTTTTTGGATTTTTAAATTATTCTCAGTTTGGTTTAAATTTAAAATAGAGTACGCCTTATTCAAGGCTGATAGTAAACCAGTAAGTAACATTAATTTTGTTTGATCAGTGAATCCTTTTTTTGAAAAATGGAAATTTATTAAGGGCTCAATTTCTTGATAAGAGGAAATATAAAGTTCAGTTTTTGATATCAATTCAACCTATTTAAAATTTAAAATCAAAAAATCCTTTCCATTTTTAAGAATTCTTCAATTTATTTATCTTTTAATTTAAAATAATAAATTTTATTGCAGATTTACATAAAATAAAATAAATGTTAGTTTTTTTAAACTTACATTGATTAGCCATCAGAAATTATTCAAAAAAAATGACACATAAAAACTTTATTGTAACCTTATTTATCCTAACTCTGTTTGCTTGTTCAGATGATGGAGAGCAAAATGAGACGACAGGAGCTTCTAATACAACCACTACATCATCAAATAATTCAACTTCTAATAACACATCCTCTGTAGGCGGAACTGATATCAGTATTTTAGCCGAAAAATTTTACTACAATAGTGCTGTTTCAGTCGTTGTCAATGATGATAACTTAGTTATAAGTGCAAAAGACCTACCCGATCACAAAAGTGCATATTATAACACCAACAATCCATTGTATGAATCATATAATGAACCTAATAATCCTTCTTTTAAATTAAATCCAAATAATATATTAGAGCAGGACATTGTTATGACTATACCAAGATTTCCAAAAATTGACAATTCTCATGAGTCTACCCCTATGGGGCCAATGGGAGTTGCAGTGAACAGTGTTGCAATATTTAATCAAATGGCTGCCCCAGGTGATGACATTTTAGAGGAGTTAAATACTTTTGACCAATACGAAGGGCATCCTGCTCCTGGTGGTGTTTATCATTATCATATTGAACCCGTTTGGCTTACACAGACTCTTGGTGAAGATGCTTTTATTGGACTTTTATTAGATGGATTTCCAGTTTATGGCCCAGTAGAAAATAGCATAAGACTAACAAATGAGGATCTTGATGATTATCATGGTCATGTTCACGATACACCAGAATTTCCAGAAGGTATATACCATTATCACATAACTGACGAACTTCCTTGGATAAATGGTGATGGTTTTTATGGAACTCCAGGTAATATAACTAGATAACTCTGATTTTTATATTGAAAACCACGATCCAAGCAGTTATTGTAATTTTAGTTTTAATTATATCATATATATCTATAATACCTGTTATAAACTCAAACTTTAAAGTAGTCTTAATACCAAATAAATTAATTTCCATTAATGAATCAAAATTAAATCCTGATTCTAAAGGAAGACTCAGTTTTGAAGGTGGATTATTTTCAGGATACATAGTTAAAAAAAATTTGAACGGGGATATAATTGAGAAAAAAGGTTACTTGAACGGATATCTTGAAGGGAAAAGTATAGGATATTTTGATAATGGTAAATTAAAATTTAAAAGGTATTATAAAAGTGGAAAAAAAATAGGGATGCATGAAGGATGGTATATAAACGGGCAAAAAAAATTTAAATATTTTTTTAATAAAGGACTTAATAAAGGTAAGCACTACCAATGGTACGATAACGGCCAATTATACTCAGAAATTAATTATTTGAATGGCAAGCCTTTTGGTGCAACCAAAATTTGGCGAAAAGATGGAAAATTAAGAACAAACTTTGTCATCAGAGAAAACGGAAGAAGATATGGACTTGCCGGCATTAAACGATGTACAAAAATCAATATCAAGGAAGAAGTTATTGATCCTTATGTGGTTATGAGATGAAAAATAAAATTTTATTTTTTTTGATTTTTCTATGTTCATGTAAAAAAACATTCCATTCAAAGAATATCTATCCAAAAGACATTGAGCTACCATATTATAATGAACCTACATTTACGCCAATATGGCTAAATCAATCAAATTTAAAACTAGACCAAATTCATAGGGTAAGAACATTTAATTTTCAAAATCAAGAAGGCAAATGGATCAATCAAAATGATTTATTTGGTAAGATATACATTGCAAATTTTTTCTTTACTTCTTGTGGGACAGTCTGCCCAAAAATGGCTTTGAACTTATTAAAAGTGCAGAAAGAATTTTCTTCAAATGAAAAAGTTAAAATATTATCACACACCGTTATGCCTTGGATCGACGATCAAGAAAAACTTAATGAGTATGGAAAATTGAATAGTATAAATTCTAATTTCTGGTATTTGCTTACGGGACCAAAGCATGATATTTACAAAATGGCAAGAGAATCATATTTCGCAGATGAAGGATTTGGAAAATCAATAACTGATGTTGACGATTTTATCCACACTGAAAATTTTATTCTTGTTGACCAAAATGGCAGAATAAGAGCAATTTACAACGGCACTTTACCCCTTGAAACTTCACGTATGATTGAAGATATTAAATCTTTGCTTTGAATTATGAAGCCAATTAAAACTTTTTACTTCTCCTGCTTTTAGATGATTTATTTAAGTAAATTATTCTATACAACAAAAATAATTACCGTCTATTCCCTTAGTATACTCTACATTTTTGTAGGTGTCAAACACTTTACTGATGTAGATTTTTTTTTAGTAATTGTACCGCCATATATTAAATTTCCTCTTTTAGCTGTATATATTTCTGGTTTTTTTGAAATAATCTTAGGGCTTCTTATGATTCCAAAGTCTACCAGAAAGTATGCAGGAATTGGTATAATCGTATTATTAATTTTAGTATTCCCAGCAAATATTTATTTATATATATCAGAAGTTCCTCAGAAAATTTATGGTATAACCAAAAATGACGCATTATTAAGACTTCCTTTCCAGTTACCATTAATCCTTTTAGCACTTTGGCATTCTAAAGAAAAAACGTCAAGATTTTTTGACATGTTTTCAATAATTATTTTTATTCCAACGATTATTTATTTTATGACACTTTGATATCTATTCCTAAAATGAGTTGATTTATTTTTTTAAAATGTTTTTTGAAAAATAGTTATCCGGTATTTTGGAATTAAATGAAATATCTAAAATGACAAAGTCTGTTCCTTTACCATCTTTGAGCATATCTTTATAATTCATTTTCATTGGAAACCACCTTGAATCAATCTTTTTAATATTTGTAAATGTTGTTGTTTTTAAAAGGACACCACTTTTAGCATAAAGATTTTCTTTTAAGGGAACAAATTTATTTTTATCAATCCACAAAATCCGTTTATAATATGCTAATCCCTCAACTTTTGAAGTTAGCTGCATTATCCAAACTGGAGAATCCATATATGTGTTCTCATTTACTATTTCAGCAGTGTAACCCTCTGATAATTTTCTTTCTTCCATCATGTCTTCATAAGAAAGATCTGAACCCATAACCGACTGCCTTAGTAGGTGACCAGATAGTTGAATTGTTCTGTCGGTTGAAGGGGAATAAATCCATAATCGTTTATCAAGTTTTAACATTTTCGTTCCTTTTTCTCTTTCAGGGGACAAATACTCTGTATAATTATTATCTTTTCCCTTGGAATAACCTTTAGACCTGATTATTCTTTTTTTTCTTTTACCGTATACAATCATTTCAGAGGTTACGATTTGAGTTTTTGAAAACATATTATTATCTATCTTTTTTATGATTTCTAATGCTTTTTCATTTTTAGTTGTTTGAGCACTAGAGTAAAATGACAGAACAATTGTAAATGTGAAAAATAAAATATTTTTTTTCATAATATTATTTTTTTAAACTTCCAATTCTTTAAATAAGCGAGCAGTCTCTCTTTTAAAAATTCCTCTTCCTGCTAAAGCTGTTCCAAAAAGCATCGAAAATAATCCTGGAATAAAACCTACATAAAAAAGGTCAGATGTTATATAAGCTCTCATTACGGAAGGCATAATTATTGTTGAGTTTTCTATATCACTTGAAATATCTATTCCATACTCCTGCAAGTAATAACAAAAAATAATTCCAAGGGTTGTTCCAAAAATTGATCCGATTAAACCAATTATTGTAGCTTCAACCATCATNAGCTTAAAAACGTTTCTTTTTGATTCNCCCAAAGCTAGNCTTATACCAAACTCNTTGTATCGCCTTAGTCCACCAATNAGTCCNGTNTTCCAAAGAACAAGTGACATTGATAAAATAAAAATAAATATAAATATACCTGANAANGCATCTCCCATATCAAGACTTTCTCTTAGACCGTTTTGATCTTTCAAAGTTACCATTACAGGNGCATATTCATCTTGACTNTTTGAATATTTTGAATTGAATTCGTTTGAGATTGCTAATGCATTTTGATCATTATAAATNCCATCTTTAAAGTATCCTAAAAGTTCTCCTGTNCCATTTTCCATNTCTAAAAGATTTTGAGCATCTTCAATNTCAATTATNAATGTACCTCTATCCATTAGTGGAGAACCAAACTCNACTGTNCCAANCATTTTNTAACTCTGAAANACCATACTACCCTCCATNGTAGAACCAAAAAATGTAATCTTTTCTCCAGGATTAATTTTTAATTTTTTAGCATAATTATCACTCAANAGTATTTCTCCACTTTCAACNGGTAANTNACCTTTTCTCAANGATTTNNTNANTTGAAGCCTTTTTAACTCATCAGATTTACTATTTTGGAGTGCTATTGCTAAACCTATTCCTGGACCTTGAGATTTTGTATTACCTTCTTTGTCGGGAACATCCATAATACCACCAAATTTTATTCTGGGTGTCCAAATAAGATCTGGATAATTTAAGTTTAGTGAATCTATTAATTCTTGAATTTCTAATAATGCAAGGTCATTTGGAAGTTGTTCTTTATTTTCAAAATAAGGCTTGGACATAATTTTAAGGTGTCCAGTATCAAGCTTTGCATTTTGATTAATTACATCTGAAAATACACCATTAAGAAAGCCAGACATTATAACTGTAACCATTACACCCACAGATATTACAGCAAGGGGGATTACACTTTTACTTTTATCCCTTAAAATACCCTTGAAAATAAATTTTATCATTGTTTTTTACCCTTAAGTGCNAGTACTGGATTTAATTTTGCAATTTTTCTTGCAGGAAGATAGCTAACAACTGTGGCGGATATAATTACTGTAAGAATTGTTAGTAAAATTAATTTGAGTCCATAAACTGGATAGATAACATCGGCTATAGNAATACCNAGTTTTTGATCAGCAGGTGGAATAGGAAAACCAGCTTTAGACATATATATAAAAAAAGGTATGCCATAAATACTCCCAAAAATTAAAGCCATTATACTGTATACACTTCCTTCNATTGTGAAAAGACGAACAACTCGNAGACGAGTCATTCCAAGAGCAATGTAAGTGCCAATTTCTTTTTGCCTTCTAAAAATTGATAAAATTTGTGTGTCAAAAATTGCGAGCAATGCGATTGCTAGTAAAAGTCCAAATATTACAGACTGGCTTGCCTTTTTCTGATCAATAAGATCTTTAATGTTTTTTAATAGAGTCGTTTTTGATCTATAAGTCCATGAATCAAATGGACCTTTTCTGAAATCTTGGTCTAAAATAAAATAAGTCGCTTGATTTTCTAAACCCGTCATTTTCGAAAGTTTCTCTATATCAATCCAAATTTTANCATTGTCAATATTAGGAACATTAGAGTCAAATATTTCTTCGATAATGATTGTATTAGCGTCGTAAGTACCGTTTTTATCTCTCCATCTTATTTGTACTCTATCTCCTTTTTTCAACTTCGCAGANTCAGCAAATCTTTTTCCAATTATAACTGGGAACTCATCTTTATTTTGATTTAATTTTTTAGTAGGTAATTTCAGGATTTTTTGATCNGATGGAATTCCTTTTAAAACTACACCAATCANTCTTCCNTGTGGATAAACTGAAGCTTGACGCTCTAAAACTGGTGTCATNCCAATACTCCTTTTTGGTATTTCACCATGACCATCTAAAATAGTATATGAATCTAAAGGGTCGTAATCGTTATGTAATAGGTGTCCTTCTCCNAATTCCCATTCAACANTATCTTTCTGAGCTTGTTGATCCCACCCATCCATTATTGAATTAAGAAAGATTATAATTACAAANGAAAATGAAAGAACAAAAACATTTAATAAANTCCTCAGTTTTGCGCCAAATAAGTTCTTAAATGCAAGTTTAAACTCTAATTTCATTATTTCACTTTTTTATCTTTTTCGATTCTGCCATCCCTTAAATGAATGATTCTATCTAAGTAACCCATTACCTTTTCGTCGTGAGTAGAAAAAAGAAAAGTAGTGCCCAAATCTTTATTTAATTTTTTCATTGTTTTTAAAATTTCATGTGCATTCTCTGAGTCAAGATTTGCTGTGGGCTCATCTGCAAGAACAATTTTAGGAGTTTTAACCATAGCCCTTGCTATTGCAACTCTTTGACTTTCTCCTCCAGAAAGTTTGTCTGGCCTTTTATCTGCTTGATCTTCAAGTCCAACCCACTCTAAAGCTTTCATGACAGCTTTTTTTCTTTCAAGCGCAGATTTTTTTTGAAGCAGAAGTGCGAATTCTACATTTTCGAAAACTGTATAAACTGGTAATAAATTAAATACCTGAAAAATAAAACCAATATTAAAATTTCTAAGGCTAGCAGCTTCTTTATGACTCAATGATTTAATTTCTTTTCCTAAAACAGTAGCATCACCGGTTGAAGGTTTGTCAAGCGAACCTATAATATTTAATAGAGTTGTTTTACCTGATCCACTTGGACCAACAATTCCAGTAAATTCAGCTTCTTGTATTAATAAGTCTAATTTTCTGAGAGCCATAAATTCTTTTCCTGCAATGGGATAACTCTTTGAGGTATTTTTTAGTTGTATAATTGGTTTGCTCATTCTAATGATTAAAAACTATTAATAATTGTATCCCAGGCCCAGAAAAACTTTGGAAGATATCATTTTGTTGAATTCCTTCAACGGCTTTCGGGTTATAATACAAGATAATATATCCTGATAAATTATTAAACTGTTGTTGGTAATTTAACATTAAGGTTTGAGTATTGTTATTCCATTGTTGATAGATAAGACCACTTAACGATGATGAAAGGCCTAAAGGGTAATTGAAACTCAACGCACTAAATCCTCTTCTTAACGATTCATTAGTCATACTATCTGTAGAATCTGAAAATAAATATTCTTTAGATACTGTTAAACCATTTCCAATTCTAAAAGTGTAATCTACTCCAAAATTTAACAATAATTGATTAGTTAGTATACCTATATTTTTTGTTCTATGCACATAGGTTAATTCTGTCCACATTCCAAATCCAATATCAATTTTCGAATCAAAGCCTATTCTGTGTTCAGGACTTGAATAATTTTCAAAAAAAGGAATGTTGTTAGCTCCAGCCTTTCTGTAATGATATGATAGTGCAGCTTCACCTTTTGGAATAAAAGTTTGAAATCTTCCACCAAATTCAGGTGAATCATTTAAAGTTGTCAATGCGTCTAAGCCCCTCTGTTTCTCATTTCCATAAAGACCCCACAACCATAAATTAGAATTATTTTTGAAATAATGTCTTATCAGTAAACCATAAACTCCATTGGTCAAACCTAGCGGATCTCTAGGGTCAATTTGATTAAACCATTGAATTGGACGAAGAAGTTGTGCTGAACCAAAATCAATTTTTTGTAATCCTAGTCTTAACTCCCAGTTTTTTTTCAGATATCTTAACCAGATTCTGTAAGGAGAAAGATTAGAATTTGTATCTGAAGAATGGCCTGGTATATACGTTTTTGACAGACTTAAATTAACTGATGTTTCAATGGCAAATGAACTAAGACTATCAATTTTTTTGTTAAATGAAAATTCAGGTAGATATCTTGTTCCTAAAAATTTTGTGCTTTCCTTACCAAATCCAATATTCGTTTGTCCTAAGATCTGTCCATCATACTCAAAATTTGATTGTGCGTTTAAAAAATTTACCCATACGAATAAAATGAAATTAAAGAAAATAGACTTGTTCAAAATGAACTATTATTTATATTTAGTAAACAATATAGAACATTGTATAACAAATGAAAAAAATAACAAAAATTCTTTTAATTACATTAACTGGTGTAATTATAATACTATCTGCTTTAGGTCTTGGCGGATATCTTTATATAAAATCTTTCCTTTTTGATTTTGATAAAAATAATTATGAAAATATAAAAGTAAAAAGTATTACAAACGATAAGGGTTTAACTTTTAATGATTATAACAATAATTATCTTCTTGATACATACGAGGATAATTCAAAAAGTCTAGAAGAAAGGGTTTCTGATTTACTAAACAAAATGACAAATGAAGAAAAAATTTCTATTTTAAAAGGAACTGGGATAGGTTCGATGCTAAGTTTTAATTCAAATGGTGTCCCAGGTGCTGCAGGTGAAATTTTTGGTAACAAAAGGTTAGGTCTTAGTAAACTTTACTTAGCTGACGGTCCAGCAGGCTTGAGAATTTCATCAGAAAGAAAAAATTCTGATAAAAAATTATACAGTACTGCATTTCCCGTGGGCTCTTTATTAGCATCTACTTGGGACAAAAATTTAGCTTTTGAGATTGGTAAAGCAATGGGTAGCGAGGCAAAAAGTTATGGTATTGATATAATTCTTGCTCCTGGAATGAATTTACATAGAAACCCACTTTGTGGAAGGAATTTTGAATATTTTTCAGAGGACCCAGTTTTATCAGGCAATATTGCTGCTGGTATTGTTAACGGAATTCAAAAAAATAATGTGGGTGCTTGCCCTAAACATTTTGTTGTGAATAATCAAGAAACTGACCGAATGAAAAACAATGCTCTAGTAGATGAAAGAACCCTCAGAGAAATTTACTTGAAAGGATTTGAAATAATGGTTAAAAAATCTCAACCCTGGGCTATTATGTCATCTTATAACAAATTGAATGGGAAATATGTAACGGTAAATAAAAGACTTTTAACAAGTATTTTGAGGGAAGAATGGGGTTTTAAAGGAACTGTAATGACAGATTGGTTTGGGGGTGGTGATACTGTGGAGTCGATTAAGGCAGGAAATGATCTTATCGAACCCGGAACAAATAAAGTATTAGAGGATCTCGAAAAGGGATTTGAAAACCAAAAATTAAGTGAAAATGACCTTAATATAGCTGCTAGTAGAATATTAAAATTGATTCTTAGATCAAATAAGATGAACAATAGCAAAAATGACAATTCTCCAGATTTAAAATATCATGCAGAAATTGTTAGAGAAAAAGCCTCTGAGGGAATGATTTTATTAAAAAATGATGGTATACTACCATTAAAAGAAAATCATATTATTTCACTAATGGGAGTAACCTCATTTAATATTATATCAGGAGGAATTGGTTCAGGTGATGTTGATGAGGCTTACACTGTCAATCTTGATGAAGCACTAATAAAATCAAATTTTAAACTAAATAAAAAATCTACAGATTTATATGAAGATTATTTTAAAAAAAATCCTGTGAAAAAACCAGAAGGAATTATTGAAAATTTGATGTTAATGATGGACCCTAAATTACTATCACAAATAAATTACACAGATAACGATTTAAATACCATGGCAGAAAATTCAGATTTAGCTGTATTGACAATAGGAAGAAATAGTGGTGAAGGTAAGGATAGAGTTGAAAAAAACGATTTTTTGTTAAGTGATAAAGAGAAAGAATTAATTGAAAAAACATGTAGAATATTCCATTCCAAAAATAAAAAAGTCGTTGTAGTTCTAAATATTGGAGGTGTAATAGAAACTCATAGCTGGAAAGATTTACCAGATGCAATTTTACTCGCATGGCAGGCAGGCCAGGAATCTGGAAATTCTATTGTTGACATTCTTAATGGAAAAGTAAACCCTAGTGGTAAACTTCCTATGACATTTCCTATAGCACTAAATGATCATCGGTCTACAAAAAACTTTCCAACTGATGGTGCTTCATCTGACATGACACTCATGTTTGATAAAGAGGAGAAATCTTTATCAGAACAAATAAAAAATAAAGATTTCACAATTTATGAAGAAGGCTTATATGTTGGGTACAGACATTTTGAAAAGGAAGGTATTAATACATCTTATCCTTTTGGGTATGGACTATCATATACAAATTTCGATTACTCCAATATTGTTGCAAAAAATGTAAACGACACAATTAATTTATCACTTGACATAAAAAATTCGGGTAATATTTCAGGTAAAGAAATTGTTCAAATATATTTTTCNAAATCAAATAGCTCTATCGATAGACCAATAAAGGAACTTAAAGNTTTCTCTAAAACAAAACTTTTAAAAANTGGAGAAAAGGTCAGAGTNGAATTTAGTTTACCAATTTCAGANCTTTCATATTGGNATGATGAAAAAAATGAATGGGTAATTGAAAAAGGTNATTATGAAATATTCGCTGGATCTTCCTCTTCTGATATCAGACTTCAATTAAAAAATTTGAAATTATAGTAAACTACTGAATAGTAACTTAATCAATCAAGACTTGGTTTAAATGGTGAATGCAAATACTTCTCAGGTAAAATAAGCGTTCCCGTAGTGAAGATCAATTGTTTATCAGTTTCAGGGTAAAAAACTATTTCAACAAGAGAAGCGGTAAAACCCTCCTTCTCAAAAGGTGCCTTTATGCTGTANGANCCNNTTNTATTTNGGCTTATTTTTGTTTTNNCCCATGATTTCCCAACTTCCCAAATCCTAAANTCTCTTGACTTNGGATTATTTNTCTTCCANAAATTTATTTCATAAGGAATANNTTTNTCNACANNCACATTAAAGNTGTCATTTTCAATTTTCCATAAAATTCGTGGAAAATCTTTTTTATTTATTATGTAATTNTAAAATGAAAAAACATTTTGNGTCTGATANGTTCCATCTAATTCGTGATTGCCATTTGGAACNTACTGAAGNTATTTTTTTTCTGGTATTTCATTCCAGTAAAATTTCCATGAGTCTGTAACAAANAATTCGTCAATTGTNCCATTAATAACCAATTTTGGCATTGTGAATAGGTGTCTAAATTGGTAAGGCTCAATGTAATTGAGAAGTGTCTTGAACTCATCCGTAAACATCCAGTCCATAATATTAAACTCAACATAATCTTCAACAGCAAGAGACCAATCTCCATAAACTCTATAATGATGTTCAAAAGAGGGTACTATTTTAAGCATATCGATAACTATTGGTGCAATTCCGATAACTCTTTTGTCAACAGCAGCAGTAGTCCAAGTTGTCCAACCTCTTTTTGAAGCTCCTGATATAAAAAATTCTTTTACCGGCTTTTTAAATTTTAAAGTATATTCCTCAATTACATCCATGGCTCTAACAACTGCTCTTGTCATTGGAAAACGTGCCAACCACTCTCTATCTTCTTTTTTTGCGCCACCTTTTAAAAATTGATTCCAACCGTAAGCGATCAAATTATCTTCATCGCGATTGATATTATTGGAAGTATGAAAAACTAAAGGTTGATATGGTATATTACTCACATAGCTAACTATTGACTTTGTTTTAATAGCATTATTGATACTTAAACTATCCAAAAATATTTGATTATCGTATTTTGAACCTAAGCCTATAAAAAGCAGTGAAGTTGAGGTTGAAATTATATCAGGAACTACAATATCAACCCAATGAAACCAATCAGTTTCATTGACTATATTTTTATTTAACCACTTACCTGAATTCATTTTTATTCTATATAAAGTAGCACCATCATATAAAACACTGTCTACAAGATTATAATCAAAATNATCTTTGTTTTGTACGTATGAAATGAGGCTATTTATTTCATCAGAGTTGAATGAAGATTTTTCCTGAGAGTGACATAATGATGTTAAAAAGACAGCCAAAATAAAGAGACTCTTGGATATTTTCTTATTATATATGGATTTAATAGCCATAAACGATTTAAATTAACTATTGCATTAAATATAAATGAATTTATTCGGTAGAGTTCCTTCAACGTTAAGCTTTATTAGAAAAGTATGTCCATTAAGGTGAGAATCAATTAAATTTTTCTTTGACAAACTTTGTGTAGCTGAAGTAACTAATAAATAATTAAGATTTTCACCCCCAAAACAACATGATGTTGTATCTCTTACTGGGAGTTTAATTCTATCGATTATCTCACCAGTTTTTGGACTCCAACAGTATATTCCGTAACCACCGTAATGTGCAACCCAAAGATTTCCATTCTTGTCTATTGACATTCCATCGGGAGTNCCTAATTCAAAGGGTATTTTGACTACAACTTTTTGAAACTCTATTTGATTCTTTTTTTGATTAAAATTATAGCCTTTAATTTCCTGAGTTGGACTATCTATGAAGTACATTTTTCTATAATTACTTGTCCATGCTATACCATTTGATACACTGATGTCAGTTAATTTCTTTTTAAACTTGAGATCACTTGAAATACAGTAAAGTGATCCCGCCCCAGATTTTAACTGATTGTTAATAGTTCCTATCCATAAATTCCCATTTAAATCGCATTTACCATCATTAAATCTATCCACCAATTTTTCATTTTTTAATTCTGTAATCCACTCAATTTTTTCAGAAAATAGATCAAAACTTGCAATTCTTAAATCTAGTGCTAAAATAATTTTGCCATCGTGAGCNTCTGTTACTAATGATAATTTGTGATTGAATTGATAGCGCTTAATTTTTTTTGAAGATATTTTGTAGCTATAAAGTGTTCCCTTATTTATATCAACCCAAAAAAAACTTTTACTGNTTTGATGCCAGTANGGACTTTCTCCAAGACTANAGCTATCTTTTGAAATCACCTCATATTTCATGCTTGTCAAATTTTCTATCTGATGATACTTTAAATTANTCTAAGTCCAATATTCACTAATTTTCTCATTAACAAATTTTACACTTCGTTCAAGCTGATCAAAACCATCNACCCCGTCCTCTATNCTTATCCAATTGTCAAATCCTACTCTTTTAAGTTCTTTGAAAATAAGATCATAATCATTCATCCCTTTACCAACCTCTCCATGGCTAAGTATGTTTGCATAGCCAATTTTACCACTATCAATTTTTTTTAAATCATCTATTGTACCCGATTTCAGATATCTATCACTTGCATGCATGGTTACAACCCTATCAGATATGGAATAAAGAAGATCGAGCGGGTNTTCTCCTGCTAAAAAAGCATTACTTGGATCAAAGTTTACACCAAAACTCGGATGATTAATACTTTCTACTAAAGATTCAAAAACTTCTTTTTTTTGCGCAAATTCTGGATATTCCCAAAAATCATCTTTATAGTGATTCTCTAGAACTAGTTTTATTCCTCTTTCTTCAGCATATGATAAACAGTCAGCAATACATTGTGATGCGAAATTAAGTCCGTCCGGTAAAGATAATCCAGGTCTGTTTTGTCCAGATAAAACCCTACAGTAGCTACCTCCAAGAATATACGTCATATCTATCCATTTTTTTTGCTTTAAGATTTCTTTCTCCCTAAATTTTTGATCGGGGTGGGTGAAATCTGGAGAACAGCACATCATTGGAATTTCTTTTCCNATATCTTCAACCATTTTTTTGAAATCTTTCCATCTTGTTTTATCCTTCATCTCTAAAAAGCCCGCATACCATTCTAATCCCTGAATATCAAGCTTTGAGGCTAATGAAATCCATTCTGAGATTTTCATGGACCCGTCCTTACACAAGGATTTCATATATGCTTTTGGGAAAACAGCTAATTTTGGCATTTTAAAAGTTTAACTGTAAAACATTTCTAGGTTAAATTTAAAGGGTCCTTAGAGATATTCCTTCCAATCATTGGATATTGTTCAAGATCAATTACTTGTCCACTGACAGGACCACTCTCATCTGAAAGCCAATAAGTCGCTAATGATGCAATTTCTTCAGGTAAAAGAATTCTACCTGAAGGAGCATAAATATTAGGCAAGTTTTTGTACCAATCATGTTTTAGACCATGATTTTTTTTTCGCTCAATCTCCTTTTCTGTTAAAACCCATCCTGGATTAATTTGATTAACTCTCACTTTATTTTTTCGATGAAGACTGTCACCTAAATTACGAGTCATAGTCATTAAAGCTCCCTTTGAAATACTGTAAGCTAATAAATTTGGTTCTCCACTCCATGCATTTACAGATCCAATATTTAATACGGAGCCCTTGGATTTTGTTAAATAAGGTAAAGCAGACTTAATAAGAAAAAACGGAGTAAAGGTATTTACTTTCAATACTTCATTTAAAAGTTTTTCATCAGTATTATCAATATTGGAATTAATTACCATAGCAGCATTATTTACAATCCCGTCGATTTTGTTCCATTTTTTTATTGCTAGTAACACTAATCTATCAGAACATCCATCGTTCGAAAGGTCCTCTACATGAAAAATACAATTTTCTTTTCCCAGGATGTTTCTAAGATTCTCAGCTAATTCTTTCTCTAAACCATGGATTACCAATTTGGCCCCCTCAGAAACAAATTTTATTGCTATTGCCTTTCCAATTCCCATTGTACTTCCTGTAATTATAATGACTTTATCTTTTAACCTCATTTAAATCGGTTTTAAAATACTTTTTATAATTTTTCCAGAATGCATTTCACTAAATGCCTTTTCCCATTCTTCGATTGACCAAACCCCACCAATAATTGGTTTTACATTTAAAGTTCCTGCAGACAACAATTGAATAACTTTTTCCCAAATAGGCCAATTGTGACTAAAACTCCCTTGCAAACGAATATTTTTTTGAACAATCATGTCTAAAGAAAAATCTAATGGTTGTGGACCCCAGCCAACCTTAGTTATCTGCCCATTTGGTCTTACATTATCCATAGCAATTTTAAGAGTATGGCTAACTCCAGCTGCATCAATTACTAAATCAACTCCTAAACCATCTTTTTCTTTAGCCCAGCTTGAAACATTTTTTACTATTGAATTGATATTGTAATTTTTCAATTTAGCAAGTCTTGACCTATCACTTTCAAGACCTAAGACAGCAACATCTGCACCACATATTTTTGCAATTACGGCACAAAGAATTCCAATTGTTCCTGGGCCAATAACTAGAACTTTGTCTCCTGGTTTTATTTTTGAGTTTACTACAACAGCATTATATGCAACACAACATGGCTCTGTCAAACAAGCTTCTTCAAATGATAAATTGTCAGGAATATGGTGAAGACACCTAGCAGGTGTTCTAACATATTTGGTCATAGCACCATCAACACCATAACCAAAACCTTTTCTTGTGGGGTCAAGATTGTAAAGACCTGCTTTGGTTAAAGGGCTTTCAGTGTCAATAATAGCAGCAGTTTCGCTGACTACTCGATCTCCAACTTTCCATTTTTTTACTTTGTTTCCTATTTTAGATATTAAACCCCCAAACTCATGTCCTAAAACTACGGGGTAATTTACTTTCCAACTGTGATCTGAAGTCCATTGATGAAGATCAGAACCACATACACCAACATTTTCTACTTGTAATAGAACATCGTGATCACCTATTTCAGGTAATTTGATTTCTCTTAACTCGACTGATCCCCTTACACTAGAGTAATTTACAACTGCTGCTATTTTATTTGGAGACAACATCTAATTTTTATTGTGTAGTACTTTTTGAGAATGAATAGCATTACATATTTTTTTCAAAGATGATTCTAAATTTCCATCAGCGGTTTTAAATGAATCTGCATCAATTACAAGCGGAGCTCCTAAAACAACTAAAGGTGCTCCATACTGAGGACACTTTATTGCTTGCTCAAGTGTTAATCCACCTACAGCTTGAACAGGTACATCTACTGCCTTTACAACTTCTAGCAGCTGATCTAGCGGACTTGGCATTTTCTCCCCTTTTGCACTAATACCTCTTCTTTCATCATACCCTATATGATGGATAATGTAATCACATCCTAAATCTTCTAATAATTTTGCACCGTCAATCATATTATCACTAATCATATTATCACCCATTACTTTTATACCAAAATCTTTTCCTGCCTGAACAACGCATTTGATAGTTTCAGGATGAGCTCTGGCCATTACAACTACGTGAGTAGCCCCAGCCTTTGCCATCATCTCTGCCTCAAGGTAACCTCCATCCATAGTCTTTAAGTCTGCAACTATAGGTACGTTAGGAAATGAATCTCTTAAATTTCTTACACCATGCAATCCTTCAGCTAAAATTAAAGGTGTACCAGCTTCTAGCCAGTCTACACCAGCTCTTAAAGCCATTGATGCAGTTTCTATGGCCTCATCTATATTTGTTAAATCAAGAGATATTTGAACTAAAGGATTCATTTCTAGAATTAGTTTTTAAAGAGACCAACCTTTTCGATATTCCTTATGAACTAATTCATTAGCCATTTGATTATTAGTAAATCTTAAATTTTTGGAATCCCAAATTAATCTTTGATCTTTAAAACGAATGGCTATCATCCCCAAAAGAGCCATTTCTGTTAAAGGTCCGCCATAGTCAAAATTTGATGAAGCTTGTTTTCCATCCTTGCAAGCACGTATCCAATCACCTTCATGAGACGTTTTAATGCGGGGAATTGTTTTTTTAGGTTTGACGTATTCGTTCATTTTTTGCTCTGGTAAGATTCTTAAACCACTAGCCCCATGAGAATCATGTATTATTTTACCTTTGTCACCAACTAGCATTGCTCCACTTAAAGTAAACCTTTCACCTGGTTTGAATTCCTCTGGAATAGGGGGCAAAATCCTACCATCAGACCAAGTAAGATTGACTTCGGGGTGCTTACCTCTTTTTGGAAACTTCATTCTTACTATTGAAGCGGAGGGGTATGTTTGAGTTGAAATTTCAGGAATCCAATGAGTAGATGTTGCCTGTATTTCTGTCGGTGAGCCTAAATCAAGTGCATAAAATGAAGGGTCTAAAATATGACACCCCATATCTCCCATAGAACCCGTACCAAAATCTAACCACGCTCTCCATGACAAAGGATGATAATCAGGGTGATAATTACGATAAGGAGCTGGTCCAAGCCAAAGATCCCAATCAAGGCCTTCAGGTACCGGTGGCTTTTCTTTAGACATAGCTTTTACAGCAAATGTATCCCAAGCATGTCCCCCAACAGGCCTATCCGTCCATGCATGAATCTCTCTAACAGGTCCAATCGCATCATCATTTATCCATTCCTTTAGACTTCTTATTTCATCAGAAGATCTGCCTTGATTACCCATTTGTGTTTGCACTTTATATTCTCTTGCTGCTTCAGTAATTTTCCTCGCCTCAAAAACAGTGTGAGTAAGTGGTTTTTGACAATAAACATGCTTGCCTAATTTGATCGCCATCATCGTAATTACAGCATGGTTATGATCAGGTGTGGCAACAATAACAGCATCAATATCCTTTTGTTTTTCAAACATTTTTCTAAAATCCTTGTATACTTTTGCTTTAGGATATTTTTTAAATGTGGATGCTGATTGTGTAAAATCAACATCACATAAAGCAACGATGTTCTCTTCTCCACAAGCACGTAGATTCACAGATCCCATTCCATATTTCCTAACACCTACTCCAGCAATATTGAGCTTATCACTTGGTGCCTTGAAACCCTTTCCACCTAAAACATGTCTCGGTAAAATAAACAATCCAGGTATAACAGATGTTTTTTTTATAAAGTTTCTACGGCTATTATTCTTTTTATTCATTTTATTTTGGTTTCAAACATATAATATACATCAAAAATTAAAAATTTGCGCTTATTTAAAATCTTTTAATTTTAATTCATTGACTCCACCTAAAAACCGATTAATAGAGAGTGGACTTGGATGGAATGGATTACCAAGTTTTGTTATCCCAATACAAGAAAAAGAAAGATTTGACTCTTTTAAAATTTTTAAAATTATTTCCATTTGATTTTTAAGATAATCATGTTTATTTACATTATTCCCCCAGCATAAAAGAACATTCTTGATCTTAAAATCTCCATTTTTTACAATTTTATTAATCATTTCAAGATTTTCTTTTAAGTAAATTTTGTTTGGCTTATTAGGCAAATATTTAGGTTTAGAATACCTGCCCGGATAAAGATTTATTATCCACCAACCATCAAATCCATTTTGATTTGCAATAGATTCTATATTCTTTGAAGTAGGATCCATAGATGATTCATTCGCAGTGCTTGGATTTAATCCTATTACTAGTAGCTCTGAATTGCCTTTCCGCCCAAATAAAAATCTTTTCCTTCCATCTTTTTTAGGGCAACAAATAATTTCATTTGAAATCATATTTAATTTTCATTTCATATAAAATTAGATATACTAATTTTAATGTAAATAAAAAGTATAAATATTACTGTCTAATGGAATTATTGGGATATGTCTTAGGTATTTTTGGATTATTTGTTTTTGCTAAAGGGATTAAACCTACTTTAGAATTTATAAATAAAACAACTGAGAAAGAGTTAGTTAAATTTTTTGGACTAATGGCTACGTTTGCAACTCTGATTTTTTATTTCTACTTACTATTTAACTTTTTAACGAAATAGATTTAAAACTATATATAATAAATGAAAAAATTACTTTTTATAATTTTTATTGTCTTGTCGTCTTGCAAAACAAATATTAAAAAAGAAAAATCATATCAACTTATTTGGAGTGACGAATTTAATCAGCAGGAAAAAAGATTAGATTCCTCCAAATGGTTCCTAGAAACTATTGCACCGAATAATGGAAGCTGGTACAATGATGAATTGCAACACTATACTGATAGAATTGATAACGTTTATGTTAGTAACGGGACCCTAAAAATAGTCGCTAAAAGTGAGGAATTTCAATCTTCCGGTACAATAAAATTTTATACCTCTGCACGGTTAAATTCAAAATTATCATTTACTTACGGTAAAGTTGAGGTTAGCGCAAAACTTCCAAGAGCAAAGGGAACATGGCCAGCAATTTGGACTTTGGGTAGTAATTTCGAAACGGTAATATGGCCTGCATGTGGTGAAATTGATATTATGGAACAACTTTTTGAAGACTTTGAAATGGTTCAATGTGCAGTTCATACAACAGATACAAGTGGAGATAATACAATTGTGAAACAAATAAGTGTTTCAGATGTAACTGAAAATTTTCACACCTATGGTTTAGAGTGGACAAAAGAAAACCTCAAGTTTTTTGTAGATTCTGTTCATTATTTTACCTATGAGCCAAAAAATAAAACCCCAAAGAATTGGCCTTATGTTAATGACCAATTCATTTTATTAAATATCGCAATGGGGGGGAATCTAGGAGGCTCAGTTGATCCCAATTTCACTAAAGATGAAATGGAGGTTGATTTTGTAAGAGTTTATAAAGAAAAATAGTTTTAAGGGGTCTTAAAAGATGAGGCTGGCAGACCCGCTTTATTAAACAAAGTTGCATCAAAATAATTTTGCCAACCATATCTTACAGTTTTAGGATTTTTTACTTTTTTAGAATATACTCTAACTTTTTTATCTATAATTCTTGCTTTCGCAGGATAATAAACAGAGTCAGATCCTGCAATCTCAAATCCATCTAAATACCCTTTGGAGACTAGCCCAGACCCAGTAAAATCAAAATAAACATCTATATAGTTTTCAAATATTTTTTTTGATTTATACAATGGTCCACTTGCTATAACATCTGATTTACCATAATCATTTGCTAAAGCTAGCTTTGCTAATCTCAAACCAACATCTTGTTTATTTGCAGGGTGTATATCATTTTTTTCTCCTATATCTAAAGTAACTGCCATTCCTGTTTTTTCAAGATCTAAAGTTTTTCTTTGTGCTTCTCTCAATTCCTGTGAAAATTCATTTTTAGTATATATGTATGGTGCTATTTGTACAAAATAGAAGGGTAATTTCTCATTCCATTTATCTCGCCAATCATCTATCATTCCAGATAGAAGTTCTTTGTAATCATAATAGTTTGTAACATTTGCTTCTCCCTGATACCACAAAAATCCTTTAATTTTATAGGGAATTAAAGGGTCTATCATTTTATCATATAAAATACTATAGGTATTTGGGTTTTGAGTAGAAATACCTTTATTGATTTTCGCCTTTAGAATATCGTCTTCATTTAAAAGTTTATTAGTTGGAAAATTATGTTTTTGAATCGATGAAGCAAGATAAAAAGCTGTATGCTTAAAACGCCAAACACCAGGATCGAAGTTTATACTATCATTTTCAGATCTAAGATATACAGGTCCTCTAAAAGCACCTTCACCAACAATATCAAGAACTCGTATTGCCAATAAATTGTTACCCTTTTTTAATAGATTTTTAGGTATCGTATATGACCTTTTCTTGCAACAGGCAAAACCCTTTCCAATTAATTTTCCATTTATGTAAGTATAATCAAAGTCATCTATTCCACCTTCAACTATAAACACGTAATCTTTATGTGGGTCATCTATATCAAAATCCTTTCTTATCCACATTACACCTTCCTCTGCCAAACTCCCATCTTTAAATATATTTTCATAAGTAAAGATTTTATTTTCAGAAATTTTAGTGTCAAAAGTATCCCAATTTGAATCATCAAAATCTATAGACGAAAAGTCTAAATCATCTAAATCTAACTTTGACCAATCTTCAATACTTTCTGGAATGTTATAGCTTTTTGCGCTAAAATAATTTTCATTTTCTTCTCTTGCTTTTTTGTTATATTTTTCCTCTTTCAGCCTTATTTCATCTAGCCCTCCCTCACTAAGAATTCTTTTTGCTTCGCTAGAACTTCCCTTCATACTTTCTAATTTTTCAATGCTTGTCCACGCCTCAATAGGTGTTCCCCCCCATGAACTATTTAAAATTCCAACAGGTACACCAAGTTTTTGGTATATTTCACGAGCAAAAAAATAACCTACTGCACTGAAATCTTCAATATTTTCTCTATTTGCAATTTCCCATTTCGCATCATAAATATTTTTACCATTTAGATTTCTTGGTACAGAAAACATTCTAATTTTTGGATAATTTGCATTATTGATCTCATCATTTTGATTTAATATTCTTGCACTCATTGGCCACTCCATATTTGATTGTCCAGATGTAAGCCAAACTTCGCCAATCATAACATCCTCAAAAATAATTTCCTTTTCACCTGAAATAATTTTTACCTCATAAGGACCACCATATTTTGGTGTTTTTAATAAAACATTCCAACTACCATCCTCTGCAATTTTATTTTTTGATTTTTCACCCCAACTAGAAGTTACCTCAATATTATATCCTGGATTACCGCTACCCCAAATAGTAACGTCTGATTTTTGCTGAAGTACCATATGGTCTGAAAAAACTGGAGCTACTTTTAATTCATTATGATTTAAGTAGCATGAAATATGTAAAACTGATAGAACAATTAAATAGATGTAAATTTTATAGATTCTCATATTTTTATTGGATTATATGGGTAACTAAGGTTTGAAAAATTCTTCTTCAGTAATTAAAAAATAGTTTTCGTTTTGTCGCGGATCAAAATAAAAATTAAATATGTGTTGGTCCCCAAAGTTGATTGTTGTCCTTTCATAATCTTCAAAATAAAATTCTTTTGACTTGAATTGAACATATAGCCGTGTAATAGGTAATTCCTCAAATTTGTATTTTTCTCTATTTCTAATGTAGACATGACGGATATATTTTTTTCTTTGATCTCGAATTACAACTATAATATCATGATCCACCTCATTTACTATTTCTAATGATGCATTCGATATCTCGTTAAATTTATCTTCGGGGAATCTTGAAACAAAAGTCTTATCACCCGTAATTCCTCTTTGAGAAAATGCTAGCGTAAAAAAAGAAAGGTAAAAAACTAGAAAGTTAATTTTCATGAGACTTTTTTTAAAATTTAATTACTAAGCTCTTCCAAATATAAAAATAGAAACCTTAATTGGACCTATGATCTAATCAATATTAGGTCGACTTAAAATACAGTTTTATTTTTTTTAAAAAATAATTATCTTTATTTACGAATTGACTAAACAAAGGATAAACAAAATGAAACCAAATAAAAAAAATTCTTCAAGACGAAGTTTTATCAAAACAGGAATAGCTGCGTCTTCTATAATGATAGTACCAAGAAATGTTCTTGGTGGAAAAGGTTATATTTCTCCAAGTGACCAATTGAATATCGCAGCTATAGGCTCCGGAGGAAAAGGTGCGAGTGATATTAGTAACGCATCAGTAAGGGGAAGAGAAAGAGTTGTAGCTCTTTGTGATGTAGACTTTTCTGGTAGTGCCTCAAGTACTGTAAAAAAATTCCCTAAAGCTAAACTTTATGACGACTACAGAAGAATGCTTGACAAACAAAAAAATATAGATGCTGTCACAATTTCTACGCCAGATCATGTTCATGCACCTGCTGCGACATATGCCATGTTAAGAGGTAAACATGTATATGTTCAAAAACCAATGACTCACAATATTAGGGAAGCTAGAATTTTAACTGAAATGGCTCGAGAACAAAAGGTTGTTACTCAAATGGGAAACCAGGGGGGGTCTAACCCTCTTCTAAATATGGTTCAAGACTGGATTGATAAAGGTAAATTAGGCGCTATATCAGAAGTTAAAATTTGGACAAATAGACCAGTTTGGCCCTCTGGAATTTCTATGCCAAAACCTGATATTTCAAAGAAACCAAGTGCGCTGAATTGGGATTTATGGCTTGGTCCTGCAAAATTAAAACCTTATACTCCTAATATGCATCCCTTTAATTGGAGAGGTTGGTGGGATTATGGGACTGGTGCTTTAGGTGATGTAGGATGTCACCTAATTGATATTCCCTTTAGGACACTTGGCCTAAAGTATCCAAAGGCTGCAGAATGCAGTATTGGAAGTGTTTTTTCTAAAATGTGGTCTCCCGATTTCAATCCTGAAAGCTGTCCTCCTTCATCATTTATAACTATAAATTTCGATGCTACTTCAAAATCAAAGTCACCTATAGTAATGACATGGAGCGATGGAGGTATAAGACCATCTCACCCTAGTGTCATTCCTGCAAATAGTGATATTGGTGGAAAAAATAGTGCTAATGGAGTATTAATAATTGGAGAAAAAGGAGTTATTTCAACAAATATTAACGACAGTGAACCGCTAATGCCTAAACTATATCTTAATGATGGTACAACTGATTTTGGACCTGAAGTAGAAAAAATGACTGAACCTGAGTATGGTCATCAAAGAAAATGGGTAGATGCTTGCAAAGCTGGATTCAATAGTAAAGAACATTTAGCATTAACTTCATCTTTTGATTATGCCGGACCAATGACAGAAACAGTTCTTATGGGTAATCTTGCTATTAGAAGTTATATGCTAAGAGATGAAAGCACAAAAGAATTTTTAGCTAGAAAGAAACTTTTATGGGATGGTGATAATATGAAAATTACCAATTTAGAAGCTGCTAATCAATTTGTCACAAGAGGTTACAGAGATGGGTTTACAGTTTGATATTTTTTAAAATAAATAAGAAATAAGAACCCTGTTAAAAAGCAGGGTTTTTTTATAGCTTTCGCATCCAGATATTTCTATAGCTAACCTTACCATTTTTATCGTGATCTTGAAGGATTAATACTTTTCTTGTACCTTTTTCTATACCAAGTGTGGGGCCATTAAATTTAACACCATTTTGTATAATTA
>NHDV01000018.1 GCA_002167525.1 Flavobacteriaceae bacterium TMED68
CTTTAAACGAACTTTACAGAGTAATTAAAAACAAAGGAACCTTAATTGCACAGATACCTCTTGATAAAAATCTTAAAAAAACCAAGTGAGTCAACTTCAGCTAGAAAAATATTTGATATTATAGAATTAAAAAATCAAGCTCTAGCAACATCTGGGAATTATAGAAAATATAGGATTGATAAAGAAACAAACCAAAAGTATGTCCATTCAATAAATCCATTAAATGGAAGGCCTGCAAGATCAAATATTTTGAGTGTTTCTGTAAAAGCTTCAGATTGTATGACTGCTGATGCTTTTGCTACTGCACTAATGGTAATGCCTTTGAATATGGGCAAGAAATTAGTTGATGAAACATCTAATGTGGAGGCGTTGTGGATTATTTCAAAAAGTCAAAACTTTATTTCCCATTCTTCAAAAAATTGGTAACTTATTTGACTGCAATTCCAATAGGTATTTCTTCATCTTTAGGTAAACAATATTCAATTTTTTTCGCCATTGATGTTTTTTTTAAAATATCAATTTTTTTTGGAGTAAAACCTGAGTTAGCAAGTCTAGCGTAAAAGTCCAACCCATAAACTCTCACGTGGTCATACTGGCCAAAATACTTGTTTCTCTCTCTCGGATCTATGATTTCTTTGTCTTCGAAGGTTTTTTTAAGATTTTTATCAAGAGGTATCTGTGCAATTAAGGTTCCTTTGTTTTTAATTACTCTGTAAAGTTCGTTTAAAGCTTTGTAATCATCTTCAACATGTTCCAAAACATGGTTGCATAAAATAAGGTCAAAGCTATTTTCTTTAAATGGCAAATTATATATGTTGGCCTTTATGTCAGCTAGAGGAGACTTTAGATCAATTGACACATAATTCCAATTAACAATTTTTTTAAATTTTTTTATAAAAATTATCTCAGGCGCAACATGTAATACAGAAATATTTTTTTCTAAAAGCTTTGTGTTTTCTTTTAAATACAACCACAGTAATCTGTGCCTTTCAAGAGATAGAGTTCCTGGACATAAGGCGTTTTTTCTAAGTTTACTATAACCATAAGGTAAAAAAGCTCTATAAGAACTTCCGTCGATTGGATCTGTATATTTTGTACCTTTGTATAAGATTCTTAAAACAGGTCTTAAAATCAGACTTATCCTGTTTAAAAATTGTCTCGAAAAAAAATTAAGAATTAATTTCACGACTTTTTTTATAGGGTTTTTCTTCATCACTTTCAATGCCCAAAGCCTCATATATAAATTTAAAAGTTGAAAGTAATTCAGGTTTACCATCAATCAATGCCACGTTGTGTTCAAAGTGAGCAGAAACTTTGTTGTCGAAGGTAGTTACTGTCCAGCCATCGTCTAATTGTTTCAACCTTTTACCTCCAAGATTAATCATTGGTTCAATAGCTATAACCATTCCATTAATAAATCTTTTTCCTGTTCCTCTTTTTCCATAGTTTGGGATTTCAGGACCTTCATGCATATTTTTCCCTATGCCGTGACCTACCAATTCCCTAACTACACTATATCCATTTTTTTCACAATGATTTTGGATTGAATATCCAAGGTCACCAACTCTGTTTCCTTCTTTAAAGCATTCAATACCAATGTATAAAGATTCTTTGGTTGTTTTTAAAAGAGCTTCTATTTTATTACTAATATCTCCAACAGCAAAGGTATATGCATGGTCACCGTAAAATCCATTTTTGTACACACCGCAATCAATAGATATAACATCTCCTTCTTTGAGTATATTTTTATTGGGTATTCCATGAACAACTTGTGCATTAGGGCTTGCACACAAAGTATTTGGAAAATCATATAAACCCAGAAATCCTGGCTCTGCGTCGTTGTCTCTAATATATTCTTCAGCTTTTTTATCTAGTTCAAGTGAGGTAACTCCAGGTTTGATTTCTTTAGCTAACATACCAAGAGTTCTAGAGACAAGAAGTGAACTTTCTCTAATCAATTCAATTTCATCTTTAGATTTTAATACTATTTCACTCATTTATAATATGCATGTTTGTATGCTTTTCCAGAAAGGATATCTAAAATATCTTCTTCGATACTTTTAATTGGGAATTCAACAATTCTATTAATTTCATTTTTATTATCATAAAAAATTATTGTTGGAATATTAATCAAGTCATAATCTTTTTCAATAAAATTTGGTGTTATTTTATTTTCATCTACTGCAATGATTCTCATTTTTGCAGTATCATAATTGATTGATTCTAAAATCTTAATAAGTCCTGGAATTTCTCTTTCACTGTCTTCACACCATGTGCCCATAATTAAGACCATATCTCTTTTTTTAATCAAGGGTTTTATTTTTTTAAGTATATCAGTCTTGGGATTATAGGTGTTTGACCAATTTTTTGTGTATTCTTTAAGCTGATCAATGTTTATTTCACCTAAAAGGATTTCATTTCCTTCTAGATCTTTTCCTTTTAAACTGTCAGGAATCTGAATTTCTTTATCGTATATGCTTTTTTTTTGAGTGAGGTTTGAATTACAACCTATTAGCAAGAGCAAGAACGTTTGAAAAACAATTAAATTAAATTTAAATTTCATTATTTAAAATTAATAAAAGTCAATTTGATAGTAATGATTTTTGGTCCATTTCATTTGGTTTTTCAATTCCCATTATTTCCAAGACAGTAGGCGCAACATTTGCAAGGATACCACTAATTATTTTCCTTTTTTCTTTTTCTACTAAAATTATTGGAACAGGATTGGTTGTGTGTGCGGTATTAGGTGTACCATCTGAATTTTTCATTTTTTCACAATTTCCATGATCTGCAATAATAACTATTGAGTACTCTTTCTTCATGCCTTCTGAAATTATCTTATAAGTGCAATGATCAACAGTTTCACAAGCTTTAATTGCAGCATTGAAGTCGCCTGTATGTCCGACCATATCAGGATTTGCAAAGTTTACGCATATGAAGTCAAATTCATTTTTTAAAATAGAGTTAACAACTGCATCCCTAACTTCTATAGCACTCATTTCAGGTTTTAAGTCATATGTAGCCACTGGAGGTGATTGGCACAATATTCTTTTTTCATTTTTGAAAGGATTTTCTCTTCCACCATTAAAAAAATATGTTACATGGGGATATTTTTCTGTTTCAGCTACTCTAATTTGTTTATACCCATTATTTGAAATCACTTCTCCAAGAGTATTTATAAGATTTTCTTTCTCAAATAGTATTATAACACCTTTTAAAGTGTCATCATAGTTAGTCATAGTTAAATAATAGAGATCAATCGGTTTTGATCCATTGAAAGAAAAATCCTTCTGTGATAACATTCTTGTCAGTTGTCTCATTCTGTCAGATCTAAAATTAAATGAAACAACAACGTCTCCTTCTTGAATTAAATATCTTTTTTCTCCTATAGATAAAGGTTCTAAAAATTCATCTGTTAAATTTTTGTTATATGACAATTCAATTTCTTTTTTGAAGTCATTTGTTTTTTTCCCAACGCCATTAACAATCAATTCATATGCTTTTTTTGTCCTATCAAAGTTTAAATCTCTATCCATTGAATAGTAACGGCCAATGATCGAAACTATTTTTCCTGTTGCTCTTTTTAAGAAGCGTTCTAGTTTTTTTAAATATTTGATTCCTGATCTTGGATCAACATCTCTTCCATCAGTAAACAGATGTAAATAAACTTTCTCGCAAGAATTTTCACTAAAAATTAACAGTAATTCTTCTAAGTGACTAATATGTGAGTGAACACCTCCGTCTGACAACAAGCCTATTATATGAATTGATTTGTTTTTTTTCTTAGCATAATCAATAGCGTTATCAATAAGCTTATTTTTCCTAAATGATTTATCAGAAATAGAATTATTTATTTTTAACAAATCTTGATATACTATTCTTCCTGCAGAAATATTCAAGTGTCCAACCTCACTATTTCCCATTTGAGTTCCCGGGAGGCCAACATAATTTCCATTAGTGATTAATTCTGCATTTGAATAATTATCTAGAAGTTCATCTATAAAAGGTGTTTTTGCATTTGCTATTGCCGATTCATTTTGATTTGAGGATATACCCCAACCATCTAAAATCAACAGAATTACTTTTTTTGCAAGCAATATTTTACTTTTAAACAAATATAGCAATTCAAGGTTTAATTGTTTGTTTTAAATAACTAGACTATATTTAATATAAAAGACGGGTAATTAGAGGAATTGTATATAAGACAACTGGCAATAGCTACCTTGTAAAAAGTGTAGAAGAGAATAAAGTTTACAAATGCATAGCAAGGGGTAAACTACGTTTACTTAACATAAAGCATACTAATCCAATTTCTGTTGGAGATTATGTACAGTTTTCAAAATTCCAAGAGAAAGATAAAGGAGAAATTATGGAAATTTTTCCTCGGAAAAATTATATTATACGAAAATCGGTAAATCTTTCTAAAGAAACCCATATCCTGGCAAGTAATATAGATCAAGCAATTTTAGTAATTACTTTGAAAAGCCCAAGAACCTATTATGAGTTTATTGATCGTTTTTTAATTACTTCCAATGCTTATCAAATCCCTACTATAATTGTATTTAGTAAATCGGACACTTATCTTAAGGAAGAACTCGAAGAAATTGAAATATTAAGAAAAATTTACACTAATTTGAAAATTAATTGTCTTTTGATTTCTTGTCACAAAAAAAAGGATATTTCAAAAATTTTCAATTTAATAAATAACAAGACCACACTTTTTTCAGGTAATAGTGGTGTTGGAAAATCAACTTTGATTAATTATTTAAACCCGGAACTAAATCTCAAAACTCAATCTGTTTCTAAATCAACCGATAAAGGTCTGCATACTACAACATTCGCACAAATGTATGATATAGACAAATATACTCGTGTAATTGATTCTCCAGGTATTAAAGGATTTGGATTAGTTGATATAAAAAAAAATGAAATTTATCGATATTTTCCTGAATTTTTAGAAGCCAGTAAGAAATGCAGATTTAAGAACTGCATTCATATTGATGAACCTGAATGTGAAGTAAAAAAAAGATTGGCAAGTGGTGAAATTTCAAATCATAGATATGAGAGCTATATAAATTTAATACACGATAAAAAACAATTAGATAACAAATGAGGGCATTAATACAGAGAGTTTCGTATGGATCTGTAACGGTAGAAAATAAAAAAATTGGTGAAATAAATCATGGTTTAGTTGTCCTTTTGGGTGTTGATATTAATGATAATCGAGATGACATTTCATGGTTAGCTAACAAAATAACTAACTTGAGAGTTTTTGGTGATGAAAAAAAATTAATGAATAATTCCATAATTAATGTAAATGGAGATTTGATGATAATCAGCCAATTTACATTATTTGCTAAAACGAAAAAAGGAAACAGGCCCTCCTACATAAATGCTGCTAATTCTCCAAAAGCTAATAAATATTACAATTCTTTTTGCGAAAAGATAGAATCTATTTTATGTAAAAAAGTGATAAGGGGTATTTTTGGTGCAGATATGACTTTAAATATTATAAACGAAGGCCCAGTTACAATTTACATAGATTCTAGAAATAAAGATTAATTATAATATTTCAACTTCAGGTTGTAATTTTATTTTAAATGTAGAATAGACATCAGAAGTTATTTTATTAGCTAGAGATAATATTTCTTTTCCAGTTCCACCCCCTAAATTTACCAAGACCAATGCTTGATTTTCATAAACACCTACATTTCCGATTGATTTCCCCTTGTATTTTAAAAACTCTATTAACCAAGCTGCTGATAGTTTGTATTGATTTTTTTCAACTTTAAATGCGGATATAGATGGAAACTTTTTTTTAAGCTCAAAATATTTTGATTGGTCAATTACTGGGTTTTTGAAAAAGCTACCACAATTCCCTATAAGATTTGTATCGGGTAATTTACTTTTTCTAATTTTAATCACTGCTTTAGAAATTGACTCTAAGTTTATTTCTCTATTACCAATTTCGTCTTTTACAGATCCGTACGAGATATTGTATTTATGTTTTTCTTTTGTAAGTCTTACTTTAACTGATGTAATTATATAAATATTTTTATCGATAGTTTTAAAACGTGATGTCCTATAACCAAACAAACAACCTTTTTCATCAAATTCTTTTTCTGTTTGATCCTTAATATTTATCGTATTACAACTTATAAAAACATCTTTCAACTCAACCCCATAAGCTCCAATGTTTTGTATTGGAGCAGCTCCCACAAGACCTGGAATTAGAGATAAATTTTCAATACCTCCAAAACCGTTATTTACTGACCATTGTACAAAATCATGCCAATTTTCACCGGCCATTATATTTACAATAATGTTGTTTTCGTTCTCTTCAATGATATCAATTCCTTTTAAATCAATTTTTAAGCACAGCCCATCTAAAAATTTTGAAAACAAAATATTGCTGCCTCCGCCAAGTACAGTTATTTTTTTTGTTTTATGATCTGATAAAACATTTCTTAAATCATTTAAACTTTTAACAATATAAAAGGATTCTGAAGCTACATCTATACCGAAAGTATTTAATTTCTTAAGAGAATAATTACCTTTAATATCCAAGTCAGAATTTCTATTCAACATTTCCCGTAATCTTTAGGGACATTGTTGGAGAGTTAATAGCGTTAGATAAAACAGTTATTGATTTTCTTATTGGTCCAACTCTGTTAGTATCATATTTTACTTGGATTTCGTCATCTTGACCAGGACCAATTGGTGAAGAAGGTTTTTTTGGAATTGTACATCCACAAGAAGAATATACTTTATTGATAATTAGTGGCTTTGAACCTATATTGGTAAATTTAAAAACCCTTATACCATTATCACCTTTTGATATTTTGCCATAGTTAATTTCAAGAGATTCAAATTCTATTTTTGGTCCCACTTCTTGAGAAAAAACAAAACCACTAGATATAGCAATAAAAAGGAACAATAAATTTTTCATAACCTTAATTTATATTAACAATATACGAATTTTGATATTTTTAACATATAGTAGAATTGAGTGTTATTTTTTTTTTAATTAAACTAAAAGTACTTTTGTAACAAATTATTTACAGAACTATAATTTCATGCCCTTATCTACAAAGTTTGATCCATCTGAAATTGAAGAAAAATGGTATAAATACTGGCTAGAAAAAAAATTTTTTCAGTCAAAACCAAATTCAAAGAAACCATACACTATTGTAATTCCTCCTCCAAACGTAACAGGAGTTTTACATATGGGCCATATGCTCAACAATACTATTCAAGATATATTAGTAAGGAGGGCTAGGATGAGTGGTATGAATTCATGTTGGGTCCCTGGTACAGATCACGCATCAATAGCAACTGAGGCGAAGGTGGTTTCTTATTTAAAAGAAAAGGGCATTGAAAAGAAATCTCTTTCAAGAGATGAATTTTTAAAACATGCTTGGGATTGGACTGATAAATATGGAGGTATTATTTTAGAGCAATTGAAAAGAATAGGATGTTCATGCGATTGGGACAGAACCAAATTCACTTTAGATGACAAATTATACAAATCTGTAATAAAAGTTTTTATCCAACTTCACGAAAAGAACTTAATTTATAGAGAAAACAAAATGGTCAATTGGGACCCAAAAGCTGAGACGACTTTGTCAGATGAAGAGGTAATTTATGAAGAAAAACAAGGTTTGTTGTTTTATATCTCATATCAAATTCAAGACAGCAGTGATAAAATATCAATTGCTACAACTAGGCCAGAAACAATTTTTGGAGATACTGCAGTTTGTGTTAATCCTAATGATGAACGATATAAAAATCTAATAGGCAAAAAAGTTTTTGTGCCAATTTCAAACAGGTTGATACCTATTATTGAGGATAAATACGTTGACTCAACATTTGGTACAGGCGCCTTAAAAATAACACCTGCACATGACCTAAATGATAATCTTATTGGTAAAAAACATGAACTAAAAAGTATCAATATTTTTAATTCAAATGGAACTCTAAATGAAAATGGTTTGCATTATCAAGGGATGGACAGATTTGATGTTAGAAAAAAAATTCAAAAGGAATTAAACGAAAAAGATTTTTTAATAAAAGTTGAAAATTATACTCATAATGTTGGGGTTTCAGAAAGAACAAAAGTTGTAATTGAGCCTAGAATTTCTAAGCAGTGGTTTTTAAAAATGAATGATATTTCAAAACCAGCATTAGATGCAGTTTTTAAAACTAAAAGAGTCAAGCTACATCCCAAAAAATTTCAAAACACTTACAAGCATTGGCTTGAAAATATTAGAGATTGGAATATTTCTAGACAGTTATGGTGGGGTCACAGAATACCCGTTTTCTATTATGGAAAAGGGGAAGAAGATTTTGTTGTCGCAGAAAATATGGATATGGCTCTTGATAAAATCAAAAATATAACTGGGTTTGAAAACATTGTTTCTAAAGAAGTTACACAAGATCCAGACGTATTGGATACATGGTTTTCATCTTGGCTATGGCCTATGTCAGTTTTCGATGGAATTTGTAAACCAGAAAATCCAGAGTTCAAATATTATTATCCCACTCAAGATCTTGTAACAGGTCCTGATATAATATTTTTTTGGGTTATCAGAATGATAATTTCAGGTTATGAATTTACGGAGAAAGAGCCATTTAAAAATATTTATTTTACTGGATTGGTAAGGGATAAAAAAAGACAAAAAATGTCAAAGCAATTAGGTAATTCACCTGATCCTTTGAAATTAATAAACATTTATGGAGCTGATGCTGTAAGAGTAGGACTTATGCTTAGTTCTTCGGCGGGTAATGATTTATTATTTGACGAATCACTTTGCAAGCAAGGTAAAAACTTCACAAACAAAATTTGGAATTCATATAGATTGATTTCTTCATGGGAAGTAGACGAAAAAGATCAAAATATTGAGAAAAATCTAAAGATTATAAATTGGTATGAAAATAATCTTCACTTTACAATAAAACAAGTAAATAAAAACTTTGATAATTTCAGAATTTCAGATTCATTAATGCTCATTTATAAATTAATATGGGATGATTTTTGTTCATGGCTTTTAGAAACGATTAAACCTGACTTCGGAAAGTCTATTAGTAGGAAATCTTTGGATAAAATAAAAAAATTATTTTTGATCAATCTTGAGCTACTCCATCCTTTCATGCCATTTATTACTGAAGAATTGTGGCAAAAAATCAAAGACAAAAAGGAAGAATCTATAATGATAACAAATTGGCCTATTGAAAAAAAGTTTAACTCTAAAATTTTAGATGATTTTAATCGAGCAAAAAAAATCATATCGGAAATTCGAAAATTTAGAAAAGAAAAACTTATCAAAAGGACCAAATTGTTAAGTTTAAAATTTATTGGTGATGAAGAAAAATTACCATATTTTGAAGTTTTGAAAAAATTAGGGAATTTAGAAAGTCTAGAACCCATGAACTCAGAAAAAGATATTTCAGACTATACCTTTATTGTAGAAGATATGGAATTTTCTATTCCAGTAAATTTTGATTTAGATCCAAAGTTTGAAAAAGAAAAACTTGAAAATGAATTGTCTTATACTGAAGGATTTTTAAAATCTGTAAGAATAAAACTGAATAATAAAAAATTTACTGACAATGCTCCCAAAAAGGTAATTGAAAATGAATTAAAAAAGGAATCTGATGCTATCAAAAAAATTGATCTATTAAAAAAGAATATTTCTTCAAGATAATTTAAACTATCTTACTAATCCCACCTTTTACCATTTGATTAATACTTACATTCACTTTAGATTTTAATGGTAAGAAAATATCCAATCTTGATCCAAATTTAATAAATCCTGATTCACCTCCTTGTTTAATTTCTCTTCCTTCAGATGCGTAATTTACTATTCTTCTAGCTAAAGCACCAGCTATTTGCCTGTAAAGAATATCTCCAAAAACTTTATTTTTAATTACTACAGTGGTCCTTTCATTTAGTTCTGATGATTTCGGGTGCCATGCAAATAAATATTTACCAGGATGATATTTGCTAAAAATAATTTCACCACTGACCGGGTACCTTGTGACATGTACATTAAATGGGGACATAAAGATAGAAATTTGTAATCTCTTTTCTTTGTAGAATTCTTTTTCAAAAACCTCCTTAATTATTACTATTTTTCCATCTGCAGGAGCAAGGATCGATTTATCGTTAAGTTTAATATATCTTTTTGGATTTCGAAAAAATTGAAGGATTAGTATAAAAAATAGGAAACATAACAATTTCAAGATGAATTTTACTTCAATGTTATTTATTGAATATTCCAAAAAGATTATTAAACCAGAAGTTATTAGTAATGAATTAATGATTATTTGATAACCTTCTTTATGGAACATACTTATATTAATTTCAGGAAAAGATAATAATAAAGGGCGGAATAAATAACACTATCCATTCTATCATATGCTCCACCATGTCCTGGTATTAAACTTCCACTATCTTTAGTTTTTGCTTTTCTTTTATGCAACGATTGTAGAAGATCGCCAATTAAAGACAAAACAGGTATGATTATTCCTAGCAGTACCCAATAATTATTAAATAAATTAAAATAGTACTCCATAAAATAAATAAAAATTAATGATGCAAAAAGTCCTCCAAAAAAACCCTCCCAAGTTTTATTTGGTGAAATTTTTTCTAAAATTTTATTCTTACCAAAGTAAGACCCTGTCAAATAAGCAAAAATATTATTCACCCATGTTGAAGAAAAAAATAAAAATAAATATAAAGGACTAAAAATTGCTCCGTATTCGTGTATTTCAATCATAAAAAAGTAAGATGTAGTTATGTTCACTAATGAAAAGAAAACATTAATTTTCGAATTTTTAAAATTCCTTTTGAAAAAAAGTAAAAATGCACAATAAATGCTTGAAATTAAGGAGATATAGCAAATGAATTTGATGAGGTAATCATCGAGGATTAAATTCCTAGGAGTCCAAATAAAAAATAAGACTAGTAAGAAAAAAAAATAATTTTTGTTTTTGATTAGATTAAAATATTCCTTAAGAACGATAATTGATAAAATTGTAATTAAAACTTTAAAAGAGAGATTAGAATATAAAACTGCTATTGTTATAAACGAAGCATACAACAATCCAGATAAAAAACGAATCCAAAAATTTTTCATTTATTGACATCCCTTAGAAGCAAATATAACTCTTTTGATGTTCTTTTATAGGAGATAAAATTTGATTTTTTTTTTGGATTTGTAGGATGAATATTTGTAATATTTGACGGAATTGATTTGCTATATTTATTTTTAATTGCACTCATAGCATCACTAACATCATCTTTAAAGTCTGAAGTTTTAGCTATTACAATTAAAATTTCTGGTAATTGGTTGAGTTTCTTGTTTAAAATTTGATTATTGGAAACCATTATGGAGCCTTGATCAGAAATTAAAAATTCACAGTTTATTACTAAAGCCCTAGGATTTATGACCTCATTACTAATTTTGAAATAATCAGTAATAGACTTTTCGTTAGAAAAAAGTTCAGAAGTAGAGATTTTATTTTCAATTAGAATATTTTGAAAATTCATTTTTAATTCATCTTCATTTTCGCAATAAAGAAATTTCCCACCATTTAAAGTAAACTTTTTTACAAATGAAATTTCAATAGGTTCTCTTTTTTCTGGAAGATATTTACTTTTTTTAGGTCTTTTTTTCCAAAAAAAATTACCTAAAAAACTCACTTTTTAACTATTTTTTTTGGGATTGACTTCATGCCCTTTTTTTTCCGCAAAAGGTCTATTACCTAAAATATTAATAAGATCATCCTTAAAAATAACCTCTTTTTCTAATAATCTTGTTGCCAATTTGTCCAGTTTACCCTTATGAGATTTAATTATTCGACAGGCTCTAATAAATTGTTTTTCCACAATTTTTGATATTTCTTTATCGATTGTTTGAGCTGTTTCTTCTGAATAAGGTTTTGAAAAATTGTAATCACTTTGTCCACTAGAATCATAATAGGTTATGTTCCCAATTTGTTCATTTAAACCATAAACTGTAACCATTGCTTTTGCTTGTTGAGTTACTTTTTCAAGATCACTTAAAGCACCGGTAGAAATTTTATTAAAAATTATTTTCTCAGCGGCCCTTCCACCTAAAGTTGCGCACATTTCGTCAAGCATTTGTTCAGTTCTGACTATCATTCTTTCCTCCGGTAAATACCAAGCTGCACCTAGAGATCTACCCCTTGGGACTATCGTAACTTTAACTAAAGGTGCAGCAAATTCCAATAGCCAGCTAACTAACGCGTGGCCTGCCTCATGAAATGCGATTGTTTTTTTCTCTTCTTGAGAAATAATTTTATTCTTTTTTTCAAGCCCTCCAACAATTCTGTCAACTGCATCTAAAAAATCTTGCCTTCCAACATTTTTTCTGTTTTTTCTAGCAGCAATAAGAGCGGCTTCGTTGCAAACATTAGCTATATCAGCTCCTGAAAAGCCAGGTGTTTGTTTAGCAAGAAAGTCAACATCTAATGTCTTAGTTTTTTTTAGTGGCTTTAGATGTACTTGGAAAATTTCTTTTCTTTCTCTGACATCAGGTAAATCCACATAAATTTGTCTATCAAACCTTCCTGCTCTCATCAGTGCTTTATCTAAAACGTCGGCTCTATTGGTGGCTGCTAAAACAATTACGTTGGTATTTGTCCCAAAGCCGTCCATCTCGGTTAAAAGTTGATTAAGAGTATTTTCTCTTTCGTCATTTGACCCTGTAAAGTTGTTTTTACCTCTTGCTCTTCCAATTGCATCTATTTCGTCGATAAATACTATTGATGGTGATTTATCTTTAGCTTGTTTGAATAAATCNCTTACTCTTGAGGCACCAACACCTACAAACATCTCAACAAAATCTGANCCTGACAAGGAAAAAAATGGNACTTTAGCTTCTCCAGCTACAGCTTTTGCTAATAGTGTTTTTCCAGTACCTGGTTGTCCAACTAAAAGAGCTCCTTTTGGGATTTTACCTCCAAGGACTGTGTATTTTTTTGGATTTTTTAGAAAATCAACAATTTCTTGAACTTCTTCTTTAGCACCTTCAAGTCCAGCAACATCTTTGAATGTAGTTTTTACATCTTTTTTTTCGTCAAACAATTTAGCTTTTGATTTTCCAATGTTAAAAATTTGTCCACCTNCTCCTCCTCCAGCATTACCAGACATTCTCCTCATAATAAATATCCAAACAGCAATAATTACAATAATAGGAAGGAAACTTAGTATTATGTCAAAAAACTTATTTTCAACTGTAACGAATTCATATTGAAAATCTAAATTTTTAGATCTTGCTTTTTCAAGTTTCTCCTGAAAAAATTTTAAATCGCCAAANTCGAAAGAATAATGGGGACCAGTTTCATTAATTTGTCCTAAAAAATTTTTTTTTGAAACTACTTTATGTTCGTTCCTTTCCAATGCTTCTTTTTTGAGAAAAATTTTTGCAATTTTTTCATTTTGGATAATAACTTTTTCTATGTCGCCATTTAGAAGGAACTTTTCAAAATCAGATGTATTNGTCTTATTCGAGGTCTGAATACTACCTTCTCCAAATAANCTTATACTTAAGAGGACAACTATAATTGTACCATATAACCAATATGGGTTTAGTTTTGGGGTTTTATTTATTTTTTTAGACATATTAATTATTTTTTATTGGAATCATGTTTGTTTTACAGTCACCCCACAATTCTTCTATTCTGTAAAAATCCCTTACTTGTTTTTGAAAAATATGAACAACTACATTAATATAATCTAAAAGAATCCACTCCGCATTTTCTTCACCTTCTGTATGAGAGGGTTTTTCCTTTAGAGTTTTACTGACCTTTTTTTTAACAGAATCTAAAATTGCTGAAACATGCGTGTTTGAACTTCCCGAACAAATAATATAAAAGTCACAAATTCTATTTTCAATTTTTCTTAAATCAATCATTTCAATATCTTGCCCTTTAACGTCAGTAATACCCATCAAAATTTTTTCAATTAAATAATTAAGACCTTCAGTTTTCTTTGACATTAATTTTACAAAAATATTATATTAGTTAATACAAATTACAAAATTGTGATTCCCTTTAAAATTATCAAAATTAATGCCATTGACTCTTCAAATAATGAAATAAAAAGATTATATCATAATAAATCACATTTAAACGGATTAGTTGTGTGGGTAAAAAATCAGACTGGTGGAAGGGGTCAGGGCAGCAAAAAATGGGTTTCCCATCCCAACAAGAATCTAACATTTTCAATTTTTTTAAATGGTGAAAACGTGTCTTTCTCTTCACACATATGTCTAAATCTAATAACCTCATTATCCGTAAGAAAAGTTTTAATGAATAATGGGATTAAAGACTTATATATTAAATGGCCAAACGACATTTTGTCAGTAAATAAAAAAATATCCGGAATTTTAATAGAAAATTTATATAAAGGAAAAAGATTAATGGGATCAATTGTAGGTATTGGAATTAATATTAATCAGATAGCTTTCCCAAAAGATTTCAGTGCAAGTTCAATGAAAATTATTACAGGTAAAGAATTTAGTTTAAAAAAAATACTTCATGATTTTTTAGATATTTTCAACTTTAATCTACTTTTCTATAGTGACTTTAATCTGCTTAAAAAGGACTTTAACAAAACTTTGTTTCGAAAAAATGAAATAACTGAGTATCAAATCAACGGAAATGTTAAAAAGGGTAAAATAATTGGGCTTGATGATCACGAGAGATTTCAAATTTTAAGCTTAAGTGGGTTAAAAGAGACCCCAAGGATAACAGATGTTAAAATTATTTATTAAACAATCCAGTTATTCGGATTTCTTTTCCAGCTATTCACTTTATCAATATCGTCTTGTGAAATTTGTGAATGCTTTTTGGAACATTCAATAAGTCTCGAAAAATCAGATAGGGAATAATATCTTTGATTTGCTTTTTCGAAGTTAATTTTTGCAATTTCCAAATCATAGGAAAAAATTGAGAAAACACCCAGCACATCAATACCATTTCTTTTAAGTGCTTTCACAGCATTTAACGAACTTTTTCCAGTACTAATAAGGTCTTCAATGACAACCACAGGGACTCCTTCTAAAATCTTGCCCTCAATTTGTCTACCAGCACCATGTNCTTTTGGTTCTGGACGAACATATATAAAAGGCTTTTTTAAAATTTCTGCAATAAGCATTCCTATTGCAATAGATCCTGTTGCGACTCCGGCTACGTAGAAATCTTTTTGGATTTTAGATTTTATATATTTTGAAATTTCATCTGAAATAAATTTTCTTATTTTGGGATATGAAAGAATTAACCTGTTATCACAATATATTGGAGATTTAATTCCGCTTGACCAAGTAAATGGCTTTTCGATATTTAATTTTATTGCATTAACTTGTAAAAGTAATTCAGCTGTTTTAATAGCTGATTTTTCATTGATAATCATACGCAAATGTATAAAGTATTTTTTAATCAAAAGCCAATAGTATTAACAACAGAGATAACATCCCCTAAAGGAGATTCTCCTCTTTTTTTTGTAAAATTCACGAATAAAAAATTTATTGTACAAGCATTAAAATCAAAAAAAGTAAAAATGCTCTATTTATATCATTCTAAAGAAGAAAAATTATGGTATTATTTCTTTGGCATGTTTAAACTAGTTGAAGCGGCTGGAGGGNTAGTAAAAAACTCAAAAACAAATCATTTTTTATTTATATTCAGAAATAAAAAATGGGATTTGCCTAAAGGCAGAATTAATAAAAATGAAGAGCTTGTAAATGCAGCAATTAGGGAAGTAGAGGAAGAAACAGGGGTAGAAAATCTGTCAATAGTAAAACCTTTAAATACCACTTATCATATATTTAAAAAGAATGGAAAATATCGTTTAAANAAGACCTTTTGGTATTTAATGAACACTGACTATATTGGCAAGCTTACCCCAGAAACGAAAGAGGGTATTGAGGAGGCTATATGGATTGATAAAAACTCAGTTGGTTCTTTAAAAAGTAAAATGTATCAAAACATAAATCTAGTAATTTCAAATTATTTTGAATAACATAAATAANAAGTTAGTTTTTTAATTTAAATGGTAATAAATGATCGTATTTCCCACCATATTTTATAATATCTCTTACTAAACTGCTATTAACATAAGAAAAATTTTGACCCGATATGAAATATATAGACATTACATTTGAGAAAGTATCTTGGGTATCCTTAATATCTTTTTCAAATACAAAATCATTAGTATTTCTTAGTCCACGAATCAAAAATCTCACATTTTTTAATTCACAAAAGCTTGTTGTTAAATCTGAATAAGATTCAACCGTAATTTTTGAATTAGTTTCTATTGATTTTTTAATAAAACGTATCCTGTCCTTCAGGCTAAACATACATGACTTCGATGAATTTTCGCCAACCGCAACAATTATTTCATCAAAAACATTTAATGCTTGGTCTAGAATATTTTTATGACCAATTGTAAAAGGGTCGAATGATCCAGGAAAAATAGCTTTTTTCATTTTAATCCATCATTTATCATAGCTATCATAATTTTTTTTAAATTTTTATTTGCAGCTTCAAATTGTTGTGGTATGATACTTTTTTCTGTCATTCCTGGAATAGTGTTTGTTTCTAAAAAGTAAGGAATATTTTTTTTAAAAATAAATTCACTCCTTGTAATCCCGCTCAAATTTAATTTAGTGAATAAATTCAAAGCATCTTTTTTAACATTACTTTCAAGTTCTATCGGAAGTTTTGCAGGAGTTATTTCATCAGACTCTCCCTCATATTTTGCTTTGTAATCAAAAAAATCGTTTCTACTAACAATTTCTGTTATTGGAAGGACTTCAACCTTTCCATCTAATTTATAAACTCCTACTGTAACTTCTCTTCCACTTAAATATGATTCTATAAGAATTTCGTTGTCTTCTTTTAAAGCTTTTTTAATTGCGGGTTTTAGTTCTTTCTCTGAATACACTTTGCTTATACCAAAACTACTTCCTGACTGATTAGGCTTAACAAAACATGGAAACCCAATTTTATCTCTAATTTTTTTCTCATCAACAGCTTGCCCTTTTATGATTAATTGACTTTTTGCAGTTTTTAATCCAACTTTTTTTGCAAGATCTAAACACTTTTTTTTGTTGAATGTCAATTCTGCCATTGATGAACTACATGTTGAGTGAGAAATGCCTAAATCTTCAAACTTTTTTGTAA
>NHDV01000019.1 GCA_002167525.1 Flavobacteriaceae bacterium TMED68
TAAGTTGTTTCAGATAAAATTCCATGTAATGCATGACCAAACTCATGAAATAGAGTAGTTACCTCCTGAAAAGTTAATAATGAAGGCAGGCTTGCAGTGGGTTTAGAGAAATTACAAACGATTGATACATGAGGTCTTTGTCCTTTTTTTTGAGAGCGAAATGAAGTCATCCAAGCTCCATTACGTTTTCCCTCACGAGGGAAGAAATCAGTATATAAAAGCGCATGAAAATGCCCATCGGAATTGAATACTTCGTAGACTTCAACTTCATTGTGATAGACTTGAATATCATTATTTTTTTTAAAACTAAGTCCGTAAAGCTTACCAACTATTTCGAATAATCCTAATTTAACTTTTTCTAATGAGAAATATGGTTTTAACAATTGCTCGTCCAAATCCAATTGCGCTTGTTTAAGTTTTTCAGAAACGTAAGCAGTATCCCATTTTTCAATTTGATCAAGATTTAGGTTTTTTTTGGCATAGCTCACTAATTCTTCCCATTCTTTTTTTGCCGCCGGTAATGCTTTTTGATAAAGATCTTCAAGGAAATTATTTACATTTTTTTCTGAGCCCGCCATTCGTTCTTCTAGGACAAAGTTTGCATGAGATTCATATCCTAACAATTCAGCACGTTTTTTTCTAAGTTTAATTATTTTTAAGATGATTTTACTATTGTTGTGATCATTTTCTTTAAATCCTCTTTGTCCAAAAGCAAAGCTCATTTTACGTCTTAATTCTCTGTCATCTAGATAGGTCATAAACGGAACATAACTGGGGTAATCTAGAGTAAAGATCCACCCAGTTTTATTTTTAGATTTGGCGATTTCAGCACCCATTTCTTTAACCTGATCAGGTAATCCTTTTAGTTGATTTTCCTCAGTTATATGAATTAAGTAGTCATTGGTGTCTGCTAAGACGTTTTCTCCAAAGCTTAAGCTTAGTTTTGCTTTTTCGGTGTCGATTTCTCTTAAAATAATCTTTTCATCTTCACTTAGCAGTGCACCATTTCTAGCAAAGCTTTTAAACTCTTTTTTAAGAAGGGTTAGTTGCTCGGATGTAAGAATTTCACTTTCTCGATTTTCAAAAACCTTTTTGACGCGATCAAAAAGTACTTGATTAAGTCTAACATCATTTTGAAATTTCGTAAGTATTGGGGAAGCTTGCTGGGTTATTTGCTGAATTTCTTCTGTGGTTTCGGCACTGTTAAGGTTGAATAAAATCGTACTATTTCGTTCTAATAATTCACCTATATTTTGCAAAGCATTAATAGTGTTATCAAAGCTAGGTTGGGCTTTCTGATTAGTAATTTTATTGATTGCCTTTAAACTTTCTTGAATGTTTTTCTTGATTGATGGTATAAAGTGTTCTGGTTTAATTTCACCAAATGGCGTGGATTGGTGTGGCGTCTTAAATGGAGCTAACAGGGGGTTTTTCAAATTTTTTTAAAGATTTAGATTTTTACTGGAGTTGATTACTTTGGTTTTCAATCCTTCTTTGTATAATTCTATTTTGTTTAAAATGGATGGATCGGATGTACCAACAATTTGAACAGCAAGTATTCCTGCATTTTTAGCACTGTTTAGCGCCACGGTGGCTACGGGTACACCTCCTGGCATTTGCAAAATAGACAACACAGAGTCCCAACCATCGATTGAATTTCTAGATTTAATCGGAACACCAATCACTGGAAGCGGTGTTAATGAGGCAATCATTCCAGGCAAATGAGCAGCGCCTCCAGCTCCAGCTATAATTACTTTTAATCCTTTTTGGTGAGCTTTTTTACCGTATTCCATCATTTTTTCTGGAGTACGATGGGCTGATACAATATCGACCTCAATTTCGACACCAAAGCTATTTAAAATATCTATTGCTTCTTGCATGACCGTAAGGTCCGATTTGCTTCCCATTATAATTCCAACTCTTACCATTTTATTTTGTTATTACTAATAATATATCTTTCACTTTTTCCGCAATCTTTCTTGCAATTGACAATTCAGAATTAATGACTGTTACATGGCCCATTTTTCGAAAGGGACGTGTTTCTTTTTTTCCGTAAATATGAGGAATAACCCCATCAATTGCTAAAATCTGGTCGATGTTTTTATAATTTACAGGACCAGCGTAACCATCTGCACCTACGAGGTTAACCATCACCCCCGCTGTTTTGCTATCGGTTTTGCCTAGGGGTAAGTCCAAAATTGCCCTAAGATGCTGTTCAAATTGACAGGTGTAGGAGGCTTCTATGCTAAAATGACCACTATTGTGAGGTCTTGGCGCTACTTCATTAACAAGTATTTCCTCATCGGAGATAAGAAATAATTCCACAGCAAGGAGTCCAATTTGTCCATATGCTTCTGCAGTTTTAAGTGCTATTTCAACTGCATTTTTTGCTGCCTTTGTTGATATTCTTGCTGGACATAAAACATATTCTACTTGATTTGAAGTGGGGTGAAATTCTGATTCTACTACAGGGTAATTGACCATTTCACCTTGTGGTCTGCGACAAACAATGACGGATAATTCTTTTTTGAAGTTAACCATCTCCTCTATTAGACAAGGGCCAGGATTTAACTCTTGCAATTCTTTGTTTGAACTTACTTTGGATACCCCATAGCCATCATAACCCATTTCAGCAGATTTCCATACAAAAGGATAAGATAAATCTCCTTTAAGAACTTTTTCTTTTAAAGCATTTATAGAATCAAATTCCTCGAATAAAGCAGAGGGGATATGATTATCTTGATAAAATTTTTTTTGTAAACATTTATTTTGAATCGTCTTTATAACTTTTGGCTGTGGGTAAACAGTAACTCCTTCTTGCTCCAATTTCTCTAATGCTTTAACATTTACTTTTTCAATCTCAATTGTCAAAATATCAACATCTTTACCAAAGTCATAGACGGTTTGAAAATCGGTCAGGTCTCCTTGGACAAAGATGTCTGATGCTATCCTACACGGTGCACTGTCACTTGGATCAAGTACTTTAGTTTTAATATCCCATTTACGTGTGGAATATAGTAACATTTTACCCAATTGACCGCCACCTAGAATACCCAAGGTTTTAGTTGTAGAAAAAAAATTCACTCACAATTTTTTACAAAAATAAGGATATCTTTTGGGCTTATAAAAAAACAACTCATTTTGGATATCTTTACCACAAATAAAAATTAATGATTAATATAGTACTCTTTGGAAAACCTGGAGCAGGAAAAGGAACTCAGGCAGTATTTTTAAAATCTCAATACCAATTATTTCATCTTTCTACAGGCGATTTATTTCGATACCACATTCATAGTTCAACTGATTTAGGAATATTAGCTAAATCTTATATGGACAAGGGTGACTTGGTACCAGATCAAATAACTATTGATATGTTGAAAGAGGCTGTAGATGAAAACTCTGATTCTAAAGGCTTTATATTTGACGGTTTTCCAAGAACTACTGCCCAAGCGGAAGCACTAGATGCCTTTTTATTTAATAAATCGATGAGGATAACGGCAACAATTGCATTGGAGGCAAGGGATGATGTTTTAGTAGAAAGGTTAGTTAATAGAGGTAAGACAAGCGGGAGGGTAGACGATCAAGATGAAATTAAGATAAGAAATCGCTTTGAAGAATACAATAACAAGACGGCACCATTGAAAAGCTTTTATACCGTTCAGGGTAAGTTTCACAGTGTTAATGGCATTGGAAGTGTGGAAGAGATCACTAAACGTTTGACAGAACTAATTGACGGCTTGCTATAAATCAATTATGACTGAAGCAAATTTTGTTGACTACGTAAAACTGATCGTTAAGTCAGGAAACGGAGGTAAAGGTTCCGTGCATTTGCATAGGGAAAAATTTATTACTAAAGGTGGCCCAGATGGTGGCGACGGTGGCAGGGGAGGTCATATTATTATCCGTGCTAACCCTAACCTTTGGACTCTCTATTCTTTTAAGTTTAAACGCCATTTTGATGCAGGACACGGAGGAGATGGAAGTAAAAGTAGGAGTTCTGGAGCTCAGGGTCAGGATTTATATATAGATGTTCCAATGGGAACAGTTATTAAAGATAGCAGTAGTAATAAGTTGCTTTTTGAGGTAGTTGAACCACATCAGGAATTCATNTTATTAGANGGNGGAAAAGGAGGTTTAGGNAACTGGAANTTTAGNTCTTCAANAAATCAAACNCCTAGGTATGCCCAACAGGGTATNCCAGGNNAGGAATNAAAAATCANCATGGAACTGAAGGTNTTAGCTGATGTNGGNTTGGTTGGTTTTCCCAATGCNGGTAAGTCAACATTNTTGGCATCACTNACAGCAGCTAAACCTAAAATTGCNGATTACGAATTTACTACANTAAAACCCAATTTGGGAATTGTTCCNTATCGNGNATTTCANTCNTTTGTNATGGCAGATATACCAGGAATTATTCANGGAGCNTCNGANGGAAAGGGGTTNGGNCANTATTTTTTAAGACATATTGANAGAAATTCTGTTCTTCTTTTNCTTATACCAGNTGATACNTCAGATGTAAAGAANACTTTTGAAATTCTAATTAATGANTTGAAAACCTTCAATCCGGAATTGATGGATAANGANTATATNGTTGCNCTAACTAAATGTGATTTATTAGACAATGAACTCNATNAGGAATATTCCAAAGAATTNNACNAAAACTTTAAGAATATCNNTNATTGTATGATTTCAGCTNTTGANCAATCTGGTTTAATTGAGTTGAAAGATTTNATTTGGAAATNTTTAAANAAANCANATGAGTAGCNNCAANTTGTTTCTTTTCTTTTTTNTTATGAATCCTNTTTTTNTTNTTTCNCAGGAAATAANTCCTTTTGTNANNTATGATTTTGATAAAGATNCTATTTACAAAATNAAAATGCTCNATTTAAAAAAGTNAGAAAAGAAGGANNCNTCAATNNAAACTTTTATTTCTATTGCNGATTTATCTTATTACTANAANNATTGGGAAANAGCAATTANNTNTTATGAAAAGATTATAGTTGAAAANCCNTCAGCNGAAAATTACTTTAAACTNGCNGNNGCAGCAGCGAGAAAATCNNTAGAGGTTTCNAGGNTTTTTTCTNTANCNTATGTNTTGAAAGCCAAAAAATCAGTTTTAAANGCACATCGATTGGCCCCCAAAAACCCTAGGTATTTAAAATTGTTAATTAAACTATTTGCAGAAATACCTACAATTTTAGGTGGAAATAAAGAATTTGCTCAAAAAAAAGCAGACGAATTGTTTGTCATTGATCCTATTCAAGGGCTTATAATTAAAGGTTATTTGAATGAAATTGATAAATATTTTTCTGCTGCCAAGTCAAAATATGAATTGGCATTTAATCTTATAGAAAAAAACTATCAGTCGTTTGATACATTTTTCGATGAAAATGATCGTGATTTAATTTTTGAGATTGGTAATGTGGTGGCAAATCAACAAATATCATCTGATTTAGGAATTTCAGCATTGAAATTTTATGCGAATTCTTATGATTTTATGGATAACTATCCTTTAGCAACTGTTTATTATCTTTTATCAAGGATTTATTTTTTCAAACAAGATTTAAACATTAGCAGTCATTATTTAGCTAAGGCATTAAATATTAATCCTAAATTTCAAATTGCTTTGGTTTTTCAAAAAAAGCATAATTTATGAAAAAGTATCATTTTATCGCCATAGGGGGGAGTGCCATGCATAGTTTAGCAATTGCCCTTAAAGAAAATGGTGATCATATTAGTGGCAGTGATGATGCTATTTTTGATCCATCTAAGACTCAGCTAATAAAAGCAGGAATCTATCCAAAAAAAATGGGTTGGTATCCAGAAAAAATAAGTGCCGATTTAGATGCCGTAATATTGGGAATGCATGCCAAACCAGATAATCTAGAATTACTGGCTGCTCAAAGTTTAGAACTTAAGATTTATTCTTATCCAGAATTTATTGCTCATTTCGCAAATCAAAAAACTAGGATAGTGATTGCTGGTAGTCACGGAAAAACAACAATTTCTGCTATGGTTTTGCATGTATTAAACTACCACGGCCGTTCTGTAGATTTTATGTTCGGTGGGCAACTTTCTGGGTATAATAATTCAGTTTCTTTAACTAAGAATAATGATTTTATCCTACTTGAAGGCGACGAGTACTTGTCTTCTCCGATTGATATACGCCCTAAGTTTCATCACTATAAACCCCAAATCGCTCTGATTAGTGGGATTTCTTGGGATCATGTTAATGTTTTTAAAACATTAGCTGATTACAATAAACAATTTGAAATTTTTATCGATTCTATTACTCCAGGAGGAGTTCTGGTTTATAATAAAGAAGATACTACTTTGAACACTATAGTGGATGCATCAGAAAATACGATCAGAAAGGAAGCATATCAAACAGCGGCACATTTTATTGATTCAGGTTGTACATATCTGGATACTGATGAGGGAGCTTTACCTCTTGAGATTTTTGGAGATCACAACTTATCTAATCTTTCTGGCGCTAAATGGATTTGTCAATTGATTGGAGTCGAACAAGATGACTTTTATGAAGCCATTGCCAATTTTAAGGGAGCCGCCAAGAGATTGGAAAGAATAACTTCATCCAGGAACAGATTTTTGTTCAAGGATTTTGCTCATTCACCCAGTAAAGTAAAAGCTACCATTGCTGCAGTGAGAAAACAATTTGAGACATTTAGATTAATTACTTGTTTAGAATTACATACTTACAGTAGCTTAGACGATAAGTTTATTTATAATTACCAAGATTCGCTTAGCTTATCAGATATTCCAATTATTTTTTATGATCCAAAGGCTTTAAGAATAAAAAATCGTCATCCTATTTCTGAAAATCAGATTAAGGAAGCTTTTAAAGATTATCGAATAAAGATTTTTATTAAGCCAAAAGCCTTAGAAGATTTTTTATTGATACAAGATTATGATGAAAGTGTTCTCTTAATGATGAGCTCTGGAAATTATGGAGATTTAAGTTGGGATAATTTAATGGAGAAATTCTCTTGAATTACTCAAATAAAAATGTTCGATCATTTTTAATTAATTAAGCTTTAACTGCATGTTTTTGTTTTCAATCATAACCTTTAGATCGAAGTCTAATTGAATAGAACATGTATATTTAGATTAAATTTTTAATACTGCTAATACTTTTTATAGTATAATTTTGGATCATATTATTGTTTCAGAAAAAAGTTATTTTAGCCTTAAAGTTGAAAGCTTATTCTTGATGATACTTGTCTATTCGCACAAAATTACACCTCGTTTAACCTATATTTTCAGACAAATATTTGTTCGAATACTTGAACTTCCAGTTTCATTCACTTCTAAGATTGAGAAATTTGTTTCCCATTCAGGACCTAAATTGAGCTATACTAACCAACCACTTGGAAACGAGTTTTTTATAAAGTCACATGAACTATTATTTCAGCAGGGCGTTCATGAAATTGAATTTGATATTGAAAAATGGAAAGGACTTCCAGCTTTTTTTTATACTGGATCTGAATCAAGATTACCTTACGATTTTTTTGCAGCTTCTTTTTATTTAATTACTAGGTATGAGGAATATTTACCGCATATCAAGGATGAGTTAGGTTCTTATACACCCTACCAAAGCTTGGCCTATAAGAATAGTTTTTTAGAAAAACCTATTGTCGATTTATGGGCAGTTAGATTAAAAGATAAGCTGAATAGTTTTTTTCCAGATCTTTCACATATTTCATGGAAAAAACCAAAATTCTTACCTTTAGTTTCAGTTGTCAATCCATTCCAATACAAAAAGAAATCTCCATTATTTTACTTTTCAGATTTTTTGTCATTTGTTTGGAAGTTAGATTTTTTTTTAATCACAGAGCAATTTTTGGTCCTTTTTGGATTAAAAAAAGATCCTTATGACAACTTTGATGAATTAGAAAACTTGTTTAGGGACTTCACAATACATCCCCAATATTTTTTTCTTTTTACTAAGAATCCTAATTTTGAGAGGGGATTATCGATTTATAAGACTACTTATAGAGAGCTTATAAAGCATGTTTCAGATTTTAACAAGGTCTCTCTTTTGGTTTCATATGAAGCACAAAATGATCCTTCAATCCTTGCAAAAGAGAGGAAAACACTAAAAAATCTTATTCATCAAAAAATCTTATCCGTTAGGTTTAATTATGGACTTTTTTCATCTGCTAAAGCCTATTATGTTCTAATTAGTGAAGAATTGGAAGAAGACTATAGTATGGGATATAATGATGAAATAGGATATCGCGCTTCAACTGCAGTTCCTTTTTATTTTTATGATTTAAATAACGATTTACAAACTTCTTTAAAAATTAATCCAGTCGTAGCAACGGAGGAAGGTTTGAGAAAATTTTCAGATCATAAAGCATTCAAAAAATTGGAAGAAATGTACGAAGGGCTTTGCACAAGATCTTCAGTTCATATTATTTCAGTTTCCAATTCTATTTTGACTTCAGATAAGATGAAAAATAGTTGGCGAGATCAATTTTCAAATTACCTCCGTTATCATGCTCAATAAATCTGTCTTGTGTAATATATTTTTTGACTTAGATCACACCTTATGGGATTTTGAAAAAAACTCTTCTTTGACATTTGAACGTGTTTTTGAGGAAATGAAAATTCAGACTTCTCTGGATCCTTTTTTATCCGCTTACGAAGGAATCAATCACCATTTTTGGAAACTTTATCGTGAAAATAAAATCACTCAAATTGAGTTAAGACACCAGCGCTTAATCCAGACATTTAAAGCAATTGATTATGATTTTGACTTAAAAAAAATTAAAGCAATTTCTGAATTATACATTCGTTACCTTTCAACTTTCACCAACCTTTTTGATGGGACTTTTAAACTTTTGGAAGAGCTTAAAAAAAAATATAAACTTCATNTCATAACCAATGGTTTTGATGAAGTTCAGCATTATAAGATTAAAAACTCTGGATTATCTCCCTATTTTGATAAAATAATAACGGCTGAAAAAGTAGGTTATAAAAAACCGAATCCCATAATATTTAAATATGCTATAGATATAACTGCTTCTCAATTTTCAGAGAGTATAATGATTGGGGATAGCTTAGAGGCAGATATTCTTGGAGCTATAAATTTAGGGATGAGAGCTATTCATTTTAATTCTCACAATGAGCCTATACATCATTATTGTCCAATTGTCACAACCCTACATGAGATTCAAAATTTTATTTGAAATTGAAAAAATGACACCGATTTTATTGATTTAGTTACAGATAGCGTAGGGAAAGTTTTAAATTCGCAGGGAAATGGAATTACAAAAAGTACAGAAAAGAGTCGATGACTGGATAAAAGAGCATGGTGTCCGCTACTTTGATGAATTGACCAATATGGCCCAATTAAGCGAGGAAGTCGGTGAGGTTGCAAGAATTATCTCTAGAAGATATGGTGAGCAAAGCGAAAAGGAAAGTGATAAATCTAAAGACTTGGGTGAGGAGCTAGCCGATGTAATCTTTGTAGTTTTATGTTTGGCTAATCAAACAGGAGTTGACTTACAAAAGGCATTTGATAAAAAAATGCGATTTAAATCCGAAAGGGATCACGACCGGCATAAAAACAATTCTAAGTTAGAATAAAGCGATGTGATTTATGAGGATCAGATTGGAGCATACATCTAGCTATATTCGAGGAGAACTTAAAATAACTGGTTCGAAAAGTGAGTCAAACCGTCTACTGATATTACAAGCTTTGTACCCCGAAATTGAAATTGAAAACTTATCCAATTCTGATGATACCGAGGTTACAGGTCATGCTTTGAAGTCCTCTGATTCCATTATTAATATTAATCATGCTGGAACAGCAATGAGATTTTTAACGGCGTATTTTTCAATCCAACCCCATCGTGAAATTATTCTTACAGGCTCAAAACGAATGCAGGATCGGCCAATAAGACTTTTAGTAGATGCATTGAATGATTTAGGTGCTGAAATAAGTTATGATAAAAAAGAGGGTTACCCACCATTAAGAATAAGAGGAAAGAAGATTAGTAAAAGTAAAGTTACTTTACCAGCGAATATAAGCAGCCAGTATATCTCTGCATTGATGTTAATAGCAACTTCCTTAGAAGAAGGATTGACAATTGAATTGATTGGGGAAATAACATCAGCTCCATATATCTCAATGACAAAAAAGATATTAGATCAATTAGGTTTTGATACTTCTTTTAAAAATAATCAAATTCAAATAGCATCGGCTACTCGTATTGAGCCAAAAATTTGGACGGTAGAATCAGATTGGAGCTCTGCTTCCTATTTTTATTCAATTTTAGCCTTATCTAAAGGGGGTCATATTAATTTAAGCAGCTTTAAAAAACAAAGTAAACAAGGAGATTCAGCATTATCTGAAATATACAATAGTTTGGGTGTAACGACTTCCTTTGATCGGGGAATGATTAAACTATCCAAAGTAGAAAATTTTAATGTTGCTAAATTTATCAATCTTGATTTAAGAAAAACCCCCGATTTAGCTCAGACAATTTCAGTAAGTTGTCTTGGACTAGGTATTGCATGTAAACTCAGTGGTCTACATACTTTGAAAATAAAAGAAACGGATCGCTTGAGTGCTCTAAAAATTGAAATGGAGAAATTAGGAGCGAAAGTTGATATTACCAGTAATAGCTTAGAGCTTTACCCTAGTCCTCAGTTAAATAATAATATTGCGATTAACACCTATAATGATCACCGAATGGCAATGGCTTTTGCTCCATTGGCTTTGAGGGTACCTATAATTATCAATGATCCTCAAGTCGTCTCTAAATCATATCCTACTTTTTGGGATGATCTCAGAGGTATTGATTTCCTTCAGGAAATAATTTAGATCACCTTTTCTTTACAATTTACTTGACAACCCCCCCATTCAGAACTTATATTTGCAAGGCAAAAAGACATAATATGAAATTATCAGATTTTAATTTTGAACTTCCTAAAAACTTATTAGCACAACATCCTTCAGCTGGTAGAGATGAATCTAGACTCATGGTACTAAACCGAGCAGATAAAACAATTGCTCACCATACATTTAAAGATATTATAGATTTCTTTGATGAGGGGGATGTAATGGTTTTAAATAACACTAAAGTGTTTCCTGCTAGACTTTTTGGAAACAAAGAGAAGACTGGAGCTAAAATTGAGGTTTTTTTACTACGTGAATTAAACGAAGAGCAACGATTATGGGATGTTTTGGTAGACCCAGCCCGAAAAATTAGAATTGGTAATAAGCTCTATTTTGGTAACGATGACAGCTTAGTCGCTGAGGTNATTGATAACACAACTTCTAGAGGAAGGACATTACGTTTTCTTTTTGATGGTTCCTACAGTGAGTTCCGCTCCAAGCTTAAAGCATTAGGTCAAACTCCACTTCCTAAGTATATTAATAGACCTATTGAGGATGAGGACGAGGAACGATATCAAACAATTTACGCTAAATATGAGGGTGCAGTTGCAGCTCCAACAGCAGGATTACACTTTTCCAAGCATTTAATTAAAAAGCTTCAAATCAAAGGTATAGATTTAGCTGAATTAACGCTTCATGTTGGATTGGGCACTTTTAGTCCTGTTGAGGTTGAGGATTTATCAAAGCATAAAATGGATTCTGAAGAATTAATTATCAGTCAGGATACAGCGTCCACGGTCAATAATGCTTTAAAAAATAAAAGAAAAATCTGTGCGGTTGGAACAACTGTAATGAGAGGATTAGAGAGTTCAGTTTCGTCAATGGGTTCTTTGAATTCACATGAGGGATGGACGCATAAGTTTATCTTCCCTCCTTATGATTTTTCCATTGCAAATACAATGATTACAAATTTTCATACACCAAAATCAACTTTATTAATGATGGTTTCTGCTTTTGCTGATGTAGATTTTATTAAAGAGGCATATAACCAAGCTATAAAGAAAAAATACAACTTTTATTCTTATGGTGATGCTATGCTGGTCCTTTAAATCCTCAAAGTATTTTTAAGTCGAACAAAACGAAATGATGGACAAGGAAAATAAAAAAGACATCCGTTCACTTTCCGTCCAAGAATTACGGGACTTTTTTGTTAAAAATAGTCATCAAGCTTTTCGTGGTAATCAGGTTTACAAATGGCTCTGGCAAAAAGGTATTCACAAATTTGAGGGGATGACTAATTTATCAAAATCTACAAGAGAATTACTTAATGAACACTTTGAAATCAATCATGTAGCTATTGATTTTCAGCAGAAAAGTAAGGATGGCACCATTAAAAACGCGGTCAAATTATTTGATCAATTTATTGTTGAGTCAGTATTGATTCCCACAGCAACTAGAACGACAGCTTGTGTATCCTCTCAGGTAGGCTGCAGTCTTGATTGTAAATTTTGCGCCACCGCTAAGATTAAGCGTATGCGGAATTTAAATATGGATGAAATATATGATCAGGTGAAGGCAATGGATCAGCAAAGTCGTCACTATTATGGACGCCCCTTATCTAATATTGTTTTTATGGGTATGGGAGAACCACTTATGAACTACAAAAATATGATCGCTTCTATAGAGAAAATAACTAAGCCGGACGGCTTGGCGTTTTCACCTAGTCGGATTACAGTTTCTACCTCAGGTATTCCAAAAATGATTACAAAGATGGCAGATGACGGGGTGAAATTTAGTTTGGCTGTTTCATTACACAGTGCAAGACAATCTGTAAGAGAACAATTGATGCCTTTTGCAAAGAAATTCCCCCTTAGAGAATTGGCAGGCTCAATTCAATATTGGTACGAAAAGACTTCGAAGCCAGTAACCTATGAATATGTTGTTTGGAAAGATATTAATGATAAAAAAGAGGATATTGATGCACTAGTCGATTTTTGTAAATACACCCCGTGCAAGGTTAATTTGATTGAATACAATCCCATTGGTGAAAATAAATTCTTACAAGCTGATAATGAGATTATTAGTGATTATCGATCCGCACTTGAGGCTAATAGAATTACTGTTACGTTAAGAAGATCTAGGGGTAAGGACATAGATGCTGCTTGTGGTCAGCTAGCGAACAAATCCGTAAAAATATAAATTTATAATTCATTTATGAATAGTGGTATCTTTACTTATATATGAAAGTTGTAGAGAGAATTAAGGAACCCATTTACCAAGAAATGGAACTTTTCGAAAAAAAGTTTTCTAAATCTATGTCCTCCCATGTTTCGCTACTAAACAGAATTACTCATTTCATAGTTAATAGAAAAGGAAAGCAAATGCGCCCAATGTTTGTTTTTCTTGTCGCTAAGATGATGGGAAAGGGAAGGGTAAATGAAAGATCCTTTAGGGGGGCTGCTGTAATTGAATTGATTCACACTGCAACACTTGTTCATGATGATGTAGTAGATGATAGTAATGAGCGCAGAGGATTTTTTTCGATTAATGCTTTGTGGAAAAATAAAATTGCGGTTTTAGTGGGTGACTATCTTTTATCAAAAGGCCTACTGCTTTCAATAGAAAACGAAGATTTCGATTTACTTAAAATTATTTCAATTGCTGTTAGGGAGATGAGTCAAGGAGAGTTAATGCAAATTGAAAAAGCAAGGGATCTTGATATAACCGAAGATATTTATTANGATATNATTCGTCANAAAACNGCTACTCTTTTAGCTGCNTGCTGTGCTATGGGNGCNAAATCTGTTTTAGCTACTGATGAAGAGGTTAAAAAAATGTACAGTTTTGGTGAATTATTNGGTATGGCTTTTCAAATCAAAGACGANCTCTTCGANTATTCAGANNGAAAAATAGGAAAACCTACAGGAATNGATATCAAGGATCAAAAGATGACACTTCCNATGATTNATGCNTTAAATGTNATGGANCCAAGTGANAGAAAATGGNTAATTAATACNGTTAAGAACCANAATAAAGACAAAAAAAGAGTAAAAGAGGCAATNAAAAAAATAAAGANTGTAGGAGGATTANATTTTGCNNAAAAAAANATGGAGGGTTATCGTGTTAAAGCTCTTGAAATTNTGAAAGANCTACCTGANAGTCCCTACAGAAAATCACTAGAGCTAATGGTCAATTANGTTATTGAAAGGNCTNTATAANGNTGTTCATAATTTTNATTTTAATTTCTCTNGCCTTTTTTGCTCAGTGATTATATAATTATATTTTTATGTAAATNTTCTTTTTGATTTGATATCNAGAACTACAATAGATCAAGTTTATGAAACTACCCGACTGGAGGAAGTAATNGGAGAATTNGTNACCNTAAAAAAATCTGGAGCTAATTTTAAGGGNCTAAGTCCTTTTTCTCAGGAAAAAACACCCAGTTTTATGGTTTCTCCTGCTAAACAGATTTGGAAAGACTTCAGTAGTGGTAAAGGAGGTAATGTTATTGCCTTTTTAATGGAACATGAACACTTCACTTACCCTGAGGCTATTCGTTTTCTTGCTAAAAAGTATAATATCGAAATTCAGGAAAATATTCAGTCTTTAGAAGAAAAAAAAATTAAAGACTTAAAAGAAAGCATGTTTTTGGTCACTCAATATGCGACTCAATTTTTTGAGAATTCCTTAACAGAGACTGAGCAGGGAAAGTCTATTGGCCTGACTTATTTTAAAGAAAGAGGTTTTACAGAAGAAACGAAAAAAAAGTTTTCCTTAGGTTATTCACCTGAACAATTCAATGCATTTTCGAAGCAGGCGCAAAAGGATGGCTATCAAATGGAGTTTCTTGAAAGCACAGGTTTGGTTATTGTCAATGAGGGAAGTCAAGTTGATAGATTTAGAGGGAGGGTAATCTTTCCTATTAGAAGTATGTCAGGACGGGTACTGGGTTTTGGTGGAAGAACACTATCGACTAAAGCTAAAACAGCCAAATATTTAAATTCTCCTGAAAGTGATATTTATCAAAAAAGTAAAGTACTCTATGGTATTTATGAGTCCAAACAGTCGATTGCTAAAAAAGACATATGCTATTTGGTAGAGGGATACACTGATGTGATTCAAATGCATCAATCTGGAATTACTAATGTTGTTTCGTCCTCTGGAACTGCTTTAACAGTTGATCAAATTCGAATGATTAACCGTTTGACCAGTAACATTGTTGTCCTTTTCGATGGTGATACAGCAGGATTAAGAGCTTCGCTTCGGGGAATCGATCTGATTTTAGAGCAAGGCATGAATGTTAAAGTTTGTAGTTTTCCTGAGGGGGATGACCCAGACAGTTTTGCAAAAAAAAATAATACAAGTGATATTATCTCTTTTTTGGAAGAGGCACCAAAAGATTTCATTCAGTTTAAAGCTTCATTACTGTCTGAAGAAGCTAGGAATGATCCAATCAAAAAGGCCAATACCGTTCTAGAAATTATTGATAGTATTTCAAAAATACCTAATGTGATCAAACAAGAAATTTACATTCGAAACTGTGCAAGTATCATGGAAATTTCTGAAGAAGCATTATTTAGTGCCTTAGCTCAATTACATCAAAAAAATAACCAAATAGGTTCCAAAAAAATAATTTCGAAACCTGAAAAAACGCTTCTAAAAAAAACAAAAACTTCTAATGTTAAAGTTGATCAAATTTTCGAGTTAGAAAAACAAATTATTTTTATTCTATTGACTTATGGTAATTTAGAATTAGGCTTTGAAGATTCTATTATGCAGACTAATGATAAAGGTGAATTAGTGGAGGAGTCTAAGACTACTAGTGTGAAGGTTTATGAAAAAATATTTTTGGATTTACAGGAAGATGAAGTAGAATTATCAAATGATAACTTTAGAGGTCTTTTCTATCAATTAGTTGAAAGTCATCAAAAAAATGGCGGTAGTATTAATCTTGAAAAATTAATGCAATCTAATGATCTAGATCAAAATGAAATAATTACTGATTTGGTTATGAGGGATGAACAACATCAGCTTCACGAATGGGAAAAGCGAAACATTTTTGTTAAAAATAAGGGTAGTGAAGTTGTTCAACTGGTAAGTGAGACAATTTTATCTTTGAGACGTTTTTTGATTGATCAAAAAATAATTGAACTTCAAGAACAAACAAAATCAAATAATAAAAACGATGATATTCTTCAAGACATATTAAGGTATCAACAGCTCAAGAAAGTTATATCAAAGAAACTTAATAGAGTTATCTAACCCAAGTTACATTTACAATTATTTTAAAGACACTTTTTAAGCTTTTTAATAACAATTTCAGGAAAATTTAATTATAAATCTCCAGAGTTGCATTAAGCCAAAAATTCAATTGGGATTTCACATACAGGAATTGGATTCATTTTATGTTGGTTCTGACGATTAAAGTTCAAATAAATTTGAA
>NHDV01000020.1 GCA_002167525.1 Flavobacteriaceae bacterium TMED68
TGGCTGGGAAAATGCTGTTGAAGGTTGTAAATATGTTTTACATGTTGCTGCGCCCTTTTCTGTTAAAGAACCAAAAGATGAAAATGAATATATTGAACCTATACGTGATGGAACAATGCGCGCCTTAAAATTTTCCCAAAAAGCAAAAGTTAAACGAATTGTTTTAACATCTAGTGCGGTAACTATGATGGGTGTGGTATACGACAGCAACCAAGATACTGGAATGGTCGATTCTAAAGATTGGACAGACCCTAATTCAAACAATATTAATACTTATATTAAAGCAAAAACTCTTGGTGAAAAAGCTGCATGGAAATTCTATAATAATCAATCTGATGATTTTTCAATAGAAATGGCTGTTATGTGCGCTGGGGGTATATANGGNCCTTCTTTAACTGGCAATATAAGCGGATTTTCTCTAAGAGGAGTTCATCAAATGTTAACTGGACATTTTAAAATGTCAATGATTCCACCAGCAGGTATACCAATGTCTGATGTAAGGGATCTTGCAAAACTTCATGTGCTTGCGATGACAGAAAAAAAAGCAAACGGTAAGCGATTAATACCAACTACCTCTAGAGCATATTCATTTATGGATATTGCAAGGATACTAAAGGAGAATGGCTATAATAAGGTTAGTACAAAAAAGGCACCAATATTTATGATAAAATTAATGAGTCTGTTTGATAGGGAAGCTAAGGGAATGGTGCCTATAGTTGGTAACACCGTTAGCTCTAATAACGCAGAGACAAAAGGAATTTTTAATTGGGAGCCAATTCCTTTTGAAAAAACAATCTTAGATTGTGCGAAATCTATTGAGCACCTTTTTTAATTATGTATAAAATGCAAAAAAAGGTCCAGCAATAAATCCCAATATCAATCCTGTTATCGATGGAATCAATATAAGAGTCTGAAATAACCTACTTTATTTAAAAGCAGCNAATCCAATAAGAATTTATGCAGCAAATCTATCACGAGCTTAAAGTTAGAAATTAATTTAACTAACTAAATATTGGGATCAATCCAAATCCATTGTAAACCAATNTCATCATTGACCAAACAGGCTTTTATTCATTNCTTTAAAGNGGTTTTATGTTTTTGGGTTANAATTAAAGAAAATAGTAAATGGTGATTCATCATTNNATTATTTTGATTTAATCACCAATATTTGAGCAGATCTGCGTTTAAGATTTAATTTAAAATTTGTCTTACCATGTTCATTGGTTATCAAGTCAAAACTTTCTGTTACATCGATAGATGCAGCTTTTTCCAAAGGCTCAAGATTAGTAGATCTTGAGCTATCGGGACTACCCATTGATAGCCAAGTTTGGTAAGTATTGTTGTTTTCTGAATCGAGTTGAATNGATTCAACCCTGTAGTCTTGTTTTTCATTTAGTCCAGATAGTTGAATGTTTATAATGTCATTACCCGTCACTTGTTCTCCATCGGATTCTTCATAGTTATANACTAAAAGAACAATTTTCTCTTCTGATTGGGTTGCAATCAATCCCAATCGGCTCACTTTTTTATACTTTACAACTTTAATTCTTTCGGGTTGTAGTTTTGCCAGCATTTCGAAGCCCGTTTGTATCGGTTTTGGGGTGTTCCCTGCAGTCAAAAGCTCCCTTTTACCCTTAAAAAAATCATCCTCATCGGCCTCCCAGGAAAATCCCCAATATAAAAGCATCGAGGTAGGGAAATTATAATAATCTTCGATTTGATAAAGCGCATCAACAAGTTTAAATAAGAACAGGGCGGAACTGATGGAATTACGATACTCTAGATCGGGATACTCAGAAACTGTCCGATAATAATTAGATGATAGCCCCCATTCGTTTAAATGAAATTCAGTTCCCTTGAGAGAGGGATAGGATTTGAGTAAGCGTTTGAGCCAAAGTATAGATTGTGAAAATCTTTGCACTTGAGGTTGAATATGAGGTTCATTGTTTAGCCATTTCCCAGATAGTCCATAGATGTGATAAGAAATAAAATCAATTCTGCTTCCTTTTTTACCTGTTACATAATTTGTGCCATTGACCACATGATTCAGAAAAGGTTTGAGGAAATACTCGTGATAACATGCAGGACCTCCTACCCTTAATCTCGAATCAACAGAGGTTACTGCATCGACGAATACATCGTACATTTTATAAAATACATACCATTGCTCCTCAGGCCAACCATCGGGTTCATTCCAAACTTCAAAATACCAACTCCTTACTTCTTCAATTCCAAATTCATCTATAAAGTTTTGTGTAGCAGCTTTCATCAAATCCGACCATTTTTTCCAATTATTAGGGCCAGAATTGATCATTGACATGCCTTCATCATTACCTCTAGAGACGTCATCTTCGATACGAGTCAATGCTTCAGGAAAATAATCGTATTCCACGATGGGTTTGATTCCGTTTTTGACATATGATTTAAACACCTCATTCACATTCGAAAAATTATAGATGGGATTGCCATTTCGGTCTTCACTGTATACATTTTGCCCTCTAATAACTCCGTGTTTTATATCTTTATTGAATGTGTGATGGGATCGCAAATAATGATGCGAATTGGTAGCTTTCATTCTTTTTAATAAATATTGCCCTGCAGGTTTGAGGCTATGATAAAAAAGATGATCAGAACCAGCAGCTTTCCAAAACTCTGTATTCTTACCTACCACAATATTGGTTTTTACTTCAAAACGATTTTCTTGGCTTAGGACCTGAAAAAAGGGCAGTAAGATTAATAATGTAATATGGTATTTAATCATTTACAACATTTTAAGGTTTCCTAATATGGATTTTACAACTTCTTTTGCCAATTCTCTACTGCCAAATTCAGTAAAATGAACATTATTTGGTCGCTGTAATTCCATCATTCTAGGTGTAACAAAGGCGTGTAAATCATTTATANAAACCTTNTNTTTNTTCATAATTTTNAGGGCAANNGTATTATANATTTTGTGCATNCCAGGTTTTCTGGCTGGTNTTAANTTTGTGNTTGGATAGGGNGTAGTGGTAGCGAAAANCAATTTTGCTTTNGTNNTCTTTAGTTTTTTTACAATAAAATTNAGATTTTTCTCGTATTGTTTGGGGGTNGCTTGNTGNGGNTCATNAAAACTTTTACTGTTTTTTCCNGTTTGGGGGTNTACATGTTTGATNTCATGCAATCCAAAATTAAAATGAATNAAATCCCATTGCNNTNCACCNATCCANTCTNATATTTTTTNAANNCCATTTGNNGNNCCNGCACAATTCTGAAAACCTCCATTTNNNANCATTGGCCGNCTCAANTTTACTTGACCATCNAGGGNTTCTTTNACAAAAGGGTAGTAGCCNGATTGATATCGAGTCACCAATAATTAAAACGTTTGGCAACCTATTTTTTTGCGAAAAAGTAGATGAAGGAAAAAGTAAAGAAAGGAATGCCAAAAAAGCATGTTTAATAAAAAACCTCCTTTTAATCATCTGTTGATTTTGTGTTAAATTATTAATAATGATTCATCAATAAAAATAAGAAAAAGATGATGTAAGCAAATCAACTAATTCAAAAGTGATTTGACACTATTAAATAGGGTTTTAAAATTAGTATTATGAAAAATATAATACCTCTTTTAGTTAAGGTTGAAACACTTTATTTAAAAATTGTCTTAAAGGTTTTGCTATATATTATAATTATTACAATTTATAATTAATATAATTTTGAGCTTACTAAATCACAAAATATTTTAAATGAAATAAATTTTAACTATTTGTTTGGATATCTACCTGGTTTTAAAATTGTTTTAGAAATAATTTCAAAATAAATACGATATTTATGTTATAAATTCAATTTTTTGGACAGAAGAAAATTTATTATTAATTCAAGCAAAACAGCTATTGGCTTTAATTTCATTCCGACAATAGCTAATTGTAAAATCCGAAATATTGAAATTGAAAAAGAGCAGATTACCTTTGGATCTAATCATCATTTCTTTGGATATATTGGACAATCCTTAACCATCCCATGGAGCAAAAGCGGAAACAAGTTGATTTGTTTGTCAACCTCTTTTCACGACCATTTGCCAGGTAAAGGCGAAGCTGCAGATGTTAACTTAATATATCTCGATCGGAAAAATAGTGGGTATTATGAGCTTGAAAAACTGGACGAAACCCAAGGCTGGAATCATCAGCAGGGAACAATGTTTTATTGGAATCCTCACTCCCCAGACAATCAGTTTTTTTTTAATGACCGTGATCCAAATGGGATTGTTTATACAGTGTTGTATGATCTACAAAAAAATGAAAGGATAAAAACCTATCGCTATAGTCATCAATCTTTTGGTAACAGTGGGGTTTGCCCTTTAGGAAAATATTTTTTAGCAATAAATTATGCTCGGATAGCGCGTTTGAGGCCAGTAACAGGATATAAAGATAGTTACGATTGGACCGAAGGTGTAGCAGCTCCTAAAGATGATGGTATTGCCATAATTGATATAAAAAACGGTGAAAAGAAAGTTTTAATTTCTTTCGAACAAATGGCTAAGGGTCTTGAAATGAAAGGTTTTGACGCAAAAGGGAGAAATTTATTCATTAATCATACTCTTTGGAGTAGAGACGGACAATGGATTTATTTTTTTATCAGAGCTGGTTGGAAATCTGATAAAGATGGACGAGAGGGCTTGAATTTAGCCTGCTCAATTAAAGTAGACGGTAATCTATTTGTTCCTGGGCATCAACATATAGGTGGACACCCGGAATGGGCTAGGGGTACAGAAATTATTGGAAGCTACAACAATCAACAAGTAGTATATGATATCCTTTTAAAGAAAGTTATTGGTACGTTGGGTAATAATGATATTTTTCCAAAGCCAGAAGGAGATATTAGTCTATCTCCTGACGGGAATTGGCTAGTCAATGGATATAATAATAAATTTGGTTCTAATTTTTATACAATATTTAATCTTGAATCAGGGGAATGGGTAAAAACACCTTCTTTTGATACAGGTTTTTATAAAAAAGATTTAAGAATTGACCCTGCGCCACGATGGAACCATGAAAATAATCAGATTTTAGTTTCTGGTCTTGATAAAAATGGGATTCGCCAACTTTTTATAATTTCAATTCATCATAAACCATTTTAATATAAAGTGGATATAATCCTAAATCAAGCAATTAGCGACATTTCTTAAGCAAAGAAATTTGACTAATTATAGCCAAAAAACAATCCTATTTACAAATAAGGTAGTACTTGGAAATGTTTCATTTAACTCACCTTTTGAATATTTCTTTATTTTAGTAATATTGAAAAGATGCAGTTTAAAATAATATTAGGTAGTTAATTGATGTTCAGAATAATCCGTTTTCAACTATAATTACCGAAACGCTGTAATAGGCCACTGATATTTTAAGGTTGCCAAGTTTAGGTTCAATAAGAAAAATATTCTCAAGTGAAAAAGTTAATACTACTTTTTGGTATCTGTATGGTTATGTATAACTGTGGTAAGGATAGTGATGAACCTGCTCCTAATTTAAATACTAATACCGCTCAGAAATTTGATTTAGCTGTATCAGCCTCTGAGGGAGGGAGCGTTGACACCTCAGGAGGTTCTTACGATTCAAATTCCTCCGTTACTATTACAGCAACTCCATCTGATGAATATGAGTTTACTGGATGGTCAGGGAATGCAAGTGGAAGTTCTAATCCTTTAACCATAATAATGAATGGTAATATCAATATTACCGCTAATTTTTCAGTCATAAAATATAGTTTAATTGTATCAGCATCCAATGGAGGGAGTGTGAATTTGACTGAGGGGGATTATTCAAGCCAAACAAGTATTACTTTAATAGCAACATCTAATGAGGGCTCATATTTTGTTGGCTGGTCAGGAAGCGTTTCAAGTACTGAAAACTCAATAAATGTTATTATGGATGGTGATAAAATAATTTCTGCAGTCTTTGAAGAATCAATAGGTGCAAATGAAGGAAACGAATCAAATATCCAATATACTTTTAATAAAATTGATTTAGATAAACCTCCGTTTGATGGTACTATTTTTATTTCAGGAGATATTATCACATCGTCAGACCCTACACTTTTTGATAATTTGGAGTACAAGGGAACTGGAGCAAGGCAAATGTATGACAGGAGAAATGGTGGGGCTTGGATAAATATAGAACCATATCTTTTTGATATCAGTTTTTCGGATGGCTTAAAAACAGAAATTCAAATTAACCCAGAATTTACATTAGATGAAGCAACTCTAGAGGCTAATAAATATGCAATTTTAATTGGTCAACTACCAACCGCATTAAGAAAAGATGTTAGAACAATGTGGATACATAAAGGAGAAGAGGCATATGGTGGAGGCAACAACAATCTTTTAGTTCATACTGGAATGTCCAAGGTTTATGAAAATTACAGGACTGGTAATGTTATTGAAGAAACTTTGATTCATGAGGCAACTCATACATCAATAGATGCTTATCATTACCCAGATAGAGAAACTGACGGAGCAGCATGGATAGATGCCGTAAGTAAAGATGATGGATGTTATATTTCTACATATGCAAGGGATTATCCTTACAGGGAAGACTTAGCAGAATTAATGCCTCTGTATGTTGCAGTGAGATATTTTCCAGATAGAATTTCAAGTGGTACAAGAGATAAAATTTTAAGCTGTAATCTGAATAGAATTCAATATTTAGATTCACTAAAACTGGATATGAGTCTTTATTAAAATTAAATCACAGGTGTTTCTCCCTCAGTTAGCTCTTGTAATATTATAACTTTTATATTAAAAGCAAATTGTTTATGTTTGATATTACTAATCATAAATTATTTAAAGATGAAAAAATTATTACTACTTACTTTATTGAGTTTCGCTCTCAATAATTTATATGGTCAAAAAACAGGAACAATTAAAGATAAAGATGAGTTGACAAAAATTGCTCTTGATTTTCACGAAGATTACGCGACTAACAAACATGAATTATGGAATGAAATGCTAAATGATGATGCAGAAGTTCATGTGAATAATAGTAAAATGAGTGGTAAAGAAGTTAAAGAAGCCTTTAGGTCTCATCATATGATATTCAATAATATTCAAATTATAGACGCTTATGCTCACACGAATTACTTTAGTGACGGAGCAAATAAAGGTGACATTTGGACAAATAGTTGGTTCACTTGGGTGGGGACTGGTAATAAAACAGGTATTGGATATTCAAATAAAGCTCACTTTGATTTTCAATGGGTGAATGGAAAAGTAGTAAAAATGCTTTGTTTCTTTGACACTACAGCACTGAATATGGAGATTGCAGCTTCTAATTAAAATCAATTATAAATACCAAAATTCACCCTCCCTATGTGGAGGGTTTTTTATTTATCTCAAGCATACTTCCCCTCTCAAATAGTCTTACTTCAAATGGTATTACTTTTAGTTTTAATAAATTGTACTTTTAAAAATTAGTAAATGATAAAGTGGCATAAAAAATTGTTAAAGCTAATTATGGAGCAATTTAACCTTTACACACATCAGGTAGCATTGATTTCATTTTTACAGGTAGTGGTTCTTTCTAGTGTTTTTTATGAATTTTTTGTTGGCTAAACATTAATAATGAAAAATATTCACGCTCTAATATTGGGAGCAACAGGTTCTACGGGTCAAGAATTATTAGATTTAATATTAAATGATTCAAGTTTCAATAGATTGAGTATTTTTCTTCGAACAAAAATACTCACTCTTTTTTAGCAAAGTGTTGCTATAAACGGCGAATCCTATAAAGGGGGTTAAACTCGACATTATACTCACTATAATACTTTTCTGCTGGCATTTTTTGAAATTTAACAAAACCTTAAAGGGGGTTTGAATTAACAGAAATAATAGAGGATGATATGCCTTTTATTTAAATATCAGGTATGATTTCTAGTCTTTGTTCCATTGGTAGATTCCTGTATATTTCCCATTCATCATAGAATTTTTCGACCGTAATTCCAAAAGTAAGTTCAAATGCAGCTTTAAAACCA
>NHDV01000021.1 GCA_002167525.1 Flavobacteriaceae bacterium TMED68
CGAACAACCGTTTGCATTTGTAACTGTCACTAAAACTACCGTGTCTGTTGTTATACCTGTGGTAGTTAAAACATTACCCGCAACATCTGCTGGATTGGCATTTGCCCCGTTCAATGTGAATGAGTAAGTGTATCCAGGAACAGGTGGTCTTGCTTCAATGATTACTTGTTCACCTGAACATATTGTATCTCCAGTTGCATTCGAAAATATTGAAGCAGAGGAAACTTCACCGAAAAAATCAACTAGAATGGTGATTTCATCTGTGAAAGTACATCCGTTTGCAACAATCTCCACACTAATTCTATCTCCGTTATCAAATTGACCAGCTCCACTCCCAGCTGTAGCACTTACAGTTCTTGACGGACCAGCTGCTCCCAATGGAGCCCCATTTTGAAAAAATCTGTAAGTATCTGCTCCGTCAGGTGCTGTGATGGTTATTGTGTCTCCTGCACAATAAGAATTATCTGTAACGCCAGTGACTAAAGTTGGATCAAAATTAGCTTTCACATTTACTGATACAATGTTTGAAGTTATATTTCCACAAGAAAGGGGCTCATTAAAATTTCCGTCACCATTTGAATCATAGTAAGCAAATGAAACCCTTCTGAACCGAGTAGAAACTGTAAAATTAGAGGTAGGGCTATAAGTCTGTGAGGTTGCCCCAAGAATATCACCAAATGGTGCTCCATCAATTGAAGATTGCCATTGATATCCGATAGTAGCAGATGCAATTGTTGTACTAGCTGCTCCACCACCAACACCCAGAGTACCACCATCGATACCTCCAGTCATTGTGGCTCCATAGCAAATATTCTCATCGCCAGCATTCTGGAGTGTAATTGACCCTGTGGACGATAAAGACAAAACTGTGAAAGTTTCAATAACATCCTTGTAGCAGCCAGTTGCATTGAAAGCCCTAGAAATTACTCTATCGCCGTCATTTAATCTATTTGTAGTAAATTTATTTCCTGAAACCTCAGCTGGAAGTGCTGGATTACCAGTATTGTTAATAAAGAAACTATAGCTGACACCACCTGTAACTTGTATTTCGACATTTTGCCCTGAACACAAAATATTTCCTGGAGCATTTGTAGAGATTCCAGGGTTTAAGCCTACTTCATCAATTATAATTGGTATCGTTTGTTGGTTTGTACACCCAAAATTATCAACTATTTGGACAGTAACATTATCCCCATTCTGAATTATTGGTGGGCTTGCTGCAAGATTTCTTGTTGCTCCTGATCTTAAGTTCAATGTAGTTGTAGTTCCAGAAGAAATTGTTGTTGCATTAATAACAAAAGTATATGTTACCGCTCCTGTATCCGCTGAAACAATAATGTCCTGATCTTGACAAAATGTATTACCAGGATCATTTGTAGTCAAATTGATTTCAAATTCAGGACGAAGATTCATGGTTACAATATCATCTCCAATAAAAGTACAGGATGTTGAAGATGACGATATTACAACATTTCTTCTGAAAAGTGTTGTAGTAGTAATACTTGTTGGCGAATAGTTTGCAACAGTTGCACCAACAATATCTTGATAACTTGAACCATTATTGGTTGAGCTCTGCCATTGATAACTTATTGTTCCAAAGGTAGCTGAGGCAACAGAACTAGCTCCTGTCCCATCACCTAAAATTCTACCAACTGGTGAATTACCCTCACAAATATTTAAATCATCAGAATTTTCTAATACAATAACACCATTATCAATAAGTGACATTTGATTAAATGTTAAAGATTTTTCGTCAAAACAACCATTTGCATTAAAAACTCTTACCTTAACTACATCGTTATTTGAAAGAGCCCTAGTAAAGTTTGAAAATGTAGCACCAAATTGTTCAGTTCCATTTATATACCAAGTATAACTAACCCCGCCAGTTGCCTCAAAACTCACAATATCTCCACTACAAAAAAGGCCATCTGGTGCTGAAGAAGACAAGCCTGCCGTAGGTAAACTATTTACAGTAACTGTTATTGACTCTGTTCCGGAATTAGTTATACATCCATTCCCATCAATCATATCAATAGTAATTTTATCGCCATTGGCTATATTGCCCAACGCACCCGAAGTAAATGTAATTGAATTTACTCCTGACAAGCTTTGTACAATACCTCCATTAACTTTAAATGTATATGTCGCGGAAGCAGAAAAGGGTGTAATAGTGAAAGTAATAGGGTCTCCTGCACAAATTGAATTGTCTCCATCACTACTGGATAATGACGGAACTGCAGGAGTAAAGACGTCAATATCTAGAGAGGTGCTTACATTATTTGAAATATCAGGGTCATTTGGAATAGTAATACTAGCAGTTATAGTATAAGGGGCTGAAGGATCAGATAAATCTAGTGGGGCGAGGCTTGAGCCACCTTCTGCTCTAAAGTGATCTGGAAATATAAATGTCTGAGAACCTCCATCGGCTATATTTGCTCCAACATTTATTCTATACAACGCAGGTGCTCTTGGAATTGGACCGTTGACTTGAAAATAAAAAAGGTCACTGTTTACATCGTTTGCACCAGAACCTGCTGCATTTTTAATTTCAACATTAAACTTTACTGAGTTTGTTGGACAAAGAGGTTCACCTCCAACAATAGAAATTGTACCAATAGAGATGTCTTGTTGGGAAAACAGCATACCCATCGTAAAAAAGGATAGGATTAGAAATGATATTTTTCTTAACAAAACAGCAGTAAATTACATTTAAATTTAAACGTAAAAATATGTCAAATATTATTCATCCAAATACAAATTTAGCGATAATAAAAAACAAAGTCTTTATTTAATAACAGGTTATCAACACTGTTATTAAAAGATTTATTAACAATTTTAAAAAAAACTACAGGTAATTCATTTTTTTCATCCAATCATCATAGTATATTTTTCCTATGTATCTACTGCCCGAATCATGCAATAAAACAACTATAACATTATCTTTTTTAAAATTTTCTTTCAGCTGTAAAACCCCTTTAACTGCGGCGCCACAGGAATTTCCAGCAAATATTCCCTCTATTTTTGCCAACTTTCGAGTATAAAGTGCTGCATTTTTATCTGTTACCTTCTCAAAATGATCTATTACAGAAAAATCAACATTTTCAGGCAAAATATCCTCTCCTATTCCTTCTGTTGTGTAAGGATAAATTTCTTTTTTATCAAAAACTCCTGTTTCATGATATTTTTTAAAAACAGATCCATAAGTGTCAATACCCCATATTCTAATTTTAGGATTTTTTTCCTTCAAATATTTTCCAACCCCAGATATCGTTCCCCCTGTACCAACTCCTACAACAAAATCTGTAATTTTTCCATCTGTTTGATCCCAAATTTCCGGTCCAGTAGTTTCATAATGAGCCATAGTGTTAGAAAGGTTATCGTATTGATTTACATACCAACTATTAGGAGTCTGCTCAGCAATTCTTTTTGATGTACTATAATAGGAATCGGGTGACTCAGGAGGAACATTGGTTGGACAAACTATTACTTCGGCTCCAACTGCTTTTAGAACATCAAATTTTTCTTTTGACTGTTTATCAGTTGAAACACAAATTAATTTATATCCTTTAACAATTGCTGCTAAAGCCAGGCCCATTCCAGTATTTCCAGAAGTTCCCTCTACAATTGTACTACCTCTTTTTAATCTACCATCTTTTTCTGCATCTTCAATCATTTTTAGAGCCATTCGGTCTTTGACAGAATTTCCTGGATTAAAGCTTTCTACTTTAGCCAAAACTAATGCTGGAATATCATCTGTAATTTTATTTAGTCGAACTAGAGGTGTGTTCCCAATTGTTTCGAGTATTGTTTTGGCATATTTCATTATAAAAAAATATCTACAAAGATATTCATTCTTAATTGAAATCTACCTGGTATTCATCGCTTGAGATGGATTAATATTGAGTATAATTTTTAAAGGTATCCAAAGAAGAAAAGCAGAAACAATTAGGAAAAGTCCGTTCACAAAAATTATTTGAACAAAAGTTATTTTTACAGGAGCTAACTCTACAAAATAAGTTGCTGGATCCAACTTTATGAATCCAAAGTTTTTTTGAAGAATATAAAAACCCAATCCAACTATATTTCCAAAAAATAATCCTTTACCCAAAATTACCATACCATTGAATAAAAAGATTTTTCTAATTGAATTATTTTGAAAGCCAATTGCTTTTAATAACCCAATCATTTTTGTTCTTTCTAGAACTATAACAAGTAATGCAGTTGCCATATTAATTAGGCCAACCAATATCATAATTACTAAAATTATTAAAACGTTAAAATCAAATAAAGCAATCCATTTGTAAATGCTTGGGTATCTTTCAGTAATGGGTATACTATTAATTTCAGGAGGTAAATTGTTATAAATTTTTTGATTAGTTTTTTCAAGTTTATCAAAATTCTTAACAAAGACTTCGTATGCGCCAATTTGATTTTTTCCCCATTTGTTAATTTTTTGAACGTGCCCAATATCTCCATATATTAAATTTTCATCAATGTCAGGAAATCCTGATAAAAAAATTCCTGAAACCGTAAAACGTCTAACAGATGGTAATCCGTTTTTTAAATCATTTTGAAAAAAAACATCTGTTTTATCTCCAACATCTAAACTTAATTTTTTTGATAATGTCTCTGAGATCAAAATCTCTTTACTCAAACCATTTGTGAGATTTGGAAAGCGACCTCGAATAAAAAAACTTTTCAGACTTGTCGAGTCAAAATCGGAATTTACACCTTTAAAAAGGATACCTTCAAAATCAAATTTATTTTTCAAAATTCCAGCCTTTAGAGCAACTGGGTGAAATCTTGATACATTACTAGTATTGAGAAATTTTTCCCTTATCAAAGGGGTTTCATTAATTGGTAGTAAGGAGATTTTTGATTCGTTATTTTCAAATAAAGTTACCAAGATGTGACCATTGAAAATGCCTGTCTTATTTTCAATTTCGTTTTGTAGGCCTTTACTTACTGATAATGCGATTAAAATAGTTGCAATACCTATTGAAACTGCGAGTGTTGCAATATTGATAATTCGCGCAGAAACACTATTTTTACTGCTGTTTAAGCCTCTCATTCTGCGCACAAACAATGACACAAGATTCAATATACTTGCCTTTTATAAGATTTATTATCAAAAGTACATTATTATTTTTTGTATTTATATTTTCTCATGGTTGCATAATTGGCCAAATGAAAATTTCTCCAGGTGCAGAAAGTTTTAAAATTTACCTTCCAATCCTAAAAGATAAAAGAGTAGGAGTAGTTGCTCATCAAGCAAGTTTGCTTTTCAATGAATCTAAAAATCAACATCTCGTGGATTTTTTAATAAAAAATCAAATAGATGTTGAAAAAATTTTTGCTCCAGAGCACGGATTTAGAGGTAAAGCAGATGCAGGTGAAAAAATTAGCGACTATTATGATAGTAAGACGGGAATACCAATAGTATCTCTTTATGGAAAAAATAAAAAACCATCCTATGAAAACTTAAAAAATATTGATATCGTTATTTTTGACCTCCAAGATGTGGGTGTTCGTTTTTACACTTATATATCAACTCTACACTATGTTATGGAATCATGTGCAGAAATGAAAATTCCAATTATAGTTTTAGATCGTCCAAATCCAAACTTGCACTATGTAGACGGTCCTGTATTAGAAAAAGAATATTCAAGTTTTGTTGGTATGCATCCTGTCCCTATTGTTTATGGAATGACAATTGGGGAATATGCCTTAATGATAAATGGTGAGGGATGGCTAAAAAATGGGCTTATCACAGAATTAAAAATTATACCAATACAAAACTATTCACGAACTTCCATGTATGAGCTACCTCAAAGACCCTCGCCAAATCTTCCAAATAGCCAATCAATAGCTCTATACCCCAGCCTTTGCTTGCTAGAACCAACTGTAATAAGTATAGGTCGGGGAACCGAAAATCAATTTCAAATATTTGGACATCCTGAATTAAAAATAAATAAATATAGTTTTAAACCATTACCAAATTTTGGCTCAAAAGATCCTAAACATAATGGTATTGTTTGTTTTGGAAAGAATTTATCAAAAGTTCCAAAACCTGAAAAAATTGAATTAAAATGGCTTATCGAAGCTTATAGTTATTTTCCTAAACCTGAAAGTTTTTTTTTAAAGGGGTTTAATAATATTGCTGGAAATGATAAATTAAAGCAGCAGTTGATATCTTTTTCAAGCGAGAAGGAAATTAGAAAAAGTTGGGAACCACAACTTAAATTATTCAAAAAGATTAGAAAAAAATATTTGATTTATAACTAGGGTATATCTAAATATTTGTGAGTTTGTAGAGAAATTTTCCATTTTGGATTTTGCATAATATACTCAACTACAAGCGACATTGAAACTTCCCTTTTACCCCATTCTGGTTGAAGGTAAAGTAAACAATCTTTTTTAACATTTTTAGCACAACTTTCTGCAAATTCTAAGTCATGTTTATTATAAATTATAATTTTAAGTTCATCAGCTTGGGTGTATGCTTGTTCAGTAGGAAGTTTATTTTTTTTTGGTGACAAACAAAACCAATCCCAAATCCCAGATATTTTATATGCTCCTGATGTTTCAAGATGAGTTTTTTTATTTTTTGACTTTAAAGCCTTAGTCAATAGATCCATGTTCCACATCAAAGGTTCTCCGCCTGTAATTACAATATTTTCAACGTTATCAACTACATTTTCGACAATATTTTTAATAGGTGTTAGTTGATGCTTTTGAAAATCCCAGCTTTCTTTGACATCACACCAATGACAACCAATATCACAACCACCCAAACGAATAAAATAAGCAGGTAATCCACTGTGGTAACCCTCACCCTGAAGTGAATGAAAAGATTCCATTAAAGGAAGTACTTTTCCAACTGATAGTTTATCGTTTAAAACCATATTTATTAAAATGTAAATATAGTATATAATACTTCCCTTTTTTTAAATTTACGTACCTTTAAGTATGAGTCTTTTAACACCTTTTCATTTAGCTATTCCTGTATCTAATCTAGCTATCGCTCAAGATTTTTATGAGAATACTTTAGAATGCACTCCAGGTCGCTTTTCAAAGCAATGGGCTGATTATTCCTTATTTGGTCATCAGTTAGTATTACATGAAGACAAGAAATACGAGGGTCAAAAGCATTTTAATAAAGTTGATGGCAAGGCTGTTCCAATACCACATTTTGGAGTTGTGTTAAAATGGGATGATTTTAATTTCTTTAGCAGTAAATTGATAGAAAAAAATATTGAATTCCAAATCTCACCTTACCTTCGTTTTAAGAATCAGCCTGGAGAACAAATGACTATGTTCTTTTATGATCCTTCTGGAAATGCACTTGAATTTAAAAGCTTTAAAAATATAGATCAAATTTTTGCCAAATAATCTTATGGGATCATTTTATTCAATTTTTAATAAATTATTTAATTCGTTTTTTGATTCAAAAACACAAAAAATTATAGAAAAAATAATTTTAATTTCAGCAGGCCTTGGCTTTGGAATTCATCTTTTACTGATTTTCTTGAATAAACAAAAAATTGTAACTATATCGTCTATCTATCCTGAATTACTAAATGACCCTATTGCTGCAATTTACACTCCATTTTCACTTATATTAATTTATGAGGTTTACTTATTATTGTTTTATTTACCTCGTTCATTTACATCTTGTATTTCAAAACAATTTGAAATTATCTCTCTTATAGTAATTCGTAAAATTTTTAAAGATATTCCTCAAATGGATTTAGATGATAAATGGATGTTTAGTGGTCATAACCTGGAATTAATGATTGATTTATTGGGGTTTTTATTTTTATTTATGTTGATCTTTTTATTTAATAAAAACAAAAATCGAATCCCTAAAAAACCTGTTGAAGAACCAAAACTTGTTAGATTTATAAACTCAAAAAAAACTGTAAGTGTTATTCTTTTTGGAGTTCTAACTATTATGTTATCTTCAACTTTCTTTCAGTGGATAGCTGACATTTTAAATCAAAAATCAGTACCCCAAATAGACAGTCTTTTTTTTAACCAATTCTTTACACTTTTAATTTTAGCTGATGTAGTAATTTTACTTATATCATTTCGTTACACAGAAGAGTACAGTAAACTAATAAGAAATACAGGGTTCATAATTGCAACAATATTAATTCGTCTTTCTTTTTCAGCAACTGGATATTTGACAATGATTCTTATTTTAACTGGAGTAACCTTTGCTTATTTAATTTTAAAAATTTACAATGCGATCGAAGATGCTAAGATTAGTTCCACTGTCTAGCGAGTAAAGTGTTTTTTAATAACATTGCAATAGTCATTGGTCCCACGCCACCGGGAACAGGTGTTATAAAGCTTGCTTTTTTTGATACCTCATCGAATGCCACATCACCTTTAATTGAATATCCCTTTGAATTATTCTTATCAGCAACTCTAGTAATTCCAACATCTATTATGGTTACCCCATTTTTAACCATATCTGCTTTTAAATACTCAGGTATTCCTAGTGCCACGATTATTATATCTGCTTGGCGTGTGATAGCACCTAAATTTTTAGTTCTGCTGTGAGCTAATGTAACAGTAGAGTTTCCTGCAGATCTTTTTTGACTCATTAAAATACTAATTGGCTTCCCTACAATATGACTTCGCCCAACCACTACGCAATGTTTACCGCTAGTAGGAACTTTGTATCTCTCCAGCAATTGAATGATTCCAAAAGGAGTTGCCGGTATGTAGGAGTTTAGCTGTAGTGCCATTCTTCCAAAATTTTCTGGATGAAAGCCATCTACATCTTTTTTTGGATCGATGGCTAATAAAATTGTTTGCTCATTTATATGTTTTGGAAGTGGCAATTGGACTATATAACCGTCCAAGTTAGGATTATCATTTAATTTTTTAATTTCTCCTAAAAGTTTTTTTTCAGAAATATCATTATTTAATTTTATTAAGCTTGACTTAAAACCAACGTAATCACATGATCGAACTTTACTCCCTACATATGTGAGACTCGCCCCATCATTACCTACTAAAACAGCTGCTAAATGCGGAACTCTTTTACCTTTTAATTTCATTTTATTTACTTCATCTCTTATTTCTAGTTTGATTTGATCTGAAGTTTTTTTTCCATCTAAAATAATCATGTCTTTAACGGAATTTTTGCATCATCTGCATAATGTGTTTTCCTTTACCTCCTTGCATCATTTTCATCATTTTACTCATTTGTTCAAATTGCTTTATCAATTGATTTACTTCCTCAATCGGTTTACCTGAACCTTTAGCTATTCGCATTTTTCTACTATGGTTCATTAATTGGGGTTGGGAACGCTCTTTTTGAGTCATTGAACCAATAATAACCTCAATTCCCTTAAAAGCATTGTCATCAATATCAATGTCTTTTGTAATTTTACCAACTCCTGGAATCATGCCCATTAAATCTTTCATGTTACCCATCTTTTTTACTTGTTGGATCTGTGACAGAAAATCATCATAACCAAACTGATTTTTTGCAATCTTTTTACTTATTATTTTGGCTTTTTCTTCATCAAATTGTTCTTGAGCCCTCTCAACTAAAGAAACTACATCACCCATTCCTAAGATCCTATCAGCCATACGGTCAGGATAAAAGATATCAATAGCTTCCATTTTTTCACCTGTGCCAATAAACTTAATCGGTTTATCTACAACAGATTTTATTGATAACGCAGCCCCTCCTCTTGTATCACCATCCAACTTTGTTAAAATTACACCATCAAAATTTAAAACACTATTGAATGCTTTAGCAGTATTGACAGCATCTTGTCCTGTCATAGAATCAACAACAAAAAGCGTTTCCGAAGGTTTTATAGCAGAATGAATCTCCTTAATTTCATTCATTAAAACATCATCAATAGCCAATCTTCCAGCTGTATCAATAATTACAACATCATGCTTGTCTTCACTCGCTTTTTTTAAGCCAGCTTTTGCTATTTTAACTGGGTTTTTTTCTTCTTTATCAAAATACCAACTAGCACCTACTTGCTCAGCGACAACCCCTAATTGGTCAATTGCTGCTGGACGATACACATCGCATGCAACTAATAAAGGATTTTTCTTAAGCCTCTTTTTTAGATGAAGAGCTAACTTTCCTGTAAATGTTGTTTTACCTGAACCCTGAAGTCCAGACATTAATATCACAGAAGGTTTAGATTCTAAGCTTAAACCTACTGCATCTGAACCCATTAATCTGGCGAGTTCATCTCTTACAATTTTGACCATCAATTGACCAGGCTGCAGACTTGTTAATACTTTTTGGCCTAGCGCTTTTTCTTTAACAGTTGATGTAAATTCTTTAGCAATCTTATAGTTAACATCTGCATCTAGTAATGCTCTTCTGACTTCCTTTAACGTTTCAGCTACATTAATTTCAGTTATTTTACCGTGTCCTTTCAGTATTTGAAACGCCTTGTCTAATTTACTACTAAGGTTCTCGAACATTTAGTATACTTTTTTAATAAACAAAAATAATGAATGGCTTTCAATTATTTCTCTCTAATTAGATGATTTAAACATTAAACCCATAACAACAACATGGGGAAAAGTTATAGCTGCTAGAAACGAGAAAAAAACTGATATATATTGCTCTTTAGGTAAAACACCTAAAAAATAAAACCCCACTAATCCTATTATTGCAAATATCCAATAAATAAAACCAGACTTTAGATATTTTATATAAGGATTTATTACTTGTCCTTCATACAAAAATCTTATTTGGGATTTTAATGACGGTAAACTATGCCATATTATAAAATAGAAGCCAAAACCAAATAATAATGAGCCTTGGGAGAATATAATTCCAAGAAACACAATAATTACAAATTCAATCCACAAGTTTTTAATTCTATTTGAATTTTTAATAACTAAGAGCAACATAACAATGGTCGAAAAAATGAAAATATTTTTTAAATACTCATACGACAAATCATAGTTTGAAATTTGAAAGATGATTTTATTTATTGCTGGGTAGTGAAAAATAAAAAGAATTGAAAATATCAAAGTCCCATACGTAAAGAAAAATAATCTCTTTTCTCTAATTCTAATGAGTTTACTTTGCCAGTGTTGCTCTCCAAAATGATAACAACTTACCGCAATAAAAGTTATAAGACCTAATGCTGGGAAAAAGAAAAAAATTGAGACTCCTAAAAAAACAACAAAAATATATGACATTAGATATAGGAGTTTTAATAATGGTTTTGAAGTAGAGTTTTTTTTAACTAATATCTTAATATCATTTGCTCCATGGAGTATACCAAAAGAAAGTATACCTATTGCAGATATGATGTTTTGAGCTTTATCTGGACAAAATAGGGTGAAAAACACACAAAATAGTGTCAAATAATGGGTAATTGAAAATTTATTATTGTTTGAGTATGAAGTAGTTATGGGTTTCAAAAAAAAATAATTATAAAAATAAAGTAAATGAGTTTAATTTTTTCTAAATTTACCTAAACAAAAATAAATAATTGATTTAATCATGGAAAAAATTCTTAGCTTAATGACTGTAGCGCCAGCAATGGCCACAGATGACTACGTTGGATTTACTTTCTTCGTAGGTTGTATGGCGATGATGGCAGCATCAGCGTTCTTCTTTCTTTCAATGAACTCTTTTGATTCTAAATGGAAAACATCCATTTTAGTATCAGGATTAATAACGTTCATTGCAGCAGTACACTATTGGTATATGAGAGACTATTGGGCAACTAATGCAACATCTCCAACTTTCTTTAGATATGTTGACTGGGTCCTAACTGTTCCTCTGATGTGTGTTGAATTTTATTTAATACTAAAAGCAGCAGGTGCAACTAAACAATTGATGTGGAAAATGATTTTTGCGTCCACTATCATGTTGGTTTTCGGTTACTTCGGCGAAGCTGTTTACACTACAGGCTCAGGTCCTGCAGTTTTTGGTCTTATTTCAGGTATTGCTTATTTCTATGTTGTATATGAAATATGGCTTGGAGGTGCTTCAAAACTTGCAGCATCAGCTGGAGGCGCAGTGCAAGCTGCACACAAATCATTATGTTGGTTTGTATTAGTTGGTTGGGCAATCTATCCAATTGGATATATGGCTGGAACTGAAGGATGGTACAGTGGTATTTTTGGAGGTCTTCCTATGGACGTCGTTTATAATGTTGGTGATGCTATCAACAAAATCGGATTCGGTTTAGTCGTTTATAATCTAGCCGTTCAATCAAAATAACGTAAATGTTATGAAAAAGAATTAAATCGCTCCTCGGAGCGATTTTTTTTTACATAGTTTCAGGAAGATTAATACCCAAAAGAGATGATGCCCTTTTTATAACTTGTCCTACCTTTCTAGATAAAGCAATTCTAAACTGCTTTTTATATGGATCATTGACGCCAAGTACTTTTATATTTTGGTAAAAAGTATTGTAATTTTTTACCAATTCGTATAGATAATTTGCAATAATTGCGGGACTGTACTGTTCAGCTGCTTGGGAAATAATTGATGGATAGTGGCTTAAATGGGTTACTAATTTTCTTTCTTTTTCGTCTAAACTATAACTTATACGGTCTAGTGTGGAATGATCTTTAATATTTTTAATCAAGGATTTGATTCGCGCATAGGTGTATTGTATAAACGGCCCTGTATTACCATTAAAATCTATAGATGCCTCAGGATCAAAAAGTATTCTTTTCTTTGGATCTACCTTCAAAATAAAATATTTTAATGCTCCTAATCCTATAATATTATATAGATTTTCACGTTCAGATTTTTTTAAAGTCTCTAGTTTGCCTACAGACTTTGCAATTGATTTAGCCTTTTTGGTCATTTCATCAATTAGATTATCTGCATCGACAACTGTTCCTTCTCTACTTTTCATTTTACCACTTGGTAAGTCTACCATTCCATAACTTAAGTGATAGAGTGAGCTTGACCAATTAAATCCTAACTTTTTTATAATTGCAAAAAGCACCTTAAAATGATAATCTTGTTCATTTCCAACTGTAAATACCAATCCATTTAATTCTGGATTTTTTTCCATACGCAATAAAGCAGTACCTAAGTCTTGCGTTATATAAACTGACGTACCATCAGAACGAAGAAGAAGTTTTTCTCCTAATCCTTCATCGGATAAATCAATCCATACTGACCCATCATTTTTTTTAAAAAATAGACCTTTTTTTAAACCTTTCTCAACAATTTCTTTTCCAACTAAATATGTTTTACTTTCATAATAATATGAATCAAAATCAACCCCAAGTTTTTTATATGTTTTTTCAAATCCATCATAAACCCACCGGTTCATTTTTTTCCATAATAAAATTACTTTAGAGTCTTTTGACTCCCAAAGTCTTAACATTTCTTGTGCCTCTAGAATAATCGGAGCTATCTTCTCAGCCTCTTTTATTGATTTACCTTTCGAAATTAAACTTGCAATTTGTTTTTTATATTCTAATTCAAAAATGACATAATATTTTCCAACTAATTGGTCACCTTTTATACCAGATTTTTTGGGTGTATCCCCTTTTCCATATTTAATCCAAGCAATCATGGATTTACATATATGGATACCCCTATCGTTTATTATTTGAGTTTTAATAACCTTTTTGCCATCGGCCTCAAGAATTTTAGAAATAGAATAACCTAATAGGTTATTTCTTATGTGACCTAGATGAAGTGGCTTATTTGTATTGGGTGAGGAAAATTCAACCATCACTTTGGGTGAATTTTTATTTAAAATTTTGTGACCAAAATTTTTATCTTCATATATAGCTGAGAATCGATCGAAAAAAAAAGCATCACTTAATGAAAGATTTAAAAAACCCTTCACAACATTAAAACTCTCTACATTTTTGTTATTTTCAATTAAATATTCTCCTATAAGTTTTGCCAATTTTTCAGCATCTATTTTTAAATATTTGAGAATGGGAAATACCAATAGAGTGACATTACCCTTAAACTCTTTTCTTGTATTTTGAAAATCAAAAGTGTTAATTTCTAAATCATATTTAGATTTAAAGAACGTTTTTAGCGAATTAGAAAAATGGGTATTATAATTTGTGCTCATCAATTATTTTCGAGTTAAATATAAATATTATTATTGTCCAATTATGGCTCTTAACATATATATCTTAAATTTAAAAATGCTTTTAAATATTTCTTACAATAATATAGAACAAAAAAAAGAAATTGATAAACTGGTTGGAAAACCTTTTTCAATTAAAGAACGATTACAGATGGGAGGAATAGGATCAGAAAAATTGATTATTTCTAGTGCATCAGTCAATATTAAAAATCTTCTTGTGTTGGATAATAATATAAATAAATGTAATATCGAATTGCGTCCAAAAGGTTTAATCGTTTATTTTAGAAGCTTATTAGAGACTTATGGCCTGATTATACCCTACTTTAAGCTCAAAATTTACAAGGGCAAAGCCGAAGAGTATTCAATTTATAAAGACAGTTTGTATATAAAGGTTTTAGCTGACAAGAAATCTATACACAAGTTTTTTAAAAAAATCATTAAAAACAGATTGTCTGATAGTCTACCCTCAATTGACGATTAAAATCTAGCTCTTAGATGGAACGTTTTGTTTTTCCTGTATAAATTTGACGAGGTCTCCCTATAGGCTCTTTATTTCTTCTCATTTCGGCCCACTGTGCGATCCATCCAGGTAGTCGACCTAACGCAAACATGACAGTAAACATTTCTGTTGGTATTGCAAGTGCACGATAAATAATTCCAGAATAAAAATCGACATTAGGATATAATTTCCTGTCAATAAAATATGGATCTGAAAGAGCTTCTTCTTCCAAGTCATTCGCAATTTTAAGAATTGGATCATTAATACCAAGCTCGCCTAAAACTTCATCAGCAGCTTTTTTTATAATACGGGCTCTAGGATCAAAGTTCTTATACACCCTATGGCCGAATCCCATCAATCTGAAACTGTCATTTTTATCTTTGGCTCTAGCCATGAACTTTTTTGTGTCCCCCCCATCTCTTTTAATTGCCTTCAGCATCTCTATAACACCCTGATTCGCACCACCATGAAGCCTTCCCCATAGCGCTGAAACACCAGCTGAAACTGATGCAAAAAGTCCTGCCTCTGAGGAGCCCACAATCCTTACAGTAGACGTTGAACAATTTTGTTCATGGTCAGCGTGAAGAATTAGCAACTTATTTAAAGCATCAACTACAATAGGACTAGGTGTGAAATCTTGGTGTGGAAGTTTGAATAGCATATGAGCTATATTTTCAACATATGAAAGTGAAGTGTTTGCGTAGTTAAGAGGTAGACCTTTAACTTTTCTGTGAGTCCATGAGCATAAAATTGGGAACTTTGCCATCAACATTATTATAGCCTCACGCATGTCATCTTCTGATTCTATATTAACAGTACTTGGATTAAAAGCTATAAGACCCGAAGTCAATGAAGCTAATATACCCATAGGGTGCGCAGACTTAGGAAAGCTTTTTAAAATTAACTTTATATCCTCATCAACGAGTGAGTCTTTTCTAATTTCATCGTTCAAAAGGTCTAATTCTTTTTTAGTTGGCATATCACCAAAAATCAATAGAAAAGCAACCTCTAGGAAGCTCGCCTTTGAGCATAGCTCTTCAATTGAATATCCTCGATGATGCAAGATTCCTTCTTCACCATTAAGATATGTAATTTCACTTTTACAAGAGCCTGTATTTTTGTATCCAGGATCGTAAGTAATTAGTCCTGTTTGGGCCCTAAGGGTTTTGATATCAATCGCCTTTTCTTTCTCTGAACCTTCAATTAGAGGAAATTCATATTCTTTGCTATTATAACTTATTTTAATTGAATTACTCATTTACAAATTTATTTTAAGAAACTACACCACATTAATATAATAAAATCATCTTAATTTAAAGGTGCTTAAATGCATTCTCTTTTGGAAAATAAGCTGACTTACTAAGCTCCTCTTCAATTCTTAGCAATTGATTGTATTTTGACATACGATCACTTCTTGAAACTGAGCCAGTTTTAATTTGACCTGTATTGAGTGCAACTGCTAAATCAGCAATTGTATTGTCTTCAGTTTCACCTGAACGATGGGACATTACTGAAGTATATCCAGACTTGTGTGCCATATCAACTGCTGCGATTGTCTCTGTTAGTGTTCCTATTTGGTTTACTTTAATAAGTATTGAGTTTCCAATTTTTTGATCAATCCCTTTGGCGAGTCGTTTTACGTTAGTTACAAATAAATCATCACCAACCAATTGAGTTTTTTCACCTATTAACTTCGTTAAATATCTCCAACCTTCCCAATCATTTTCATCCATTCCATCCTCAATAGATATTATAGGATATTTTTCTACTAGTTTTTTTAAATATAAAGCCTGCTCTTCGGAGCTAAGTTTTAAACCATCTTTACCCTCAAAAATAGTATAGTCATAAATACCATCTCTATAAAATTCTGCTGCTGCACAGTCAAGAGCTATCATTACTTCAGACCCAGCTTTGTATCCAGATTTAGTTATGGATTCAATAATTGTGTCTAATGCGTCTTCAGTTCCTTTCAATCTAGGAGCAAAACCTCCTTCATCTCCAACAGCAGTACTTAAATTACGCTTATTTAAATCTTTTTTAAGGTTATGAAAAATTTCAGAACCTATTTGCATTGCGTGTGAAAATGATGTTGCACCTATGGGCATAATCATAAATTCCTGAAAAGCAATTGGTGCATCTGAATGTGATCCTCCATTTATGATATTCATCATAGGGACTGGAAGAGTTTTAGCATTAATCCCTCCTATATAACGGTAAAGAGGAAGACCAAGCTCATTCGCAGCAGCTTTGGAAATTGCAAGAGAAACACCTAAAATAGCATTAGCACCTAATTTAGCCTTATTTTCAGTTCCATCTAATTTTATCATTGAACGATCAATTTTTTCTTGTTCAAATACAGAAATGCCTAAAATTTCTTTTGAAATAATTTCATTGACGTTTTTTATAGCTTTCCCTACGGCTTTACCCATATATTTTTCTCCTCCATCACGTAACTCAACGGCTTCATGTTCTCCCGTTGATGCTCCAGAAGGTACTGCAGCTCTTCCTAAAATTCCATTTTCTGTTATGGCATCGACCTCAATGGTTGGATTTCCTCTGGAATCAAATATTTGTCTTGCGTGTATTCTAATTATTGCACTCATCGAATTCTTAATATTTTAATTTGGTTTATGTCTTATCTAAATATTTTTTAAAAATGTCAAAAAGATAAGTAGCATCATTAGGACCGGGGCCAGCTTCAGGATGATACTGAACTGAAAAACACNTTTTATTTTTTAATCTCATTCCAGCGAGTGTTCCGTCATTAAGATGAACGTGGGTAATTTCAANTTNTGGGTTNTCTTTAGCAGCTTTCATATCTACTGCAAACCCATGATTTTGCGATGTNATTTCACCCTTACCNGTTATTATATTTTTTACNGGATGATTAATTCCCCTGTGCCCATTAAACATCTTAAATGTTGGAATTCCATTTGCCAANGCAATTATTTGATGACCAAGGCAAATACCAAATAAAGGCTTATTATTTTCAATAATTGTTTTTGCAACTGATTGAACACCTTTTAGGGGTAAAGGGTCTCCAGGTCCGTTAGATATAAAATATCCGTCCGGTTTGAAAGCTTCTAAGACTTCATAAGGTGTGTCATACGGAAATACCTTAACAAACATATTTCTTTCAACCATNTTGTGCAAGATATTTTTTTTTACTCCTAGATCAATAGCTGCAATTCTGTACTTGGAGTCAGAGTTACCAACCGTGTAAGGTTTTTTTGTTGATACCTTTGAGGCTAATTCTAAACCTTCCATACTTGGAGAGNTNGCCAGTTCTTTAAGAAGTTTTTCTTCCATTCCAANNTTTGTGGATACAACCGCNTTCATAGCTCCGTTTTCTCTAATATAATTTACGACTGCCCGAGTATCTACATCACAAATTGTAACTAGTTTGTGATTCCTTAAATAATCAAATAATGACTCTGTTCCGCTAGGTCTGGAGTAATTAAAACTAAAGTCNTTACATATTAATCCTGCAATGGATATCNCTTTNGATTGAGATTCGGTTTTTTCAATTCCATAATTACCAATATGNGTATTGGTTGTGACCATAATCTGGCCAAAATAAGATGGGTCTGTAAAAATTTCTTGATAACCTGTCATCCCGGTGTTAAAACAGATTTCTCCGAAAGCGTCCCCATNAATGCCTATTGACTTTCCAAAAAATTGGGTTCCATCAGCAAGTAAAACAAAAGCCTGTTTTTTTAATCTGTATGCCATGATATCAGTCACAAGATAAATCAAAAAAAGGATAAACTAAAAGGTTTGTACCTTAATATTGGATAAAGAAAATAATGTTATTATATATCCAATTCACTGATTGGATTTTTTTTCAGAAGAATTGTTATTAGTTGAATCATCACTAGGTTNGACTNNATCGTTTGANGCTTTNTCTTTAGATTCTATAGCATTATTTTTNTTGCCAGCACGNCTTCTAGTTTTTTTCTTTGTTTTNGTCTCAGTATTATAGATCTCATTGAAATCGACCAATTCAATCATCGCCATTGAAGCATTATCACCAAGTCTGTTGCCAAGTTTTATTACTCTAGTGTAACCTCCTGGACGATCCCCAACTTTAGAAGCTACCTCTCTAAAGAGCTCTGAAATTACTTTTTTATCTCTTAACAAAGAGAATGCAATTCTCCTATTATGGGTAGAGTCACTTTTTGATTTAGTTATTATAGGCTCAATAAAGCGCTTCAATGCTTTTGCTTTTGTTACAGTGGTATTAATTCTCTTGTGTTCAATTAAAGAGCAACCTAAATTGGCTAGCATTGACTTTCTGTGAGCAGTTTTACGTCCTAAATGGATAACTTTTTTTCCGTGTCTCATTTATTTATTTCTTTATTAATCTTTGTCCAATTTATATTTTGAAAGATCCATGCCAAATGAAAGACCTTTGAGAACGACTAATTCTTCCAATTCTGTTAATGATTTTTTACCAAAATTTCTGAATTTCATGAGATCATTTTTATTATATGAAACCAAATCACCTAAGGTGTCCACTTCAGCTGCTTTTAAGCAATTCAAAGCTCTTACAGATAAATCCATATCAATAAGTTTTGTTTTCAAAAGTTGTCGCATGTGTAGAGACTCTTCATCATAAGTTTCTGTTTGAGCTATTTCGTCAGCTTCAAGTGTAATTCGTTCATCTGAGAAAAGCATAAAATGGTGGATTAATGTTTTTGCAGCTTCAGTCAAGGCATCCTTGGGATGAATTGAACCATCAGAAATTATTTCAAATACTAATTTTTCGTAATCTGTTTTTTGTTCTACACGATAATTTTCAATACTATANTTCACATTTTTTATCGGCGTGAANATAGAATCGATTGCAATGACGCCTAACTCAGTAGANGTTTTTTTATTTTCTTCTGCAGGNACATAGCCTCTACCCTTCTCTATTGTGATAGTCATACTAAGTTGAACCTGTTTCTCAAGATTNCAGATAACCAAATCAGGNTTTAGTATCTGGAATCCTGATATAAATCTCTGGAAATCAGCAGCNTTTATCTGGNNTTGTCCCCCTGAAGAGATAGTNACTTTTTCCTCCTCAGANTCCTCAATTTGTCTTTTAAAACGTATTTGCTTCAAATTTAAAATTATTTCAGTTACATCCTCAACAACTCCTGGNATAGTGGAAAACTCATGCTCGACGTTTTCTATTTTNACTGAGGTTATTGCAAATCCCTCCAAAGAGGACAATAGAACACGTCTTAATGCNTTTCCTACAGTTAATCCATATCCTGGTTCCAAAGGACGAAATTCAAATTTACCCTCGAATTCCGAGGAATCTATCATGATTACTTTGTCTGGTTTTTGAAAATTCAATATTGCCATAGTTTTGAAGTTCTGTTTATTTATTTTGAGTATAGTTCAACTATTAATTGTTCTTTTATATTTTCAGGAATTTGANCTCTTTCAGGAATTTTTANAAATNTCCCGTTANATTCNTCATTGTTCCAACTTAACCACTCATACANGGATTGGTTTTTTGTTTTNATTTCTTGAATAATGTTCAGAGTTTTAGATTTTTCTCTCACTCCTATAACGTCTCCCACTTTAAGTTGGNATGATGGGATGTTTACNATNGAACCATTTACTGTAATGTGGCGGTGAGANACCAACTGTCTTGCTCCACTTCTNGANGGTGATAATCCAAANCGATAGACTAAATTATCAAGTCTAGATTCACATAATTGAAGTAAAACTTCTCCAGTTACTCCCTTACTCCTACTTGCCTTATCGAAAAGATTTCTAAACTGACGCTCTAAAATCCCATAAGTGAATTTGGCCTTCTGTTTTTCCATAAGTTGAATTGAGTATTCAGATTTTTTACCTCTTCGTTTAGAGACACCATGCTGACCTGGGGGATAGTTCCTTTTCTCAAAGGACTTATCAATACCAAAGATAGGTTCTCCAAATTTTCGAGCAATTTTAGTTTTTGGACCAGTATATCTTGCCATTTATATTTATTTATTTTTACTTATTACAAACAATTAAACCCTTCTTCTTTTGGGTGGTCTACATCCATTATGAGGAAGTGGTGTAACATCTACAATTTCTAATACTTCTATACCATTGTTGTGAAGAGTACGTATTGCAGATTCACGTCCATTCCCTGGACCTTTAACAAATGCCTTTACTTTTCTTAACCCAGCGTCTTGTGCGGTTTTCGCACAATCTTCGGCAGCAGTTTGAGCTGCGTAAGGTGTATTTTTTTTTGACCCCCTAAATCCCATTTTCCCAGCAGATGACCATGCAATTACATCTCCCTTTAAATTAGTCAAAGAAATAATAATATTATTGAATGAGGCATTGATATGAGCTTCTCCGATTGCTTCAACCAACACTTTTCTTTTTTTACCTGTTACTTTTGCCATAATTACAAAATATTATTTAGTTGCTTTCTTTTTATTTGCGACTGTCTTTCGCTTCCCTTTTCTCGTCCGAGAGTTATTTTTTGTTCTTTGTCCACGAAGTGGCAGTCCTGTTCTATGTCTAATACCCCGATAACACCCTATGTCCATAAGTCTTTTTATACTCAACTGTACTTCTGAGCGTAACTCTCCTTCAATCTTGAAAGTTCCAACAACTTCTCTTATTCGTGAAGTTTCATCATCAGTCCAGTCTTGAACTTTTTTTTCCTCATCAACTTTTGCTTTTTGTAAAATTGATTGTGCTCGGCTTTTACCTATACCAAAAATGTAGGTAAGAGATATAACACCTCTTTTGTGCTTGGGAATGTCTACTCCTGATATTCTTGCCATAATTAACCTTGTCTTTGTTTAAACCGCGGATTTTTTTTATTTATTACATATAAACGTCCCTTTCTTCTAACTATTTTACATTCCGCACTTCTTTTTTTTACTGATGCTCTTGTTTTCATATTATTAATTTGTATTAAAACCTAAAGGTTATTCTAGCTTTAGATAAATCATAAGGGCTCATTTCTAGTTTAACTTTATCACCCGGTAGTAATTTAATATAATGTAATCTCATTTTTCCTGAAATGTGAGCTGTTACAACATGACCATTCTCTAGTTCAACTCTAAACATAGCATTTGACAACGCCTCAATTATTGTTCCTTCTTGTTCTATTGCTGGTTGCTTTGCCATTCTAATTTACAGTTCTTCTAATTTTTCCTGATTTCATTAAACCATCATAATGCCTATTTAACAAATATGAATTGACCTGTTGGATTGTGTCAATAGCTACTCCTACCATAATTAGCAATGAAGTACCCCCATAAAAAAGAGCCCACCCTTGTTGAATACCAATAAGTTTAACTACAATTGCAGGAAAAATTGCAATAATAGCCAAAAAAATTGAACCTGGAAAGGTTATGTGTGACATAACTTTATCTAAATATTCTGATGTCTCGTTTCCAGGGCGAATTCCTGGCACAAATCCACCGCTACGCTTTAGATCGTCAGACATTTTATTTGTGGGTACGGTTATAGCTGTATAAAAATATGTGAAAACAATAATTAAAAGCGAAAACAGAACATTATACCACAATCCAAATATGTCTGAAAAATTTGTTTGCATCCATTGGCCTGTGTTAGAATCACCTAGTGCACCACCAATATATGCTGGTGCAAACATTATAGCTTGAGCAAAGATAATGGGCATAACTCCAGATGCATTTAGCTTTAAAGGAATGTATTGACGAGAACCATAAACTGTTCGATCTGTAGAAGAGCCACCTGTTTGTCTTCTGGCATATTGAACAGGGATTCGTCTGACTGCTAAAGTAAGAAGTATTGAGAGCAAAATAATAACTATCCAGAGCACTAGCTCTATTAAAACAAGCATTAAACCACCATTGTTCTCAGATACTCTAGAAACAAATTCTTGGGTGAAAGATAGTGGTAAGTTGGCAATTATTCCAACCATGATTAACAAAGATATACCATTTCCTATTCCCTTATCTGTTATTTTTTCTCCTAACCACATAGCAAAAATAGTACCTGTAACTAAAATAATCACTGATGAAAATATGAATATAGGTCCCTTACCNAGTATAAAAGCACTTTCAGGCACACCCAGAGCGCTCAGGCCAAAAAGGTATGCAGGGGCTTGTACAACNCATATTGCAATTGTAAGCCATCTCGTTATCTGNTTTATTGTTTTCCTTCCACTTTCACCTTCTTTTTGAAGTTTTTGAAGGTATGGAACTGCAATTCCCATAAGCTGAACAACNATTGAAGCGGATATGTAAGGCATTATCCCTAAAGCAAATATTGATGCATTAGCAAATGCTCCTCCNGTGAAAGCATTTAATATACCTAATAGACCTCCACCATCTGTTCTTTCNCTAAGCTCAGCAAGTTGAATTGGGTCTATTCCAGGNAGCACNACCTGTGCNCCNAGTCTATAAACCAAAAGNAANCTAAGGGTCAAAACAACCCTGTCACGTAATTCTTCTATTTTATAAATATTGTAAAGAGTTTCTAATAATTTTCTCATTAAAACAATTTATAAAGTTATAGCTTCACCTCCAGCNGATTCTATNGCTGATTTTGCNGANGTTGAAAACTTATGAGCTGTAATTTTGACTGGNANNGTGAGTTTACCGCGACCCANTATTTTAACTCGATCATTTTTATGAACCAAACGTAGTCTTACCATTTGATCAATATCTAATTCTTTCTTAATTTTTTTATTTTCAGCTAAGCTTTGGATCTTATCAAGGTTNATCGGCTGATATTCAACACGGTTTAAATTTTTAAACCCATATTTTGGTATTCTTCTTTGTAGGGGCATCTGACCACCTTCAAACCCAATCTTTTTTGAATAACCAGATCGCGATTTAGCTCCTTTATGCCCTCTTGAAGAGGTACCCCCTTTACCTGAGGCCTGTCCTCTTCCAAGTCGCTTTCCGGATTCCCTATTTGATCCATCTGCAGGTGAAATGTTATCTAAACTCATAACTTACAATTTTATAATTCTTTAATAGAAACCAAATGCCTAACCTTATTTACCATACCCAATATACTCGGTGTTGCTTCATGCACTACTTCACTACCAATACGTTTAAGTCCCAAGGAATCTAGTGTAAGCTTTTGTTTTTGTAAACGTTTGATCCTACTTCTTACTTGCTTAATTTTAATTTGTGCCATATTTAATATTTATCCGTTAAAAACTTTATTAATGGAAATCCCCCTCTGTTTGGCTATTTGCTGAGGATTTCTCAGTTTCAAAAGTGCATCAAAAGTAGCCTTAACCACGTTATGAGGATTAGAAGACCCTTGGGATTTTGATAATACATTGTGTATACCAACTGCATCTAGCACAGCTCGAACTGCGCCACCTGCGATAACACCAGTTCCTTCTGATGCTGGTTTAAGAAAAACTCTAGCTCCTCCATATTTCCCTTTTTGTTCGTGAGGAAGGGTCCCCTTAAGAATAGGGATACGAATTAGGTTTTTCTTAGCATCCTCAACAGCCTTGGCTATTGCTTCAGAAACTTCTTTAGACTTACCTAAGCCTTGGCCAATCACACCGTTTTCATCCCCAACTACAACAATGGCTGAAAATCCAAAAGCTCTTCCTCCTTTTGTCACTTTTGTTACACGTTGAACGCCTACTAGGCGGTCTTTTAAATCTAAGCCAGCTGGCTTAACTAGTTCTACGTTTTTATAATCTTGATACATATGCGAATTAAAATTTTATTCCTCCCTCACGAGCACCATCAGCCAATGCTTTAACTCTACCATGGTACAAATATCCGTTTCGATCAAACTTTACTTTAGAAATGCCGTTTTTCACAGCTAATACAGCTATTTGTTTCCCAACGATAGATGCTGTTTCAGTCTTATTAGATAATTTTTCTTTCGATATTTCTTTATCTCGTGACGAAGCTGACACAATTGTTTTGCCCAAATTATCATCTATTAGCTGAGCATAGATTTCTTTATTGCTTCTATACACCGAGAGCCTAGGTATTGACGCTGTTCCGTTTACAACTTTTCGAATTCGTTTTCGAATTCTATTTCTGCGTTCTAATTTTGTTAAACTCATATTAAAATTAATTATGCTGACTTACCAGCTTTTCTTCTTATCTGTTCCCCAACATACTTGATTCCCTTTCCTTTATATGGCTCTGGCTTTCTAAAAGAACGTATTTTTGATGCAACATAACCAACTAATTGCTTATCGTGAGAGGTCAACTTCACAATTGGGTTTTTACCCTTTTCAGATATTGTTTCAATTTTGACTTCAGGCGCTATTTCGAAAAGTATATTATGGGAAAATCCCAGCGCAAGATCTAATCTTTGCCCTTGATTACTTGCTCGATAACCTACACCTACAAGTTCTAATTCCTTAATAAAACCTATACTAACCCCTTGTACCATATTATATATTAATGACCTATACAATCCATGTTTCGACTTTACATTTTTGCTTTCAGAAGATCTTAAAACTGATATTACATTGTCCTGAATTTTTATTTCCACGTCATTATATTTTTGGGAAAGTTCACCGAGCTTTCCTTTAATATTTATATGTGATGGTTGAAGATCTACTGTTACACCTTCTGGTATTTCGATTGGACTATTTCCTATTCTTGACATAAACGAACTTTTTTAATAAACATAACAAATTAGTTCACCACCTACATTTTCCATAGCAGCTTGCTTTCCTGTCATCACTCCCTTTGAAGTTGAAACTATCGAGATTCCTAACCCATTTAATATTCTGGGTAGTGTATTAGAAGAAGAATATTTTCGCAAACCAGGAGTACTTATTCTTTGTAATTTTTTTATGACAGGCTCTTTAGTNAACTTGTCATATTTGAGNGCAATTTTTATAATTCCTTGCTTATTTGTAGTTTCTTCGAACTTATAACTTAAAATATAACCTTGGTCAAAAAGAATTTTTGTGATATCCTTTTTGATTTTGGACGAAGGAATTTCTACTATCCGGTGCGAAGCACGATTAGCATTTCTTATACGAGTTAAATAATCTGCTATTGGATCTGTGAACATGTGTATAATATTTATTGTTATTACCAGCTGGCTTTTGTTACTCCAGGTATTAGCCCTTTATTAGCCATTTCTCTAAATGTTACTCTTGAAATACCGAATTGACGTATATAGCCCTTCGGNCTGCCCGTTATTTTGCAACGATTATGCATNCTTACAGGAGAAGCATCTTTCGGAAGTTTCTGTAAACCCAAAAAATCGCCTGCCTCTTTTAGTGCTTTTCTTTTTTCTGAATACTTTGCAACTGTTTTTGCACGCTTTTTTTCACGTGCTTTCATTGATTCTTTAGCCATCTTAATTNTTTTTAAAGGGAATTCCCAATTCCGTTAATAATGATTTTGCCTCCTGGTCTGTTTTTGCTGAGGTTACAAAGGTTATATCCATACCATTTATCTTATTCACTTTATCTATGTCAATTTCAGGAAATATAATCTGCTCAGTTACACCTAAAGTGTAGTTACCACGTCCATCAAAACCAGTTGTTTTTACACCCTGAAAATCACGTACGCGTGGCAGTGCGGTTGTTACTAAGCGGTCCATAAATTCAAACATGCGTTCNCCGCGGAGTGTAACCTTGGCTCCTATAGGCATACCTTTNCGGAGTTTAAAGGNTGCAACATCTTTTTTTGAGACTGTTGCTATTGCCTTTTGACCAGTAATGATTGATAGTTCTTCAATTGCNTGATCAATATTTTTTTTGTCAGCTACCGCCGAACCAACTCCCCTGCTTAAAACAATCTTAAGAAGTTTCGGAACTTGCATAANGCTTTTGTAGCTATAGGATTCTTTAAGGCTTGAAACGATTCTTTTNTTNTAATCGTATTTTAATCTTGGAGTATATGTCATGATCTAAATAACTTCGTTAGTTTTTTTTAAATATCGNACTTTNNCTCCTTCATCAANCCTAAANCCTACACGTGTTGTTTTCCCGTCAGGNGTTATCAAAGATAAGTTAGATATATGTATCGGGGCTTCCTTCTCAGATATGCCTCCTTGAGGACTCTGAGCNCTTGGTTTATTGTGCTTTTTAACTATATTGACACCTTTCACTATGGCCTTATTAGTCCCTTTCTTAATACTTATAACCTCACCTTCCGAACCCTTATTAGATCCAGATATCACTCTGACTTTGTCTCCCTTTTTAATTTTAATTCCCATTTTCATTTNATTTATAATACTTCAGGGGCCAATGATACTATNTTCATAAATTGTTTNTCCCTAAGCTCTCTTGCAACTGGTCCAAAAACTCTAGTTCCNCTCATTTCACCAGTTGGATTTAGAAGAACACAGGCGTTTTCATCGAATCTGATGTAAGATCCGTCAGGACGTCTAACTTCTTTCCTAGTTCTCACAACCACTGCAATAGATACTTGTCCTTTTTTTATTGTTCCTGATGGAGAAGCCTCTTTGACAGTTACAACAATTTTATCTCCAATGTATGCATATCTCCTTTTTGTTCCTCCCAAAACACGTATAGTCAATACCTCTTTTGCACCGGTATTATCTGCTACTTTAAGTCTAGATTCCTGTTGTACCATGTTATTTTGCTCTTTCTATTATTTCTACCATTCGCCAACACTTTGATTTACTTAGTGGCCTTGTTTCCATAATTTTAACTGTATCCCCAATGTTGCAGTCATTTTTTTCGTCATGAACTGTATATTTTTTTGTTTTTAAGACAAACTTTCCATACATGGGATGTTTTACTTTTTTAACTTCTGAAACAACAATAGATTTTTCCATTTTGTTACTAACAACAACACCTACTCTCTCTTTTCTCAAGTTTCTTGTTTCCATAATTGTCTATGATTCTGTTTTATTCAAAATAGCTGTTTTAATTTTTGCAATAATACGCCGAGTAATCCTTATTTGTAAAGGATTCTCAATAGGGGAAATAGCATGAGACATTTTAAATTCAATTAATTTTTCCTGACACTCAACTAATTTATCCCTAAGGTCTTGATTTGATAGTTTTTTTATTTCAGTTTGTTTCATCACTAATTTTAATTTTCAAAATCTCGAGCAACTATAAATTTTGTTTTAACAGGGAGTTTTTGTGCTGCAAGTCTCAAAGCTTCTTTTGCTGTGTTATATGGGACACCAGCAACTTCAAATATAACTCGTCCAGCTTTAGTTACTGCAACAAAATACTCTGGAGCCCCTTTTCCTTTTCCCATACGTACCTCAAGAGGTTTTTTGGTTATAGGCTTGTCTGGNAAGATTTTTATCCAAAGCTGNCCTTCTCTTTTCATGTATCTNGTTGCTGCNATTCGTGCAGCCTCTATTTGTCTGGANGTAATAAATACTGAGTCTAGAGCTTTTATCCCGAACATGCCNTTAGAAAGCTGGTTTCCNCGCGANGAAAGTCCTTTCATCTTGCCTTTTTGAGCTTTTCGATATTTTGTCTTTTTTGGTTGTAGCATGATATAATTATAATTTTATTTTCGGCGTCTTTGGCGATCAGTTCCGCCTGAAGAATTTCCCTTTGTCTGAGTTTTCTTAGTAATACCGATAAGAGGAGAAAGCTCTCTTTTACCATATACCTCTCCTTTCATAATCCAAACTTTTATACCCAACCTACCATATGTTGTGTGAGCTTCAACGACTGCGTAGTCAATGTCGGCTCGAAATGTAGATAAAGGTATTCTACCTTCTTTGTAGGATTCCGATCTTGCCATTTCAGCACCATTAAGTCTGCCTGAAATCTGCACTTTGATCCCTTCGGCATTCATCCTTATAGCTGCGGCAATAGCCATTTTAATAGCACGTCTGTATGATATTCTACTTTCGATTTGTCTAGCAATGCTGGAACCTACTAACTTGGCGTCAAGTTCAGGGCGCTTAATCTCGAAAATATTAATCTGCACTTCTTTGGAGGTTATTTTTCTTAANTCTTCNTTCAATTTATCNACCTCTTGGCCTGCTTTTCCAATTATTATTCCNGGTCGAGCNGTAGTTATAGTAANCGTAATTATTTTTAGAGTCCTCTCTATTATAACGTTTGAAACACTTGCTTTTGAAAGGCGAGCGNGAATATACTTCCTTATTTTTTCATCCTCAGCAAGTTTATCTCCATAGTTTCTCCCACCATACCAGTTTGAGTCCCATCCCCTTATGATCCCCAAACGATTACCAATTGGATTTGTCTTTTGTCCCATTTTATGCTTTAATTAAATTTGATCCTAATATAACAGTGACATGATTTGACCTTTTACGAATTCTATGAGCTCTTCCTTGAGGAGCTGGTCTCAGTCTTTTCAACATNTTTCCTCCATCGACTTTAATTTCAGAAATNAAAAGTTTTGCTTTTTCAATATCTTCTTTTTCATTTTTTAGTTGCCAGTTTGAAATCGCTGATAGCAAAAGTTTTTCTAATTTTTTTGATGCCTCTTTGGGGCTAAATTTCAATACGGATAGTGCATTATCAATTGATTTACCTCTAATTTGGTTAGCAACTAATCGCATCTTTCTTGGCGAAGTAGGACAATTTCTAAGTATAGCAAGTGATATAGGTTTTTTTGATTCCTTGATAGCTTGAGCAGATTGTCTTTTTCGATTTCCCATGTCAAAATTTATTTATTCCCTTTATTTTTNGCNCCTGNATGTCCTCTAAAGTTTCTAGTTATAGAAAATTCCCCAAGTTTGTGTCCAACCATATTTTCGGTAATGTAAACAGGAACAAAAGTCTTTCCATTATGAACTCCTATAGTTTGGCCAACAAAATCTGGGGTTATTAAGGAGGCACGAGACCATGTTTTGATAACATTTTTTTTGCCATCCTCAACGTTTTTAATCAGTTTTTTCTCAAGACTATGATGAACAAATGGTCCTTTTTTTAATGAACGTGCCATATCAATTTATTTTTTTCTTCTTTCAATTATAAATTTATTAGTTGACTTAGATTTTGCTCTAGTTCGAAAACCTTTTGCAGGAATCCCATTGCGGGATCTGGGATGTCCACCTGAAGCTCTTCCTTCACCACCTCCCATTGGATGATCAACTGGATTCATAGCCACAGGGCGTGTTCTAGGTCTTCTGCCAAGCCANCTATTTCTNCCTGCTTTCCCTGAAACTAAAAGTTGATGNTCTGAATTTGATACTGAACCAATTACAGCCATGCATGTCACTAGTATTAAACGGGTTTCGCCCGAGGGTAATTTAATTGTTGCNAATTTACCGTCTCTAGCCATAAGTTGAGCGAANGACCCAGCACTTCGTNCAATTGATGCACCTCGGCCTGGACTTAATTCAATATTTGAGATTATTGTCCCTAATGGAATATCAGACAGAAATAAAGCATTACCAATTTCAGGAGTAGCCTTTTCNCCAGATACAACAGATTGACCAATCTTCAAACCGCTAGGAGCAATAATGTANCTTTTTTCTCCGTCCTCAAATTCAGTCAAAGCAATAAATGCAGAGCGATTAGGGTCATACTCAATAGANTTNATTACAGCTGGAATNTTAAACTTATTCCGCTTAAAATCAATTACACGATATCTTTTTTTNTGACCCCCTCCTAANTAGCGCGAAGTCATTTTCCCTTTATTATTTCGCCCGCCAGTGCTTTTCTTAGGCTTTAATAAACTTTTTTCAGGTTTGTCAGTTGTNATAGCATCAAAGCCGTTAACAACTCGAAAACGCTGTGCAGGTGTAATGGGTTTTAACTTTCTAACTGGCATCTTAATTTCTTATAATTTATCGTAAAAATCAATTTTGTCACCTTCAGCAACCTTCACAATCGCTTTTTTTATGGAATTGGATTTCCCATTTTGTATCCCATTTTTAGTGTAGCGCCTTTTTCTTTCTGAACCATAGTTTATTGTACAAACTTTGTCAACCTTTACACCATACATGTCTTCAACTGCTTTTTTGATTTGAATTTTGTTTGACTTATTATTAACAAAAAAAGTATATTGGTTTAGCCTTTCACTAATTTTTGTAGCTTTTTCAGTAATTATTGGTTTAAATAAAATATTCATAATTATCGGTTAAGAAGTGATTCAATTTTTGGAATTGCTCCTTCACTAATAATTAGATTGTTAGCATTTGTAATTCCATAAGTATTTAATTCAGAGTTGATTACAACATTTGAATTTTTTAAATTACGCGACGACAAATATACATTTTTATTCAACTCTTCCAAGACTANAAGATTTTTTTTCNCAACTAAACCAAGGNCTGTNAGAATTTTTATAAATTCTTTNGTATTNGGTTTATCCATTTNAAAGTCTTCAACTATAAAGATTGATTTTTCNTTAGCCTTNATACTTAAAGCGGATTTACGNGCTAAACGCTTAACTTTTTTATTTACTTTCTGAGAATAATCTCTAGGGATAGGTCCAAAAATTCTTCCACCTCCCCTAAATAAAGGATTTTTGATACTACCTGCTCTTGCTGTTCCAGTTCCTTTCTGCTTTTTTATTTTTCGTGTACTACCCTTAATATCTGCACGTTGTTTTGATTTATGGGTACCCTGCCTTTTATTTGCCAAAAAAGACTTTATATCTAAATAAATCGCATGAGCATTTGGTTCTACTCCAAAAACAGAATTATCGAGCTTAATTTTTTTGCTAGTCTTTTTGCCATCTATTTTATAAACGAATAATTCCATTATTTCTGAATAGTTACGTAAGCATTTTTGGGACCTGGAATAGATCCTTTAAGAATGAGTAAGTTTTTTTCGGGGACAATTTTAATTACTCTTAAATTTAAAATTTTAACTTTTTGGTTTCCCATTTGTCCAGCCATTCTCATTCCCTTAAATACACGCGCAGGATAAGAAGCAGCTCCAATAGAACCAGGNGCTCTTAAACGNTTATGTTGGCCGTGCGTTGCCTGTCCTACACCACNAAAGCCNTGCCTTTTTACTACACCTTGGAANCCTTTCCCCTTCGAAANTGCTGACACNTCTACATAATCTCCTTCTGAAAAGTGTCCAACACTNATNGTGTCTCCAAGACTTNTTTCCTCTTCAAAATTTTTGAACTCAACCAATTTTTTTTTGGTTTTTAAATTTGCTTTATTAAAGTGACCCCTTTCAGAATTAATTATTTTTTTTTCATTTTTATCATCATAAGCAAGCTGAATAGCTTGATATCCATCTCTTTCATTAGTCTTTATTTGTGAAACAGAGCACGGTCCAGCCTCTAACACAGTGCAGGCAACGTTTTTCCCTGAATTGTCGTAAAGACTTGTCATACCTATTTTTTTTCCAATTAAACCTGACATAATAAATTATTTAGACTTTTATTTCAACCTCTACACCACTTGGCAGCTCTAACTTCATCAATGCATCTATAGTTTTAGATGATGAACTATATATATCAAGTAGTCTTTTGTATGATGATAATTTAAATTGTTCACGTGACTTTTTATTTACGTGAGGGGATCTTAGAACTGTAAAAATTTTTTTATGAGTCGGTAGAGGNATAGGACCGGTAACAACNGCACCTGTATTTTTAACTGTCTTTACAATTTTGTCAGCTGATTTATCAACTAAATTGAAGTCGTAGGATTTTAACTTGATTCTAATTTTTTGACTCATTTTATTAATATTTAATCTGAAATTCCATTTATCTCTGAAATTACAATTTCAGATATACTAGACGGAGTTTCGGCATATTGTGCGAATTCCATCGTTGAGGTAGCTCTTCCAGATGATAAAGTTCTGAGAGAAGTTACATATCCAAACATTTCCGACAAAGGCACTTCTGCTTTTACAACCTTTGACCCCGCACGATCATCCATTGAATTAACTTGACCTCTTCGGCGATTTAAGTCTCCTACGATGTCTCCCATATTTTCCTCTGGTGTTAAAACTTCNAGTTTCATAATGGGTTCCATTATTACAGGNCTAGCACCACGGGCAGCCTCCTTNAATCCNAGTTTAGCTGCTAACTCAAAAGANAGAGAATCGGAATCTACAGGATGAAAAGAACCGTCTTTAAGNGTNATTTTCATTGAATCTAGCTCAAAACCAGCAAGTGGACCATTATTCATAGCTTCCTTAAAGCCTTTTTCAACAGAAGGAATATACTCTTTTGGTATGTTTCCACCTTTTATTAAATTGATAAATTCTAGCCCAGATTTACCATTTTCGCCTGGTTCCATTGTAAAGACAATATCAGCAAATTTTCCTCTACCTCCAGTTTGTTTTTTGTATACCTCACGGTGATTTGATTTTGAAGTAAGTGCCTCTTTATATTCTACTTGTGGTTTTCCTTGATTTACTTCAACTTTGAATTCACGTCTAAGACGATCAACAATTATGTCAAGGTGCAATTCTCCCATCCCAGATATAATGGTTTGCCCTGAAGATTCGTCAGTTTTAACCTGGAAGGTAGGATCTTCTTCTGCGAGTTTTCCTAACGCCATGCCAAGTTTATCGACGTCGGCTTTTGTCTTGGGTTCAACTGCTATTCCAATTACAGGATCAGGGAAATCCATACTTTCAAGAATTATTGGTGATTTCTCAGCCGATAAAGTGTCNCCAGTTTTAATATCTTTAAATCCGACAGCTGCTCCAATATCTCCTGCTTCAATAAAATCNATAGCATTTTGTTTATTTGAGTGCATCTGGTAAATTCTTGATATGCGCTCTTTGTTCCCGGTTCTGTTATTTAGGACATAAGACCCTGCATCAAGATGTCCTGAATAAGCCCTAAAAAAAGCTAGTCTGCCAACAAATGGGTCNGTAGCAATTTTAAAAGCTAACGCGGAAAATGGTTCGNTGGCTGATGGCTTTCGAGAAATTTCCTCNTCATTGTTTGGGTTAATACCNATTATTGCATCTTTGTCTTCAGGGGAGGGNAAGTAACGNCAAACAGCATCTAANANATATTGNACACCCTTATTTTTAAAGGAGGANCCGCATATCATNGGNATTATACTCATGTCTTGNGTCGCTGCTCTAAGTGCGCTATGNATTTCATCAGCGCTTATACTGCTTGGGTCTTCAAAAAACTTTTCTAATAAGTTTTCATCNTATTCTGCCACTGCTTCTATTAATTGTNCACGGAGCNTTTCTACTTCTGCTACCATGTCTTCTGGTATTGGTATCTCATCAAATGTAGACCCAAATCTTTCTTCGTGCCACACAATCGCTTTGTTAGTAACTAAGTCTACAATTCCCTTAAAATCTTCCTCTTCACCAATATTTAAAACAATAGGAACGGCATTAGATTTTAACATNTNGCGAACTTGGGTACAAACATTNAGAAAATTTGCNCCTTGGCGNTCCATTTTATTGACGAATCCNATTCTGGGAACGCGGTAGTTGTCAGCTAATCTCCAATTTGTTTCTGACTGTGGTTCAACACCATCTACAGCCGAAAACAAAAAGACAAGTCCATCTAAAACTCTTAAAGATCTGTTTACTTCAACAGTGAAATCTACGTGACCAGGGGTATCAATAATATTAAAGTGGTAAGGCTTGGAATCAGAAGTTGGTTTTCCTTGTTCCTGTGGAAAATTCCAAATACATGTAGTTGCAGCGGAAGTGATCGTTATGCCCCGTTCTTGTTCCTGTTCCATCCAATCCATGGTTGCAGCACCGTCATGAACCTCTCCAATCTTATGACTAACACCAGTATAAAAGAGTATCCTTTCAGTTGTAGTTGTTTTCCCTGCATCAATATGAGCTGCTATTCCAATATTTCTAGTGTATTTTAAATCTCGAGCCATAGTAATGAAATATTTTAAAATCTAAAGTGAGAAAATGCCTTATTTGCTTCGGCCATTTTATGAGTGTCTTGTCTTTTTTTGACAGCTGAACCTTCTTCTTTTGACGCTGCTAGAATTTCGCTTGCTAACCTGAGAGCCATGGATTTTTCGTTACGTTTTCTTGAGAAGCTTATTAACCATTTCATGGCTAAAGAAACTTTTCGATCAGGTCTAATTTGCATTGGTATCTGAAAAGTCGCTCCTCCCACTCTTCTGCTTCTTACCTCAACATGAGGCATAACATTGGAAAGAGCCTCTTTCCAAACCTCTAGTGCTGATTTTTCTTCATCCTGCTTTCTTTTGTCAACTATTTCGATTGCATCATAGAAAATTGAAAACGCTACTGATTTTTTACCATTCCACATCAAATTGTTTATAAATCTTGTTACAAGCTGATCTTTAAATTTTGGATCTGGTTCTAACGGTCTTTTTTTAGCCTGCTTTTTTCTCATCTAGAAAATATTTACTTGCTTTTGGGTTTTTTTGCACCGTACTTAGAACGTCTTTGGAGACGTCCTTCAACACCTGCTGTGTCTAATGCACCACGAACAATATGATAACGAACACCTGGTAGATCTTTCACCCTTCCACCTCTAACTAGTACAATTGAATGTTCTTGTAGGTTGTGTCCTTCACCAGGAATATATGCATTAACTTCTTTGCCATTAGTCAGTCTAACACGTGCGACTTTACGCATTGCAGAATTTGGTTTTTTTGGAGTTGTAGTGTAAACTCTGGTACACACACCACGCCTCTGTGGGCAAGAGTCGAGAGCTGCAGACTTACTTTTTTTAGAAAGACTTATCCTTCCTTTTCTAACTAATTGCGCTATAGTTGGCATAAATTTGTTTAATTAGGCCATTTTTATTGGCGTGCAAATGTATAGTTTTTTTTTGGTGTTTCAAACCGTAATATTGTAAAAATTTAAGCTTTTGACAAAAAATATATTTAACTAATGAATTGTGGGCTTCAAAGTCAAGGATTTATTAAAAATTAAGTTATTTACAAATGAATAAAACTAAATTATTAGAGTCAATCCCAAACTTGATTTAATATCTAATTTTGACAACTTGTTTATGTCTAATTTAGAATATCAAATTGTATTTTTAAACTCACGTCACAATTCTAAATAATTTGAAATATCTTTTTTATTCATTTTTTATTTTAAATACATGTTTATTATTTTCTCAAAATATTGGCTCAAATGGTGTAAAATCTGATTCCAGGATAAGTGATTTATTTGAGCTAATTAAGAACAGAGTAGATAAAAATTCCAACACTAACGCAAAAGTAAAAGGCAGTGAGTATTTCGATGATAAATTTAAGTCCGGAGATGTTAGATATTTTGGTAAAGATTTAAACCAAAATATTTTTTTGAGATATAATGCATATAAAGATGAAATTGAATTTACAAATAATCCTAAAGCCGTTAGCTCAGATAAAATATTGATGAAACACACAAATATTTCATGTCAAATTGAAAGTAATAAATACAATTACGTTAATTATGTTGATGATAAAAACATCAAACAAAAGGGATATTTGGTTGAATTATTCCTGGGAACTAAATATAAATTTTGTGAAAAAAGAATAAAAATTTTTATGGAAGGATCAGAAGCAAAAACATCGTTGGAGAGATCCTTTCCTCCTCGTTACGTTAAAAAATTTAAATATTTTATATCAATAAACAAGAGTATGTTTAAGGAAATAAGACTAAACAAAAAAAGTATAATTAATATTTTGGATGAAGAACCGGGGCTATTAAAAAAAATTATCAAGGAAAAAAAATTAAAATTTAAAAAGCCTTCAGACATTCTAGAAGTACTAGTTGAGATCAATAAAAATTGAATATTGTATAAGATTTTTTATTCCAAAACCTGTTTTTTTAATAATTTCTTAAAATTTGTTATAAATAATTATTAAAATTATAATTAAAAACATCTTTTTTATAAACTCGGTAAAAAAGATTTTTTTTTTTAACACGGAAACTATTTTGATAAAATCAGAATTTATGTTTGCTGTGAAAATTTAATATTAATTAAATTCACAATAATCTAATTCAACTAAACAACATAGGGGTAGTTGAGACGAGGATTTTTATGTATTGTTTAACGGTTTTGAGTTTTTTTTAAACTTTTTTCACAAATCTTTAACATATGTATATTTTATTCCTTATTTTGCGCCACTAAAAACTAATTTTAATATGAAACAAATCTATTTATTTACGGCTTTTTTGCTGAGCTTACAAATAGCCTTTGCACAAATTACCGTAGCAGGAAATGTTACTGACGACCAAGGCGTTCCCTTACCTGGAGCAACAGTCGTGGAAGTTGGGACTAATAATGGTACAACTACCGATTTCGATGGAAATTATTCCATCTCGGTTAGTGACGATGCGTCATTAGCTGTAAGTTTTGTTGGTTATGAAACAACAACACTTGCGGTTGATGGACAAGATCAATTAAACTTTTCTCTGAATCAGTCCAACGAGCTAGACGAGGTAGTTGTAACATCACTTGGTATCAAAAGGGAAGCTAAGGCCCTTGGATATTCAATTCAAAGCGTGGGAAGCGACGATATAGTTAACTCTGGTTCTAACAATGCTCTTGATGCTCTAGTTGGAAAAGCTGCTGGAGTTCAGATTACAAGATCTGCAGGTTCAGCTGGAGGTGGTTCTAGGATTTTGATTCGAGGTGTAACGTCCATGATCGGTAACAACCAACCACTTATTGTTATTGATGGTATAATCACAAACAATGAGACATTAAACTCAGGTTCAAATACAGCGGGTACTGCTACTTCAAACCGTTTAATGGACTTAAACAATGAAGATATCGAAAGTATCAATATTCTTAAGGGATCTGCTGCAACAGCACTTTATGGAACAGCGGGTGCACCTGGGGTTATTGTAGTAACAACAAAAAAGGGTGAAGAAGGCGAAATGAAAGTTTCATACACTCACTCAACCGGTGTTGACTGGTTATCAACTCTTTTTGATTTACAGGATACATATGCTCAAGGGCGTAACAGAAGCAGATCCGATAGAACTCCATATTGGAGATCACCAGGCACTGGTGAATCTTCTTCATACGGCCCTGCACTTGCTGATTTAGAATACTCAACAGATCCTAATCACCCAGAAGCACCTGCAGCTAGTCATTTTGATTCAGACGGGAATTATCTTTATGATAAAAACGGCTTCTTAGTAACTAGAGGAACTGGAAATGGAATCCCCGGTAACAATTATCAAGATAATTATCGTGGATTTTTTAGAGAAGCTATACAGTCTTTAAACAACCTAAGTATACAAGGTGGTACTGAAAAAGCTACTTATGCATTTTCAACTTCATTTTTAACAAATGAGGGTATTGTTCCTAATGAAGAGTATGGTAGAAAAACGTTCAGATTAGCTGGAACTCTTCAAGCATCTGACAAATTAAAAATATCTACAACTTTTAATTATGTCCGATCTGATTATCAAAGAATTCAACAAGGTTCGAATACATCCGGGCTAATGCTTGGTTTATACAGAACTCCTGTATCATTTGACAATGCAAATGGTTTTACGACAGAAGAAGCAGTTGACGAAAGATCAGCTTACCAATTTGCTAACGGGTTGCAAAGAAGTTATCGTGGTAACGGTGGTTATGACAACCCTTATTGGCTAATAAACAATGGACTCAGAAATGAAACTGTTAACCGTGTGTATGGAAGTTTTACAGCTGATTGGAATTACAGCAAATGGTTAAATGCTTCGCTAATCATTGGAGCTGACTTTACTAGCGATAGCCGTAAGCAAAATTTTGAAAAAGGCTCTGCTACAAGGTCACCTGGGTATGTATCACTCACTCAATACAACTCATTTTTAACTGATGCTATCTTAAATATTAGTGGTGGTGATGCCATTACTGACAAGCTAAATTTAAATTATCTAGTCAGTGCTAACGCATTTGATAGAACACGTTCTGCTTTAAATTCAAATGGTTCCAATTTTGCCTTCTTAGGTTTTATTAATCTTGCTAATGCCTCAAATGTTGCTGGTAGTGAAAATTTCTTGAGAACTACTCAGATGGGATTTGTTGGACAAGTTGAAATGGATTGGGATAGTACATTCTATCTGACTCTTGCTGCAAGACAAGATTATGATTCGAGACTTGGTGTACCAGGTAGAGAATTTAATGCAGGTGATTTCTCATTCGTATACCCTGCTGCGTCAATTTCAATCCTTTTAAGTGAATTATTACCACAAAATGATGTATTAAGTTTTGCTAAAATTAGAGCATCATGGGCACAAGTGGGTGGACCACCTCCTTTTGCATATCTGACTACTTCCGGATACTCTATAACCAATGTTGGAGATGGATGGGGAGACTCACTTAACTGGCCTATTCAGGGCGTCACCGGTTTTGAAATCGATAGTATTCTTGGGAATAGTGATCTTACTTCTGAGCTCACAGAAGAAATAGAGTTTGGAATCGACTTTAGATTTTTTAACAACAGAATAGGATTAGATCTTGCTTACTATGAAAGACAAATGACTGATGCAATTCTAAATGCGTCATTACCACCATCTACAGGCTACAACAATGTTTGGCTTAATTCAGGAAGAATGTCAGGTAGAGGTATTGAAGCTACTTTAAACTTAGGAATAGTTGAGTCTGAAAATTTCAGTTGGAATTCTCAAATAAATTTCACCAGTAATGAAAACATTGTCGAAGAATTAGCTCCAGGGCTTGACAAATTATTCCTAGCTGGGTTTTCAAGTGGTGGTTCTTACCTGATTGCTGGTAATCAGTATGGTGCCCTCGTAGGAGGAGCATACTTAAGGTCAGGAAATGGCGGACCAGGTGACGATGGTCTTAATATTCCCGATGGTGATATAGTTATAAACGACAATGCATCATCAAACGAATATGGTTTCCAAGCGGTTGATCCACAACAAAGGGCTATTGGTAATCCTAATCCAGATTTCATAATGGGTTGGAATAACCAAATCAGATTAGGTCCTGTAAACATTGGATTCTTATTTGACTGGAAAGAAGGAGGAGATATGCTAAATGGTGTAGGTTGGGCTCTTTCGTTTTTTGGTAGATCACAGTTAACTGCGGATACAAGAAATGAAGCACCAGCTCCTATACCCGGTGTACTCCCTGACGGTTCTCCAAACAACATACCCGTTGTAAGAGACCAGTATTATTACCAGTCCTCAGTTGGAGGTTTCGGTTCGGTATGGGAACAATTCACTGATGACGCTGGATGGATAAGGTTGCGTGAAGTTAGTTTAGGCTACAATATCCCAGTTTCAAGCATTGGAATTGACTTTATCGATAGCGCAAATCTTAGCATTGTAGGTAGAAACCTCTGGTATTCTACGGACTACAATGGTGTTGATCCAGAAACTTCACTTACTGGTGTTGGTAACGGGCAAGGTGTTGATTATTTCAACATGCCAGGTACAAGATCAGTTTTGGCCAAACTAAAATTAAATTTATAAAATCATGAAAAGATTAAATTATTTTATTGCAATTTCACTTACCGTACTATTTTTCAGTGCTTGTGAATCTTTTATTGCAGATGACATAAACTTAGATCCAAACAACCCTAGTTCGGTATCTTATAATGCTATATTGCCAAGTATCCAAATTAGACATATGGATGTTTATGGTGGTCAGACTTCAAGGGTAAACTCTATGTTTTCTCAGCAAACTGAGGGTGTTGCAAGACAATGGTCTTCATTTAACGATTATTCTGGAATGCAACCTACACGTTTTAATGCTGTATGGAACATTTACTACGGAGAATTACTAGTCGAAGTAAACTCTATGATTGCTGATGCTCAAGAAGATGGTTATAATCACTATGTTGGTATTGGTCAAATCCAAAAAGCTGCGGCTTTATTAGATATGACAGACTGGTGGGGTAGTATTCCTTACACAACAGCTGCTTCAGGTATTGAAGAAGTGAATCCTACTTTCGATACACAAGAATCAATCTATACAGAAGTTTTCAATCTTTTAGCCTCAGGATCCACTAATATGGGCTTAAGTGACGGAGGGTTTTCTGTTGGAAATGACGATGTCATTTATGGTGGTGATACTAGTAAATGGATTAAAGTAGCAAATGCTATAAAAGCACGGGCTCACTTACATTTAGGACAGTATGCAGAAGCTTTAGCAGCAGCTAAAGCATCTCTCACTTCGCAAGATGATAATATGACCTACACCTTTGGGACTACACAGCAAGCTGGTTGGTGGAGATTCAATGATGGTAGATTAGGTGATATAGAATTTCATCCACATTTAAGAGGGATTATGACTGGGTTAAATGACACAGACAGACTTGGTGTTTGGGACGTGACTTTTAATACAAGTCACCCGTATTTGAAACCTAACTACACGCAAGCATACATCTCATACAGAGAAATTCAGTTCATCATTGCAGAATGTCTAAGTAGGACAAACGGTAGTGCCGCTGAGATGGAAACAGCATACTTAAATGGTATCAAGGCTTCTTTCCTAGAAAGCGGCTTAACTGAAGCTGAGTATGACACTTACGTTGCTCAGGCTGCAGTTAACCCAGGTGGTGCAAGTTTGGATTTAGAAGACCATATTTTAACTCAAAAATATATAGGTCTATTTATTCAACCAGAGGTATTCAATGATCTCAGAAGAAATGATTTTCCAGATATAGTACCCACTTCAGGTTCACAGATACCAGTTAGATGGAACTACTCAGAATTTGAAATCTTATTTAACCCAAATGTACCTGATGGTACTTTGTTTAGCCCAAAAAATAGTTGGGATAAGAACTAAGATTCAATGATCTTTTAAAAAAGCCACCCTCGTAAGGTGGCTTTTTTTATTTAATTAGTTATAATTTAGTAAATTAAACTTCCGAAAAACAAATTATATTATGAGATATCTTTACGCTTTATTGTCTTTGTTGTTATTTACACAATTATCAATAGCTCAAAGAACAATAACTGGAATCGTTTATGACGATCAGGGAGTTCCACTTCCTGGGGCAACGGTTTTAGAAGAAGGAACAAATAACGGTACTACAACCGATTTTGATGGTAACTATTCAATTACAATAGAAGACGGTGTAGAGATATCAGCAAGTTTTGTAGGCTATGAATCATTAACAATCTTAGTTGATGGTCAAGATCAAATTGACTTTATATTACAGCTTGGTAATCAGCTAGATGAAGTTATAGTTACATCTCTTGGAATTAAACGTGAAAAGCAGGCTCTTGGATATGCGGTGTCAGAAGTTAATAACGATGCCATAGAACAAAGAGCCGAAGGAGATATAGGAAGAGTTTTAACTGGAAAAGCATCAGGAGTTCAGATTACCAATCAGAGTGGATTATCAGGATCTGGTACTAACATAATAATCAGAGGATTTAATACATTCTCACAAGGAAATCAACCTTTATTTATTGTGGATGGAATTCCATTTAGCAGCGAGACAAATTCTCAGGGAAGTTTTGTAGATGGTAACAATGGGTCATCGCGTTTTCTTGATATTGATCCAAATAACATAGAATCAGTTAGTGTTCTTAAAGGATTAGCTGCAGCTACTCTTTATGGTACACAAGGTCGAAATGGGGTTATTTTAATTACTACAAAATCGGGTAGCTCCTCTACTGGTGAGGCAAGTAAAAATGAAATAACAATTAATTCTTCTTATTTCAACGTAGAATTTGCTTCTAAGCCAGATTACCAAATGCAGTATGGTAATGGATTTGATCAAGCCTTTGGCTGGTTTTTTTCAAATTGGGGACCAAGCTTCGATGAAGGAGGACCAGCAGGATGGGGTGGACAATCTTCAATTAATGGTGCTGTTTCTGGAACACCTGGTTTCTTAAGACATCCTTTTACTACTGCAAGTTCAGCAACTGGAATCCCACAAATATTAGATGCCCTTGGGATAGCGTCTGACGAACTATATGAGTGGAAACCTTATGACAGTGTTGGCGAATTTTTTAGGACTGGACACGTATTTAGTAACAATATCAATGTAAGAGGTTCTACAAGTGATGGAACTGTAAATTATAATATAAATTATGGTAATCTTGAAGACGTTGGTTTTACCCCAGGAAACACAGTTAATAGAAACACACTTAGTTTCGGTGGTAATTCACAGCTTTCAAATGGCTTTGTAGTTGGAGGTACGTTGAACTTTTCTCAAACAAAATTTCAGACCCCACCAGTAGCTGCAAATTATGGTAGTAATGTTGGAGGTGAGGGTTCTTCAGTTTTTGCAAATGTTTTTTATACCCCAAGAAGTGTTGATTTAATGGGGCTACCCTATCAAAATCCTGTAACTGGAGAATCAATTTATTACAGACAGAATAATTCAATCCAACACCCTCTTTGGACAGTAAATAACACAGCAAATATTCAAAACACTAATCGAGTTTTTGGAGGGGCTAACATATCATATGGGATAAATGATAATCTAAATGTTTCCTACAGATATGGACTTGATGTTTATTCCGAAAACAATATAAACTATTCAAACAAAGGAGGTAAAACCGGTTCACTGGTTAACCGAAATGGTATCTACGAAACATGGAATAACACAAAATCCATTTATAATCACAACTTTAATATTAGTGGAGACTATGATATTGATGATTTTGGGATAACCTTTAATGTCGGTGCTGACTCTAGAAGCGACACATTTGACCAAAATGGAACTCGTAGTACAGGTCAGCAGGTTTTTAATGTTTTAAGACATTTTAACTTTGAACAGCAAGATGAAATTCAATACTATGAAAAAAGAAATATTATCGGTGCTTTTGCTCAAACAGAAATCGATTATAATCGTTATGTTTATCTGACACTAGCTGCAAGAAAAGATTGGGTATCAAATCTATCAGAGGAAAACAGATCAATAATTTATCCATCTGCAAGTGTATCGTTTATACCCTCTCAGGCTTTCCCTGAGATCAAAAGCGATCTGCTTAATTTTATTAAAGTTAGGGCCGGCTATGGAACCTCTGCCAACTTCCCATTTGGTTATCCTATTGCCGCAACTTTAAACATCGACACTCAATCATTTATCAAAAACGGAGGATATGTGATTTCTAATACTTCTGGTTCCATTTTAGGTAACCCTAATTTAAAGCCTGAAAGAATTGATGAAATCGAGCTTGGAATTGAAGGTCGTTTTTTAGAGAACAGACTCACATTAGATCTCTCGATTTACAATAAAAAAACAAATGATCTGATAATTAATAGACCTCTAGATCCTTCAACTGGTTACACTTCAACTCAAACAAATATTGGTTTAATTGAAAATAAAGGGATTGAACTAGATCTTTCAATGAATTGGTTAGAAAATACTGAAGGTTTAAATTGGAATAGTTCTTTTAATTGGTCTACAAATGATGCGATAGTAATAGATCTAGGCGAAGATACAGATAGAATAGTTTATGCGGGATTTGGTACCTTAGGTAATGCTGCTATTCCTGGAGAATCTCTTGGATCCATAATTGGTTCTTCAATTACAAGATACGGTGGTACTATCGAAAACTCTAGGTGGATTGATACTGGTGATCCCGTTGTAAATAACCAAGGTAGTTACGATGAAACTTTTGACCCAACAATAATTGGTGATGCAAATCCGGATTGGATTGCCAATTTGAGTAACTCTATATCATACAAAAATTTAAGTTTAAACTTTTTATTTAATTACCAGCAGGGTGGAGATATTTTTACCTACACGGTGGCAACTCTTTTAGGAAGAGGCTTAACAACTGATACCTTGGATAGAGAACTTAGTTTTGTTCTACCAGGTGTAAATTCCAATGGTCAGCCTAATTCTAAGATGATAAATAATTCTACATTCTATTTTAGCAACGTTCTATATGGTCCCGACGAAATGCTAGTTTACGATGCTAGTCACTGGAGATTGGGAGAGTTATCGTTAACTTACAGTTTACCTGACAAAATTATTGAGAATACACCATTTGGAAGTATATCGGTAACCGCCTCAGGATTCAATCTAGCATATAATGCTTGGAACACCCCTAAAGGAACTAATTTTGACCCTAATATTGCAGGTGTAGGTGTTGGAAATGGAAGAGGATTTGATTTTCTTAATGGTCCAAGTGCCAGAAGGTACGGTGGAAGTATAAAACTTACATTTTAAATATGAAACTTACTATAATGAAAAATAGCAGAAATATTTTAACTCTCTTTTTATGCGTTTTATTTACATTAATATCTTGTGATACCCTTGAATTAGACTTAACTGAAAACCCTAATGCATTAAGTCCGAGCCAAGCAGATGCAGGCTTCTTTCTAAATTCTATTCAAATAGATTTTGCTTTTTGGGTAAGTAGTATGGGAGATAGAGGTGGTGAATTAACCCGGATAAATTATATGTCTGGTAGGACATACAATAATGTTTACTCACCTGATAGTTGGAATAGTGTTTGGTCATCTGCCTACAGAGGTATGCTTGAGGACATCCGCTTAATGAACGTTCTGGCAGATGAAGCTGGACTTACTTATCACAGAGGTATGGGTAAAGTATTCCAAGCCTATATATTATTAACTCTAGTGGATTATTTCGGTGATATTCCTTACACAGAAGCTCTTCAAGGTGCTGAGGCTATATTGAATCCTATTTCTGACAGAGGTGAGAGCGTATATAGCGCAGCAATATCTACACTCGAAAGTGCAATTTCAGACTTTAATTCCGGAGGTCCAGTCCCTACTAATGATTATTATTATCAGGGAGACGCAGATAAATGGATCAAAGCAGCGAATAGTATTAAGAAAAAAGCACTACTAAATTTGGGTGATTTTTCAAATTATAATTCAATAACTAACTATATTATTAATCCTTCCGATGATTTTCAATTTGTTTGGGGTACAAGCCCTGCAACACCCGATACAAGACATCCATTGTATAGATCAAACTACACATCTACTGGAGGTGGAGAATACATGTCAAATTGGCTAATGTTTAACATGATAAATGGGCACGCTGGTAATTCTGATCCAAGAATCAATTACTACTTCTATAGACAAGTTGACAATACACCTGGATTCGATAGCTCTGCTGATGAAGAAGTCTTAGAGTGTGGATTACCAGGATATTATGTCCCTCCACAATTACGTGGCAGTGACACCCCTTTCTGTGCTCCTACAAATTCCTCAAGTAAGCCAGCAAATGGTTATTGGGGAAGAGATCATGGAAACGATAATGGAATTCCACCAGATGGATTTAAAAGGACCCTCAGAGGTGTTTATCCTGCAGGTGGAGCCTTTGATGACGAAAGTTTTGAAGGCAAAGTGGATGGAGACGGACGAGGAGGTTTTGGAATTACACCAATAATCTTATCATCTTGGATGCACTTTATGAACGCTGAAGTAAATGTAAATACTGGGGGTGATCCAACCAATGAAACTCTTATAGCCCTTGAACAAGCGCTAATAAAAACAGATGATTTAGGTGGACCTGAACTTAGTGGAGAAGATATTTCAAATTATGTTGCAGCATTTACCTCAGATTGGAATGCAGCTACTTCATTAGATGAAAAACTAGACATGTGGGCTACTGAATTCTTTATATCGTTAACAGGTAATGGTATAGATGCATATAATTCTTACAGGAGAAATGGCTATCCTAGATCTTTGCAACCTAATATTGAACCAGATCCTGGACAGTTTCCATTAATCCAATATTATCCAGCAAATTATGTCAATACAAATAAAAACGCTAATCAAAGGAGCTCTAAAACAGAGCGCGTATTTTGGAACTCTAATGGGCCTACAAGCTTAAAATAAAAATAAATATGAAAAAATTATTATCACTTATAGGTATTGTAATTTTATTTTACACCTGTGAAAGCCCTGACAACACCGTTAACTTCGTTCTTGAAAACTTTGAAAAAGGAGCAGTAATTAGGACTATTGGTACTAATGGTGACTATAATTTCTATGATCAAATTAATTCAATATTTGAATTAGAATTTGAAGAACATGATGCTGAAAATGGTGATTTGATGGAAAANGTCGAAGTTTATATTTCAGTTGATGGTGGTGCTGAAATTCTATATAAAACAATACAGCCTACTGAATTTTCCATTGGACCCACAGGACTTCCTAGAACAATACTTCGAATTCCACTTACGGATGTCGAAAATCAAATTGGATTTATAGGTGGCAGTACNGTGAAAATAAGACTTCAATTGAATCTTAGTAATGGAAAGTCGTATTCTGAAGATGAGGTAACTGGATCTATGACAGGTTCATATTTTTCTTCACCATTTGTTTATAATAAAATTGTTCTGTGCAATGTAGTTAACGGATCCGCCATNCCTGGAGTTTATAAAATCAAAATGCAGGATTCATACGGNGATGGATGGCAAGATAGCAGATTAAAACTTACTGTTGACGGACAAGTTTATTTCTTTGCAATTCCAAGCCCCTACACAAGTGGAATAGAAATTAATAAAACTTTAGAATCTTATACAGGTGACGATAATTCTGGATATTCAACAGTCACGATACCTTCGAATGCCACAAACATGAAATGGGAGTGGATTGTAGGTAGNTACCCTGAAGAAACTTCATATACTATATCTTANACAAAACTTGATGGATCGAGAGGTCAGGATAGTTTCAATGAAGCCAACGGTCCTGGGGGAGAAAAGATATTAAGCATTTGTCAGTAGATATTTTAAAAGTATTTCAAAGGAAGTCTCATNATTTAATACTTTNTTATCTGTCCTGTGGATAAACATATCCTCTCCAAAAAGTACTTNCCCCTTTATACTTCCAAACAACTTCTTTGTCTGTTGTTACCTCCCANTAACCNTAATCACCTTCACAAATTAATGTATTCCCNTTGGGTANACGTATACATCCAGATATTTTAGCACTAAATAAATNAACATCAGAAAATTTCCAAAATAGTTCGGGCTTTTTCCAATTTCTAGGGTCACTTTCAAATTGTGAAGGAAAGGTAAATTCATAAACTANAGATTGATTATTTTTAGANCCATTCATGTAAATNAAAAAATTATCTAAAGTNTCTGGATGNAGAGAAACAATATTTGGATGATGATTATTGAAAAATATTCGCTCATCAGAAGAATCAAAAGCATTNGGATTACCAAATCNAAAAGCCAAATCTCCTTTTTCAGTTTTAGTAGCTTCNGTGTCATATTGGTGAGGTATAGCCCAAACCTCACTATAAAAATTTACACTTAAAAATATTAAATTTCTTTTTCGGTCATAGCAAATTCCGTTAGCATGCATTAAATCTCCATTTTCAATTTGGTTATAATTAAGATTAATTTTTGCTGGGTATTCTGATATATTACCATAATTTGGTTTGATTGAATCAAAGTCCTGAATTAAATGGTCNACACTTCTCCATTCCCATACGATAGNATCGTTATTTGGATTGATTTCAATAATTTTCTCTAAAAAAATTTCTCCAATCCCNCTAAATCCAAAATTTATCGCCTCTTCTTCTGTAAATCGCTCCCAAACTAGTAATAAAATATTTCCATTAGGTAGAATCTCAAAATCATGGTGTGCAAGTTCATTTTCATTATTGACTTCATATTGCCACTCCAATATTCCACTCGGATAAAATTTTTTAATAATTCCACCATATCCACCAAACGAAAAAAATACATTATCTGATTTAAAAAGACCAATCAAACTACCATCTAACATTAATTCTAAATCATTCCCTAATTTTGAATCAAAATTCCATATTTTAAGTTTTTCACCTGTCTTATCAGTTAAATATGCCTTATNACCTCCATTTTCAACAATAAAAATAGGATTNGGGTCAATTTTTTTTGGATTANAGATTTTTATNTCACTACTCAACTCAGGAATAGGTGAAAAAATTNCAGTTAAATTTAAATCATCAGTTAAAACAAATTCATATTTTTCTTTTTNTATAACTTCAGCGAATCCTTCCCAACGATCAAAATAATATCCTGAATCTGCTTTNGCTTCAAAAACAACTCTATTATTTATCTCATAAANNCCTGANTCGGGTTTTACTNTCCCACTCCCTTTGATTGATAAATTAATTGATATATGAGATTTATNTTTAAANATTGTTTCGGATGAACAGTTTAAAAATGAAAATACTATAAAAATGTTTAAACAATTAGATAAAGAATAATTTGATTTTATTTTCATTACATTTTCAAATTAAGAAAGAAGTTGGAAAAAATCAACTCTAAAATTTATTGTTTTTCTATTGCCCTTAAAGAAATAGTTATTTTTATAAAATGAAAACAACTAANATATTTGGTATACATTCAATTCTAGAAGCAATAAAGTCAGAAACNCCTATCGAAAAAGTTTGGCTATTGAAAGGTGGTAAAAGTAAACTTTACGATAGATTAATTTNNACTCTAAAATCTAAAACTATTCCATTTAGTTTTGTACCAGAAGAAAAGTTGGAACAATTATCAAAAAAAAATCATCAGCGAGCAGTTGCTAGAATTTCTNTAATTAAAACNTTCGATATGGAGCCACTAATTGAAGAAATTTTGGAAAAAAAAGAATCACCCATTTTTGTTCTATTAGACTCTATNACGGATGTACATAATTTTGGAGCGATTATACGTTCATCAGTTGCTGCAGGAGTAGATGCTGTGTTTACCCCTATCAGTAATAGTGCCCCTCTAAATGGAGATGTAGTTAAAACTTCAGCAGGTAACATTTTTCATATATCAATATCCAAAGTAAAAAATCTTAAAGATGTTATTTATACCCTCAAAGCTAACGATGTATACGTTATTGCAATTACTGAAAAAGCTGAAGAGATGATTTATAATAAATCTTTAAACGTTCCTCTTGCTATTGTTTTGGGTTCTGANGAAAAAGGAATTTCGAAAGGAATACTTGAAATAATAGATAGTCATGCTAGTATACCAATGCAGAATAAGATTAACTCTTTAAATGTTTCGGTTGCTTGTGGCATANNTCTATTTGAAATAGTAAGACAAAGGATTTAATTATTAGTACTTTAAATATTTTTAGTAATTCTTTTTCCAAAAAAATGGTGAAAATAATATTAATACAGTAAATAATTCTAAACGACCTAATAACATTAAAAAAGTTGCCCANAGNTTACCNATTTCAGATAATGANGCATAACTATGGCTAGGTCCAAATGAACCNAGAGCAGGGCCAATATTTCCNAATGTTGANGCTGCTAATCCTAATGAAGANTNAAAATCTGTACCAAGAATTCCAAAACCTATTGATCCAACGATAAAACTCAACATATATAAAATAAAAAAACCCAAAATATTAAATGAGATTGCCTCACTGACNGTTTTATTGTTATACCTAGANTGAATAATTGCATTTGGATGTAATGCCCTTTTAAATTCTAAAAAACCCGTTTTAATCATTAGCATATGGCGAACTATTTTTATACCTCCTGAGGTCGATCCAGATGATCCGCCTAAAAACATGAGTCCAAAAAATATTATTGTTACTATTGGTGCCCACTGAGTAAAATCATAGGTTACAAATCCTGTTGTTGTTATAATTGAAACTACCTGAAATACTGCATTACGAGCTGTAGGTTCTATTATATTTAATATTGAATTAGCAGGAAGATTTTGAGATATTAAAATAAAAATTATCACAATAAGAGAAAAAAAGATTGTGAAGCGAGTGTAAAGTTTAAATTCCTCATCTTGAAAAATCTTTTGAAATTTTCTTTTAAAAGCAAAATAGCTTAAAACAAAATTAGTTCCTGCTAAAAACATAAATGCTATAATTATGTATTGAATTAATGGTTTGTCGTCCCAAAAAGCAATACTTTCACTTTTTGTAGAAAATCCCCCTGTTGAAATTGTACTCATAGCGTGGTTTACAGCATCAAAAACTGTCATCCCAGCAATATAGAGTAAAACTGTTTGAACGATAGTGTAAGTCAGATAAATTAACCATAAGCGTTTAGCAGTATCTGTTATTCTTGGATGTAATTTATCACTAGCAGGGCCAGGAGCTTCAGCTGAAAATAGTTGAGTTCCCCCAATACCGAGAAAAGGTAGTATAGCGATTGCCAGTACAATAATTCCCATTCCACCAATCCAATGAGTTGTTGTGCGCCAAAATAAAATTCCTTTAGGTAAGGAATCTATTTTTTCAACAATAGTTGCTCCAGTTGTGGTGTAACCTGACATTGTTTCAAAAAAACTTGAAGTAAATTGTGGAATTGTACCCGTCATAATATAAGGAATAGTTCCTGTTAGAGCCATTAAAATCCAACCTAGTGTTACAATTAAATATCCTTCACGTTTTTGAATCTGCTTTTCATATCTCCTTCCAAAAAATAAAAAAACAACTCCTGTAGAAAGAACAATAAATGAGGAAATTGTAATCTCTTTAACAAAACCATCATTAAACAACAAACTTATCAAAGAAGAAAGTAACATGAAGCCACCATTGACAAGTAACAAGACTCCCATTAAAAAAACTACAATTTTGTAATTAAAATAATTAATCATAAATCATAAAAATAAGCGTTCAATTCGCTTAATTGATCTTGGCAGACAACAAACAACAATTCGATCTCCAGGAATAATTTGATAATCACCTAAAGCAGTAACCCCTTGTCCTTCTTTTATGACTCCTCCAATTATTGCTGTTCTGGGAAAATCAATATCTCTAATTTTAAAGTTTGCCACTTTGGAATTTGGGTTAACAACGAATTCCAAAATTTCAACATTTAAATTATTTAGAGTTTTCATATCTACAACATCACCTTTTCTAACGTATCTAAAAATTGTATTTGCGGTAAGTAATTTTTTGTTAATTAAAGAGTCAATACCTATCGAGTGCGAGAGTTGAAAATAATCCATATTTTCAACGAGCGCAATTGTTTTTTTCACTTTTTTGGAATGGGCCATTAAACAACTCATTATATTGGTTTCTGAATTTTCTGTTACAGATATAAAGGCATCCATTGAAGAAAGATTTTCCTCATCCAATAATTCAGCATTTCTTCCATCCCCATGAATAATTAAAGCGTCTGGTAATAGTTCCGAAATCTCAAATGCTTTTTCCTTATTCTTTTCTATAAGACTTACATTAAATTTTTTTTCACACAATTCTCTTGCAGTGTTGTATCCAATTCTGCCTCCTCCAAGTATCATAATATTTTTTATTGAGGTTTTAGTTTTTCCTGTTAACTTATATATTTCTTCTACACCTTCTTTTGACGTAATAAAAAATACTGTATCACCAACTTCAAATACTGTATCACCTCTAGGTATTATGGTAGTTTGCTTTCCTTTTCTTTGAACTGCTACTGGCATAAAATGAACATCTGAAAAGATAGAAGCAGCTTCTTTAACAGTATTGCCGACAAATGGCACCTCATCTTCTAATCTAGTACCTATTAAAGTCAATGCTCCTCCCTCAAATTCATAACTATTTGAAAAGGCTGACTGATCAAGTAATTGTTGTATTTCTTCAGCTGCTAATTCTTCTGGTGATATAAGTTCATCAACACCAATATTTTGAAAACTAATTAAATCTTGAGCCTTAGTAAGTTCAAAATTAGATATTCTCGCTATAGTTCTTTTACTGCCTAACTGTTTTGCTAAAGCACATATAGTAATATTTGTGGCCTCTTCTGCTGTAACTGCTATAAATAAATCTGAATTAACAACTTGGGCATCTTGCATTAATTTTAGAGACAATGCGTCACCACGAATACCACGAATATCTAAATGTGATTCTGCATAATTTAGGCGGTCTTTGTCAGTATCTATTAAAGTTATATCCAATGACTCATATGAAAGGAGTTTGGCTAAATGGAAACCAACTTCACCCCCTCCTGCAATAATTATTTTCATAAATATCTATACAAAAAGTTTGTAAATATACGAATATTAGACCTGCCCGTATAAAACGATCTTTCTAAACTTATTTAAAAATCATTTAAAATCTATTAATAAAAAATTGTTGATTTTAGATAAATTAAAAAATATTAACAGCTAAGACATTAAATTATTAATCTTCAAAACAAGATAAAATCAATGAGAATAATACTTAAAGAAAGAACAATATTTTTATAAAAATTAGGTTTATAAATGAGAAAGTTAATTAAAAAAAACTGAGAAAAGCTTTAATTTATTTTGCAAAAAAATTATAAAAATAAATTCTATTTATATAAAATATTAATCATTTTTGGCGCACAGTTTTCAATCGCTCAATATCCAGAGGTAACAGAAAAAATAATTAATCTCCCGAATTTTGACAATAAGGCTTTGCACTATGGATATTTTTTAGGTACCAATCAATATGATTTTAAATTCGAATATATTGATTCATATTATGAAGAGTTGATGTATAGAGATATCACAGTAAATCAAAAAAAAGGATTTAATGTAGGATTAATAGGTGATTTAAGAATTAATAAATTCCTAAATTTAAGATTCGAACCTGGACTATATTATAACCAAAGAGACTTAGTATATCCGGAATATAAAGAGTTTACAAGAGAATCCGACAGGTTTAGAGAAGTCAAATCAACATATATCCATTTGCCATTATATTTAAAAATTAACGCGAAAAGAATTAATAATTTTCGCCCTTTCATACTAATGGGTGTCTCGACAGATTTTAATCTTTCAAGTAATGAGAATAATAGTGACGATAATGCAAGTAATGTTTTCAGGACTACTACAAAAAGTTTTAACTATGAATTAGGGCTAGGTTTCGAATTTTATTTGTATTACTTCAAATTTTCTCCATCATTAAGAGGTATTTTTTCACTACAAAACGAATTGATTCAAGATGCATCAGAAGAAAGTCCTTGGACTAAAAATATAATTAATATGTTTAGTAGAGGATTATCATTAATTATCACATTTGAATAATTAAACCTATCTAAAAATTTCACTTAAAAAAATAGCTGCTGAAGTAGATACGTTTAGACTATTTGGCCTTTTTATTGATCTTTGGTTAGGAATTGTAAGTTTTTCGTCAAGAATTTTATTTATGGATTCTGAAATCCCATTTGATTCGTTTCCGAAAACATATATAGCTTTTGTAGGAAGATTTTTTTTATAAATTGATTGTCCGTCCAATGTGGCACCAAAAATAGGCTTGTTAAGTGATTTCAGATAATCTTCTAAGTTAGTCTGATAATTGCATCTCACTCTTGCTATAGAACCCATACTAGACTGGATTGCTTTAGAATTATAACAATCAACAGTGTCAGAACTACATACTAATTCATTTACTCCAAACCAATCACAAAGACGAATTATAGAACCCAAATTTCCTGGATCAATTAATCTATCAATTGCTATAGTTAGTAAGCAAGGTTTAGTCTTTATTTGGTTTGGTATTTTAAAAACACCTAACACTGGGCTTGGAGTTTTTAAGTGGGTAATTTGTTTCATTAAAGAAAAATCAATTTTAATAGCTTTAGGATGAAAGTTATCCTCCAATGAATATAGATAGTGAGCATGCCAGGAACAATTAATNAGGTCATTAACTATTTTTTCACCTTCAGCAACAAAATATCCAAATCTTGTTCGATATTTTTTATGCTTCAATTTATGTATTTGTTTAACTTGATTCTTGCTCACCATAAAAATGACTTATTTTTGATTTATAAAATATAANACTTAGTGTATAAATTTTTGACAAAATTAGTCAATCTATTTTTCCTTACATTACTTTTTGGAAGTTGTTCCAGTACACGTATTTTTGAAAGCTCAGGGTATATAATTGATAGAAATGAAATATATGAAAACGGNATTATTTTAAAAAATGATCCCATAAATTTTGTTATAAAAACAAAATCAAATAAGAAAATTTTAGGTATACCTTTAAAGAAAATACTATACGAAATCTCGAATACTGATCCTGAGGCTCAATTCAAAAAATGGTTAGATAAAAAAGAAAAAAGGAGAAAACGTTTGGAAAATTGGATTTCAAACAAACAAATAGTGGCCCTAAACAACTATGTAATTAAATTTAATGATTGGCTAAAAAAAACAGGAGAAGCTCCAGCATTATATGATAGTTTGGATGTTAAAATATCGAAAGATAATATAGCTCAGTATTATAAAAATTTGGGATATTTTAACGTAGAGGTAGAATCAGAAACNGAAGAANTTAANAAAAGAAATGTAATAGTAAAATATATANTTAAANCTAAAAATAGATATTTAATTGATTCAATTAAAGCATCCATTGAATCNCCAGAACTATCCTTNTTGTATGAAGAAAATAAGAAAGATCAAATCATTAAAGAGGGAGAGCCCTTTGAAATAAATAAATTTGAGGACGAAAGAGAACGATTATTCACAATATTTCGAAATAATGGAGTATACAACTTTCAACAAAATAGCATTCAATTTACAGCNGCAATAGATAGTACGGGTAAAGATTTAAAAATTCCAATAAATATTAAGATTTCAAATATTCAGAAGCGTGTAGATGACTCTATAATAAAAATACCATATAAAAGTTATAAGATAAAAGATGTTTCAATCTTTATTAATAATGAAAAGCAAATTGCAAATCTTAATGAATATAGTGATTCCATTAACTACAATGGTTTTAAAATACTTAGCAAAGGTAAATTGAAATATAATCCTAAAGCTATTACATCAGGTATTTATATAAAGAAAGGAAAATTTTATAGTGATTTGGATAGAAATCTAACGTATCGTTATTTCACAAGCTTAAAAAATTTTAAATATCCAAATATTAACTACACATTGCTTAAAGATAATGAACTTAATACTAGAATATTGTTGAGTCCTAAAGAAAGATTTTCATTGGGTTTTGATTTAGATTTATCTCATTCAAATATTCAAGATTTTGGTTTGGGGGTAGGTGGAGGTTTGGGAATCAGAAATGTTTTTCAAGGTGCTGAGCTTTTAGAAATAAATATCAAAAATACTTTGGGAGCGTCACGAGATATCTCAAATACTGACAACCAATTCTTTAATATTTTTGAATTAGGTGCTGACATAAAACTGAGTGTATCTAGATTACTTTTCCCAACGTTTAAAAAAGATTTATTTCCAGCATCAATGTATCCAAAAACTGAGATTATTTTAGGATCGAGCCTTCAGGAAAATGTTGGCTTAGATAAACAATTTTTTAAGGTAAATTATCAATTTGATTGGAAACCAAATGATAAAAAAAAGATGCAATTTAAACTAATTGATCTAGAATTTATAAATAACAGAAACCTTTCAAATTACTTCAATGTTTATAGAAATTCTTATGATAGACTAAATAGTATAGCAAAGATTACTACATCTAATGAATTATTATTTGATACTGAAGGTAATCTGAATATTCCAGATGGTGTAAACAGTTTTATTTTAGATGTCCTAAATAATGAAACTAATCTAACCTTAGAAGATGAAGAATACAAAACTGTTAATACCTTGAAAGAACGTTATGACAGATTAACTGCAAACAATTTAATATTAGGGTCTTCCTTCAGTTTAAATATAAATAATCAGGAGAGTATTTTTGATGAAAACTTTTATCAATTCAGATGGAAAATCGATTGGATTGGTAACTTTTTGAGACTTTTTTTAAAAAGTATTAACGCGAATCAGAATGAAATAAATAATTATACGCTTGGTGGAGTTAGTCCTTCTCAATATATTAAAACAGAAATAGATTACATTAAACATTGGTCATTTGGGAGGGAAAGAATATTTGCATTTCATGCATTCTCGGGAATTGCAATTCCATATGGTAATTCATCAAATGTTCCTTTTGCTCGTTCTTACTTTTCTGGAGGAGCTAATGATAATAGGGCTTGGAGAGCTTACGAATTAGGCCCGGGAAGCAGTAAAAATATTAATGAATTTAATGAAGCTAACTTTAAATTGGCTTTCAACCTTGAATACCGATTTCCTATCAGCGGCCCATTAAATGGAGGGTTTTTTATCGATATAGGAAATATTTGGAATTTGTGGGATGATGTCGATGATGATACTATGAATTTTTCAGGCCTCAAAGACTTAGGTGAGCTTGCAATTGGTTCTGGCTTAGGGTTTAGGTATGATTTTGACTTTTTTGTTTTTAGATTTGACACAGGTTTTAAAACTTACAATCCTGCTCTAATAAACGAAAAGCGTTGGTTTTCAGAATTTAATATTAGAAATGCAGTGCTTAATATTGGTATTAATTATCCTTTCTAAAAACAAATAATTTTATATTTGCAACAAACTGAATTGATGACTAATTCTATACCCTCAGGAGTAATTACTGGAAAAGATGTTCAAAAGATTTTTAAACTTGCTAAAGAAAAAAAATTCGCTCTTCCAGCTGTTAATGTTATTGGAAGTAATAGTATAAATGCAGTCCTAGAAACAGCTTCTAAACTTAAAAGTCCTGTAATTATCCAATTTTCAAATGGTGGAGCTCAATTTAATGCAGGAAAAAGTCTTCCAAATAACAATCAAAACTCTGCTATAGCAGGTGCTATAGCCGGTGCAAAACATGTTCACCAACTTGCAAAACTATACAATGCTACTGTAATACTACATACGGATCATTGCGCTAAAAAATTATTGCCTTGGTTAGATGGTCTAATAAATGCAAGTGAAATGAATTTTAAAGCAATGGGTAAACCACTCTTTAGCTCCCATATGATTGATTTATCAGAGGAATCGCTAGAAGAAAATATAAATATTTGTAAGAAATATTTAAAGCGGATGTCGAAAATGGGAATGACACTTGAAATTGAACTTGGAGTCACTGGGGGTGAGGAAGACGGTGTTGACAATTCTGACATTGATGCTTCAAAACTTTATACACAACCACACGAGGTTGCATTTGCATTTGAAGAATTAAGAAAAATAAGTTCCCAATTTACAATAGCCGCTGCTTTTGGAAATGTTCATGGTGTTTATAAACCTGGAAATGTTAAATTGACACCAAAAATTTTAAAAAATTCCCAAGAATTTATTTCTAAAAAATTTAACCTACCACAAAACACAATTGACTTCGTTTTTCATGGAGGATCTGGGTCAAGTGACAAGGAGATCATTGAAGCTATAAGCTATGGAGTAGTTAAAATGAATATTGACACCGATCTTCAGTTTGCATTTACCGAAGGCATAAGAGACTATATGAATGAGGAAATTGAGTATTTAAAAAATCAGATTGGAAATCCTGATGGTAAAGATAAGCCAAACAAAAAATATTACGATCCGAGAAAATGGTTACGCTTAGGAGAAGAAAGCTTCAAAAAGCGCCTAGAAAAAGCTTTTAAAGACTTAAATAATTTAAATACACTATAAATATCCATAATTTATATATTTGACTAAATTGTTAATATGAGTTGGTTTAAAAGGAGTGAAAAAGGAATTCATACTAAAACTGAAGAAAAAAAAGATATTCCTAAGGGACTTTGGTATCAAACTCCTACAGGTAAAATAATTGAGGCTAAAGAACTTGCCGATAATAAATATGTTAGTCCTGAAGACGATTATCACGTTCATATAGGTAGCAAAGAGTATTTCGAAATATTGTTTGATGATAATAAATTTGAAGAATTTGATGTTGATTTAAAATCGAAAGACTTCTTGAAATTCGAAGATTCAAAAAAATACATAAATCGTCTAAAAGAGGCTCACAAAAAAACAGGCCTTTATGATGCTATTAGAACTGCAGTTGGCAACTCAAAAGGGAAGAAAATAGTAATCGCTTGCATGGACTTTAGGTTTATTGGCGGTTCGATGGGCTCAGTAGTTGGAGAAAAAATTTCAAGAGCAACTGATTATTGTATTATGCATAGTTTGCCTTTATTAATTATCTCTAAATCAGGAGGGGCTAGAATGATGGAATCAGCAACCTCATTAATGCAAATGGCAAAAACTGCAGCAAAATTGGCTCAACTGGCAGAAGCTAAAATACCATATATTTCCCTTTGCACAGACCCAACTACAGGAGGCATAACAGCATCTTACGCTATGTTAGGTGATATTAATATAGCTGAACCTAAAGCTTTAATTGCTTTTGCTGGGCCTCGTGTTGTTAAAGATACAACTGGAAAAGATTTACCAGAAGGCTTTCAGACAAGTGAATTTCAATTACAAAAGGGATTTTTGGATTTTATCTCCCACAGAAGCCTGTTAAAGAATAATATAAACTTGTATGTAGATTTAATTTTGAATCAAGAAATAAGGTGACAAAATCTAAAAAATAACCCCTATTAATNATAATTTAAATTGTTGGTTTAAACTAGATTACTNGTATATTTGCANCTTTATTATCAGGTACATAAAAACTATTAACATTAATATTGGCATGTATAATTCAAAAGAAAGTAAAGAAGACATTTTCAAAAAATTNGGAAATTCAAAAAAAAACACTGGATCACCCGAAGGTCAAATAGCNCTTTTTACANATAGGATTCATCANTTATCTAATCACCTTAAATTNAATCGAAAAGATTTCAATACAGAAAGATCATTAGTTCGTTTAGTGGGTAAGCGACGAAGCCTTCTTGATTACTTAAAGTCCAAGGACATAGAAAGGTATAGAAATATTGTAAAAGAATTAGGTTTACGTAAATAGTNAAAANAATTAAGNCCTTATGTTTTTCATTGGTTGCAGCGACACACAACAAANGAAGTTATAATCTAAAAATGAAAAATGATTCCAAAAATTTTATCTGAAGAAATCCATCTTGAAGATGGAAGAAAAATTATTATAGAAACTGGAAAACTTGCAAAACAAGCAGATGGCTCAGTTGTTGTGAGAATGGGCAAGTGTATGCTTTTAGCGACTGTTGTCTCTTCAAGAACTCCAAGCCCAGTCGACTTTNTACCANTGACAGTAGATTATCGTGAGAAATTTGCTGCNGCTGGAAGATTTCCGGGTGGNTTTTTTAAACGAGAAGCTCGTCCNAGTGATCANGAAATNCTAACCATGAGATTNGTTGANCGNGTATTACGTCCTTTGTTTCCAAGTGATTATCACGCNGAAACACAAGTTATGATTCAGCTTATGTCACATGACGAGAATATAATGCCTGANGCACTTGCTGGTCTGGCTGCTTCNGCAGCAATTCAACTTTCTGATATACCATTNGAATATCCTATATCTGAAGTTAGAGTAGGTAGAGTAGATGGTATGTTTGTGATAAACCCNAGTAAAAATCAGTTACTCACATCAGATATTGANATTATTATTGGTGCNAGTGAGAATTCGATTGCGATGGTTGAGGGCGAATTTNATGAAATTACTGAAGAAGAAATGCTTGATGCAATATCNTATGGGCACTCTGCTATAAAAGATCAAATAAATGCTCAAATTGCTTTGGCTNATGCATTTGGAAAAAAGGACACAAGAACTTATGAAAATGAGGCTTCAGATGATGAATTNGAAAAACAAATTCTCAAAACTACTTATCAAAGTTTTTATAANGTAGCAAAAAAAGGATTATCGAAAGGAGAAAGGTCTGAACAGTTTTCAGAGATTAAGGATGAATTTTTAAAAAAATTCTCTGAAGATGAAATAGATGAGAAATCAGATTTGATTTCAAGATATCTAAAAGAGTCACAAAAAAAAGCTGTCCGAGATTTAGTTTTAAATGAAGGTATTCGTCTTGATGGGAGAATGACATCTGAAATTCGTCCTATCTGGTGCGAAGTTGATTACCTTCCATCTGCACACGGATCATCAATTTTTACAAGGGGAGAAACTCAAGCTCTTGCAACTGCTACTTTAGGAACCTCAAAAGAGGCAAATGTTATTGATTTACCAACTGAGCAAGATGAAGANAGATTTTACCTACATTACAATTTTCCTCCATTTTCNACTGGTGAAGCCAGGCCCCTTCGNGGCACNTCAAGACGTGAGATAGGTCATGGGAATTTGGCTCAAAGAGCNTTNAAAAATGTAATCCCANGTGATTGNCCATANACAATTAGAATCGTTTCTGAAGTTTTAGAATCTAATGGTTCTTCNTCTATGGCTACTGTNTGTGCTGGGACTATGGCTCTNATGGATGCNGGAATTATGATTAAAAAACCTGTATCNGGAATTGCNATGGGACTAATCACTGAAAAAGATAAATTCGCTGTTCTATCTGANATATTAGGTGACGAAGATCACCTNGGCGATATGGACTTTAAGGTAACTGGGACTTCTGANGGAATAACTGCCTGCCAGATGGATATTAAAATCAAAGGNCTAAGTTTCGATATAATGACTAAAGCGCTTGAACAAGCAAGGAAAGGAAGATTAGAAATATTAGAGCAGATTACGAATACTATCCCTTCTCCAAATGATCATGTAAAAGACCATGCACCGAAGATGATATATCGAAGAATTCCAAATGATTATATCGGAGCATTAATTGGTCCAGGTGGAAAAGTTATTCAAGAACTTCAGAAAGAATCAGGGTGTACAATTGTAGTCAATGAAGATCCAAAAACTGAAGAGGGGGTTATTGAAATTTTAGGAACATCTCCCGAAGGAATAGCTATGGTTGAATCAAAAATTGATTCAATAACATTTAAACCTAAAGTAGGTGAAAAATATGAAGTAAAAGTTATTAAAATATTGGATTTTGGAGCCGTAGTTGAATACACTAAAGCACCCGGAAATGAAGTCCTTCTTCATGTAAGCGAACTTGCTTGGGAAAGAACAGAAAATGTAACCGATGTGGTTAAGATGGGAGATGTATTAGAGGTTAAATATTTCGGAATAGATTCAAGAACACGNAAAGAGAAAATATCACTNAAAGCNTTNCTANCAAAACCAGATAAAAAAGATTAATTTTTAAANTTTTTGAAACATTTTNTNNATTTTTNCGTATTATANGTATTATTTAATTTTTATTAGAAATGAGGCAACTTAAAATAACTAAGCAAGTTACGAACCGTGAAACAGCTTCACTCGACAAATATCTNCANGAGATTGGTAAAGTTGACTTAATAACTGCCGAGGAAGAAGTAGAATTAGCTCAACGAATCAAAGCTGGTGACCAGATTGCTCTTGAAAAACTTACCAAAGCAAATTTAAGATTTGTAGTATCGGTAGCAAAGCAGTANCAAAACCAAGGATTAACTCTNCCAGATTTGATAAATGAAGGTAACTTGGGATTAATCAAAGCTGCCCAAAGATTTGATGAAACAAGAGGTTTTAAATTCATNTCTTATGCTGTTTGGTGGATTCGCCAATCAATTTTACAGGCTTTAGCAGAACAATCTAGAATAGTTCGGCTTCCACTAAATAAAATTGGTTCAATNAATAAAATTAATAAAACTTACGCATTTTTAGAGCAAGCGCACGAACGTGCACCTTCAGCGGAAGAAATTGCTAAAGAATTAGATATGACCATTAATGATGTTAAAGAATCATTAAAGAATTCAGGGCGCCATGTATCAATGGATGCCCCTCTAGTTGAAGGAGAAGATTCTAACTTGTACGATGTCCTAAACAGCGGTGAATCTCCAAATCCAGATAAAACGTTATTACATGAATCTCTTAGAACAGAAATTGAAAGGGCGCTTGAAACACTAACACCAAGAGAGGCAGACGTTGTTCGTTTATACTTTGGGCTAGCAAATCAACATGCTATGACTTTAGAAGAAATTGGAGAAACATTTGATTTAACAAGAGAGCGCGTTAGACAGATAAAAGAAAAGGCTATTNGAAGACTAAAACATACTTCAAGAAGTAAAATTCTAAAAACATACTTAGGCTAAATTTCTCTGACTCAATCATTAAACTTTATTAAAAAATATGTCAGTCAAAATTGCCCCTTCAATTCTTGCTGCTGATTTCGGCAACTTAGAACGAGAAGTTAGATTGATAAATAATTCAAAAGCAGATTGGTTTCATTTGGATATAATGGATGGGCTATTCGTTCCAAATATTTCTTTCGGAATGCCTATTGTAAAAACTATTTCAAAACTTGCATCAAAACCTCTTGATGTTCATTTGATGATCATGGAGCCAGATCGTTACATTGAAACATTTTCAAAACTAGGTTCACAAATTCTAACAGTGCACTATGAGGCGTGCAATCATATTCATCGAAGCATTCAAAAAATTAAGGCCTTTGGAATGAAAGCTGGAGTAGCACTCAACCCTCACTCAAACATAAATTTATTAATTGACATAATAGTGGATGTTGACCTAGTTTGTTTAATGNGCGTTAATCCTGGCTTTGGAGGCCAAANTTTTATTGAGAATACTTATATAAAAGTTAGCCAATTAAAAGAACTAATTGAAAATAAAAATAGTAAATGCCTAATCGAAGTTGATGGAGGGGTAAATGATCTAAATGCAAATAAATTAATTTCGTGCGGCGCGGATGTTCTAGTAGCTGGAAATTATGTTTTTAAAGCAGAAGATCCTGCGCTGAATATTGAAAAATTGAAAAAGTTTTAATTTGATTTAAATTGAACCCTTCTATTTATTGCTCTTCCCTCTGGACTCTCATTATCTTCAAGTGGATTTTTTTCGCCAAAACCTTTAACATCAAGTCTTTCAGCAGCAACACCAAGTTTAATTAAATAATCTCTAACAGCTTCTGCTCTATTCAAAGATAATTGAACATTATATTGTTCTTCTCCGTCTGAAGAAGCGTAACCCTCTATTATCAAATTGCCATCAATATTCTCATCTAAAAGCTTTTTGATATTCATTAAATTTTCAATGGTCTTTCGTCCAATTATCTGAAAACTGTTGGCTGGAAAGTTGATTCGTGATCCAAACTCATTGAGTGTTTTTACAATTTCCTCTGAGAGCTCAGGACAACCATTATTCTCTAGAGTTCCTTTTTCTTCCTTACATAGATCTTCATTATCATTAACACCATCCCCATCAGTATCAGGCCACGGGCAACCTTCATTTTCTTTTGGTCCTGGTATATCAATACATTTATCAATATTATCAGGAACACTATCTCCATCAGAGTCAGGGCAACCACTCATCTCATTGTTTCCTTTTTTATTGGGACATGCATCTTCAGGATCAGGAATTCCATCATTATCAGAATCTAAACATCCATTAAATTCTTCTAAACCTTTAACCTCAGGACATTTATCGTCTTTGTCAATAATTCCATCACCATCTGTATCAGGACAACCTTCATATTTCTTTAATCCAGGCACTGTCGGACACTTATCCTTCTTATCAGATACTCCATCTTTATCTGAATCATTTGAACCAAAGCCTAAGCTTATACCGAAATTGTGCTGTAAGTGATCAAAACCATCGTTTTCATTCATTGAACGATAAGTTGATTGTAGATTTATAGCTAATTTATTACTTAAATAAATTGAAAATCCAAGCCCTCCAAACACCGTCCTACTTGTCTCAGTTGAAGGGAAAAACCCTTCTCTTTCTAAACCGTCAGCAAATTGAGAGAAACCATAACCACCTATCAAACTTGGAATAAAGTTACCTTTACCTAAATTAATTTTAGCAAAACCATCTAATGATCTGTAACTATATAATGTTGAAAAGTTTTCTACATCTGCAATTGAGGTTTGAGCTCCGATTGAAATACCCCCACCCAAATGGCGACTAAAACTTATTGCTGGTAAACCAAAATTTATTCCTTTCTCATTAAGATCACCCTGAAGATTAATAATAGATGAATTAACAGAAAAAACCCATGGATTTTCTTGTGATTGGGCAAAAAGTTGGTTATTTAAAAGTAATAAAAATAATATTATTGAGCCTCTAAAAAATTTCATGTACAATGAATTTATTTACCAAAATAAATGATTAGTTGTTTAAGTGATTGTTTATTGAATGACCTGGATATAAACAAACTATTTATCTAGGTCTTTACTTCCCTTGAAGATTTTTGGGAATCTTCTTTCAATCCAATCCGGAATATAATTTTGATTTTCATCTTCTTCTAATCCAGTTGCAGTTGAAATAACAGCATATAAAATAACTCCACCTACAATAATAACTGCACCGATAAGAACAATAACTAACTCGCTCATTATTTACTCTTTTGTTAATCTAAGTTACAAAAAAAATTAATTCATTCAATTTAAGACATTTTAATCATTTTGACATGAAGTCCTCATTAATAATTTTAGAAAAAAGTTTTAAAAAAAATTTCGCATTATCCATTGAAAAAATAAGAGGGGGTTTAATTTTTATAACATTTTTATCTGGTCCATCAGTACTTAAAAGAATACCAAAAAATTTCATTCTGTCTACTACATAGTTGGCTTTATCAGCCTTGGGTAAAAGATTTTCATCAACAAATTCAATTCCAAGAAAAAGTCCTTGACCTCTTACATTAAAATAATTAGTTGGATTTTCAACCAATTTTTTAATTCCCTTTTTTAAAAAATTTCCAACTTTAAAAGCATTTTGTTGAAGTTTTTCATTTTGTACAATTTCTAGAACTTTATTTGCTATTGCGCATGAAACAGGATTTCCACCGAATGTGTTAAAAAATTCCATTCCATTGTCGAATTTATTTGCCTCTTTAATTTCAATTTGATGTAAATCGTTCAATGAATTAAATTAATTTTTATTTAAAAGTTTATAGATTCCAAAATTGGTCCTAGTTTATTAAAAAATTTAAATTTATTAAGTGACCCAGGGAGGATTCGAACCCCCAACCCTCAGAGCCGAAATCTGATATTCTATCCAGTTGAACTACTGGGCCTCATAGTCAAAAAATATTTTTTATAACATTATATTAAAATACAAATATTTTGAAAGATTATTTAGCTGATTATGCCTTCTATAGAAATAAATTTATTCTGAAAGTTCCTTTTTCACAAGAGAAGCAATTAGTTTTCCTTCTGCTTTACCACTAACTTTTTTATTTACCATCCCTATAGTTTTACCCATGTCCTTAATGCCTACGGCATCTATTTCTGAAATTGTTTCTCTAACAACTTTGAGTAGCTCAGTCTCTGATAATTGTTCTGGTAAATAAGAACTTATAATTTCAGCTTGCAACTCTTCTGGTTCTGCCAAGTCATGACGATTTTGTTCTTTGTATATTTTTGCACTTTCTCTGCGCTGCTTTACTAGTCGTTGTAAAAGTTTAATGATTTCATCATCTTCAAGAGATCCATTATAATTCTTTGCAGTTTGTGCCATAAGAACGGCAGACTTAATTGCTCTAAGAGAATCAAGCTTTAAACTATCTTTAGTTTTTATGGCATTTTTTAATTCGTTATTTAAATTCTCTAATATTCCCATAATCAGTCTACATTATCATGTAAAAAGGAATTATTTGATCTTATTTGTAAATCGTCATTACTGTCATTATCAAGAGATAACCTTGAAGGAAACTGTCCAGATGAGCTATCAATTTCAATACCTTTTCTTTTATATGCTGGTTCTTTTTCTAAGTCTTCAATCTTACTATACTGATTTGAAAATTTATGATTGAATTTTTCTAAATGAGACTTTCTTTTTTTTGATTCTGAAGATATAGTGTCATCGATTGTTTTTTCAAATAGTACATTTTTTTGAGATTCCACATTAGATTCAATACCAGTCTCGACTCTAGTATTTGTAGTTTTTGATAGTTGAGTTTCCTGACTACTTTTAACTTCAAATTTTACTTCTAAATTTATGTTATCAAAGTCTATTTTTTTGGATACATTTTCTAAGGGGTTTTCTTTCTCAAAATTATTTTCAGAAATAGGGGTTTCAAAATTCATTTCAACTTGTTCTATAGAATCAACTATTTCATGATCAATAACATCTATGCTTAAAACTGATTGATCTAAATTATTGAATTTATAGTTATCTTCGTTTTTTTCCTCATCAAGAGTGTCTGTGATTAGAATATTCTCTTTAAANTCAGATTCANCATTTTCTTCNACTACAGAATCAAANTCAGGCTCAAAAAGACTTTCTTGTTGATTTGTATTTGATGANTTATCTATTNTTNTTTCAGGTTCATTTTCAAAAATNTTTTGGTTAATAGAACNCTCTANAATCTCAGCATCANTCTCAATATTATATAAAATTGAATTCATTGGAATTAGNGGNTCNAGATTAATTTCTTTTTTTTCTTNAAAGCTTTCTTCAGTGTCTCTNATTTTTNTGTGGNCATTATATTTATCNTGNTTTATTTGATCACATTTTTCATCACTAAGATTATGTTCAATTTTTTGATCATCTTCCAATGCGTGAATTATTTTTTTTGCTTCAGTATTTGATATTTCATTTTGTTGTTCTTGGGCAAACCCAGTTGCTATTACCGTTACTGAGATTTCATTACCCAAATTCTCGTCATCTCCTACGCCCATTATAATGTTTGTTTGATTCCCTGCTTCTGTTTGGATATAATCATTTATTTCTCCTATTTCGTCAATTGTAATTTCGTCAGTACCAGATACAATCAACAATAAAACATTTTTAGAACCATTAATTTTGTTATCATTTAATAATGGGGAATCAAGAGCTNTAATAATAGCTTCCTGAGCTCTATTACTTCCAGATGCNGAGGCNGANCCCATTATAGCAGTACCAGAATNAGTAAGTACNGTTTTTGCATCTTTCAAATCGATATTTTGTGTAAAGTGATGNGTAATTACTTCTGCTATACCTCTTGCTGCAGTNGCNAATACTTCATCTGCTTTTGCAAATCCTGATTTAAATCCAAGATTTCCATATACTTCTCTTAATTTATTATTATTTATTACNATTAGCGCGTCAACGGTTTCTTTTAAGTTTTCAAGCCCTTTTTGAGCCTGGTCTAATCTTAAGCGTCCCTCAAATTGAAAAGGCATTGTTACTATACCTACTGTAAGAATANCCATTTCTTTCGCCATTAGAGCTATTACAGGTGCTGCACCAGTTCCTGTTCCACCACCCATTCCTGCAGTTATAAATATCATTTTAGTTTGTGTAGATAAAATANTTTTTATCTGATCTTCACTTTCTTTGGCTGCCCTTGCACCAATCTCAGGGTTAGCTCCAGCNCCTAATCCCTCTGTAAGGGTAGCNCCTAACTGTACTTTTATGGGGACTCCACTTTCAGAAAGNGCCTGAGCATCCGTATTGGTTATAACAAAATCTACGCCCTTAATACCCTGCTGAAACATGTAATTTATCGCATTGCTACCACCGCCACCTACACCGATTACTTTAATAACATTACTTTGATTTTTTGGCAAATCAAAGTTTATTGCTCTAGTTTCTTCGTTATACATATTAAAAATATTATGCGTTATCTAAAAATTCTTTTAATTTCTCTCCGAAACGATCTAAAATTGATTTTCGCTTTTTTGAAANTTTGTTATCTNTTTGATCGTTTTCTAATTTAGGAGTTTTGGTTTGATCGTTATTGTCAATATTTTCTGGAGAAATTTCATCAAGTGCATTCATAAGNAAACCGACCGAAGTAGCAAAAAGTGGGCTCGAAACAGAATCTANTGTATTACCAGCTAAATGTCCACTTGGGTATCCAACTCNAGTATCCATGCCTGTTACATATTCTACAAGTTGCTTAAGGTGTTTTAGTTGACTTCCTCCTCCTGTTAAAACTATTCCTGCTATGAGCTTTTTTTTCTGATCCATATGTCCATAGTTTTTAATTTCTAAAAAAACTTGTTCAATAATCTCAACAACGCGAGCATTAATAATTTTTGAAAGCGTTTTTAAAGAAATCTCCTTTGGGTCACGACCCTCTAATCCTGGTATTGAAACAATTTCAGTATCACGATTTTCACCTGGCCAAGCAGACCCAAATTTTATTTTTAATAATTCAGCCTTTTTTTCAATTATTGAACAACCTTCTTTTATATCCTCTGTTATAACATTCCCACCATACGGTATTACTGCTGTATGTCTTATAATACCATCTTTAAAGATTGCTAGGTCTGTTGTTCCTCCTCCTATATCAATAAGAGCTACACCAGCTTCTTTTTCCTCAAAGCTAAGTACCGCTTCGGAAGATGCTAAGGGTTCNAGAGTAATACTTGCCATTGTTAAACCAGCACTTTTAATGCATCTACCGATATTTTTAATTGACGTGACTTGTCCAACAACTACATGAAAATTGGCTTCAAGTCTACATCCGTGCATTCCAATGGGTTCTTTTATNTCACTCTGACCGTCTACTTTGTATTCTTGAGGTAATACATGTATTATTTCTTCTCCTGGNAGCATTACTAATTTATACACTTGCTGAATCAATCTTTGAATATCTTCCTCATTGATTACTGATTCAGGATTTTCTCTAGTAATATAATCGCTATGTTGAATGCTCCTNATATGCTGTCCAGCGATACCAACAACAACGTCTTTTATAGTTAATCCTGAATTAGAATTGGCGTTATCAACAGCCTCTTGAATAGACTGTATAGTTTGAGTTATATTATTAACAACTCCACGATGTACTCCAAGGCTTTTGGATTTTCCAATACCAAGAATTTCAACTTTCTTAAATTCATTTTTTTTCCCTANTAATGCAACGATTTTAGTAGTACCTATATCAAGTCCGACCGAAAAATTTAATTCTTCCATAAATATCTATGATGTTAATGCTACAATTTGGTTATTGTAGCTGAGATTAATTTTTNTGTAATCATCTATACTNTCCCTAATATTTTTAAGTGCACAAAACACTTTGAGCTTTTTTATTTTTNTCTTCACATNTGTTGGCTTGCCAAAAANTATTTTAAAATCATAGGATTTTAATTTTATTTCATATNTNTTATTTTTNAAAAAAATTGTTTCAAGCTCACTATTCAAAAATANATCAGCTTTTAAATTTTTTATGAATTTTGCAGTGGTACCTAATGATAGTGTTGAAGAACTCGTTTTAAAAGAGGGGANTTCTAATGAATCNAGTGCTTTAAAATTAAAAAGAATACCNTTTGAATCTGAAAAATACGGGGGTGAAGATTCTACTTTAAAAAGTGGCTTTCGTTCTGTGATAGTTAAAAACAAGNTTTTTTTAAGGTTTACATAGAGTTCAACGTTCTCAACTTCTGGTATGCTATTCATTCGGTTTTCTAGTATATTCAAATCTAATCCATCTTTTTTCAGGACTAACTCACCCGATAGATTTTGTTTTAACAATTTATTAACTATTGAATCATTTAGAAGCATTGGTTTTTCTGTATATATTATTTGAAGGCTTAAGTAATCTTTATAATTATGTTTAATATGAGACATGTACACACACGCAATAAAAAGGAGTGTAATTACCAATAAAAATAAAATTGATCTATTCTTATTCATTGTCTATTTTTTCAAGTTTTAACTTTTTAAGTTCGAGGCCTATATCACCAGCACCAAGAATCGCAAAAATTTTAGCATCACTTTCTTCAAGTGCAGATTTAATTTTTGTTTTGCTTATAAAACTTTTTTTTCTTTTTGAAATATTATTCAATAAAATTTTTGAATTTATCCCCTCAATTGGTATTTCTCTTGCAGGATATATATCTAACAAAATAATCTCATCAAACATGCTTAGTGCTACTGAAAATTCTTTCATAAAATCTCTAGTTCTTGAGTACAAATGTGGTTGAAATACAACGCAATTTTTATGAAATGGATAAAAGTTTATTATAGTTTTGTACACGCTCTGTATTTCAGAAGGGTGATGCGCATAATCATCAATTATTATTGATTCGTTCCATCGGTAAACGTTCATTCTTCTATAAACTCCTGGAAAGTTTTCTAAAGCATNNAGAAAATCACCAGTATTTAAACCAGATTGTTCAGCTATTGCAATTGCAGCAAGAGCATTTGAAACATTATGACTTCCTATTAANTTAAGACAAACGTCTTTATATTTATCNTTAGGAGTATTTAAATCAAATCTGTATCCGTTTTTGATTTTCTTTAACTTTTTTNCTTGGTAATCAGCAGAAACATCTATTCCATANGTTATGCCGTTAAANGGGAGTCCNTGAGAAATAATTAACTCTTTGTCAACTTGATTTGAAAATTGAANAAATGCCTCTAAAAATTCTTTTTTAGTTTTATATATATCTAAATGATCTGGTTCTATTGACGTTATACAAGCTAACGTTGGATACAATTGTAAAAAAGATCTATCGTATTCGTCTGCCTCAACTATAAATGTTTCTGATCCTGTTTTTATTAGGTTAGACTCNTAACCATTAAAAAAACCTCCAGTTAAAGATGTAAACAATTGTTTNGTCTCAGAAAAGANATGAGTTAAAATTAAAGAAGTTGTNGTTTTNCCATGTGTTCCAGCTACAGCTAAGGTTNTNTTATTNTTACATANTGAAGCAAGAAATTCCGAACGTTTCATTACTTGATTGCCTTGCTGTAAATAGAAGGATAACTGTGGATGATTTAATTCAATGGCAGCAGAATAAACTACCTTTATATCTTTAGAAAGTAAAAATATTGGTAATGCGTTTAATNAATCACTATAAGAAATTCTTATGCCCTCACGTGTGAGGGCATTTGTTATATCTGATTGGNCTTTGTCGTGTCCATAAACCTTGTGNCCAGAATGAAAACAAAACCTNGCAAGAGCTGACATNCCAACACCACCAATNCCAATGAAAAAATAAGNATTTATTGAATCACTTTTCATAAAAGTTGTTTGATTTCGGAAATAATATTCTTTGTAGCTTCAGGTAAAGCAAAACTTTTTAAATTTTTTTCAAGTTCTTTCTGTTTTTTTTCATNTAACACAAGTTGTGAAAAAAGATTTCTGAATTTTTTNTCAAGCTCTTCTTCTTGGATCAACAAAACAGCTTTTTTTTGAGCTAATACATTTGCATTATGCCATTGATGATTTTCAGAAACATTTGGAGAGGGAATAAGTAANGATGGTTTTGCTACACANCTCAATTCTGAAATACTTCCTGCNCCAGCCCGAGAAATTATAAAATCAGCAACACTATATAAATGTTTCATTTCATTAATGTAAGGTTTAATCAAAACTGAATTTGACTTTAATCCCTCCAGAGTCTTATAATAAACTGAACCACACTGCCAAATAATTTGCAGTCCAAAGCTCATAATATATTCTAATTCAGACTTTATTAAATTATTAATGCATTTAGAGCCTAAACTACCTCCAATAATTACTAGAGTTTTCTTGTTAAGATCNAAATCAAAAAATTGTTTAGAAATTTTATTTGGTTTGAGCTTTATTAGATAATTTCTTACAGGGTTGCCAGTAATTCTAATTTTTTGTTTTGGAAAAAATTTTTCCATGTTATCAAATGCNACACAAATACGATTTACCTTTTTACTCAAAATACGGTTAGTTATACCTGGATAAGAGTTTTGTTCTTGGATAAGAGTTGGATAATTCAACCAAGTAGCTACTTGCAAAAGAGGTCCNCTTGCAAATCCTCCTGTTCCAATGACTATCTGTGGTTTATATCTTAATATAATTAATAGAGANTGTATTAAGCTTANTANTAATTTTAAAGGAAATAATAAATTAGAAAATGAAAACGATCTTTGAAATCCNCTTATCCAAAGACCTATTATAGGANATCCCTCTCTAGGAATTTTATCCATTTCCATTTTCCCTCTAGCTCCAACAAATAATATTTTAGGNTTTTTAAAATTATNCTTTATTCCAGNAGCAATNGCTAANGCTGGATAAATGTGACCNCCAGTACCCCCTCCAGATATTATAAATTTAATCGATTTCACTTAAAATATTTAAAGGATTATTATTTTCTATTTTTAAATCATCATCTGATTCAATTTTTGTACTAACACTTAAAATAATTCCCATAGCTATACAGGTTATCCATGCTGATGTTCCACCACTACTTATCATTGGAAGGTTTTGACCGGTAACTGGAATGACTTGAAGCGCTACACCAATATTGACGAATGCTTGGCTTACAATAGGTATTCCCAATCCTATAACAGTTAATTTACCAAATGAACTTTTGGTTCTATAAGAAATTACTACTATCCTGTATAATAATAAAAGATAAAGTAAAATTAGCGCAACACCTCCAATAAGACCAAATTCTTCAACTATAATTGGATATATAAAATCAGAAGAGCTTTGGGGTAAAAAGTTTTTCATTCTGCTTTTTCCAGCTCCTAATCCAATAAATTTACCACTCACTATGGCCGTTTTTGCTCTGGATAATTGATAATTTCCATCAGCGCTTTGCCCTGTTTTAAAATTTTCAATTCTATTTATCCAGGTATCAATTCTGTTTGGAAAAATTTCTGGAAAGCTTCTGGCAAGACTTATGAAGACGAATAGCGATGTAAGTCCTAAAATTATTATACTAATTAGAAACTTTAAAGGATAACTGGCTATAAATGCTAGCATCAAAATCATGCTAAACAAAAGAATAGCCGTCGACAAATTTGAAGGTAAAATCAAAAGCACAATAACAAATACGGGAAGCCAAAATTCTAGTAATGAGTTTTTCAAATTAGATTTTTTTATTTTCAATTTTGATAAATATCTAGCGGAATAAACCATTAAAACTATTGATGCCAGCGTTGAGGTTTGAAAGCTTATCCCTACAATTGGAATTTTAAGCCATCTGCTCGCATTAGCTCCAGAAATTATTGTCCCCTGAGACAGAGTGTATATAAGTAAAAGAATTACAATTGGAAGCATAAGAATTGAAATCCCCTTAAAATATTTGAATGGAACTTTATGAATTGAATACATAAGAAAGAATCCTATACTCAATATGATAAAATGCTTGAAGAAATATCCCCAGGGAGTCCCTTTACCGACTACATATACTAAATTAGTGCTAGAGCTAAAAATTGGTAAAAAAGAAAATATAGCCAATAATGCTAATATGCCCCATAAAACCTTATCACCTTTTATTGACTCTAACATAAATTATAAATTTCTAACCGCTTCCTTAAATTGATTACCTCTGTCTTCGTAATTCTTAAATAAATCAAAACTTGCACAAGCTGGGGAAAGAAGAACAGTTTCTTTTGCTAATGCTATCTTGTGTGAAATTTTTACTGCTTCACTCATTGATTGAGTTTCAACTAAAATTTCGACTACATTCTCAAAGGTGTTAAACAATTTTTCATTATTTATACCTAAGCATACGATCGCTTTAATTTTTTTTCTAATAAGGGGCAAAAGAGACTCGTAATTGTTTCCTTTATCTACCCCTCCAGCAATCCAAACAACAGGAGTATCAATACTGTCAAGAGCAAAAAAGGTTGCATTAGTATTTGTTGCTTTTGAATCATTTATATATTGAACTCTTTGAATTGAAAGTACTTTTTCCATCCTATGAGGGGCCCCTTTAAAATGGGTCAGGCTTTCTCTAATAGAATCTTTACTAATATCTAATAAACTGGCTACTGTAGATGCAGCCATTGCGTTTAGTAGATTATGCCTTCCTGATAAAGTAAAGTTTGCAAAGTTTATCATAGTTTTTTTGTTTTTTTGTTTAACAATAAAATTTTTATTTTTAATGAACACTCCTTCTTTTATTGGTACATCTGACATTGGAATTTCTTTTGCTTTCACATTTATATTTTTTAATGCTTTCATTAACAATGGATCATTGGAATTAAAAAGAAAAAAATCTTTTTTAGATTGATTCTTTATAATTTTCAATTTGGCCTTTACATAATTTTCAAAATTAAAATTGTAGCGGTCTAAATGATCATATGTTATATTTGTAATTACTGCTATGTGTGGTGAAAATTTGCATATGTCATCTAATTGAAAACTACTTATCTCAAGGACATATATATCAAAATCCATTTTGGCAACCTGTAAAGAAAAACTATTTCCTATATTTCCAGCAATACCAACATTAAGTCCAGCATCTTTCAATATTTGATAAGTTAAAAGCGTAGTAGTAGTCTTTCCATTTGTACCTGTAATCCCAATTAGAATAGCAGATGTATGTAATGCAGCAAACTCAATTTCAGAAATTATATTTTTACCCTTTTCTTTTAAGGATTTTATTAATGGAATATTAGAGGAAATTCCTGGGCTTTTTACAACATAATCAGCGGAAATTAAATTTTCTATTGAATGCCTACCTGACTCCCATTTAATTCCCTCTTTATGTAGCATTTTTTCAAGCTTGCTATCAATTTTTTTATTTTCAGAAAGAAAAACTTCATAACCTTTCTTCTTTCCTAAAATAGCTGCACCTATTCCACTCTCGCCTGCACCCAAAACTACTAGCTTTTTACCCATCATCTAATTTTTAAGGTCACAATTGTTAAAACTGCAAGTACAATACCTAAAATCCAGAACCTAGCAACTATTTTACTTTCATGAAAGCCTAGTTTTTGGTAATGGTGATGTAATGGCGCCATTTTAAAAATTCGTTTTCCAACACCTGTCTTAGATCTTGAATATTTGAAATAGCTTACTTGAAAAACTACAGATAATGTTTCTATAAAAAACACGCCACAAAGAATTGGAATTAATAATTCCTTTCTAATAATAATTGAAATGACTGAAATAACAGCTCCAATTGTAAGGCTTCCTGTATCCCCCATAAAAATTTCAGCCGGATAAGCATTAAACCATAAAAAACCAATTAAAGCACCTAAAAATGATGATATAAAAACAACTATTTCCCCTATGTTGGGTATATACATAATGTTTAAATAGGAAGCAAAATTTATATTACCTGAAACAAATGAAAATATTGCCAAAACAAATACAATTATAGCCGAGCTTCCAGCAGCCAAACCATCAATACCGTCTGTCAGATTTGCCCCATTAGAAACTGCTGTAATTATAAATATTACGAATGGTATAAATATTAGCCAAGTATATTTTCTATTTATACCGGTCCATTCAATTAAGTTATAATAATCAAATTGATTGTTTTTAAATAATGGGATTGTGGTTAAACTAGCTTTAACATTTTTCTCAACAATACTAGATCCACTATTCACAAATTTATCAATGCCCATATTTACTTCAGTTCTAACAGTCACTTCTGGATGAAAAAAAAGAACTGCCCCTACAAAAGCACCTAATAGCATTTGTCCAAGAACTTTAAATTTAGCTTTTAGGCCTTTTTTATTTTTTTTAAAAATTTTTATATAATCATCTAGCCATCCTATAAATCCAATCCATAAAACGGTTAAAATCAATAAAATGACATAAATATTATCAAGTTTTGCTAATAAAAATACTGGTATAAGGGTTCCGAAAATAATTATTAAACCTCCCATAGAAGGGGTTCCCTGTTTTTCAATTTGCCCTTTTAATCCTAGATCCCTTACTGTTTCGCCTATTTGCTTTTTATTTAAAAATTTTATGAATTTTTTGCCAAAAAGCATTGAAAAAGTTGTTGAAAATATTACTGCTAAAGAGGCTCTGAATGAAATATATTGAAATAAACTAGCTCCAGAAAGATTATATTGTTTTTCAAAAAATTCGAATAAGTAATAAAACATATTAATCCATTTTTAAAAATATTTTTTTTGCAATTTTAAAATCATTAAAAGGATAAAGGTTTCCTTCAATTTCTTGATAAGATTCGTGTCCCTTGCCTGCTATGAGGACAATATCACCCTCTTTTGCTAGTCGTTTTGACATCAAAATTGCCTCTTCCCTTAGTGATATTTTTACTATTTTTTTATAGTTTTCAGCTGCAACACCCTGAATCATTTCAGATATTATTTGAGAAGGATCTTCATTTCTAGGATTATCTGAAGTAAATATTACCTTGTCACATAATTCTGAAGCAATTTTTCCCATTATAGGTCTTTTTTCACGATCACGGTTACCACCACAACCAACTAGAACAAGAAACGTTTCATTTCGTGTTCTAATTTTATTTATTGTTTCTAAAATATTTTCTAGAGCATTTGGTGTATGGGCATAATCAATAATAACTGTAACTTCATCTTCTGATATAAATGTTTGAAAACGACCCTCAACACATTTTAGCAGACTAATATTTTTTAAAATGTTTAGTTTAGGAATCTGAAATATATCTGCCACTGCATAAACAGCTAAAAGATTTTGGCTGTTAAAATTCCCTACCAAATTTGTCCATACCTCTTGATTTTGAATTTTCAATAACATCCCAGAAAATTGACACTCCAGAATTTTCAATTTATAGTCCGCATACTGATTTATTGAATATGTATATTTTTTTGCTTTTGTATTTTGGATCATAAATGAACCATTTTTGTCATCAAGGTTTGTCAGTGCGAAAGCATTTTTGGGAAGAATATCGAAAAATTGTTTTTTTACATTTCTGTAATTTATAAAACTACCATGGTAGTCAAGATGATCATGAGTGATATTTGTAAATACTCCACCTGAGAAATCTAGTCCTTCAATTCGATGCTGTGAAATCCCATGTGAAGAAACTTCCATAAAACAATATTTTATTCCCAAATCAACCATTTGCCTTAAATAATTATTAATCGATATTGAATCAGGTGTAGTATACTTGTTTTCGAACTCTTTATTAGAAAATTTAACTTTAACTGTAGAAATCAAACCACTCTCTAAGCCCAGACTAGAAAATAATTCATATAATAATGATACTATCGTAGTTTTTCCATTTGTGCCAGTAATACCAATTAGGCTTAATTCTTTAGATGGGCTTGAAAAAAAATTTGATGAAATTATTCCCAAAGCCTTAGATGCATTCTTGACTAAAATAAAAGTTANATNANNATNTGGTAAATCAGGTATTNATTCNCANACAATCGCTATAGCACCATTTTTAATTGCTTGTGAAATAAATTGATTNCCNTCTGATTNGGTGCCCTTCTGAGCAATAAACAAACTATTTTTTTTNATCTTTCTACTGTCGAAGNTTATAGAAGATACTTTGACTTTTGGATTGCCAAAAATTCCTTCTATAGNTACTTTATATAATATGTCATTNAGTTTTTTCAAGTTAACTCAATTAATATTTTTTGATTGATTTCTATTTTNGTACCTGGTTTTATCGATTGTGATTTTACTTTTCCACTTCCTCTAACCTCTACCTTTAATCCAATTTTTTTAAGAGCTTTTATTGCATCTTCATAAGTAAGNCCAGCAACATCTGGTACAACATTTTTTATTTTTAATGTATTTCCAACTTTATCCAGATTGGATACTAATTCTGAACTAATTTTAATTTCAAAAGGAATATTATTGTATATTTTTTTTGCAATTTTTTTAAATACTGGCGCAGCAACAGTAGCTCCATAATAGCCAATAGATTTTTCTGGTCTGTGGATTACAACAATACATGAATATTTTGGCTTTTCTGCCGGATAATAACCAACAAAACTAGAAACGTATTGAACTTCATTTTTAAGATAGTCTACTTGACAAGTTCCAGTTTTACCGGCCATTTTTAAGAATGGATCTTTAATTTTATTTGCTGTCCCCCACTTTTTGTCAACTACATTTAACATCATTTGTTTTACCTTTATCAAGGTTTCTTTAGAACAAATTGATGGGTTTAAAATTTGTTTACTATATATTTTTGCTGGTGCATTTCCCTTAATACTAATTTTATTCAAAAAACGAGGTTTTACTAACTGACCGTCGTTTGCAATTGCATTATAGAATGCTAAAATCTGTAACGGGGTTAAGCTAACACCATAGCCATAGGCCATCCATGGTAAATCTAGACCATCCCAATCGGAATCTGAAGGATGTGGTATTTTAGGTATTCCCTCACCAAGTATTGGGAGTTTAAGAGTTTTGTTTAAGCCCATATTATAAAGTCTATCAACAAATTTTTTAGGATTATTTTTATAATTATCATAAACAATTTTCACCAACCCTACATTTGACGAAACTTCAAAAGCTTTTGCTGCAGTTATGAGACCATAACCTCCCTTTTTAGAATCTTTAACTTTATATTTTTTGAAGAAAGTAAGTTCTCCATTACCTGTATCTATAATTGATTTTTCGTTAATTACTTTATCTTCTAAAGCAGCAATGATAGCCATTAGCTTAAAAGTTGATCCCGGTTCATTTGTTTCTCCTATTGCATAGTTTAATTTTTCAAAGTATTTTCCTTCTTTAGTCCTTCCAAGGTTTGCAATTGCTCTTATTGCACCGCTTTTTACTTCCATAACAATAGCAGTTCCATGCTCAGCTTTATACTTCTCAAGTTGCGAAAGAAGTGAGTTGTGAACAATATCCTGAAAATTTACATCTAAAGTTGTATGTAGATCATATCCTTCTGTTGGTTCTTTTTCGTTGGAGTCACTAATGGGTTTCCACTGTCCGTTCGCAATTTTTTGTTTTAATCTAAGCCCAGGGTTACCTCTTAGAAATTCTGAAAAAGCTCCTTCAAGACCAACTCTAAAAAAGGAACCGTTTTTATCTTTTATTTCATAACCTATAGTTCTCTCAGCTAATTTACCAAGTGGATTTTCTCTTTTAATGTCTTGCTCAACAATTAATCCTCCACGATAAATACTTTCATTNAAAATTGGAAAGGATTTAAACCTTTTATATTCGGAGAAACTTAATCCTTTTTCAATTAATAAATACCTATGGTTTTGTTTTCTAGCTTTTTCTAATTTATTTAAAATTATTTCACTTGGGATATTTTTAAAAACTGATATTGAATCTGCTAAATCTTTTTTTTGAGAATTGAATAAATTTTCTGATGGAATTATTGCGTCCCAATACAAATCAAAACGAGGTATAGAAGTTGCTAANATATTACCATCTGCNGAAAAAATATCNCCTCTACTTGGTTCCAAAACTACATTTTTTACAAGAGTATNAGGTTGAATATCAAGACNTTCATTATNTTCATAAAATTGAATATAAACTAACTTTCCTATTAATAGAAAGGANAAAAATGTCAGTAGTAATGCAAAAAAATAAAANCTCAACATCAATCGTTTAAAAAAATTATGTTGATCATTCATCAGATAGTATAATTTTAATTGGTGGAAGTGATGCTGGAACTACGCCTCTAGACAATAATTTTTGAGTTATAGATGATTCTTTTTTAAGTATCAAAAGCTCTTCTTTAATTTGTATGAAATCGCTTTTTAAGGATTTTATACTNGTATTTAGGGATGAAATTCTAAAAATCTTTTTGTCTGCACTGTGNCCGCTTGAAATCATAATTACAGCTAGTGTTGAAATAAAAAGAATCATTTTCCAATTCTTTGAAGAATTGTCTTTAACCAAAAAGTCAATGTTTAAAAATGATTTTAAATTTTTCATTTTTTTTGAGCAATTCTAAGTTTCGCACTTCTAGATCTGGGGTTTAGTTCTATCTCCGCATTAGAGGGAATAATTAATCTTCCAACTTTATGAAGCATTTTTAGAGGGTTTCCAAAAAAATCTTTCTCTTCCCGTTTATCAAAATTCCCATTTTGAAAAAAGTTTTTTACACAGCGATCTTCTAATGAGTGGTATGATATACAAACCAATCGACCTCCAGGCTTTAGAAGATTGGATGCTTGCTTTAATAGTGATTTTAAAACCCCTAATTCATTATTTACTTCAATACGAATTGCTTGAAAAATTTGTGCTAAAAACTTATTTTTGAGTCTCTTTGGAATTAGTGGTTTTAAGACATCTATTAAATCAAAAGTTGTCATTATGTCATTTTTTTTTCTAGAGTCAAGAATATTCTTTGTTATTTTTCTTGCATTTCTCAATTCACCATACTTTCTGAATATTTCATTCAATGCTTTCTCATCATAAGAATTAATCACTTTATGTGCATCTAAACTTTGGGTTTTATTCATACGCATGTCTAATCTGCCAGATTTGCGAATTGAAAAACCTCTTGATTCTTGATCAAACTGATGAGATGAAACACCAAAATCAGCAAGTATTCCGTCTACAGAATCAATTTGATAATATTTTAAAAATTGTGTTAGAAAAGAAAAATTTGCTACTATTAATTCAAAACGACTATCATCTATTTTGTTATCAATAGAGTCTGGATCTTGGTCAAAACCAAATAATTTCCCATTTTGATTTAATTTTTTTAAGATTGCTCTTGAATGACCTCCACCTCCATATGTAACATCAACATAGACACCACTTGGGTAAATTTGTAATCCTTTTATTACTTCTTCCGTTAAAACTGAGTTATGATATATTTCCATCATTTTTGTCACCCATTACTTCTTCAGCTAATTCTCCAAAATTNAGAGTTGTTTCATTGATTACTTTCTCGTATATTGATTTATTCCAAATTTCCAAAATATTTACTGCGGAGGATACCACAATTTGCTTATCTATGCTAGCGTATTTTATCAAATCTTTGGGGATAAGAAATCTTCCAGAGTTATCTATATCTACTGATTTAACACCAGCAGTGAATCNCCGAATAAAGTCNTTATTTTTTTTACTGAACCGATTTAATCCATTTAGTTTATCCATAAGCTTAGCCCACTCATTTAANGGATACATTTCAATAGAATGGTTAAATACAGNTCGTTTTAAAACAAAACCGTCACTAATTAATTTTGAAAGTTGTTTTTTTAAAGCAACTGGCATCATTANNCGGCCTTTTGTATCAACTTTACATTCATATGTACCGATAAGATGTTCCACCTAATATTATGATTTATATCAAATATAAATTTAATTTACCACATTTTACCACATTTTACCACAATGTTAATAAGTTTTGACACTTTTGCACNGTNTTATAATACTTGTTGGATTGAAATAAAAAGTATTANCTAAGTAGTAAATGTCTATATTTGAATTTAAATTTTTTGAGGATTTGGGTATAATGAATAACATAATTCAAAAACATGANTTTCGATACGTAGAATCTGGTGTTGGTCAACCGATTATTATTCTTCACGGCTTAATGGGNGGGTTAAGTAATTTTTCNGGAGTANTGAATTATTTCCCAAGTAAAAAATATCNTATAATTATACCGGAACTTCCAGTNTACTCATTGCCAATTCTTAATACTTCCGTTAAATCACTTTCGGATTATCTATACAAATTTATTTCATTCAGAAAGCTTAAGAATATTATTTTACTTGGTAATTCTTTAGGAGGCCACGTAGGTCTTCTTTTTATAAAAAGCTATCCTAAGTTGGTNAAAGGCCTTGTATTAACAGGAAGTTCAGGTTTATATGAAAATAATATGGGCGATGGGTATCCTAAAAGAGGTNANTACGAATATATAAAGAAGAAAAGTGAGGCTGTATTTTTTGANCCAAAAATAGCAAGCAAAGAAATTGTTGATAGAGTATTTGAATCAGTCAATGACAGAAACAAGTTAGTACGNACTTTAGCTCTTGCAAAAAGTGCAATTAGACATAATATGGCAAACGAATTACCAAAAATTAAAACTCCTACTGCAATAATCTGGGGCAAACAGGACACTGTTACNCCCCCAAATGTAGCTAAAGAATTTAATGAACTGCTNCCTGATTCAAACTTGTATTGGATCGATAGATGTGGACACGCCCCTATGATGGAGCANCCAGATAAATTTAATGCAATTCTTGAGAATTGGCTTGAANCTAGAAATTTCTAGAAAGCTATGCAAGTTAAATCAAGCCGGTTTATAATTAGTAACACTAATGTAGAAATGTGCCCAAAAAATGNNTTNCCAGAATATGCTTTCATAGGAAGATCNAATGTTGGTAAGTCCTCTCTAATAAATTCTATTTGTAATAAAAAAAAACTTGCTAAAACTTCTTCAACTCCAGGAAAAACAACACTAATTAATCATTATCTTATTAACGAAAGTTGGTACATAGTTGATCTTCCCGGTTATGGGTATGCTAGGTTGTCTAAAACCCAAAAAAAAAAAATTGAAACAATTATAAAAAATTATTTCAAAAAACGAAATCAATTAATAAATGCTTTTTTATTAATTGATATTCGTCACGAACCGCAAACTTTTGATCTTGACTTTATGTTATGGCTAAATAAAAACTTAATTTCTTTTTCAATAATTTTTACTAAGGCTGACAAGCTGAAAATTTATCAAATAGAAAAAAATATTTTAGAATACAAAGCTGTAATGCATGAGAATAATTGGGAATCTATTCCTTCAATTTTTGTAACATCTTCTAAAAAAAATACTGGAAAAGAAAAAGTTTTGGACTATATTAAAACCCTTAACTCTGAATTTCACAAGTATATTAAAAATTAATTTTTTTTTAAATTTAAAGCTTCTGCGTAATAGTCACAAAAGTCCCTTATTGTTTCTGTCATCTTCTCGTCATTAGTAGCTTTAAAAAATGCCTCACTCATGGATACAAAAGTCTGATGAAAAAATAATTTCATCTGGTCCAAAGGCATATCTTTAACCCATAAATCCATTTTAAGTGTCTCTTGATTTTCTGAATCCCAAAATGAAAGTAGCATAGCCTTTGATTCCATTTTTGAAATACCACCGTCCTTTGCCGACCACCTTATTTTTTCTGGTATTTTATTTTCATCTAGATTAACATCAATTATAATTTGAGTTTTTTTGTGCATTGTCATTATTGTTTTGGTTTGTAATTTGAAAGTTTAAAAAGGTCTTGAGAGGAAAGATTTAGAAGCTCTATTAATGGAATTTCAGGGTTTTGCTTGCAGTAGCTTTTAACTATTTGCCAACCTATCCAAACACCAATTTTCCCTGGTGATTCATTATCAATTTGTAAATAAAATTTAGAAAAAGGCGAAGGTTCGACAAAACGCCCCATTAAATCGGAATCAGTTTTATACAAAATTTGTTTTTCCACAAAATATTGCCAAATGAAACGTTCATTGTCTTTTGCCCATTTAATTTCATCTTCAGTATAAGCAATTTTTATATTGTCTTCAATGTGTGGAAGAAAAATATCCTTTAAGTACATTTTTTTTCCCTCGTACAATATTTTGGAAAGAAAAGTTCTTTCATTTGTAGGGGGAAAAAAATATGCAGCAAATTTATCTACGATTTGTGACGTAATATGCTTTCTGTCTAATTCTTTTTTGATATAACTTGGAATACCCTCGTAAAGAATATGATTTGTTCCCAAGAAGGTATCTAGGGAAACCAAAAGTATACTGTCGGCAAATACAGTCTTTAACTGATAGTCTACATTATTAGTTAAAAAAATTACTCTTGATAGATTAATTTTAGGGAATTGAAATTTTATTTTTTCAAATAAATCTGTTATTTCATTTTCAATATTTGATAAATCTGGAAACTCGTTTTGGACTGCATTTTGGATAATTAATTGTAAACTATCTTTTTGTCTTTTTTCCCAGATGCTATCGGAAAATTGTTTTGGAAATAAAAAAGAATAATCTTTTTTCAATTTTGGAATCACGTTTGGTGGTTGATTGTAAAATTTTAAATCAAACCNCTCAAAACTTAATGAAATTGGTTTTCTNTTATCATTACTATTTNGATTATTACAAGAGTTAAAAAAAATAAATAAAACAAAAATATTATAGTACAAGTGAGAATAAGAAAAAAAAACTCTCAGTACCATTTTAAGATTTGCTATCATATTAACAAAAACGTATTTTTGTGCAAATTTATTTTTTTTAATTATTAAATAATGAAATCAGCAGAAAAAGTAGAAAGATATATTATAAAATGGCTAAAGGATTATATGGAAAAATCTAAAATGCACGGCTTTGTTGTAGGGGTTTCTGGAGGAATAGACTCTGCTGTAACCTCTACACTTTGTGCAAAAACTGGTTCTAAGTTACTTTGTTTAGAAATGCCAATAAAGCAACAATCGTCTCAAGATTCTAGAGCTTCGGATCACATAAACTGGCTGAAAAAAAAATTTAAAAATGTATCCTCGTCAAGAATACCTTTAGATAAAGTTTTCTCATCTTTTATTAACATTATTCCTAAAACAAATAAGCAAGACGCACAATTTCATAGCTTGGCCAATACCCGCGCAAGATTAAGGATGACAAGCTTATATTATTTTGCTGCACTAAATAATTATTTAGTTACAGGGACAGGAAATAAGGTTGAGGACTTTGGAGTTGGATTTTANACAAAATATGGNGANGGAGGTGTTGACATTAGCCCCATAGCAGATTTAAATAAAACACANGTCTTTTCTTTAGCAAAACATTTAAAAATACTGGATTCTATACAAAACGCCGCACCAACTGATGGCCTATGGGAAGATAATCGTACTGATGAAGACCAAATTGGAGCAAGTTATGTTGANCTTGAGTGGGCTATGGAAGCTCAAAAGAATAAGCTATCCAAATCTACTTTTACTCAACGAGAAATGGAAGTATTTAATATATATCTCAACTTCAATAAAAAAAATAGACATAAAATGAACCCNATTCCAGTATGCCTTATACCTTCAAACTTTCTTTAAATGCTGAGTGAAAATTAAACGAAATGTTGAAGGTTGTATTANTTGATCCCCATCCGGTAATTTTAAAAGGAATAAAAGCTTATTTCAAGAAAAGTAACTTAATTAATGTAATTGGAGCATTCGAAAAAAGAAAAGACCTTTTTAACTTTCTTAACGAAAACTTAGCGGACTTAGTNATAATGGAGATNGNGTTTGGAGATGNAAGCGCTTTAAAAACTATTAAAAAATTAAAAAAGGTNTANCCTAAAGTAGTNATTCTCATTTTTACTTCNCAGTCTCCATCAAAATATGAAATTTCATTNTTAAAGGCAGGNGCNTCAGGTTATTTGTCTAAAAAAGTTGATAAGATGGTTTTGCAAGNGGCAATAGAAAAAGTTACTACAAATAGTTACCATTTAACTTCTAATTTTGAGTTTCATATAAANAATAAGATTGATCCACTANCAAGTATAAACTTCNAAAAGAAAATTTCGNAGAGAGAAATTGAAGTTCTTANATTCCTTTTGAAAGGAAAACGAAANGTACAAATAGCTAAATCTTTNGGTTTAAATCAAAAGACAACAAACACTTATAAAAANAGATTAATGNAAAAACTAAGTGTAAATAACAATGTAGATCTTTATCAACAAGTAATTAACCTACGAATACTTTAAAGTACTCTATTTAATTTTCGCGAAAGCAATTTTTTTAAATTTTGATAATGTATTACNTCTTCCAAAAATGATATTTCATCATAATTGCTCTCTTGATTTTTTATTTTTTTTACAATATTTTCGATTTTTTGGTCTACCAGATATCTTCTAAAAGTTAAGATGGTTTCACTNACAAGCTGNCCTACAACACTTTTTCGATCCTTAACAAAGATATTTTTCTTTTCCCAANCATGAAGNTGATGNTCTTCATCTGATAACAATATATCNGTGAGTAATTTCACTGTATTGTTATCTNTTTGTTGAACTATTTTTTCAGTCCTTATTTTACCTTCTCTTTGATAAGATTCTATTATCTGTGTATATAATGATTGGTATTCAGGTTGAATCATTTCTATCTCGTCCTGCTGTANATCTAAAAATACTTTTTCATAAACTTTTGATTGTACTACCTTAGATTCTTCNACTAAATTTCCCTCTGAATCAGAGAAAATTAGAANTTCATCAAAAAAGGCTTCGTCACTTCCATAATGAATAAGTATACTTAGTATCTGCTTTTCAAGATTTAAAATTGGATTATATAAATTTGGCTTTCTTATTTTTTCCGTTAAAGACAAATCTTTATTAGCCTCGGGAATATTCGTTCCATTTTTACCAAGCTTATTTTTTTTGTTTTTTTCTTGAGCAAGTGCGTTAAATAGTACTTGTTCAGTGACTCCCATCGCGAGAGAACATTCCTTTATGTAAATTTCTCTTTGTATAGCATCAGGTATTTTAGATATACTTGAAACAATATCTCGAACAGTTTTAGCTTTTTTAATTGGATCACCTTTAGAATCTTGAAGAAGAAGGTTTATTTTAAATTGAATAAAGTCATTTGCTTGCTCTGAAAGGTAAGTTTTAACTTTTTCAAGTTCGTTAGATCTAACAAAGCTGTCAGGGTCTTCTCCATTAGGAAAAAAACAAACTCTAACATTCATGCCCTCTTGTAAAATTAAATCTATTCCTCTTAATGCTGCCCTTTGTCCAGCTAAGTCACCATCAAATAAGACAATTATATTTAAGGTTAATCTTTTTATTAACCTAATTTGCTGCAGGGTTAATGCGGTTCCAGATGAAGAGACTACATTTTCAATTCCCTTTTGATACATTTGAATAACATCAGTATATCCTTCAACTAAATAGCACGAATCTTCCCTTGCTATTGCCTTTTTAGCTTCATATAAACCATAAAGAACTGATCCTTTATTATATGCATCGCTTTCAGGTGAATTAATATACTTTGCTATTTTGGTNTCACGGATAAGAGTCCTTCCACCAAATCCNAGNATTCTTCCCGCCATGCTCTTAATTGGAAAAACAACCCTAGCTCTAAANCGATCGATGAATCCTTTATCATTTTTAATTACTAAACCTGTTTCAAGTAGGTATTTTTTATCATAGCCATAACCCAACGACTCATTATACAAATTATCATATTTTTTAAGTGAGTATCCCAATCCAAAAAAACGTATTGTTTTTTCTTCAAATCCTCTTTCTTTATAGTAACTTAATCCAATTGACTTACCTTCATTTGATTCCCACAAATTTTTTGAAAAATTTTCTTGAGCAAATTGATTTATCAAATACAGACTTTCTAAATGATTCCTTTTTTCTTTTTCCTTTTCATTAGTTGCTGTCTCCTCAACCTCAATATTATACTTATTTGCCAAATATTTTATTGCCTCAGGATAGCTAAAATGTTCATGTTCCATTAAAAANGCAACNATATTTCCNCCTTTTCCACTACTAAAATCTTTCCAAATTTGCTTTACTGGTGAGACCATGAAACTNGGNGTACGTTCTTGTGAGAAAGGACTGAGCCCCTTAAAATTTGAGCCTGCTTTTTTTAATGACAAAAAGTCNCCTATAACCTCTTCTACTCTTGCTGTTTGAAATACNTGATCTATTGTTTTTTTTGATATCAAACTGGTGTTTTTATAAATTTATCATTTTATTATCAAACTTAAAGAGGAAAAATTTAGTTATATTTTTCTCTCGATAACATAGTTCAGAATAAGTTCAAGTGAATCACGATAATCATTCTTTGGAAATTCACATAGAATTTTAAGTGCCTTTTGACGGTAAAAATTCATTTTTTCTTCAGCAAATTCAATACCCCCTTTTTCTTTAACTAACTGAATTAACTCATCAACTTTAGTTTTATTTTTATTTCTATTTTTTATTATGTTAATAATAGTACGTTTGTCAGATTTACTAGATTTATTTAAAACGTGAATTAGTGGGAGAGTCATTTTTTTCTCTCTGATATCTATCCCAATAGGTTTTCCAATTTTCTTTTTNCCATAATCAAATAGATCATCTTTTATTTGAAATGCCATCCCTATTAATTCACCCAATTTGTGCATTTTCTGGACTTCTTTTTCATTACAGCCTACAGCCTTTGCTCCAATTGCACAACATGAAGCTATTAATGTNGCCGTTTTCTGACGTATAATTTCGAAATAGGTNTCTATTGTAATATCTAATGATCTTGATTTTTCAATTTGTAGTAATTCTCCTTGACTCATTTCTCTAACAGCTACAGATATAATTTTTAATAAATCAAAATCTTCATTCTCAATTGATAATAGCAATCCTTTTGACAAAAGATAGTCACCAACTAATACTGCAATCTTATTTTTCCATAAAGCATTAACTGAAAAAAAACCTCTTCTCTTATAGCTATCATCTACAACATCATCNTGGACTAAAGTGGCTGTGTGAATTAATTCAATTACAGCTGCACCCCGATAAGTTCGCTCATTCACCTTGCCATTTCCAAACATTTTAGATACTAGAAAAACAAACATGGGTCGCATTTGCTTACCCTTTCGATTTACAATAAAATGTGTTATTCTATTTAGTAGCGACACATTTGATGACATGGAATCTCTGAATTTCTTTTCAAAGACCTCCATCTCATAATAAATTGGTTTTTTAATTATTTCAACAACTTTCATTTTGTATTTATATATTATTCTCTAAGAATCTTAAAACTCAAAAAAAGCTATCAGTTTGAGATGAATTTATTCGCTAACTGACCACATGCTGCGTCTATGTCTTTACCTCTAGATCTTCTATATGTGACATTAATATTAGAAAAGTTAAGAGATTCAATATAAGCATTTATGACTTGTTNGCTNGCCTCACGTGTTTGAAAATTATCTACAGGATTATATTGAATTAAATTTACTTTGGAAGGAATTTTTTTGCAAAATTCAACTAAAGCATCTATGTCACTAATTTTATCATTAATTCCTTCCCATATAATATACTCAATAGTTACAATACTTTTTGTTTTAGTGTACCAGTAAAGAAGAGAATCTAATAATTCTTGCAAGTTAAATTTATTTGCAAAAGGCATAATTTTCTCTCTAACATTTTGTATTGCACTGTGCAAAGAAACAGCGAGCCTAAATTTCACATTTTCATCAGCAAGNNTTCTAATCATCTTNGGTATACCTGAGGTTGAAAGAGTTATTCTTTTTGGGGACATTCNGAATCCATCATAACTTGTCAATTTTTNAATTGCTTTTANNACATTATTGNAATTCATAAGAGGTTCACCCATCCCCATGAATACAATNTTAGATATTGGTCTCTTAAAATTTAATAAGCTTTCTTGATTCATCANAAACACTTGATCAAAAATTTCATCAGTATTTAAATTACGCATTCGATTTAAAATTGAGGTAGCACAGAAAATGCAATCTAAACTACATCCNACTTGTGAAGAAATGCAAGCTGTTATTCTCTTTGAGTTNGGAATCAGTACTGACTCAACTATTAAATTATCGTGAAGTTTAATTGAATATTTTATAGTCTTATCATTACTGTGTTGTTTGTTTTTAATTTTGAGATACCTTATTTCAAAGTTTTTTCTCAATAATGATCTATGAGATAATGAAAGGTTTGTCATCGCATCAAAATCATGAATCCCTTTCTCCCAAAGCCACTTATAGACCTGGATCCCTTTATATGANGAAATGTGATTTGAAAGAAAAAAATCCTGTAATTCTTGTNTGCTNAGGNCGCGAATATCTTTTTTGATATTTTTCACAAATTAAAATAAAAACGAAAATCTGATATTAAAAATTTAAATTATAAACATTGCATCTCCATATGAATAAAAATTATATTTTTCTTTAATCGCAGTTTTATATGCATGCTTTATAAAATCTGCTCCTGCAAAAGCAGAAACCATCATCATTAGCGTAGATTTAGGTGTATGAAAGTTTGTAATCATACAATTTGCAATAGAAAATTCATACGGTGGAAAAATAAATTTGTGAGTCCATCCCTCATATTGATTTAACATTCCCGAAGATGACACAGAGCTCTCAAGACCTCTCATAACTGTTGTNCCAACTGCACATATTTTTTTTCGGTTTAGCCTTGCTTTATTAACTTTTTCAACAGCCNANTTTTCAATAATTAACTCTTCAGAATCCATCTTATGCTTAGATAAATCTTCTACTTCTACCGGACTAAAGGTTCCTAGTCCAACGTGTAGTGTGAGTTCTGCAATATTAATTCCTTTAATCTCCAAGCGTTTGAGTAAATGTTTTGAGAAATGAAGGCCCGCNGTTGGTGCTGCAACNGCACCTTCATGTTTTGCATAAATCGTTTGATAGCGATCTTTGTCCTCCTCCTCCAAGGGCCTTTTTATATATTTCGGTAAAGGTGTCTGACCTAGCTCTTTTAATTTAAGTCTAAATTTTTCATAGCTCCCGTCAAAAAGAAATCTAAGAGTTCTCCCCCTTGAAGTAGTGTTATCAATTACCTCTGCAACTAGGCTATCATCATCTCCAAAATAAAGCTTATTACCAATTCTAATTTTTCTCGCGGGATCAACTAAAACATCCCAAAGTCTCTGCTCCTGATTCAATTCTCTAAGCAGAAATACTTCAATTCGAGCTCCTGTTTTTTCTTTGTTTCCAAAAAGACGAGCAGGAAAAACTTTTGTGTTATTTAAAACCATTACATCGTCTTGATCAAAAAAATCTATAATATCCTTAAATGTATGGTGCTCAATTTTTTCTTCTTTTCTATTAAGGACCATTAACCTACATTCATCTCTGTCTTGAGAAGGTCTTTGGGCTAAAAGTGAGTTAGGAAGTTCGAAATGGAAATCNGANAGTTTCATNNGTTTTTTGTCTGCAAATATACCAACTTGATTATGACGTTGTCAAGTAAAATAGGATTTATCTATTTTTTATATCAAAATTTAGTTGAATAAGGTCATTCCAAAAATCAGGATAAGACTTTGAAACAACAGATGCTTCTTGAATTGATAAAGGTACTTTTAGTGATAATGGAGCGAAAGCCATTGCCATTCTGTGATCATCATAAGTAGCAATGGAACAATTATTAATAAAAGAATTATTAGATGAAAGATGAAGACTTTTGTCAGTAACTGAAATATCTGCTCCCAACTTTTTCAATTCAGTGTAAAGNGCAAAAAGTCTNTCTGTTTCTTTTAATTTTAAGGTATGTAAACCAACTAATTCACATTCTATGCCCAATCCAAAACAGGTTACAGAAATTGTCTGAGCTATATCCGGTGAATTTGAGAGATCATAATAAATTTTTTTGGGTAATTTAGTTTTTTCTTTTTTTAATAGTAGATCATTCCCATCGAAAAAAGAGGAAACTCCAAGTTTTTTGTAAATTTTTTGAATAATTGAATCTCCCTGTAAACTTTTTTGCTTGAAAGTTTTTAATAAAATTTCCGACCCTTCAGAAAGTGCAACAATGCTAAAAATATATGATGCTGAACTCCAGTCGGATTCGACTACTTGTTCAGTTTTTTTTGGGCTATTATTATATTCAACTTTTATTATTTGACCTTCAAATTTAGTTTTTATACCAAATCTTTCTAATAATAATAGAGTCATTCTTATATAAGGCTTTGAAGTAATGTCTCCAGTCAATATTAGCTCAATCCCCTTTTCAACAAATGGTCCAAGCATAATTAANGCTGAAATAAATTGACTGCTAATATTAGCTGGAAGGGTTATNGAGCCACCCTCTAGCTTTTTCCCTTTNATACGCAATGGAGGATAACCATTTTTTTTTTCATATGTAATATCAGCACCAATTGAATTTAATGAATCAACAAGTATTTCAATTGGTCTCTCTTGCATTCTTTTTGAGCCGGTAAGTAAGACTTCTCTCCCATCGATTTGAGAAAAATAAGCAGTGAGAAAACGCATTGCAGTTCCAGCATGATTAACATCAATGATTTTATCCTTTGAGAGAAGGGCAGCGCTCATTGTCTTGCTGTCTTCAGAATTGGATTTATTTTTTATTTTGAAACCTGAGATAAACGCTTGTAATAATAATAATCTATTTGTTTCGCTTTTTGAGCCNGTAATATTTAGTTTACCTCTACACACTTTGGTATTATGCTTAATATCAAGATGCATCGATGACTTAGNATTTTAACTTTGGATTNTTATAATGACGNTNGTGGTCACGNATTTTCTTTTTGATTAATTTTTTTTCAAAAGCCTCACTAAGGTCTATTCCTGTTTGGTTGGCAAGACAAATTGCAACAAAAATTACATCCGCTAATTCCTCCCCAAGATCTTTATCTTTATCTGATTTTTTCTCAGACTGCTCTCCATACCGTCTGGAAATTATTCGCGCAACTTCACCTACTTCCTCTGCAAGTTGTGCCATATTAGTTAATTCAGAAAAATAGCGCACCCCGTGTGATTTGATCCAATCATCGACCTCTTTTTGAGCTCCAGTAAAATCCATAACCAAAAATAAGCATTATAGTTGGCATTCTACAAATAATATATTTCATTTGAAAATTTGTTGGATATCTTTTAAAGAATATATAATAGTACATCTTTTATGTTCAGGTTCATTGTGTGAATTAAAATGCAATGCTTGCATTCCTAATTTTAAGGCTCCTTGAATATCAGCTTCAAAAGTGTCACCAATCATTAATGATGAATAGGGAGTTGAGCCAACAGTATTCATAGCTGTTTCAAAAATTTTGGGGTGCGGTTTTTTGAAACCAACCTTTTCTGCTGTAAAAATGAAATTAAAGTAAGGTTTAAGTCCAGAGTTTTTAATCTTGAAATTCTGCACTCTGTCAAATCCATTTGTTATTATATGTAATTTATAATTTTTCTTTAAATGTTTTAATAAATCATTTGCTCCTTCAAATAGATAAGGAAACTTAGAAAGATTTTCAATATACTGATTTGATATTTCCTTTAGTTCTTTCACTTTAATCTTTATATTTAAAGCATTGAAAGTTTGAACTAATCTTTGAATTCGCAATTCTTTTTGACTGATTTTATTTTGTCTATACAACCTCCAGCAATTTTGATTTATTGGATTGTAGTGAGCCAGGAAATCATGAATTTCTACTTTACAATTTAATTTACTGAAAATCAATTCAAATGTAAGCGCTGAGTTTTTTTCAAAATCCCATAGAGTGTGATCTAAGTCAAAAAAAATATCTGATATTCTATTTACATTAATCACTAATAAAATCTAATAGTCCCTTTTGTAAGTTATCGTTTTTCAAATTGGGATCCAAAAATGCATTTGTTAAAACTAAACTGAGAATTGAAGATTTCAAAGGAAGATTTTCATAAACTGTTCTCAATTTTTCAAAAGGAAAAGAATTATTCGATTTTTTTAGAGAATTTTCTGTTGCAAAAATGGGTATTAATTTTAATGAAATCTGAAATTCCCTTGAAACATCATAAAAATAAAATGGCGTTGCAGTACCGGCACGAAAGCCAGCTTGATCTAAATATCCCATACTATAGTCATTTCTAAATTCATTCTCGGAAAGCATTTCATAATCTTTTCTCAAGTCAACAATACCATTATTCAGACGGACATCAAATATTGTTCTATTTGTCAATTTCTGAAAATCATTTTTTTCTCTGATCATTTGTTTTTTTGAATCAATTTGCGCTTTAACTGAAGCCAGCAAACCTAAAGAAAAGAAATCACCAGTCTTCTTAATAATTTTTCTAAATCTAAGATTAAAAATTGAAGTCGTTACTTGGTAAGATGAGCTATGAGAAAAAAGAAAGAATACCTGGGGTTTTATTGAACTCTTTTTAAACCATTCTTTCCATAAATCAAAAGTATCATANGGATCATTTTTAAGTCTAATTAAGACTNAAATTTGTATGATTAATTGNTTAAANTTTAATTTCCATATTGAAGAAAAAAAGTCTTCCAAATTTTCAAGAAACGAACGGTTAGAATATCTAAATGCTAAGGGAACCTCCAAAAAAATTTTTTTAGATGGCTTACCACTATTTTTTTTGTCTATTTCATTGAAAGTCGAAGATAATTTTTTTTGAAATTTTGATACCCATAAATCTACAATTGGTAGTTCTAAAAAATCAAATTCTGATGAAACACTTTGAGATGGATCAAAGTGCCCCTTATCTGTTTTCAAATATGGCAAGCATTCTTCATAACGACTCAGGAGAAAAAAACTAGCAGCAAATATGTCAAAAGGANAATCGCTNTCTGCATTTGTTTTAAAAAAAATTGGAAGNTCATCCCAAAAATCAAGTTTTAACTTTTGTGGTGTTACTCCCTGNTCAAAAAGTAACAAATGTGATTTTATAAATAATTCATCCCCTAAAGNTTTTTTTGAATAACTAAGTTTGGGACCTGAATGCGCAACAAANATTTCAACTTTAGAAGTAAGATTAAAATTGATCATGAGCATATTTTCAAATACATGTTTGAAGATATATCTTATGCGAGGAGTAATCTTATGAGTATAAACTAATAGCATTTAAGATAGATGGGTAACCTTTAAAATAAAACGGTAAATGTAATTTTAAAAAAATTAAAATTTCCTAATGTGTGATTTAATTTTTTCCCAATCCATNCCACCAAAACTTCCAGAACTCATAAAAACTAGCACATGTTTGACATAATTTTTTTTCAGTAAGTGATCCAATAAGATATTCTTATCGGTGAATAATTTGAGAGATTTATCCCCAAAAGCGTCTTTAATAAAATCNTCAGAAATAGGCCTTCTGNTTTTATTTTTTAAAACAANAGGATTATAATAGATAATCGAATTANTTGATTTTTTTAAGGTATTAAANTATTGATTAAGGAAATCAAAATTTAAACTACTAAATGTATGAAGCTCAAGGCAAAATGTAATTTCAAAATCAAAAAACTGATTATGAACCGCGTCCACTGTAGCTTTTACTTTACTTGGAGCATGAGCAAAATCATTAAAAAGAAGTGAGGTTTTACCCTTTGCTAGACATTCTAAACGTTTTGATGCTCCCCTAAAAGTTGGTATAGCTTCATAAAAATCAGAAGAATTTACACCCATCATTTGCGAAATCCACTGAGCTCCAGAAAGATTTGANANGTTNTGATTGCCAAAAATAGATAAAGGTATTTCTCCCTCTGGTGTCTCGAGATAAGTTNTACCATCATCAACAAAAAAACTAGGAATTTTATATGGAATTTTTTTAATNANGTTTGAATTTTTTTCAACCAGTTNTTTAAGTAGCTCATCTTCCTCATTANAAATCAATACACCACCTGGTCGAATCGATGAAATNAAACTATTGAATTGTTTTATATATTCNTCAAATAGAGGGTATACATTAACGTGGTCCCAGGCAATTCCGCTTATTAGAGCTATTTCAGGTTTGTACCATAAAAATTTTGGTCTACTATCAATTGGTGAAGACAAATATTCATCCCCTTCAATTAAAATGAAATTATTTTTTTCTGAAATTTCAAGCGTTTCATTAATATTCATTTGAGGAGCACCCACCATGAAGTCTATATCAATAGTATGGTATTTTAGAACATGAATAATCATGGCTGTTATAGTTGTCTTTCCATGACTACCTGCTATAACTACTTTTGTTTTATTCCTTGATATTTCTGATAAAAACTCAGGATAAGATTGAATATTTAATCCTATGTATTGTGCTTTTAATAATTCAGGATTATCTTTTTGAGAGTGCATTCCTAAAATTACAATGTCAATTTCTGAATCTATTTTATCAGGAAACCATCCCAAACTTGGAGGTAGTAATCCAGCATTTTTTAAATTACTTTTCGAAGGTTCAAAAATAGAATCATCACTACCACTAACTTTATGGCCAAGACGATTCATTACGATAGCTAAACTATGCATCGCACTTCCGCCAATTGCTATAAAATGTAAATTCATTGTTGGATCAATTGATTAATTAAACTGGAAATAGAAGGATAGTCATTTTTATATGGTTTGACCTTCGAAATAAAAATTTCCATACGCGAGATGTCTCCTTTCATTTTTTCTAATTTGGCAATATGGTAATAAACCCAGGGTAAAGGGATCGAATCTGGAAGAATATGCCTTTCTTCATAAAATGAAAGTGCACAAATTCCCAACTCAGTACTTAATTGATAATCAGATGCTATTCTACCTATATCATAGGCTAAATTTCTTCTGTTCTTCTTTAAGTAATTTAAAAAAGAATCTGAGCAACTGTCAAATATTGATAATAAATTGAGAAATAATTTATTATAAGTTTGACCCGCTTCTTCAATATCGTTTGTTTTTTCATAAAAAAGGCCCTCAGCAACTAGACCCTCAATTGGATCTAATTCTTTGATTCTTTGAATATATCTTTTCGCTTCATCAATACTTCCTCCAAAAATTGATGGTATAGACACAAGTACATCTACTTGTGCAATTAAAAAAAGTATATTTTTTGGTTCAAGATTTACGGCTTCCTGAAAAGCTCTCTTCATGATTTTGACATATTTTGTTGATGAAAATATTGGTACCTCAAGAGACCTGTATCCTGAAGCAGCACCAAGTAAAAAAAAGTATTTTGAGTTTGGTTTTATCTTTAAACTCATTTGCAAATATTTAATTGAATTTTCCCAATCTTTATAATTAAAAGACAATTGTGCAATTGAATCTACCAACTTTTTATCTTTTGTTTTATTGAAGGATGTTTCCAATTTTAATAGTGTTTCCTGATAATTAAGATCTGATTTAAATGAATAATACACAATAGGTGTTGAGTCCTGGGATCGCACAAAACTCACAAAAAAGAGTAACAAAAAAAATTTTATATTAATTTTCATATTGTTTATTTAGAACTTTCCAAAGAAGGCCTTTTAATTCATTTAAATTATGCCCTGTAATACTTGATATAATTAGATGGGGAACATCTTTAAATACTGATTTCATTTCCTCAGCATACTCTTTTTCTAGTTCTAAATCAAGAAGGTCAGACTTTGAAAGAATAACGACATAATCTTTGTCTAGCAATTCTGGATTGTAGGTCTTAAGCTCATTAAAAAGAATATTATGTTCTTCTATGAGATTTTTGGTATCAGAAGGAATAACAAAAAGTAAAATAGAATTTCTCTCAATATGTCTAAGGAAATAGTGCCCCAGACCTCTCCCGCTAGAAGCACCTTTTATAATTCCTGGTATATCAGCAATTACGAAAGATTGAAAATCATAATTTTCAACAATTCCCAGATTTGGTTTTAGNGTAGTAAATTCATAATCTGCAATTTTTGGTTTNGCAGAAGTTAANGACGCAAGAAGTGTAGATTTCCCTGCATTTGGTAAACCTACCAAACCTACATCNGCAAGTAATTTTAATTCTAAAGTAATNTGTAAATTNACACCCTCNAAACCAGGTTGGGCNTAGCGTGGGGTTTGTCTAACAGAAGACTTAAAATGCCAATTCCCTTGTCCTCCAAGNCCACCTTCCAGAAGAATTTTCTCTTGATTACTATCCGTTATTTCGTAAATGATTTTATTAGTTTTTGTATCTCTTATAATAGTNCCTAAAGGAACTTCAATAATGCAGTCTTCTCCTTGTGACCCACTTTTCCGATTTTTGCTGCCATGTGCTCCATTACCTGCTGAAAAATGTTTTTTAAATTTAAATTTATAGAGAGTCCACATGTTTTGGTTAGCACGAATTATTACATGACCTCCACGGCCACCATCGCCTCCATCTGGTCCTCCTTTATCAATATATTTTTCTCTATGTAGATGATTTGAACCTTTACCACCATCTCCCGAGCTTACAAAAAGCTTTACATAATCAACGAAATTCCCCTCAGTCATTATTAGATTTATAATCTGTCTATAACCTCAACTAAACGGTTNGTTACTATATCTAAACTGCCAACTCCGCTAACNGTATAAAATTTATTTTGNTCTTTGTAATANGCTTTTAATGGNGCTGTTTTCTTGTTGTATTCCTTGAAACGNTTTATAATTTTTACTTCATTTTGATCATCAATTCTTTTACTTGATTTCCCACGCTCTAATANTCTTTTTATCAAAATATTATCATCTGCTTCCAAAGAAATNGTTGCNTTAATTTCCATCTTTTTTTCATTTAAAAAATTATCTAAAGCCTCAGCTTGAGATTTAGTTCTAGGAAATCCATCAAACAGAAATCCATTTGTATTTGTATTTCTCTTTACTTCNTCTTCAAGCATTTTAATGGTTACTTGNTCTGGAACCAAGTCGCCTTTATCCATAAATGATTTAGCCAATTTCCCTAATTCTGTTTTATTTTTGATATTGTAACGAAATAAATCACCCGTAGAAATGTGGATCAAGCTATATTTTTTTTTTAGAAAACTCGCTTGAGTTCCTTTTCCCGCNCCAGGCTTCCCAAATAAAACTATGTTAACCATAAAAACAATTTTGCTTAAATATACCTATTTTGCTTGGCTTTTTTCTTATCCAAAAAACTTATCCGTATTTTTGACAAAAGTAGATGATGAGTTTCTTTTCAGGAAAGCAAAAAATTGGAATTTTAGGTGGGGGGCAGTTGGGAAAAATGTTACTCAATACNACAACAAAATGGGACATACACACAAAAGTAATGGACCCAAGTATGGAAGCNCCATCTAGAATATCATGNAANGAATTTGTAAAAGGNGATTTAATGGACTACCAGGATGTATTCAAATTCGGAAAAAGCGTTGATNTTCTTACAATCGAAATAGAAAATGTAAATACTCAAGCACTCAGTGATTTAGAAAAAGAAGGAATAAAAGTATATCCTCAACCAAAAATCATTAAAACAATTCAGAATAAGTGTAGTCAAAAGAAATTTTACAAGAAAAATAAAATTCCAACNGCTCAGTTTAAGTTGTTCGATTCAAAAGAAAAATTAAAAGATGAAGTTGCTCGNGGTCTNGTCTCTTTTCCATTTGTGTGGAAATCTGAGTCAATGGGATATGATGGATTTGGTGTNAAGATAGTTAGGTCAAATCAAGACCTTGAGGAAGTAAACCAAGGACCCTGCCTTGCTGAAGAGTTGGTGAATATTGACAAAGAGTTAGGAATTATTGTATGTAGAAGTCCATTGGGTGAAACTAAATTTTATCCCTGTGTTGAAATGGAATTTCANCCACAANCAAATCAAGTTGAATATGTTTTGAGCCCAGCTCGAATANCAAAAAATATTTCCAAAAGAGCAGAAAAAATTGCATTAAANGTGTCTAAGTCATTTAATCATGTAGGTCTATTGGCAGTTGAGCTGTTTCTAACTTTAGATGGAGAAATATTAGTAAACGAAGTGGCCCCAAGACCNCACAACAGTGGNCACTATACTATTGAAGCGGCATACACTTCTCAATTTGAACAACACATTAGAGCTATTCTTGACTTACCACTCGGAGAAACTTCGAACAAAGTATCTGGTGTAATGGTAAATTTAGTTGGGAAAAAGGGTTATTCTGGATTGGTNAATTTCAAAAATATCGAACACATTTTAGCTATTGAAGGAGTAAATCCCCACATTTATGGAAAGAAAAAAACTCGCCCTTACAGAAAAATGGGACATATAACAGTTATAAATAAGGATTTAAAAACAGCACGTAAGATTGCGGAAGAAGTAAAACAGACAATTGAAGTAATAACAAAATAATATGACAAAAGTTAGTATAATTATGGGGAGTAAATCAGATTTACCTGTGATGAATGAAGCGATAGNAATACTTAAAGAATTCAANATAGAGGTTGAANTAGATATAGTGTCAGCCCATCGGACNCCTGAAAAAATGTCATTATTTGGAANTGAGGCACACAAANGAGGTATTAAAGTTATTATAGCTGGAGCTGGAGGTGCAGCACATTTACCTGGTATGATAGCTTCCTTATCACCAGTACCTGTTATTGGAGTACCAATTAAATCAAAAAATTCATTAGAGGGATGGGACTCAATTTTATCAATATTGCAAATGCCCGGAGGTGTACCTGTAGCAACGGTTGCTCTCAACGGAGCTAAAAATGCTGGTATTCTTGCCGCACAAATACTAGGAATCGAAAATCAGGAAATCCAAAAGAAAATCTTAAAGTATAAAAACAGTTTGAAAGAAGAGGTTATTCAAAGTGGAAGTGAAATTAAAAAAAATAAGATTGAGTAATCCTTTACTATCGCATTTCGAAACTGATTTTGAGTCAATTCCTTTTGATAAAATTAAACCAAAAGATTTTATCCCAGCTATAAAAAAAGGTGTAAGCTTAGCTCTAGATAGTATACACGCAATTTGCAACAACGCTAATAAACCAACTTTTGAAAATACAAATTTAGCACTNGAGTCATGCGGAAGTATTTTNGGCAGAAATAGCTCTATATTATTTAANTTGAATAGTGCAGAAACAACAGATGAAATTCAACTCATTACGAGACAAGCTGCTCCATTATTAACTAAATTTCAAAACGATATTAATCTTAATGAAGTTTTATTTGATAGGATTCGCTATGTATATGAAAATACCAATGGAAAAAAATTAAATTCTGAACAAAAAACNCTTCTCAAAAAACAATACAANNGTTTTGTTAGAAATGGTGCATTACTTGGTATNAATGAGAAGAAAAAACTACGGATAATCGATGGAAAATTNGCCAAATTATCTTTGTCTTTTGGTCAAAATATTTTAGCAGAAACCCAAGCATANGNACTNCATATTAAAGATGAAAAAAAACTTANTGGATTACCCGANTCACTAGTTGAAATGNCAAAATCANTAGCCGAAAAAAAAGGAAAGAAAGGATGGATTATTACTCTTGATTATCCAATGTATATTCCTTTTATANCATATTCAGAGGAAAGAGAGCTTAGAAAAAAAATTATTCTTGCTTTTGGGAAAAGAGGTTATCAAAAAAATAAAAACAATAATACTGATATAATTATCCAAATCATTTCACTCAGAAAAGAAAGAGCAAAACTCTTGGGATATAATTCACATGCTGATTTCATTTTAGAGGAAAGAATGGCTACCTCTGTTTCAGAAGTGAAAAAATTTTTAGATGGCTTGGCAAAAAAAGCATTTCCTGCCGCTGAGAAAGAATGGAAGGCTATGAATACTTTTGCTAAAAACAAATTAAAATTAAAAAAACTTGAAAAATGGGATAGTGCCTTCGTAAGTGAAAAAATGAAAAAAGCTGAACTTGACTTAGATGAACTAGAATTAAAACCCTTTTTTTCTCTCGACAATGTTTTAAGTGGAATATTTGAAATTGTTGAAAAACTTTATGAACTCAAGTTTAAGGAAAATTATGACATTCAAAGATATAATAATGAGGTTCGAGTTTTTGAAGTTTATAAAAATGGGAAATTCTACGCCCTTCTGTATGCAGACTTTTTCCCAAGACCAGGAAAAAGGGATGGAGCATGGATGACGAGTTTTCGCTCTCAGAAAAAAAACCAAAGACCGCATGTGTCAATTGTTTGTAATTTTTCAAGACCTACAAAAACTAAGCCTTCACTATTAACATTTCAAGAGGTTACTACTTTATTTCATGAATTTGGACATGCACTTCATGGAATTTTAGCAAATACAAGCTATAGTAGTTTAAGCGGGACAAATGTTTTCTGGGATTTTGTAGAACTTCCAAGCCAAATAATGGAAAACTGGTGTTATGAAAAAGAAGCACTCTTAATTTATGCAAAACATTACAAGACTGGAAAAGTATTGCCCCGAGAATTTATTGAAAAGATAAAGAAAATTAAAAATTTTCAACAAGGCCTGCATACATTACGCCAGCTAAGTTTGGGATATCTTGATATGTCCTATCATACAAAAAACTCTAATGAAATAAAAAGCGTAAAAAAACATGAAAAAAGTTTAATTGAAAAATTTCAATTCACAGAAGATGTTGATGAAAATTGTTTAAGTACTTCCTTTTCTCATATCTTCCAGGGTGGGTATGCGGCAGGATATTATAGCTACAAATGGGCAGAGGTTTTAGATGCACATGCATTTGAACTTTTTTTGGAAAATGGAATTTTTGATAAAAAAACTTCAGCCAAGTTTCATGACAACATACTTTCAAAAGGAGGGACTGAACACCCTATGGTTTTATATAAAAAGTTTAGAGGTAAAGTGCCTAATTCGTCAGCACTTTTGAAAAGAGCTGGATTGATTTAATATACCTGGATTTTATTCTTATTTGATAAAAAATACTAAAAGTTCATTATCATTTGATATTTTTTTTCCTACCAAGCAAGATATCCCCCTTTAAGATCATATATCTCTTTAAAACCAAGTGAATCAAAAATTTTGGAAGCCTTAGCACTTCTTCCTCCTGCAGAACAATAAAGAAGTACGGGTTTACTTTTATCAAGCTTTGTGATTTGTGATAGAAAATTCTTTGATTTAAAATTTATATTTTCTGCATTAGCAATAAAACCATTGCTATATTCATTTGGAGTTCTTACGTCTATTAATTGCACCTCTTTATTTAATAATATTCGGAAATATTCTTTTTCTAAAATCTGAATGTTAGATTTTTTTTGTGAGCAAGACAAAAAGACAAATATTATTAAGATTTTTTTCATTTTTTATTTTAATAAATTATTTAGTTTATCCTTTCTCCAATGCTATAGTATAATGGAGGATATTTTAGATGATGACTAGTAATTTTTTGAAAAAAATTAGCAAATTCAAGAATTTTTTCTTCCTGATACAAGTTTCCTAAAAAACTTATACTAGTAGGATGATTTTCAGAATCAAAACCTGTTGGTACGCATACAACTGGATGACCTGTTAAGTTTGAAATCATTAACTGGTTGCCACCTGAAGTTGGACTAATTAAGACATCAATTTCTTTCATTATCGAATGCATTTCTTCAATTAATTTAGATCTAAATCTATTTGCTTGTATATATTCAATAGCTGGGATGAAGCGTGATTGTCGAAGGCTATTAGCTCTAGATTTCTGATTTTGTTGAACCATATTGTCTACTTCACCACTTCTCACTAATTCATCAAAATAAGCCCCTGATTCAGATCTTAAGATTATGTCAAAAACCCTAAAAGGGTAATCTTTTGGTAGATTTATTGGCAACAGACTTATCCCGTTTTGTTTTAATAATTTTATTACATCACGAATGTTGTCTCCACTATCCGTTGTATCTTTTTCAATTAAATCCTTCAAATATCCGATTTTATATTTTTCAGGTTTTGATTTAACATTAAAAAAATAAGAAGCATCAACAGATGTTGGGTCTAAGGGATCTTTGCCATAGATAGCTTCAAAAACTATAGCACACCCTATAGCTGAGCGACACATTGGTCCAACTTTATCCATAGACCATGAAAGGCTCATTACTCCATTTCTGCTTACTCTGCCATAAGTGGGTCTTAACCCAGTTATACCATTACGGGTACTTGGTGAAACTATAGAGCCAAGGGTCTCCGTTCCAATTGAAAATCCTACCAAACCAGCAGCAGTTGCAGAACCTGAACCAGCAGAGGAACCACTTGCCCCTTGTTTAGGATCCCAAGGATTTCGGGTCATCCCGCCGAACCAAACGTCACCTCTTGCTAATGAACCCGAAACTAATTTAGCTACAAGTACAGCACCTGATCTCTCCAGCTCCCTAGCAATTGTTGCAGTTTTGTTAATTATTTGATTTTTATACGGATAAGCACCCCAAGTTGTAGGAAAACCCTTTACTGAAATAAGATCTTTCAAGCCATAAGGTATTCCGTGTAATGGCCCCAATATAATTCCATTTTCAAAAAGACTGTCAGCCCTTTTTGCTTGCTTAAGGGCTAAGTCTTCAGTTAAATTTATTACACAAAAAAGAGAAGAGTTATGCTGCTTAAGTCGCTTTAAGTAAAGTTTAGTTAGTTCTAAGGACGTAATTTTTTTAGACTTAATAAGAGCATGAAGTTGTGGTATTGTGTAAAACGCTATATCATCTAAATTTTTCGGAAGTTTTAGTTTTTCAATAGTGCCAAAGTTTGATTTTATTTCTTTATTTTTTGGTATCTTAAATTCAATTGGATGAGGATTAAACAATAGGCTAGGTACCTGTTCATAGCTTAATGAAAAATTTCTCATACTGTCATATCCGGCTCTGTTACGCTGTAAATATGGATATAAAGTATCCAACATCTTTTTATCAAAGTTAACACCTATTAAGGATTGACTTTTTCTTATATCCCTTTTAGAAAAGAATTTATATCCTGCAGATTTACACGAAAGAAAAATGAAGATTATAAATAATAGGCAACAACGTTTTTGAAAAAAAGAAACATTATAAAACAATTGTTTTCAAATTTTACATATTCATATTAAAGTTAAGTAAATAGTAAATAACACTCCAAAAAATTGGTATTGATTCAACCCAAAAACTAGTTAGATATTTTGAATGTTTAGGAGTGACTATGTAAAGCAACAAGATTAATGACAAAAAACTAATAGCTGAACTTAAACTAAATGCAGAAAAAATTCCGAATGAAAAAAATGTGAAAATCAGATTTATTGTCAAAAGAAGATAGCCCAATAATTTGACATTTGATATTCCCAAAATTTGAGCTATGGTTAGAGCATTAGGTTGATCCAGGTTTAAATCCCTAATTTCAAATGGTATCGTAGCAACGAAGATATAAATTCCTTGAATTATTAAAAGCTGAAAAAATAAATCAAAATCAAATTTTAACGCCATTGAAACTGGAACTCCAACAACAAGTGATAACCAGCCGACAACTACAAGAAAAATTTTAAAACCCTTAACATCCCTTAAATTTTTATTGTTTTTCAAAGGAATAGTGTATAATAGTACTACAATAGCTCCAAAAAAAACAAAAATTTTTGTTGCAAATTTTAAGTTAAAGAATTGTTGAGCAGCTAATAAAATACATCCTATCGACATAAATAAAATAAGTTTTAAACGAAAATTTTTTTTTTATTTAAAAAGACAGGCAAAAACTTTATGAAATTGTACGAAAAACAGGCACAACAAAAAATAAATATTAACAATAANGGAGTTGCNTTTTTATAACTTAGAGCAANAGATAAGTANGATANTGAAACAACCGANAAGGCNACGTGAATACTGGAGTTTATATAAAAATCAAAAAGCTTTTTCAGAAAATTTTTCACATGCAAATATCGAAACTTTCGAACAAGTCAAATAATTTTTCATAAAATTTTTGAAATAAGAAAAAATCCATCTTTAAAATATTGCATGGAAAACGTAAATTTACTATTGAAAAAGAAGATACATGAAAAGAGAGATGTTTGTAAATAGACATTTGGGTCCAGATGAAAATCAAATAAAAAAAATTCTATCTAAAATTGGAGTAAAATCAATAGAGAATCTACTAGATGAAACAATACCCGATTCAATACGGTTAAAAAAACCATTAGATTTACCAGAAGGAATAAGTGAAGCAGAATTTACAAAACACATTAATTCTTTAGGAAGAGACAACAAGGTATTTAAGACTTATATTGGCTTGGGATACCATGATACTGTAACTCCTGCAGTTATTCAGAGAAACATCCTTGAAAATCCAAGCTGGTATACTGCTTATACTCCATATCAAGCAGAAATTGCTCAAGGTAGATTAGAAGCTCTGTTTAATTTTCAAACTATCATTTGTGAATTAACCGGAATGGAACTAGCTAATGCCTCACTTTTGGATGAAAGTACTGCTGCAGCAGAAGCGATGACAATGCTTTTCGGGGCACAAACTAAAGAACAAAAAAAACACGAGGCTTTTAAATTTTTTGTAGACGAAAACGTACTACCCCAGACACTATCAGTTTTAAAAACAAGGAGTGCTCCATTAGGAATAAACCTTGTAGTTGGTGATGCAAATAACTTTGAATATGACTCTACTTTTTTTGGCTCACTATTCCAATACCCTGGTGGAAAAGGAGAAATCCCAAATCTAAAGAGTTGGATTAACAATGCGAAAGATAATCATGTTTGCTCAGTTGTTGCTGCTGACATAATGAGTCTTGTACTCCTAGAAAGCCCTGGCACGCTTGGTGCAGATGTCGTGGTTGGTACAACACAAAGGTTTGGGATCCCGATGGGTTATGGTGGCCCCCACGCAGCTTTTTTTGCAACTCGGGATAAGTATAAACGAAATATACCTGGAAGAATTATAGGTAAAACAAAAGACCTTAATGAAAATCCAGCTTTACGCATGGCATTACAAACTAGAGAGCAACATATAAAAAGAGATCGTGCTACTTCAAATATATGCACTGCACAAGTCCTTCTAGCTGTTATGGCAGGAATGTACGTAGTTTATCATGGTCCCAAGGGTCTATATAATATTTCCAATTCAATACACAAAAAAGCTATTGATCTAAACTTAAAACTTTCGGAACTAGGGTTCAAACAAATTAATAAACATTTTTTTGACACCCTTCAAATTCAGACAAATGTTCTAGAGATAAAGAAGCAAGCTGAGCTAAATAAGGTCAACTTTTATTATCCAGATCAGAATACAATTTGTATCTCTCTAAATGAGGCTTGCACAGTTAAAGAGATTGATGAAATAGTATCCATTTTTAAAAGTTCATCTAACTCGATAAAAAAGATTGGTGAATTAAAAACTGAAGAGAGTTATATTCCAAAATCACTATTTAAGTCAGGTGAAATTTTAACACACAAAATTTTCAACAGTTATCACTCCGAAACCGCATTAATGAGATATATTAAATATTTAGAAAGAAAAGATTTAGCTCTAAATCATTCAATGATTTCTCTAGGTTCATGCACAATGAAATTGAATGCTGCTGCAGAAATGCTACCAATTAGTGATTCGAATTGGGGTAGCATTCATCCCTTTGTACCCTCAGATCAAGTTATCGGGTATGAGAAAATGCTCAATGAATTAAAATTGCAATTAACAGAGATCACTGGTTTTGCAGATACATCACTTCAACCAAACTCAGGAGCACAAGGAGAATACGCAGGATTAATGGTTATTCGTGCTTATCATGAGAACCAAAACCAAAAAAAACGAAATATTTGTTTGATACCAGCTTCAGCTCACGGAACAAATCCAGCATCTGCAGTTATGGCTGGAATGGAAGTGGTGGTTGTAAATACAGATTCAAAAGGAAATATTGATTGGAATGATATCAACGAAAAAGCACAAATTCACAAAGACAAGTTAGCAGCTTTGATGATAACCTATCCAAGTACCCATGGAGTTTTTGAAACTAGAATCAAAGATATAACACGACTTATTCACGATTGTGGTGGTCAAGTATATATGGATGGGGCTAATATGAATGCACAGGTTGGTTTGACGAGCCCTGCTAAAATTGGAGCAGATGTTTGCCACTTGAATTTACATAAAACTTTTGCAATTCCACATGGTGGTGGAGGNCCAGGAGTAGGCCCTATATCAGTTGCATCTCATCTNAAANCCTTTTTACCTGGAAATCCTGTNGTAAANACCGGAGGTCCAAATGCAATAACATCTATATCTGGAGCTCCANATGGATCAGCTTTAGCATGTCTCATTTCCTATGGGTACATTAAAATGCTTGGTGGTGACGGACTTCGAAAAGCTACAGAAGTAGCAATTTTAAATGCAAACTATATTCAAAAGCGCTTAGATGGGGCTTACAATGTACTTTATTCAGGTAAAAAGGGCCGTTCTGCACATGAGTTAATTATTGACTGTAGGCCATTTAAAGAAAAAGGAATTGAAGTGGTTGATATCGCAAAACGTTTAATGGATTATGGTTTTCATGCACCAACAGTCTCTTTTCCTGTGTCGGGAACTATGATGATAGAACCAACAGAAAGTGAAAACTTAGATGAAATAGATCGCTTTTGTGACGCAATGATTTCGATTAGAATGGAAATTGCTTCGGATAATCAAAATGATACTGCTTTATTAAAAAATGCACCTCACACCCTTGAAATGGTTACTTCAGATATTTGGGAATTTCCATATTCAAGGCAAAAAGCTGCATTTCCTCTAGAGTTTGTTTCTAAAAATAAATTTTGGCCCTCTGTCAGACGCGTTGATGAAGCTTATGGCGATCGTAATCTAGTTTGTACATGTGACCCAATAGAGTCATATATAGGTGTCTCATTATCAGATATTTAAATTTTTATATAAAAATTTAATTTAACACTTTAAAAGGCTTAGACTTCGTAGCACTTTTAAGACTTTACACATTTTGGCTCTTTATTGAATTACTTTTGTGTAACTATCATGAACATAAAAATTACAGGTACTGGAAGTGTAATCCCATCAAAAGTAAAGCAAAATAATAGCTTTTCTAATCACCTATTTTTCGACATTAATGGTGATTCAATAAAAAATTCAAACGAGGTCATTATTGAGAAGTTTAAGTCAATTACAGGTATCGAACAAAGGAGATATATTGAAGATAACCAAACTGTGACTGACATTGCCATTGAAGCAGCCAACAAATCAATTGATAATGCTAAAATTGATCGTGAATCAATTGATTATATAATAGTTGCGCATAATGTAGGTGACATAACTTTTGAATCAAATCAAATAGACACACTTCCGTGTCTCGCATCTAAGGTAAAGGCTGGATTGGAAATTAAAAACCCAAACTGTGTTGCTTATGATATTTTATTTGGTTGCCCTGGATGGGTTGAAGGTGTTATACAAGCAAAAGCTTNTATTAAAGCGGGAATGGCTAAAAAATGTCTTGTAATNGGGGCAGACACTTTATCAAGGGTGTTGGATCANACAGACAGAGACTCTATGATATATGCTGACGGAGCTGGAGCAACAATAATTGAAAAATCAAATGAGCAGGGAGGAATATTATCTCATAAAACAGTAACATATACAAGTGAAGGTGAAGCAGATTTTATATTTTACGGTACGGCAAATGATAANGTTGGGAATTCAAAATATATTAAAATGCAAGGTAGAAANGTTTATGAATTTGCCCTAAGTAAAGTCCCACTAGCTTTAAAAAGTTGTTTNGAATCATCAGGAAGACCATTAANTGAACTTAAAAAAATATTTTTACACCAGGCAAACTTAAAAATGGATGAAGCTATAATTAAAAGATTTTATGGTCTTTATAACAAAAAAATGCCAGAAAAGATATTGCCAATGAATATTCAAGAGTATGGAAATAGTTCTGTTGCCACAGTTCCTACTTTATTTGATTTAGTAAAAAACAAAAACTATTGCGGACACAGTTTAAGGAAAAATGATCTAATNCTTTTTGCTTCTGTTGGTGCAGGAATGAACATAAATGCAATTACCTATCAAATGTAGTTAAGTGTTTAAATTCGATATTTTAAAATTCATGTTTTACTTAAAATTAGTAACTTTGATANGGTATGAGGGTCATATCAAACATAGGGAAATATTTCTTGATGCTACAAAATGTGTTTGGAAAATTCACTAAGTGGAAAGTACTCAGACAACTTATATTTAAAGATATAGAATCTTTAATAATCGGATCCCTAGGTATTGTTTCATTTATATCGTTTTTCGTTGGAGGTGTTGTTTCAATCCAAACTGCTTTAAATCTTGAAAATCCATTTTTGCCAAAAAACTTAATCGGTTTTGCNACNCGNCANTCGATNATTTTAGAATTTGCTCCAACTTTTATTTCAATNATAATGGCTGGGAANGTCGGTTCCTATATTACATCAAGTATTGGAACTATGAGAGTAACAGAGCAAATTGATGCACTTGAAGTAATGGGAATCAATACATACAACTACCTAATATTTCCAAAAATAATAGCACTTTTACTTTATCCTTTGGTGATATGTATATCTATGTTTTTAGGNATTTTTGGTGGCTACATGGCATGTGTTTATGGAGGATTTTCAACTAGTGGTGAATTTATTCAAGGTATACAATTAGATTTTACCCCTTTTCATGTTACTTATGCATTTATTAAAACTGCCTTTTTTTCATTNATTCTTGCCACAATTCCATCATTTCACGGATATTTTATGACTGGAGGAGCCTTAGAAGTTGGAAAGGCTAGTACGGTTTCATTTGTTTGGACTAGTGTAGTAATTATTTTGCTCAATTATCTAATAACTCAGGTTTTATTGACATAAATGATAAAGGTAAAAAACATATCCAAAGAATTTGATAAATCACCTGTTCTTACAGGAATATCAACAACCTTTGAAAAAGGTAAAACAAATTTAATAATTGGGCAAAGTGGATCTGGAAAAACAGTTTTCTTAAAATGTTTACTTGGTCTTTTTGAAACTAACTCAGGGCAAATTTTTTTTGAAAACAATCCTATAAACCTGATGAGTACAAAAGAACGTTCTGTGCTTAGACAAGAGATAGGAATGGTTTTTCAGGGTAGTGCGCTGTTCGATTCAATGACAGTTGAGGAAAATATAATGTTTCCTATGCAAATGTTTACAAAAAAAGATGATAATGAAGTACGTGAAAGGGCAAATCAGGTNATTAAAAGAGTTAATTTAATTAATGCTAATGAAAAGTATCCNGACGAAATATCTGGAGGAATGAAAAAAAGAGTTGCTATAGCAAGATCNATAGTTATGAATCCAAAATATCTTTTTTGTGATGAGCCAAATTCAGGTTTAGATCCTAAAACAGCAATTCTTATAGACAATTTGATTCAAGAAATCACAGAAGAGTACAACATAACGACTGTTATTAATACTCATGATATGAATTCCGTAATGGAAATTGGAGANAAAATAGTTTTTTTANTAAATGGAAAAAAGGCTTGGGAGGGATCTAATAAAGATATNTTCAACACAGATAATGAAGCTGTTTCCAACTTCGTATACTCTTCAGATTTATTTAAAAAAGTGAGAAAAATGTATCTGAAAAAAAATAAGTCATAAACTTGGTATNACCTCGGCTNGAGGACTAAAAAGAAAAATTCTATTNGANNTNATATCTCTGCATTCATAANGTTTTCTTCGCTTATTTAATTTAATAAACTTTCTACCNTCTTTTATTCTAAAAATCTGTCCTTTTTCTATTTCAAGAATAAGTGAGCNATTTTCTTTCTTATCATATTGTCTTAAAGCCATAAAAAGATTTAAATCTCTATCTGTACTTGCTTTTGGGTTTTTTATGTAATTTACTAAACACCTGCATATTTGATCAGGGAAAATTTGGTTATTTAAAAATGGAAGTAATATTTTTCTGTATGCTAACTTCCANTCTGGNCCATGAGGTTTGGAAGTATTTAANTATTTCTTATNAACAATATAATGTGCNATTTCATGAAGTAAGGTGATNAAAAAGCGATATGGGTTTGTTGACTCGTTTATTGTAATAAAAAAGTCNCCATTTGCNTTTTTTCNAAAGTCCCCATGTTTGGAAATCCTTTTTTTGGCAACTTTTATAATTACAGGTTCTAAGTGTAAAAGATTAACTACTTTTTTTTTTGATTTTTCTGGAATTAATTTTAAAAAGTGTTCCATTAAACTCTTATGGTGTTGTTGAAGATACAGGTATAATTTTGCCATTAAAATATTTTTGCCCATTTAAAGAAAAATCTAATACAAAATCGGCAATTCCTTTTGCTGATATTGGTGCTTTGAGCCCAGGAAAAGCTTCTTCCAACATTTCAGTTTGAACGGCTCCAAACGCAAGAGCATTGAATGATGGTCCACTTTCTTTGTATTCTTCAGCTAATAATTCAGTTAAAATATTTACAGCTCCCTTACTGCTACTATAGGCCGTCAAACCAGGAAATTTTGTTGTTCCATTAATTCCACCCATACTAGTTATATTAACAATATGTCCTTTGCTATCGATTATTGGTAAAACCTTACGTGTAATTGAAGACAACCCAAAAACATTAACTTGAAAAATATATTCAAACTCTTTTTTTGAAATTTTTTCAAAGGGTTTATTTAAAAAAGCACCAGCATTATTTATAAGTGCATCTACCTTCACACCATCATTTTTAATTTCCGAAGAAAATTTATCAATAGAATCTTCATTAGCTAAATCAACTTGTCTTGGATATTTAAAGGAGTAATCTTCGCGTGCTTTTATATTTCTTGAAATAGAATATACCCTGTGGCCTTTTTTTTCTGCAATTTTTACAATTTCGTGACCAATTCCTCTACTAGCCCCTGTTACAATAATAGTTTTTGACATTTTAATTTACATAATGGTCAAACAAGAAATATCATTATAAGATCATTTTTAATGGATTTTCAATATAATCTTTTAGCGTTTGTAAAAATTGAGCCCCCATCGCCCCATCAACTACTCTATGATCGCATGCTAAAGTTAGTTTTAATGTATTTCCGACAACTATTTTGTCATCTTTAACTACAGGTTTTTTAACTATCGTGCCAACTGATAAAATTGCTCCATTAGGTTGATTAATAATAGATGTAAATTCTTGTATTCCAAACATACCAAGATTAGAAATTGTAAATGTACTAGCATCCATTTCTTCAGGTTTTAATTTTTTCCCCTTGGCACGTAAAGCAAAATCTTTAACTATGGCTCCTATTTGAGGAAGGTTTTGCTCATCAGCAAACTTAACAACCGGAACTAATAATCCTTCTTCAACAGCTACTGCAACACCTATGTGCACGTGATGGTGTTGAGTTATTTGATCTTCTTCCCATTTAGCATTTACTTCTGGATGGTGTTTTAGTGAAAGTGCACAGGCTTTGATTATAATGTCGTTAAAAGATATTTTAATATCAGGCAATGAATTAAACTGATTTCTAAAAGAAATAGTATTATCCATATTAAATTCTACACCAAGATAATAGTGAGGTGCAGAAAATTTAGAACTAGATAATCGCTTTGCGATTGTCTTTCTCATTTGAGAATTTGCAATCTTAGTTATAGATTCTGTGCCAAGTGATGCATTAGGTTTTAAAAGGTTACTCCCAAAAGCTTTTGATTTAAAGTTGTCTATATCACGTTTAATAATCCTTCCAAACTCTCCTGAGCCTTTCACAGAGTTTAAGTTAATTCCCTTTTCTTCAGCTAACTTTTTTGCCAAAGGAGAGGCAATAATTCTACCATTTGAATTTACTTTGGTTTCAATCAATTGAGGTTTAGATTCTTGCTCAACAACAGTCAAATTCTGTTCAGGCTTGTCTTTAATTTCAGGAGGTATTGAGTCTGTAGCTTCACTTGGAGAATTTGGTTTGTTGTCCAATGATGAAATTATCTTTTTTATGTCAGTCCCTGTTGTTCCAATAATTGCTAAAAGACTGTCAACTGCAGCTGACTGTCCTTCCTCAAGTCCAATGTGGAGAAGTTCACCCTGATAAAATGATTCAAATTCCATTGTTGCTTTATCAGTTTCTATTTCAGCTAAAATGTCTCCTTCATTAACCTTATCACCAACTTTTTTAAACCATTTCGCAACAGTTCCCTCTTCCATAGTGTCACTTAACCTTGGCATATTAATTATTTCTACTTCATCAGGTATAACAGTTTTGGAGTCTTCTTCTGAAACTGTTTTTGTTGTCTCAGAAATATTATCATTGTCTTCTTTTTCGGTAGAATCTCCTTTTATTATATTAGAAATATCTTCTCCTTTTTTTCCAATTATTGCTAAAAGAGTATCCACTGGAGCCGTTCCACCCTCTTGAATTCCAATATGAAGTAACTCTCCCTCATTGAAAGACTCAAACTCCATTGTCGCTTTATCAGTTTCAATTTCAGCTAGTATATCTCCCTCATTTATCTGATCACCAACTTTTTTGAACCATTTAGCGACAGTACCTTCTTCCATAGTGTCACTCAACCTTGGCATATTTATAATTTCAGCCATAGACTATAATTTATGTTTTATAAATGGGTAATCATTATCCTCGTAGACAGCATTATACATTAGGCTTTTTTCTGGATAAGGAGAAGATTCAGCAAATTTTTCACACTCTCTTACATGTTCTTTAACAGATGCATCAATAGAATCTAACTGTTTTTGAGTCGCATACTTTTTTGTTAGAATAATATCTTTTACTTGAGTTATTGGATCAATTTTTCTATACTCTTCTACCTCATCTTTAGTTCTATAATGTTGAGCATCAGACATTGAATGCCCTCGATATCTATAGGTTTTCATTTCTAAAAATGAGGGTCCGCCACCTTTGCGAGCAAGATTAATTGCCTTGTCCATTGTTTTGGCTACAGCAACAGGATCCATTCCATCACAGGGCTCACAAGGCATATCATATCCTAGGCCTAGCTTCCAGATTTCTTCATGTGAAGCTGTGCGTGCTACAGATGTTCCCATAGCATATCCATTGTTTTCCACAACAAAAACAACTGGAAGTTGCCAAAGTGTTGCCAAGTTCAGTGTCTCATGAAGAGATCCTTGCCTAACAGCTCCATCCCCCATAAAACAAAGAGTAACATTATCGCGTTTGAAATATTTATCTCCAAAAGCCATTCCAGCTCCAAGTGGAATTTGACCACCAACAATCCCATGTCCACCATGAAATTTGTGCTCTTTAGAAAAAATATGCATCGATCCACCAAGCCCCTGAGATGTACCCGTAGCCTTACCATATAATTCTGCCATTACACGCTTTGGATCAACACCCATACCAATAGGTTGGACATGATTTCTATATGCNGTTATCATTCGGTCTTTNCCGATTTCCATAGCATGAAGNGACCCAGCTAAAACTGCTTCCTGTCCATTNTATAAATGTAGAAAACCTCTTACCTTTTGTTGGATNTATACTCCAGCAAGTTTATCNTCAAACTTTCTCCAAAAAAGCATATTTTCATACCANTCTATATAAGTTTGCTTTGTTATTTTCTTCATAAAATCCTAAAAAACATCCATTAATCGNACATAAAATTACTTAATTCTAATTTAAATAGAAACATTAATTATTCTATTTATTCTAATTAGCCTCCAATATCAACATTACTTGTATTCTCATCAGATGGTTGAGTAGAGGATTGGTCTAGATTGATTGATAAGGAAAAACGAATTGTATTTTCCAAAGGATTTCTAACTCGTGATGTTGAAAATAAATATGAAAGGTCAATTTCAAAAAAATTGAGATTAAAACCAGCTCCCATTGTTAAATACCTTCGGGAGCCTTTATTCTGACTTTCGTTGAAAAAGCCTGATCTTATTGAAAGAGAATCTTGAAAGCAATATTCCAAACCTATGGCTGCTGTTATCTCGCTTAATTCCTCGGATAAACCTCCAGGTGCATCAGTAAATGATGTGAAAATTCCATTAATAAAATCAATGTCTGGCTGCTTGTAACCTAACAGATTTTGCTCAGAGTCATACACTGCAGTTGGCGTTGGTACCAAAAGNTTACTAAACTCAGTATAAAATCCTAATACATTATTATCATCAAAAAAGATATCAAGACCTGCTCCTAATCTCAAGTTAGTTGGAATAAAACTTTTTTGAGCGCCTGATTCATAATTTAATCTTGGTCCAATGTTTGAGATATTNATTCCAGACCTAACAAGTGCNGAATTTGATTTTAATTTAAAAATTTNACTTTGATAAAAGGCTGAAATGTCAATTCCAAAAGAACTTGCNGACGAGGTATCAGCATCTACAGCAACTTTTAAATCTGAATAAATAAACCTACCTGCAACAGACATNGAAAANACATTGCTTAATTTTAGCGCATATGATAAATCTAGTGTTAATTCAGATGGTCTTTGAATTCCTTGATCTACGATTGAACCAGCAATAAATTCATTAAACTGAATTTCNCCAAGGCTAAAATATCTTAAGCCTGTTGCCCATGAACTTCTATCATCAATTTTTTTAAAAAAAAGAATATTACCAAGAAAAATATCGTCTACTAACTTACTCAAATAAGGAGTATAGCTAAGTCCAATACCTTTTTCATTTGAAACGAAAGCATATTTTGCAGGATTCCAATATTGAGAATAATTGTCAGCTGATGTCGCTACTCCTAGCTCTCCCATCCCTGCTGCACGTGCATCAGCTGTTATCATAAGGAAAGGGACTCCTGTTGTGACTACACGATTAGAATTTTGTGAAAAATTATTNTGTAATCCAACANATACAANNANGNCNAAAAATAAAAGCACTCTCATTTCTTAGTTTTNCACTTTTAAAACGTTTTGTATTCNTAATTCTTATCCACAAAATGAAAAAATTTAATGAATATTAAATTGAAAGCAATATTTACTAGGGTTAGTCGTTTAATCTTATNTAATCAATTATTTAATTCCTGNAAATAGAACAAAAATTTGATTATTTGTATATTGCAGTGTGTTTTTAAATTAATTTTGTACTNATATGAACTTTAGTAGTTTAAAACAATTTATCGCAATCACNNTAGGTTTAATTTTTATAATTAGTTGTGGCGGCGGAAATACTTCAAGAGGAACAGGTTGGGATATAAACTCCAAAAAAGGNGGATTTCAATACAACACTGAATTTAATGATCAAGAAACAGGCCCAGGTTTAGTTTTTATTGAAGGGGGTACCTATACAAAGGGTCAAGTCCAAGATGATGTCATGCATGATTGGAACAACTCACCTTCAAAACAACACGTAATGTCTTTCTATATTGACGAAACTGAGGTAACGAATTTGATGTATATGGAATATCTAGATTGGCTTGAGTTCGTTTTTCCAACTGAAGAACCAAGATATAGACAAATATATGAGGGAGCCCTTCCTGACACATTGGTTTGGAGAAATCAACTAGGTTATGTTGAAGAGTTAACTACAAATTACCTTCGTCANCCTGCATATGCAGAATATCCTGTTGTCGGAGTGAATTGGCTTCAAGCCGTNCAGTTTGCAGAGTGGAGAACCGATAGAGTTAATGAATTTATACTTGAGAGAGAAGCATTCGTGCAAAAAGATGTTAGATACAACGAAGTAGAAACCAATAGCACATTCAATACAGATGCATATATGAAAAGACCTGAAACTGCTTATGCTGGTAAAATGGATAGTTTAGTTGGAAAAAGAGGTGAAGAGAAAAAGGGTGATTCCATTGTTAAAGTTTATGCAGGCGTTGAGAAAGGTGTTCTTCTACCATCATATAGGCTTCCAACTGAAGCGGAATGGGAATACGCTGCTTTGGCCCTTGTAGGTGACCGTGAATATAATAATTACAGAGGAAAGAAGAAATATCCTTGGTCGGGGGAATATACAAGATCTAGTGATCGAAGAACTGAAGGAGACCAACTAGCGAATTTTAAACTTGGAAAAGGAGATTATGGAGGAATTGCAGGGTGGTCCGATGATGGTGCTGACATAACTATTCAAGTAAAGCAATACCCGCCTAANGACTTTGGAGTATATGATATGGCAGGNAATGTNGCAGAATGGGTNTCAGATGTTTATAGACCNATAGTNGACGATGAAGCAAACGATTTTAACTACTATCGCGGCAATGTATACACTAAATCTGTAATAGGTGAAGACGGCAAAGCAGAAATTGTTGCGTCTGATCAATTGATATTTGACACATTACCAAATGGTAAAGTTTTACTTAAGCGTTTACCCGGAGAACTCCAGCAAGTTGCAATCGACGAAAACGAAACTTTTTTAAGAGAAAACTTTTCTGAAAGTGATAATCGTAACTTTAGAGATGGTGACACAGAATCTTCAAGAAACTTTGCATCTGGTAAACCTGAAGAAGGGATTGACCAAAAACCTGAGACTACGCAAATGTATGATGCACCCACACCTCCAAAAGTTGCTTTAAATGCTGATGGAGAATTAGTTCGCGAATACGATAGAAATTCAAATAGAACCACATTAATTACTGATGAAGTAAGAGTTTACAAGGGAGGTTCATGGAAAGATAGAGCGTATTGGCTTGATCCAGCACAAAGAAGATATCTACCACAATATATAGCTACAGACTACATAGGCTTCAGATGCGCTATGTCTAGACTAGGTTCAAAAAGTCAAAGCAAGAAAAGAGCTCGCCATAAGAGGAAAGGATAAAATTAAAAAACAAGCATCCTTAAATTTGGATGCTTTTTTTTTACAATGGAAAATTCAAACCAAATTTACAATGCCTATCTTGACTCTTCGTGTGTGAGCATTGATTCTCGTTCAATAAAAAAAGGAGCAATTTTTTTCGCCCTTAGAGGTCCTAATTTTGATGGTAATCAATTTGCAAATGATGCCTTAAAAAAAGGAGCAGCATATGTAGTAGTTGATGATCCGAATTGTATAGAAATTAAAGGCAATGTATTTTTGGTTGAAGACTCTTTAACCGCACTGCAAAATTTAGCTTTGCATCACCGAAAGCAATTAGAAATACCAATAATTGGAATAACAGGCAGTAATGGTAAGACAACAACTAAAGAATTGATTCATGAAGTTTTATCTCAAAAATTTTTAGTCCATTCAACACATGGTAACATGAATAATCATATTGGTGTTCCAATCACTATACTTCAAATTTCAAAAAACTACGAAGTTGCAATTATCGAAATGGGAGCCAATCATCTAAAAGAAATTGAAAAATTATGCTCGATAGCTTGTCCAAATTGGGGTTATGTAACAAATTTTGGCAAAGCACATCTCGAGGGTTTCGGATCTGAAGAAGGAGTAATAAGTGGTAAATCAGAATTGTACGAATATCTTGGGAAAAAAAATGGGAAAATTTTAGTTAATAGGGATGACCTAATACAAGTCGAGAAGACAAGAAAATACATGAGATCTCTATTTGGTAGTAAAAGTGATTGTGATATTATAGTAGATTATTTTGAATCAAAAAACGGCCTATCACTAGGATATAAAAAACATATTTTTAAAAGCCCTATTCATGGAAATTACAATTTAACAAATATTGCAGCTGCAATATCATTTGGTATTTTATTTGAAGTCGATACATACAAGATTCAAAAAGCCATATCTTCTTACGATTCAAAAAATAATCGTTCAGAAAAAATTATAATTAAAAAAACTCCCTTCATTTTGGATGCCTATAATGCTAATCCAACAAGTATGGGTGTCGCACTTGATTCATTTTGTAATAAATATTCAAAACATAATTTAGTTATTCTTGGAGATATGTTAGAATTAGGAAAACAAACTTTTACTGAACATGAAAATATTCTAAACAAATGCTTAAAGCTAGGAATTACAAAAATTTTTACAATTGGATCTAATTTTATAAGTACTAAAGTAAATAATGAAAAAATTGAAAAATTTGTTAATATTGAACAGTTTATAGATTCATTTACAAAATCTAAAGTCCACTTCGAATCCGTATTAATTAAAGGATCTCGTTCAATGAAATTGGAAAAACTAATACCCTTTTTTAAGTCACTTTAAAATTTGCTGTGATTCTAGATGTTGGCTCCTTTTATAATTTCTTCAACCACATCTGGATTTAGAAGTGTTGAAGTATCTCCTAAGTTCGAAAAATCTTTACTTGCAACCTTCCTTAAAATACGTCTCATTATTTTTCCTGATCTTGTTTTAGGAAGTCCNGATACTATTTGAACTTTATCTGGTTTTGCTATTGGNCCAATAATTTTGCTGACAGTNCCAATAATTTCTTTAATCAAATCTGATTCGGTCTGNCCATTTATGTTACANATTACATAAGCATAAATCCCNTGACCCTTAATTTCGTGNGGNTACCCAACTACTGCNGACTCNATTACACTTGAGTGCTCATTTATTGCATTTTCCACCTCAGCAGTTCCNAATCNATGTCCAGAGACATTCATTACATCATCAACACGTCCTAATATTCTTAAATATCCATCGTGATCNCTTTTAACACCATCNCCNGTAAAATACATNCCTGGATAAGTNGAAAAATANGTGTCTTTACANCNTTTNTGATCNCNATAAGTNGTTCTTATCATTGAAGGCCAAGGAAATTTGATGCATAAGTTTCCTTCTACGTTATTCCCTTTNAATTCGTTACCCTCAGCATCNAANATTANNGGTTGTACTCCAGGTAAGGGTAATGANGCATGAGCTGGTTTNTTTGGCGTAATTCCAGCTAANGGNGATATCATTATACCTCCAGTCTCTGTTTGCCACCANGTATCAACAAGTGGACAATTNCCTTTCCCTATATTATCATGATACCAATGCCATGCTTCTTCATTAATTGGCTCTCCAACAGATCCTATAACTTTTAACGAATCTAGTTTGTATGGTAAAACAGGTNCTAAACCTTTAGCCTGCAGTGCTCTTATAGCTGTTGGAGCGGTATAAAATTGATTGACTTTATACTTGTCAACTATTTCCCAAAAACGCCCTGGATGAGGATNAGTGGGNACTCCCTCAAACATAATNGTAGTTGCTCCACTNAATAAAGGTCCATAAATTATNTAGGAATGTCCCGTTATCCATCCTATATCAGCTGTACACCAATAAATATCATCTTGTTCATATTGAAATACATTTAAAAAAGAATATTGCGCATAAACCATATAACCAGCTGTCGTGTGAACAACTCCTTTAGGTTTACCTGTTGATCCAGATGTATAAAGTATGAATAACAAGTCCTCTGAATCTAGTGAAGCAGCTTTATGTTGAGAGCTTTGATTTTTTATTACATCATGCCACCATAAATCTCTACCTATTTTCATTTGTACTTTAGANCCAGTCCTTTTGCATACAATTACCTTNTCAACAGTATTTGTTTTTTCTAAAGCTTCATCAACAACTGCTTTTACNTCAATATTTTTCACTCCCCTGTAATTTCCATCTGATGTAAGTACCATTTTTGCTTGACAATCATTGATTCTGTCAGCTAGAGCCGAAGATGAAAAACCAGCAAAAACTACAGAATGCACAGCACCAATCCTCGCACATGCTAGCATCGCAATAGCAGCCTCAGGTATCATTGGCATATAAATTATTATCCGATCGCCTTTTTTAATCCCATTAGCTTCTAACCCATTAGAAAATTGACACGTTTTTTCAAAAAGCTCTTTATAAGAAATGTGAATCGATTTTTCATTGGGATCATTAGGCTCCCATATTATTGCTGTTTTTTNCGAATGAGTGGGAAGATTTCTTTCAAAAATATTTTCAGTTATATTTAGTTTAGCATTTTCAAACCATTTNACGTCAGGTCCATTAAAATTCCATGAAAATGTTTTGTCCCACGTTTTTTGCCATTGGAAAGTTTTTGCAATTCCAGACCAAAAATTTTCAGGATCTTCTATGCTATTTTCATATTCTTTAAAATAGGCTGAAAGAGAATTAATTTTATCCATCATTTTACTAAAATCTTAAATTAATGTAATGAATTTTTTGGGGTTGTAGATCCTCTTGGAGTTCTAATACTTTCTGTTAATTCTTGAACATCTTTAGGAGGCTTAGTTGTTAATCGAGAAATTGAAATTGCGACAACAAAATTGATTAACATACCTAAAGTNCCTATCCCTTCAGGAGAAATGCCCCACCAAAAATTTTCTGGAATACCCGTTCCTCCAAGCTGAGGTTTAAAGTGAATGATGTAAGAAGCTGTAAATAAAATTCCTATTATCATTCCAGATATAGCTCCTTCTCTGTTCATCCTTTTATCAAAAATTCCTAAAATTATTGCTGGAAAAAAAGAGGAGGCTGCTAGACCAAATGCCAATGCAACAACTTGTGCCACAAATCCGGGTGGATTTAATCCAGCAAGTCCAGCAGCAACTACTGCTACTGCAATAGCAATTCTCGCTGCATAAAGCTCACCTTTTTCACTTATGTCAGGACGTAAATAATTTTTCAATAAATCATGTGAAATGGAAGTTGATATAACAAGTAGCAAACCTGCTGCCGTTGATAGTGCAGCTGCTAAACCTCCTGCAACTACCAATCCTATAACCCAGGGAGGTAAATTAGCAATTTCAGGATTTGCAAGAACAATAATATCTTGGTCTACTTTAAGCTCATTTAGATTTGCATCTGCAACATATTGGATTTTACCGTCATTATTTTTATCCTCGAAAGTTAACAAACCAGTTTTCTCCCAATTTTTAAACCAACTTGGAGCATCCTCATATTTTGCATTAGATAGAGTATTAATTAGATTAGTTCTTGCAAATACTGCCACTGCAGGTGCAGTTGTATATAATATAGCAATAAATAGAAGTGCCCAGCCTGCTGAAATACGAGCATCCTTTACACGTGGTACTGTAAAAAAACGGACTATTACATGTGGTAGGCCAGCTGTTCCAAACATCAAAGCTCCAGTTATAAAAAACATATTAACTAGGTTGTCCTTATTTACGGAGGTATAGGCATCAAATCCTAAATCCACAGACAACTGGTTTAGTTTTTCTAAAAGATAAATACCATCATTACCCTTTGATCCAAAACCAATTTGAGGAACAGGATTTCCCGTCATTTGCAATGAGATAAATATGGCTGGTACAGTAAAGGCAAAAATAAGAACACAAAACTGTGCTACCTGAGTGTAGGTAATTCCTTTCATTCCTCCCAATACTGCATAAAAAAAAACAATTCCAATTCCAATTAAAACTCCTGTATCAAATGGGACATTTAAAAATCGCGCAAAAGCTACTCCTACTCCTTTCATCTGCCCAACTACATAAGTGAATGAAACAAATAAAGCACATATTAAAGCTACAAGTCTTGCATTTTTTGAATAGTAGCGTTCACCAATAAAATCAGGCACCGTAAATTTTCCAAATTTTCTTAAGTAAGGAGCTAACAAAAGTGCTAAAAGCACATATCCACCTGTCCATCCCATTAAATACTGACCGCCAGAAAAACCCATAAAAGCAATGAGACCAGCCATAGACAAAAAAGATGCTGCAGACATCCAATCTGCTGCTGTGGCCATTCCGTTAGCGATTGGATTAACACCTCCCCCTGCTACGTAAAATTCCTTTGTTGATCCAGCTCTGGAAACAATCGCAATTAGTATGTAAATAAAAAAAGTAACTCCTACAAGAAGGTAGGTCCAAATTTGTGCACTCATATAACTTATAAAGCCTTAAATTTCATCGACATCAAATTTTTTGTCGAGTTTGTTCATCAAATAGACATAAACAAAAATTAAAATGACAAAAGTGTAAATAGATCCTTGATGAGCAAACCAAAAACCAAGTGGGAAGCCAGCTATTTTAAATTGATTAAGAGTTTCAGAAAAAACGATTCCAAAAAGAAAGGAAACTGAAAACCAAATTGAAAGTAAGATTGCTAGGTATTTGAGGTTTACCTTCCAATACGATTGTGACTTTCTACCCATCATCTAAATATAACTAATATTAATAGTAAAGAAAAAATGTAACAAAAGGATTTTTTAATTGGTAAAAGGAATATTCGATCTGAAAGACCTATTAAACCAATTATATGATCTTCGAAGAAAAACTTCTTTCGAAGCTTCAGAATTATATGGGTTTGCATTTACCATATAATTAATTGGGAGAACAGCACCTTTATCATTTTGAATAACAATTGTAAACTCAATTTGTTTATTTATATTCATTTTTTTTTCTAATACTCCCTCTATATCTTTTATAATATTTCTAATCATAAGCGTTGCTTCTAGATGATAGTAATCGTTGTCACTAGGTGTTTGAAAAGGAATATCTGAATTGTAATTGAGAAAAACTGATTCTTTTTGAGCAAATAGATTTAACGCAAATAGCATTATTAGAAAAGTAAAAGTTAAATTTTGGTTCATGATTATATGCATAATTTATATCTCTAATATATACTATTAAAATTGTTTAACCTCTTGAATTATTCTCAAATATATTGATACATTTTGTTATTGTTCATAACAATAAATGTATTTTATTGATATTCATTTACTTTGCCTTTTTTTTATATAGTTTTATATTGCAATCAGTTAAATATTTCGTAATTATAACATAACAAATTTGTTTTGAGGATTATCAATTTTTTTTTGGTACTTGTTTTGTTTTCGAACAAAATTTTTGCCCAAGAACCGATAACAGATATTGGATTTGAGGTTTCGAATATAGTAACTGATGGCCTTATTTTACATCTTGATGCTGGAGATTCAAATTCGTATTCAGGTTCTGGAAATACATGGTACGACATAAGTGGAAATGATAATCACGGCACCTTGAATGGTCCATCTTTTACAAACACTGGGTTAAAGCATTTTGTTTTTAATGGATCTGATGATGTTGCATCCCTTAATTTATCAAATTATCCTAATCTCACCTTTGAATTTTGGTTTTATGACAATAGAACATCAGGACAAAGAGATTTACTTACCTATAACGGCAACTCAGGTAGCTTTACATTTAACAATATGAATCATTTCAGAACAGATGGAAATGGTCTTAATGCTGCTAAGTTCCCCACCTCTTTAATTTCAAATCAATGGGTAAGATTTGTATATGTCAAAAACTCTAAAATTTATATAAATAATACTGTAACAAACATTCAACAAGGAAGTGATCGTACATATGGTCAGTTAAGGATTGGTGATGCAAGAAGTGATGTAGGACAACACTGGAACGGAAAAATTGCCGTAGTTAGAATTTATAATAGAAATTTAACTGATCAAGAAATTTCAAAGAACTACGAGGTTTTTGATAAAGTAGTAAATAATAATCAGCAGTTAGGAACTTCCACCTCAACAACCTCTGTAGATGAGGAAGTAGCAGTTGGTACTTTAGTTGCTAACCTTACAGCTACTGATTCTGATACCACAAGCTTTACTTTTAGTCTTATGAGTGGCAATGGGACTAATGATAGGAATAACTCCTCTTTTACTATCTCAGGTACGCAGCTTTTAGTAGGTGGTAATATAGACTATGAAACAACCCCATCGCTTAACATTTATGTTCAAGCTAGTGATGGAACTAATACTTTCTCAAAAGCACTCACTGTTAATGTCAATGATATTAATGAGCCTCCTACTATAAGCTCTAGCTCTATAGCCTCTGATAATACTTCTGTTTCGGTTATCTTCTCCGAGGCAGTCTTTGGAGGTACTGCCCAATCAACAGCTACTCTAGCTGCAAATGACTTTAGTCTAGCCCTTGCAGGAGGTAGCGCCACCCTATCCTCCACTACTCCATCTAGTATTAGTGTAAATGGAACTACTGTTCAGCTTGGTCTGCCTCTCTCGGGTACACCTAACGGTAGTGAGGTCATAACTATAAGTCCTGTATCTAATGCTATTTTTGATGTCCAAGGCCTGACGGCTTCTTCCACTCAATCAAATAATACAGTAAATGCTAATGCTGACTCTGATGGGGACGGAATTACTGATCCTCTTGATCTGTGTTCTGGTACTCCCCAAGGGGCAA
>NHDV01000022.1 GCA_002167525.1 Flavobacteriaceae bacterium TMED68
AGAGTAGATGACTCATAATCATTTGGTCCCTGGTTCGAGCCCAGGTGGGACCACCCTTAAAGCCCTTCGTAATGAGGGGCTTTTTGTTTAGATAAATAAACAAAGAACTTACTTAAAAGTATAAAATTCATTCGTACACTATTCGTACACTTTTTAAAAATGAAGAATCAGAAAAAATATTTATTTAGTGTAAGGAATCCTTCTAGTAACCTTTCGCATAAGAACATTAATTAAGTCCTGAGAATTACTTCCAAGCCCACCTTTCAGTCCCTTCAAATAGTTAACAACAAGCTCTCCATCTCTAGTATCATAAAAATCCATATTACAAGTTGCTGAATTAGTAGCTCCGCCTATACCTAAAACTGCTAAGCCAATAGCAGCAGCTCCAGACATTGGCTTAGAGGTTTCAAAAGTTCCCATTATTATACAGTCTACCCCTAAAATCTCTCCGATTTCTTGTGGTGTATTTATGTCTAAATCATAAATGTCAACACCTGCTTTTCTTAATAAAGCATTTGTTTGGTTTGGAGATTGAATATCAGCGTTAAACGATCCTCTCTTTTTTCTAGTTAAAAACCAGGAATGCATTCCCTTTTGAATATCAAGAGCTTCATCTTTTCCCATTTGGATGATTTGATCTGGTGTAAAATCTTTTAGCTCTTTAGGTCTTAACTTAACCTGAGTTTTCAAAGGTAAAATTGCAATTTTTTGAGTTGTGGCAGCATATCTATCGCCATCAGGATGAACATACAGCTTAGTTTGAGAAACAGAATAAGTTGTTATCAAAAAAGAAAGTGCATAAATAAATTTTTTCATTTGTAAAGTCTTTGATCACAATCAATATACAAAAATTATTAAATTATTTTCCAATACAGAAAGTAAACATTCCTTATAATTTCTTGATTACTAGACATATATAAATAGTTTTCAGATATTTTAGTACACTATTGCAATCAGTTTGACTATTTACCCTTATAAAGTAACTTGAAAAAACTTGATTAATCAAGATTGAAAAACTTTGATTAATCAAACATTAATAAAAGATCAATTAATTAATTCTTAGGATTGAAAAAAAATTGATTAATCAATTTAATTTCCACAAAGATCGGTTGTTTCAACACCAAGATCTGTGTAAGTTTTATGTTTATTCATTTTAGTAGTTTAGTATTAAATTTGTATTAATAAATTTAATTACATCTTTATGGCATCGATATTGTAAAGTTTAGTATTGAAATAAACACTTTAAATAGTAAGATTTAAAATTATAATTATGAAAAAAGAAAAAAAAATGACACCGAAAAGAAAAGAATTGATAAAAAATCTTACTCAAACAATTTCTAAAGAATCTCAAAGAGTTAGCGGAAGTGATAAGCAGTTGATAGAAAAGCTTAAAAAGATTTTAGAAAAACTTAAATAAATATATCATATGAAAAATTTACTTATAACACTTACCTTAATAATCTCTTTTAGTTCATTTTCTCAAGACTATTCAATAAGCGTTACTGCAGACTCAAGAAATGATTACAAATTAGTAGGCATCGATTCAAATGGTGATATCAGTGGCTTAGATGTTGACTTAATCTTTAAAAATGGTTCTGAAATAGTATTCAATGTTAATTCGCCTGGGCACCCTTTTGTAATTAAATCCCAGCCAGGTATTGGAAAAAAAAAATGTTTTAAAAGAAGTTCAAAACAATAATATTTCAAAAGGAGTTATTAAATGGATTCCAACTAGCCCTGGAACATACTATTACCAATGTATAAAGCATAAAAATATGTATGGAAAAATAGTTATTAGATAATTTAATTAAACACATTACATCAAATTTTATAAAAATTGAATCAATTAAATGTTTTTGGTAAAGAATTAGAATTATGTTGTAGTAGCCCTATTACCGGAGCATACAGAGATGGATATTGTAATACAGGTATTAATGATATTGGCACACACACCGTATGTGCTATTGTTACAGATAAATTTTTGAAGTTTTCAAAAAGTAAAGGAAATGATTTAACAACAGCTAATCCTTACTACAACTTTGAAGGACTTAAAGAGGATGATAAATGGTGCTTATGTGTCTCAAGATGGGTTGAAGCTTATGAAGCTGGATGTGCTCCAAATTTACTTTTAGAAGCTACTAATATAAAAACTCTAGATTATGTTAGCTTCGAGAATTTATTAGAATATAAAGCTTGAATTAAACCATAGGCATATCTTCTTCATTTAATTCTATTATATAATTTCTGTAACTTTAAGTAAATCAACAGTTATGAAAAAGCTAATTATAATTTTACTGTTCCCTTTTTTTATTTTTTCACAAAATAAATCATACATCAAATTAGATAAAAATGAATCTAAAAAAATAATTGATTTACTTGAAAATTATGGAAAGGCATACGAATATGAAGATTTTGAAAATTTAGCTAATTACTTTGATTACCCGACTACTTTTAAAGCTCCGATTGGAAACTCAATTTTAAAAGACAAAAAAGAGTTAATAGAATTTTATAAGGTAGCCAGAAGCCCTGTAGTTGTCGGTAATGATTATTGGTATTCACTTTATAAGAAAGTTAATCCTATTTGGATAAATAAAGATTTATGCATTATTGATGCATTCTATAATAGATATGGAAAAAAATACAACTTGGTTCATGAAGGCAGAGCACTTTATATGTTTAGGAAAACAGAAAAAGGTTGGAAAATTTTTGATGTAACTATTGTTCCAAATGATTATGCTGACTAACCATAGGCATACCTTTTCTAGCTAATTCTGCTAGATAATTTTTTAACTTTAAGCGTGAGGTTATTTAGATTTCAAAAAANAACCCCCCCCTTTTTTTAAGTGAGGAGGTTTTATTATTTTAAATCTATTCCTTGTCTGGCATAACAGACATTATTAATCCAGTAGCATCACCAAAATCCCCTCCATTTATAATCTTTCCATTTTCATCAAATGTTAAATAGTGGTACCACAAACCTTCAAAGCTTTTCCCAGAGGCAGTCATCGTTCCAGACCAAGATCCATAGGTTCTAACACTTCCATTTAACAGACCTGTATCAGGATCAATTCCGGGAAGAAAATTTTGTGGCTCATAACCAATATTTTCCATGGCATCATGCCATCCTTGGTAGTATTCTCTGGTTTCAGCTTTGTTCATTAGAGGCCCCCCATAAAAAGCGCTTTGATATTCAATTTCATCAGCAAAATAAGACATTGTATTATCAAGGTCTTCATCACCAAAAGTTTCAAACCATTCTTTTGTAATCTCAAGATTCCTCTCGTAATCTGGGTTTTGTACACTAGAACATGAAATAAAAAGCCCTAATGACATTAATAAAAATAATTTTTTCATAGTAGTATATTCTTTTAAATAATATACAAAACCTTTTTCTAAATTTATAATAAATAACTCTGTATGATAAAATATTTACTATCTGTTATTTTATTTACTCCAGCTGTGCTTTTTTCTCAGATTGACACGGAGACAGTTTATTATGGGAAAGATTATTTTATAATTGAAGGCACAATAATCCCTGTCTCTGAAAAAGAAAGCCCTTTTGATAGACTTCCAGCATCATATAAAGATATTGTTAGAAAACCAGTTTGGGACTTGTCTAAATCATCTGCAGGTTTAGCTATTAGGTTTGTTACGGACTCACCATATATTAAGGTTAAATGGGAAATTTTAAATAATTNTTCAATGAACCATATGCCAGATACAGGTATTAANGGAGTAGACCTTTATTACAAAAACAATANTGAATGGCAATATATCAANACNGGACGNCCANAAGGGTTTAAAAATCAATANACNTTGATTGAAAATATGANTAANGAANTGAANGAGTTTAAAATATTTCTTCCNTTNTACGATGGTNTTAAAAATATTGAAATTGGAATANACNCTTNAAGTTCGATTGAAAAAGCAAAAAAGAANNANAAACNACCTNTTGTTTTTTATGGAACTAGTATTACNCAAGGAGGNTGTGCTTCNCGACCNGGNATGGCNCATACAAANATAATTTCAAGAAAATTAGATTTAGACGTNGTNAATTTTGGNTTTAGTGGTAANGGGAGAATGGAACAACCAATAGCTGAATTAATTTCTAATGNTGATGCAAAACTTTACATAATTGAATGNNTGCCNAATATGATTTCACCNGAAAACATAACTAAAAGAACAATTCCTCTTGTTAATACAATAAGAAANAACAATCCTNNAGCCCCAATAGTTTTNATTGANTTNTTCAANACCCCAANATCAATCCTTAATNNTAANTCTAANAGANANAGCAAGGCAATGGANGATGCANTAAAANCNGAATTNNNAAAGATGATNGNTCTTGGATATANNAANCTTTACTANNTNGAAACNCCAAAAATTATAGATTCTGANAANGAAGGCACAGTNGATGCTATTCACTTTACAGANCTTGGTTTTCTTAGGTATGCTGATTTTCTGATTGACTCTCTTTCAAAACTTGATTTGCTTGACTGATGAATTACTATATTTGCATTTTCATTCTTAGATTTTAATGATACATTACTCCACGCATTTACATAAAACATCTAAAATATGGGTGACTTTTGTTCACGGGGCCGGTGGAAGTTCCTCGATTTGGTTTAAGCAAATCCGTGCTTTTTCAAAATATTTTAATGTTTTATTATTGGATCTTAGAGGGCATGGAAAATCTAAAAGAAATTTTTCTAATGTTTTTAAAAAGAAATACACCTTTGATTCCNTAACCCAAGATATTATTGAAGTACTAAACAAAGAAAAAATTAAAGCCTCTCATTTTGTTGGTATATCATTAGGCACAATCCTAATAAGACAATTAGGCGAGACGCATTCAAAAAGAGTAAAAAGTATGGTTATGGCCGGAGCTATAATGAAGCTTAATACTCGATCACAAATTCTAATGAAATTTGGAAATATTTTTAAATCTATGATACCTTATTTGTGGCTGTACAGACTTTTTGCTTATATCATAATGCCCAATAAAAATCATAAGAAGTCAAGATTGCTTTTTGTAGAGGAAGCTAAAAAACTTTACCAAAAAGAGTTTATAAAATGGTATAAACTTACTGCAGATATTAACCCTTTACTAAAGTTTTTCCGTCAGGTCGAGCTAAACATTCCAACCCTTTATTTAATGGGAAGCGAAGATTATATGTTTTTGCCTAGCATTGAGAAAATTTCAAAAGAACATAAATCTGCCGAATTGTGCGTAGTTCAAAATTCAGGACACGTTGTGAATATTGATCAACCTAAAGAGTTCAATAATAATTCAATATCTTTTATAAGAAAATTGGTGTAGATTTAGTTTAAAAACAAAATCCCTTTATTCGCTGTGTTTTCAAAATTAAATAGGGTTGAGTTTTCCCAATGAGATCCTGTTCCCCAAAGTGTTTTACACCCTGTAGAAACCCATGCTGGCTCCCAGTAGATTAACCCTTCTGCACCGCCAGAAATTAGCNTTGACTTTAAATACTGAAGGTAGTCGTACTGACCATCAACTGAAGCTGGAAAGTTAGAAATTAATGAATCTTCCCCAAGGATATTTGAAGCATCGTCCTTCCATTCTAATGTGAAGGGATATGCTGTTTCAACAACCATAAGTCTTTTATTAAAATTTTCAATTAAAGACTTTACTTCTAAATCAATTTCATCAATATTTATTGTTGACCATTTTGGATAATAGGAAAGCCCAATCCAGTCAAAGTCTATAATTCCATTATTAGAAGCTTCATTAAACCACCATGATGCATTCTCTGGTTGAGCTATATGAAGCATAACTTCAATACCTTTTTTTAAATCTCTTACAGCTGAAATTCCATTATTTATTAAAAACGCATTTCTGTCCCAGTCCATCTTTTTATGATTATTTTCTTCTTGTAAAATCATTGTATTTATTTCATTTCCAATTTGAACAATATCGGGTGTTAAATTTTCAGATATTAGCTCATTTAATACAGATTTAGTATACGAATAAACTTTTTGACCTAAACCATTTTGATCATTTAAAAGATCTTCCCATTCTTTGGGAATTATTTGTTTTCCTGGATCAGCCCAAGTATCAGAATAATGAAAATCTAACAAGATCTTCATGCCAAGCGTTTTAGCTCTTGAGATACTTTTTTTAACATCTTCCAGGTTTGAGTAATTTGTCCACTTCGGATTATGCCATAATCTAACCCTAATAATTTTAGCACCTGCATCATAAAAAATTTTATATGGATCTTCAACAACATTGTTTAGGTTTTTAAAGACTGCGCCACAATCTTCCATTTCGTTGACATATGACAAATCAGCTCCAGAATAAAAAGATAGAGCTATAGTATTGTCTTCAATAGTTTCTAGAGTGTTCTTGGAACAACTCATAATTAGAAGTAAAAAGAGAATAAATAGATAAGCTTTTTGCATTTCATTAAAATTACAGAATTATCTAACGTCCTCAAGGTTTTTTCTTGAATTCAGAAAAATTTAATACCCAAATTATTTCATATTTTTATTTGAAATGAAATTTAAGACAATCCTGCTAATATTAATTATAACAGGATTTTATTACAATTATTCTGAAAAGCAATCTAAACCCTTGGAAATTGCTGTGATAGGTTTAACTCATTCTCATGTAGGGTGGGTTTTTGACAGCAATAATAAAGGTAATATAGAAATTATTGGCATAGTTGAACCCAATTCAGATTTAGCTAAAAGATATTCAAAAGCTTTTAATTTTTCTTTGGATTTAGTTTACAGCTCTATGGACGAAATGTTCAAACAAATCAACCCTGAAGCTGTAACTTCTTTTGGAACAACATATGAGCACCTTGAGGTTGTCAAAAAAGCTGCACCAAAAGGAATTCATGTAATGGTAGAAAAACCTATGGCAGTAAGTGTTGACCATGCCATTAAAATGCAAGAGCTTGTAAACAAACACAATATTCATTTCATAACTAATTACGAAACTACCTGGTATCCAACGACTCACAAAGCATTTGACTTAATCAAAAATAAAAATGCAATTGGAGACTTAAGAAAAATAATGCTTCATTACGGACACAAGGGGCCAAAAAAAATCGGAATTAATGATGAATTTTTAGAATGGCTAACCGACCCTGTACTAAATGGCGGAGGGGCTGATTTTGATTTTGGTTGTTATGGCGCTAATATTTTAACATGGATAATGGATGGTGAAAAACCAAATAGTGTTACTGCCATTACAAAACAACTTCAAGCTGAAAATAATCCTGAAGTTAATGATGAATCAATTATATTATTGGAGTACGATTCTCTTGTCGCAATAATTCAAGCTTCATGGAATTGGCCAATAGCCAGAAAGGACATGGAAATCTATGGTCTAAAAGGTACAATTTATGCTGATAATAGAAATGATTTAAGAATTAGAATTTCTAAGGGCTATGATGAGTTTAGTGAATCAAGAATGAAGCTTGAAGAAATGCCAATACCATATAATGATCCATTTTTATTATTGACTGCACTAGTCAGAGATGAAATCAAACTAAAAAATTATGACTTAAATTCATTGGATAACAATGTTGTTGTAGTTGAAATTTTAGATGCAGCGAGAACTAGTGCAAAAGAAAATAAGACTGTCTTTCTAGATTAATTCTAACAATTTGTTATTTATTCTTTTTTAGCCTTTTTGATTTGACTCATAATGGCTTTTTCATATATTTTATCACCAAACCATTTTTTAATAAAAAGCATAGGTTTTGCAAAAAGACCACCTACATACCTTCTTTTTGGATTATGACTATTAATTGCTTTAATAATAAGTTTGGTTATAGTTGAAGGTGGTGAGCCAATACCCTTAGCATACATTTCCTGGGTTGCTTTTTCCAGAGCTTTTAATTTCTTTTCATAAGGGGTTCCAATGGATCTTTCTACAGTTGAATCCATCATAACATCCTGAAATTCTGTTTTTATTATTCCAGGTTCAATTAATATCACATCAATTCCGAAGTTTTTTAACTCCATTCTTAAGCAATCAGACCATCCCTCAAGTGCATATTTGGTTGCATGATACCATGCTCCAAATGGAGTATATACTTTTCCTCCCATTGACGACATATTAACTATTTTACCACTTTTTTGTTTCCTCATCAAAGGGATAATTTTTTTAGTTAAATATGCCAGCCCAAATATATTTACATCAAACTGTCTTTTTGCTTCAGCAATACTAATTGTTTCAACAGCTCCCCACAAACCATAACCTGCATTATTAATTAAGACATCAATTCTGTTTTGTTCCTTAACAATTTGATTTACAACTTCATCTATATTTCTCTCTTTCAAAATATCCATTTTGATGGCATGCCCACCTGCTTGAATAATATCTTGCATCATTTCAAGTCTCCTTGCAGCACCATACACTACATGACCTTCTTTTATTAAACTTAGGGCTGTGTTTTTACCAATTCCAGATGAGGCACCGGTTATTAATATAACTTTATTCACTTGGTTAAATTATGTTTGAATATATCTATTAAACATCACACTCCCAACTACAAATAAAAAAATCCCTATATTACATTAACTGATAAGAATTATAATTTTATTCAACTAGTGAAAAAACGAATTTTAATTCCAGGAATTTTAACCACACTCCTAGTAGGCCTACTCTTTATTCCGCTTGACGGAACAGTTGATAATACTTTTATTTTTTTCATTGGTAGATTTCATCCAATTATTTTACACTTACCAATTGGAGGATTGATAGCACTTTTTGTAATGGAAATCATTAACTCGTATAGTCCTAAACTTAAATTAGATTCAGCATGTTCCATTCTTTTATGGTTTTCAGTTATTACAGTAATTCCTTCAGCTATTTTAGGATTTATGTTAGGTTCTAGCGGAAATTATGATGATGAGCTATTAAATCTTCATAAATGGTTAGGCTGGATAACAGCTTTAGTATGTGTTTGGCTACTTTATTTTAATTCAAAATCAAAAAAAACATATAGGTTATTTCTTTATACTAACGTACTTTTTCTTTCAATTGCTGGTCATTTTGGAGGTCAACTTACACATGGAAAAGACTATTTAACTAAGTACATGCCTTTAGGAATGAAAAAGGCTTTAAATATTGATGATGAAAGAAATTATTTAGTTGTCGAAAGAAAGATTGATTCTTTTTCAAATGATGCAACATATTATGCAAATCAAATTAAACCCATAATAGAAAATTACTGTTATAAATGCCACGGACAAGAAAAGCAAAAAGGTGATATGAGGTTTGACAATATCGATTGGGACATGGTCAATGGTTTTGATGCTGAGAAATGGAATATGATGTTAAATGAGATTAACCTTGGCGAAATGCCGCCAAGTGATCAACCACAGCTTTCGGATCAGGAAAGGAGAACTCTTGTAGATTGGATAACTGAAAATCTTGACAAAGCTGCAAAAGCTAAACAAACCGATAACAAGCTCGTGATGCGAAGGTTAACAAAATCACAGTATACTAATTCGCTGAATGAGCTATTAGGAGTTGACATTAATTTTGGGGATGTTTTGCCTGATGATGGAAAATCAGAAATGGGATTTACTAATAATGGCAATGTTTTACAAACATCCGCACTTCATATTGATTATTATCAAAAACTAGCACGTGAGGCATTGGATAAGGCATTAGTAAAAGGAGAAAAACCAAAGTCTAAAAGATATAAAGTTATCCTAGGGAAAAATAAAGGAGATGATATTTCAGGAGCAGAATTTGGAGGATATCAAACCGCCCCTATAAATAATAAAGATTTTGATGTTCAGATTCTTGATATGAATGGCAAAATCATAAAAGAATCCTCTAATTATGGCGACTCCATTTCATTATTAAAAAACAAAATTGGAATAGGAATGAGAGGGTCAGCAAGTAACCGTTACTATATAGTTAATCAAGGAATGATACTTAATTCTGCATTACCAGCAAAAGAAGTTACACCAAAATCGTGGCAGGGACCTTCACCAAATTTGAAACTTTTAATAAAAGAAGATTTTCCAAGAGAAGGCAAATATGCTTTCAGAGTAGAGGCTGCCAAAGGATATAATTCTTTATCAGTTGAAAGGCTTATTGATTTGAGAGAAAAAGAACCAGCATTGGATTATTTAAATTCCTTCACAGTTAATGCAAAAGATCTAAAAATAAATAAAAGCTTCATTCTAGATAAGAACAATCTAATTCCAAAGGAGTTTGCAACATTTTCAGAAATTGGATTTAACTATCAAGTGCCTCATGACGGTATTTATAAGATTGATTTAGTTCATCCATATGTTTCAAATGATGTAATGCCCTCATATCACATTAGATTTTTAGGCCGTAAAGAGGAAGGAGTTATTAGTAAAAGATTAAACATTAATCAGTCAGATCAATCTCAAGATATAACTACACCAGTTACAATGGCATATTTATCAAAAGGCAAATACAATGGATTTATTGGAGGAAAGTTTTTCGTTGGTTTTAGTAAGTTGATTTTTACACCTATAGCTGAAGATGATCCTTTACCTAAAATATTAGAAGAAGAATCGAAGAGGGATAATTCACAATATGAAAAAATAAACCCTTCGATATTGGCATTCGCTGGATCAAGAACAGATGACGGAATGGATTATAAGGCATTATCTAAACCAATTGAGGTTAGAAACCCTATGCAAGAATCTAAGATTTATGAATTTACAGGAATGCTAGAAAATTTGCCTATACCAATGGCTAGCAATGATGTTAGTGGAGAACTTGCTAATATTTTAACTTTTGGACTATGGAATAATCATTTAGTTAAAGAGTCTAGTTTAAAGGGGCCACCACTTTTAATTAAATCTTTAGAATTCGAAGCTCCTTATTATCCAGTATGGCCACCAAAATCATACACTGAAATATTTTTCAAATCTAATAATCAAGATAATGAAGAATTATATGGTAGCGAAATCATTGAAAAGTTCATGACAAGAGCATTTAGACGAACACTCAATGATGGTGAGCTTGATCGTTATTTAAATTTTTGGAGAAATATTAGAAATGATTTTAAATCTTTTGAGGAAGGTATAAAGGAGGTTTTGATAGCAATACTCTGCTCACCAAACTTTATTTATTTAAATCAGCCAATGAATTTAAATTCTGAAGAATTAGATGATGAATATTATTTAGCATCTCAGCTTTCATATTTTTTATGGAATTCTCCGCCAGACGAAAAATTAATTGAACTAGCCTCTGAGGGTAGGCTTTACAGAAATCTATCTCGACAAATTAACCGTATGATAAAAAGCCCAAAAATTGAAAATCTTATTAATGGATTTTCGTATGAGTGGTTAAGATTAGACAGACACAAAAATATGGATGTAAATGTTCAAGAATATGAGGACTATACTAGATTCGTCAAAGAGGACATGTTTAATGAAACATATGAGTTCGTGAAGTATATATTAGTGAATGACTTAAGCATACTAAACTTTATTGATTCTGATTTTGCAATGTTAAATCAGAATTTAGCTGAATTTTATGGTCTAAATGGCGTTGAAGGGAATGAGTTTAGACCAGTAAATTTGAATAAAAACAAAAATAGAGGAGGTTTGTTGTCTCAAGGATCTTTTTTGACAGGACACTCTGATGGAAGCCAGCCTCACGCAATTAAAAGAGCCGTATGGTTAAAGGAAAAAATATTAGGTGATCATCCACCTCCACCTCCACCAAATGTTCCAGAAATTGATCCAGAAACACCAGGTTTTGAAAATTTAACCTTAAAAGAAAAGTTGTTTTTACACAGAAATAAAGTTTCTTGTATGGATTGTCATATGAAAATAGATCCATACGGTGTGATATTTGAAAATTATGACGCAACAGGTCGATATCAGCTTACAATGAAAGGAAAACCTATCGATTCAAAATCAATTCTCCCAGATGGAAATGAAGTAGATGGTGTTCAAGGCATGAAAGATTACATATTAAAATTTAAAACCGAAGACTTTACAAAGTCAATTGTAAAGAACCTTTTTTCTTATGCAAATGGAAAAGATGTTGGCTTTGCTGATGAAAAAGAAATTAAGTATATTGTTGATCAGGTTATAAAAGATAATTATAGCTTTAAGACTGTTATTCAGGAAATTATCTATAGCCCTTCTTTTTATAAAAAGAAAGAAAATTGGTTAAGTAAACTGTTTTAATATGAGTAAAAAATCTTGGCATTTAGATCGAAGAACTTTTTTAAAAGGCTTGGGTGTCACATGTATGCTACCTTATTTTGAAGCTATGTCAATGACTAATTTCTCAAAACTATCAGAGCCAGAAGCGACAAAAAGATTGTGCTTCCTCTATTTTCCAAACGGGGTAGGAATTCCTCCAAAAGATAGCGAGTATTATAAGCATTGGAGTTGGTTCCCAATTGGAGAAGGAAAAAATTATAAACTCACAAAATCTCTTTCTCATTTAGAAAGACACAGAAATAACATGTCAATTATCGGAGGTTTAAGTCACCCCAACAGTAGAACTGTTTTGGGTCATATGGCTGGTGATTCTTTTTTAACTGGCGGTGATTTAAGAGGGTTATATAAAAACACAATTTCTGTTGATCAAGTAGCAGCTGCTGAATTAAGCCAATATACTAGATTCCCTTATCTTTCTCTTTCAACTGATGGAGGAGTTGGATACAAGTCAAGAACCTCAACATTGTCATTTAATTCATCAGGTAAACCAATCCCCTCTGAAGATAATTTGAGAGATATTTTCGAAAGGTACTTTTCGCCATCAGGAGGAACATCCACCACTGATAGGCAAAAAAGTATTAATCAAGGTAAAAAAATTGTTGACTTAGTCTTAGAGGACAGTAAAACTTTAAAAAATAAACTGGGCTCTAACGATCAATCAAAATTAGATGAATACATGACTTCACTTAATGAAGTTGAAATGCAGCTAGTTAGAAATGAAAAATGGCTAGACATACCGATGAAAGATTTTGATGCTAGTTTAATTAACTTGGATGTTGATCCTACATCAGCCCCTCAGGATTATGTTAGGTCAATGATGGATTTAATTGTTCTTGGATTTCAAACAGATTGTACTAGAGTAATAAACTATATGATGGCAAGGGAAGATGGAATGGGCTTTGGGGATAATTTTCCAAAGATTGCTCTTGGATTACAGGGACATCATACAATTTCACATGACGTAACAACTGGTCACTGGGAAGAATGGGGGAGATTAGATAGGTGGTATTCTAAACAGTTTTCATATTTCCTTGATAAAATGAAAAACACAAAAGACATTAACGGATCGTTACTTGACAACACTCTAATACTTTATGGCAGTGCATGTAGCACAACACATAATGCAAGAAATTATCCATTAATCCTAGCTGGAGGTTCAGAATTAGGAGTTAATCATGGTGGCTATACTGTTTTTGAAGAAAAAGACGAAAGAATGTCAAACCTGCTTTTGAGTATGCTTCATAAGCTTGATATTGAAAAAGAAAGTTTTTCAGATAGTACAGGAAAATTATCTACTAATATTATTTAGTTTAACCACCCGATTTTTTTCCCTTCTTTAACTCTTTTTTCATACTCTTCAACTGAACCTGGATATCTGAATGCCCAGATTAAAATTAAAATGAAACAAACTACAGCTATCAACAAGGCTTTTCTTGATAAGGTAAAATATATTGAAATTGAAGAAATAATCATTACAAAAAACATAGCTAACCTGCCTTTGTTTGGAAAAACTCTTTTTTTTTCCCAATTGTTTAAATATTTCCCAAACAATTTGTGATTGTGCAACCAGTTATTCAACTCGGGAGATGAATTGCTAAAAGCCCAAGCAGCCAGAATAGCAAAAATAGTTGTAGGAATCCCAGGCGTAATTATACCAATATATGCCAGTCCAACAAATAGAATTCCTAATATCCCCCAAAACCACTTTTTCACCACTTTTTAAAGATTCATGTTTTTCATTCTTTTCTTAGCATATGCTTGCATATCCTCAATTGTATCAGTTTCATCCATAATTTCATATCCCAGTAAAGTTTCAATTATGTCCTCCATTGTTACTATTCCTTTTACTTCTTTTTTCTTATCAATTATTAATGAAATATGCTCTCTTTCTTTAATAAGTTTATCAAAAATGTATGGAATCTTTGATTCAGTACTGAAAACAATAAGTTTTCTTGAAACTGAACAAAGTGTTGATTGAGTATTTTGATTAATTATTTCCTCTAGTATTTTGTCCTTTAAAACATAGCCCACTATATTGTCTTTTGTATTATCATATATTGGAATTCTTGAAAAAGTAAATTGATCAGTGTTTTTAAAATATTCTTCAACAGTTAAATTTTGATTAGCAGTTTCCATAACAGAAAAAGGAGTCATTATCTCTTTTGCTTTAACCTTTTTTAATTTAACCATATTTTTTATTAGATCAGACTCGTTCTCTTCAATAACTCCTTCTTCTTCTGCTATATCAGCAATTGCATTTATGTCTTCACGGTCAAATGATTTTTTCTTTTTTCCAGATCCTGTTATTTTGGTAAATATTTTTAAAATAAATAAGAATCCAGTATACCTAAAAACCGGAATTATTGAGTTTAGGACAATTGTAGAGGGTTTAGCTAGTGATTGCCAATATTTTGCACCAAGAGTTTTTGGAATTATTTCTGAAACTAAAAGAACAAGTATTGTCATGATTGATGATATTATGCCAACTAGTAGTTCTTCAGTTAACTCTAAATTAAAAAACATGTAATAAGCTTCTGAATAGTTCTCCGAATAAACATATTTGGCTTGAACACCTACTAATATTGCCCCTACTGTATGGGCTATAGTATTTAATGTTAAAATTATAATAAGTGGTTCGTCAATATTGTCCTTTAAATATTGAAGTTTTTCAGAAAAACTCCTTTCTTGCTTGGCTTTGAGCTTAATAAAGGTTTGGTTAATACTTAATAAAACTGCTTCAAGTATTGAACACACAAAAGAAATAAAAATGGTGCTTATTGCGTAAACAAGTAAGAGTTTCAAATTGGTTTTAAAATTTTAAAATAAAAGTATATATCTAATTTATAAAAATATAAATTTTTAATAAGTTGTTTTTTTATCTAAAATTTATACGATTCAAGTCTTTTAGTTAGAAAAATAATTTACCAACCAAATAATTATTACTATGTCAATAGCAATAGCAACAGTAATTATCAGTTTTTTGTTTCCTTTGAATATTTCTTTGAAGAAATTAATTATAATATAAAATTAAGTAACTTGAAAATCAATTACTAAGAATGACTCAAAAAGTTTTTGTCTCTATGGTTCAAATATCTCCAGTTTGGCTGGATAAAAAAGCCACTTTAAAAAAAGTTGAAAGTTCAATAAATCAAACAGTTGCAGACAACTAAACTGACCCAATTCAATTCAAAAACCCCTCATTCAATTGGGGGGTTATTTTATACCACCAACCTTAATTTTCTTTTTTCTAAAATTCCACAAAAAACTATAATTGAAATTGAGAATATCATAGACTTTAAAAGCCCTATTCCGCCGTTAGATATAAGTTCTGGCCATTTAAAACCTAATAATGTAATAATTGGATACACGAAGTAGGGTATTAAATAGCACATTAAAGTGCTTGTTCCAGCTGGCTTTAAAAAGCTAATATATTTTAATAAAGAATCATTAAACTTTAACATTAAGTCGAGAGATAAACAGGAAATTATACTTAAGGAAAGACAAATCGTAGACCAAGATGGAGTTGAATAAATTTTTGAAATAGGAAAATCATTTCTTAAAAATAAACCAAATAAGAGTAGTATAATAGAAATAATAAAAGCGATTTTCAATAGTTTAATCTTTTCGAGCTTGTATATGTTTTTAAAATAAAATAAAGAAAAGAGCAGCCCACCAGAAACTAGAATATGACTTGAAGAGCTTACTATTATTTTAAATTCAGGTATAAAATTATAATATTCTCCTTCTTGGATATTTAGAAATATTAAGAATAAAAATGCTATAAAAATTATTTTAATATTCTTTTTACCAACTAAGTAGATTGATGAAATCAGCAAGTAAGACCAGCCAATTATTCCTAATATTCCCCACCAACTAAATTTCATCCAAGTTATTTCTGCACCATGATTTCCTTTATAAATAAGGCATAAAAAAATGATCAAAATGACCCCTAGAAATCGAACAAATTTTTTAGTAACATCTGAAATTTTTAGCCCACCAAAATTTACCCAGAGAAGTACAATACCAAAAGCCATTATTAGCCCCCAAGAATACTTGCTTATTATCATGGCTTCATTATTGGCATTCTCATAATTTACCATTAATACTCCCATTATAATTAATGAGATTGATCTTTTTAATATGTGAAGAAAAATATTATATGAATTCTCTCCTTTGTTAATTCTAGCCTCAATTGCATATGGAATTGAAAGACCAACAATAAATAAAAACAATGGAAAAATTATATCAGAAAACCCCATCCCATCAAAATCTGCTGGCGCATGCTTCAACCAATTAGGAATGTTTTTGAGAGTCCAAAAATCATTAACAAAAATCATTAAAAGCATTGTAATAGCTCTCAAATAATCAATTGTCTGAATTCGTTTTGTCATGTTTTTTAAAAATCAAAATATGTTTCAGTAAACGGTTCATTTTCAAGAGTAAAATGCCACCACTCCTTTGAATAAGGCTTAAAACCATTTTTAATCATTACATTTTGCAATAATCTCCTATTTTCTTTTTGTAAGTAGCTAATACTGTCATAATTTATCCATGATTTAACTCCAAAGTAATCCCATTCACTACCCATATCGAGCTCTTGACCATAATTCAAACTATCAATTCTTATTAATGTAACATCGACCGTACTTCCTCTACTGTGGCCCGATCTTTCAGCGACATACCCTTCTTCAAAAAGCTTGTCTTTTCTCACCATTGGATAATACTTTTTCTTTTTTACTGTATCATTAAGTTTTTTAGCCCATCTTATAAAATGATTCACTGCTTTTTGAGGCCTATACCCATCATAAATTTTTAGCCCAAGATTTTGTTTTTTTAGCTCATTCTGAACTTTTTTTAGAGCATTTACTGTTTCTAATGTTAAAACAATTTTTGGGTTTCTGTATCCATCAATAATTTCTCCAACAAAGTTATCTGTAGTTGAATATCTTAGCTCGATCACTAATGAGGGAACTGACTCCTCAAGACTTACAAAGCCTTCAGGTATAGGGTTGTTTTTACAGGCTAGAAAAGCAATAAAAAACAGAAAACACAATTTTTTCATTTACTGTACTCCTTAGCTCTAAGAATAACCTCTGTAAAAAATAGTAAACAAACAATTGGAAACAAATAGTTTGTGTTTAAGTGTTGGTCAATAATTCTAAACTTCATCAATAGCATGAAAACAACTAAAGGGATGTTCAAATAAAACCCAATTTCTACCAAATTTCTGATCATGAAATTAAAGTTAAAATATAATGATATACAAATTACATTTTTTAATTTTATGTTTTTAATACGGTAGTAACTTTTACCTTAATTAAAGTTATTTTAAATAAAAATATTTATGAAAGAATTTAGTACTAATGGAAGTTTATCAAATGGCAAATGTCCTTTTATGCATGGTGCCTCAACAGTTCCAGAAAAATCACCACTTAAGTGGTGGCCTAAAATGCTAAACCTTGATATTCTACATCAGCATGATAATAAGTCAAATCCATATTCTGAGGATTTTGATTATAGAAAAGAGGTATTAAACCTTGATTATCAATCTCTTGAAAAAGACATGCATGATTTGATGACTACGCCGCAAGATTGGTGGCCTGCTGACTGGGGGCATTATGGAGGCTTGATGATTAGAATGGCGTGGCATGCTGCTGGAACATACAGAGTTGCCGATGGTAGAGGTGGAGCAGGAACAGGGAATTTAAGGTTTGCTCCACTAAATTCATGGCCTGATAATGGAAATTTAGATAAAGCTAGAAGATTGCTATGGCCTATTAAAAAGAAATATGGAAATAAAATTAGTTGGGCAGATTTGTTTATTCTAGCAGGCAATATTGCTTACGAAAGTATGGGCTTAAAAACTTTTGGGTTTTCATATGGAAGACCAGATACATGGCATCCAGAAATTGATATATATTGGGGTCCAGAAAAAGAAATTATGGCGCCAAGTGAAAACAGATATGCTGATTTAGATGATGCATCTACACTTGAAAAGCCATTAGGAGCTACTCATATGGGACTCATTTATGTAAATCCTGAAGGTGTAAATGGTAAGCCTGACCCAGCTAGAACAGCTCACCATGTAAGAGAAACATTTAAACGAATGGCTATGAATGATGAGGAAACCGCTGCTTTAACATGTGGAGGTCACACTGTTGGAAAAGCCCATGGAAATGGTGATGCTTCTAAATTAGGACCTGAACCTGAAGCAGCAACTATTGAAAACCAAGGGTTTGGCTGGATTAATCCAACGTTAGAGAAAAATGGACCTGTAACTAGCGGATTAGAAGGAGCATGGACAACAAATCCTACAAAATGGGATAATGGATATTTTAAAATGCTATTTAATCATGAATGGGAATTAAAGAAGAGCCCAGCTGGAGCTTGGCAATGGGAACCAATTAATATTAAAGAAGAAGACAAGCCGATTGATGCTGCAGATCCATCAAAGAGAAATAATCCTATTATGACAGATGCTGATATGGCGATGAAGGTAGATCCTATATATAGGGAGATTTGTATGAAATTTAAAGATGATCAAGAATATTTTTCAGATACTTTCGCCAGAGCTTGGTTCAAGTTAACTCACAGAGATATGGGNCCAAAAACTAGATACATAGGACCTGGAATTCCANCAGAAGATTTAATATGGCAAGACCCTGTTAATCCNGGAAACAAAAGCTATGACGAATCTGCTNTAAAATCAAAAATATNTGAATCTGGATTATCAATTTCAGACCGNATTNCAGTTGCATGGGATAGTGCCAAATCNTTTAGAGGATCTGATTTAAGAGGNGGAGCTAATGGAGCAAGAATTGCTTTGTCTCCACAAAATAACTGGGAATCCAATGANCCNTCAAGNTTATCTAAAACNCTTGATGTATTAAAANCCATAGCTGATGAGTTTGGAGNNAGTTTAGCAGATACAATTATTTTAGCAGGAAACNCCGCTGTTGAAGAAGCTGCTCANTCTGCTGGTTTTGAAATTGAAGTGCNATTTCATAAAGGTAGAGGNGATGCAACTNAGGATATGACAGATGAAGAATCTTTTTCTAATCTTGAACCTGCAGCTGATGCTTTTAGAAACTGGTGNAGTAATGANNCAATCGCTANTGCAGAAGAATTAATGGTTGATCANGCACANCTTTTAGGCTTAACAGCGCCNGAGATGACTGTCTTAATTGGAGGAATGCGTGTACTAGGCGCAAATCATATNGGAAATGATCAGGGGCTATTTAGTNATCGACTAGGAGTTTTATCGAATGACTTTTTTGTTAATCTAACAGACATGAACAATACATGGCACATTGTTGGGNATAACAANTATGAAGTTAAGGACAGATCTTCAGGAAATTTNAAGTGGTCTGCATCTGCAGTTGACTTAGTTTTTGGTTCGAATTCAATTTTGAGATCTTANGCTGAATTATATGCNCAAGATGATAACAAAGAAAAATTTGTTAATGATTTNGTTCAANCATGGAACAAAGTAATGAACNCAGACAGATTTGAAAAAAACTAAAGAAAAGGAACATTACCTAAAAGAAATTTATAAGNTAGTAGAATCAGATGAAAAAGTTTCTGTTAGCCAATTAAGTTTAAAATTAGNTGTTTCAAAATCTTCTGTTTCAAATATGTTAAAAAAATTNGTGAGTATGGGGCTNGTNANNACAGGCCCATACAAACCTATTCTTCTNACAAAAAAAGGGAATAACCTTTCNAAAAAAATTGTTGCTAAACACAGNCTTATTGAATCTTTTCTTGTTGATGTTATGGGNTTCANNTCAAACGAAGTTCATGANATAGCNGAAGAAATAGAACANATTAACTCACCTGAATTTTTTAGAAAAGTTAAATTNATGGTNAANGCAAAAACNATTGATCCTCANGGATCATCNATACCAGANGTAGATTTTTAATCNTCATATCTTCCNGGAGCCATAATTGAGCTCAGAAAATCNAAAANAGATTTAGGTACAATTTTNANAAGAAANACTATTACTTTCCATGTNTTAGTNGGAANAACAATTTTCTTNCCTTTTAACATGCCNTCAACNCCNTCGATAGCAATTCTTTTTGCAGATTTCTTTAAAANCTTAGGAACNCTATCCATTTCATCTTGTACTCCGCTTGCAGTATGNAAATTAGTCACTGTATATCCAGGNCATAATGCNGTACATGTAATTCCGATATTATTNTAGCTTAAATTNAANGCTTCACTAAACCTATTCATNAATGTTTTNACTGGACCGTAAAGAACTTGAATTTTTGANGGAGGAGCATAAGCNGCAACAGANGAAACTATCATGATTTTNCCATCNTTATTTNNAATCATATCGTTTATAAATATTTTGGTCAATGAAATAACAGAAGTTGAAAGAACTCTTAAAAANCTCTCNTCATCTTNCATTGNTGTTTTTTCAAAAGAATNGGGTAATGCAAACCCAGCNTTGTTTACNAGAACATTTATATTATAATTTTTTGANTTACAANAATCATAAATTTCTTTTGGAGATTCNATCTTTGANAAATCACANCTTATNTAATNACATTTTATTTTANAGNNGTNGNTNANTTCTNNTGAAATATCTTTTAGCTTTNGTTCGTTTCTAGCAGTTAATATTAAGTTNTGCTTTTTAGAAGCTAANTATTTTGAAATNTCAAGACCAATTCCTGAACTAGCNCCTGTTACGAGAGAGTAATTTTNTGTCANANNTAAATATAAAAAAACCCCCAGAATTTGGGGGNTAATNATTNTTTAATAANAGANTATTTTACCATTGCTTAACTAAAAGCCTCATAAATTTTTTAACNGGAGCAACCTCAGAATAATCAATTTCTGAGTTCATTTTTTCCATTTCTTTTACAAATTTTGGATTTTCTTTTCTAAAATTCTGATTATTCTGCCAGTTA